>NZ_FOQS01000001.1:0-829732 GCF_900113815.1 Pseudomonas sp. NFPP04 | reverse complement strand
TCGCCAAATGGCAGCTCGATGATCACCGATGACTCGGCCTGCCTTTTCGGGGCGACCTTTACCGGAACAAACGCCGGCAGGGTTGCGGGTGGCTGGTCTCGAAAAAGTGGCAGCCACTTACGGATCACGTTGGCATTGATGCCGTGACTGATGGCCACGCTGGAAATGGAGGCGCCGGGTTGCAGGCATTCCTGGACAACCTGGGCTTTGAACGACTTGGGGTAAGAGCTTCGTTGGCGCATTTAAGGGCTATCGCGTCCGCTTAAAAATAGGCGGACACCATCGCCCTTAATTTGGGAGGTCGGTAGGTGTGTTCACCGTTCGCTTACGCAAGAAATCAAAATCCGATGCCTGTACTGGCATCGGATTTTTTTATGCGTCTCGCTCGGGCACTGGAACTGACCCACAACATCGCCTCCACTCCCCACTCAATCGAGGGTTTGGATTCTTTGCTCGATCCTTCTTTGGTCGAGCAGGCACTTGAGCAGGCCGGCGTAGCGACCCTGCGCAAGCGGCGCTTGCCGCTGGAAGTGATGCTTTGGTGTGTGATTTCCATGGCGTTCTTCCGGCGCATGTCGGCGTGGGATGTGGTCAGTCGCATGAACATCATGCTGCCAGGCCAGCGCCCGCTGGTTGCGCCCAGCGCCGTAGTCCAAGCCCGCCAGAGACTGGGCAGTGAGGCCGTACGACAAGTCTTCGATTTGACTCAGAAAAGTTGGCATGAGGCGGCTGGCCATCCCACTTGGGCCGGTTTGCGCCTGCTGGGTGTCGACGGGGTCGTCTGGCGAACGCCTGACACCCCCGAAAATCGAGCACGCTACGACTCGGCCAGCAACCAGCACGGCGACACCGGGTTCCCGCAGGTGCGTATGGTCTGCCAAATGGAGTTGACCAGCCATATGCTGATCGGCAGCGCGTTTGACGGTTACCGCAGCAACGAAATGAAGCTGGCTGAGCAATTGATCGAGACTACGCCAGATCACTCGCTGACTTTGTTGATCGCGGCTTCTATTCTTTGGGGCTGTTGCACCAATGGCAACAAGCGGGCACCGAGCGTCATTGGTTGATGCCACTGCGAAAAGGCGCGCAGTACGACGTTGTTCAGCGTTTGGGTCGTCAAGATGCGGTTGTCTCATTAAGCACATCGCCACAAGCCCGTAAACAATGGCCGGGGCTGCCGGAGCGTCTGATGGCGCGCCTCCTGAGCAAAACCGTCAAGGGCAAGGTATGTCAGATCCTGACGTCGATGGCCGATCCGCTGCGTTTTCCATCCGACGAAATCGTTGACCTGTACAGCCAGCGCTGGGAGATCGAGTTAGGGTTTCGGGAGATGAAGCAGACGCTGCTCAACAGCAGCTATACGTTGCGCAGCAAGACGCCCGAGATGATTGAGCAAGAGCTGTGGGGAGTGTTGCTGGGCTACAACTTGTTGCGCTATCAGATGGTGGAAATGAGTCGCCACTGTCCGGGAATCTACCCGTGTGAAATGAGCTTCACCGCATGCACCTGGGCAATTTTAGGCTTCATCAACAGTGTATCGGCCGACCGTTCCGGGAACATCCCAAAATACCTGGCCGAGCTGCATGCCTCTGCCCCGCATTATGTTCTTCCCCATCGACGGGAAGAGCGCATTTATCCTCGATCTATCAGGCTGAAATCGCCGAAATACCCGATCAAAAATAAAAATGCCAGTCAGCTTAACTGACTGGCATTAGGCCTTAAGCCCCCCTGTCATTCAACCTGTTTTCTATTGGGATTTTGATTTGCCAGGCTTCGACCGCTTACCTGCGGGCGGAGCGAGACACGTCGATCCACTAGGCCGGATAAGGTCAATCCGCGAGGGTCTGGCTGCTGACCTCCCAGTTGGGCCAGAGGCTTTATACAGGCGGTAGTAATGCAACCCAGAACCATTGGTTGGAATCAGCCCTGGCACCGTGATCAACGGGTCGAAAGGTTGGATATCCACCTCTACTACGCCGGCAATTCTGTGGGCGTCTGTCAGCTCCACTTCAAACCAGACCTGAGTCCCCGGAATAGGCGTCCCCCCACCATTGGGCGTGCGGTGACTGCTCCAGAACAACCTGACCTTATCCCCGACTTCAAAGTGAGTCGTGCTCCAGGGAATCCCCACAATGACCGCCTCATAGGGCTGAGGGACGGTGTCGCAGGTGATCCACTTATTCGGGTGATCGTTCAGCACGTTGGCTGCAAGCAGCCCCGTTAGCGTGTCCAACTCAACCCGCACTTCGGTGGCAGGGCTACGTTGATAATTGACGCCGTTGTAGGTCCAGTAATAAACGTCTACCAGTCCACCACCCGCTACGATCAAGGCCCATGGCACATACAACCGCACGTTCTGCCCGGCGACATCTCCGGGATCAACCACTTTGATATCGGCAAATGCACCGTCATTGCCCCAGAAAAGGCGCAGGTTTTCCCCCACCTCCGGATCGACGAACAAAGGCACCTCAACCAGAACAGGGCCGGGTGAGTCTGCCGGAGTGATCACGTTATCCTCAGTGACCCCTTTGACCGTTACACGCGGCAACATGGGGTTGATCGGATCGGGGCCGACCGGAGGATCACCTGCCACCGTAGCATCGACCTCAATGAAGGTGTCCGGTGAGTTTTTGGTGAGCGAACCGCGCGCAAACTGGTACCAGACCCGTACCGGGTACCGAGCGTCAAACCCGCCCGCCAGGAATATCGGCCACGCGACCTCCACAGGGATGGGCCAGATCTGTAGCGGACCTACGGTAATCGTCGCCAACACATGGGTGTTCCAACGCAGAGTAATGATATCTCCCTGCTCTGCGTCTACCACTTCGCGGATGGAGACGCTAACGCCTTGGCGGATATCATCCAGATCAATCAGGCCATCAGTTTCTGCCCGAGGCACCAAAGGCCGGAGCAAGTCTGGCAAGGAAACAAGGTTGATATCGAGCTTGACCGGATCGGAAAAAGGCCCAATGTTGCCGACACGGTCCATCAGCCGATACGACACCCACCGCTCACCGCCCCCACTGTTGCGAACAAAATCTTCGGGTATCAAGAACTGCAGCGGATCACCGTCTTCAATATGGCGCCGTTCAACGACCAAGCGGTCGACGTAATTGATATGGGGGAGGACTCCAAAGTAAACCATGACCACGTCCTCAGTGCGCATGATCATGTATCGCGGAACTTCACAGGGGATACCTGCGTCGGCGGTGAGTTCGGCATCACTCACGCCATCAAGCGTGTAGTCGTTGAATATCAATTCGGTACCCGGGTTATCCAGGTTGGGGGGGCTATCATCGACGTCAATCAGGGTTCGCTCAGACTCTCCCGTCGGCAACAATACCCCACTGATTTCGTAGTACAGCAGGCTGATACCGGGAGAATCCAACAACCATGCCGGCAGCTCTTGGGTGTAGGGGAACAGGACGGCAGGATCATAGGGACCGAAAATCTGCGCGGTATGCACATGATCGCCCTTCCAGAAGTATCGAATGTCGGTGCGCACGTTAGTGGCTGCATTATTGGGCATCCACACGCTTGGAATGGTAACTTTGAAGGGCTGGCCCCGAACTGAGAGGGGAATTTTGTGAGCGGCTTCGTCCCATAACAGCGGAAGGCCATCTTCCGGTAGTGGGCCGACCACCCCGGGTGAGGGAGCGGCACGTCCCGCTGCAGGAGTGTTCTTTTTTCTTTTGTTGGGACGGGTGTTTTTAGCGACGTTTTTTTTCTGTTGGCGCACCTTTGAGTCAGTCATCTCATTCTCCCAACGCAACCCATGATATGGCGACCTTGGGCTACTGCGCTGGCACGCACCCGCCGCCTACGGTCAGGAGAACAGTTAAAACAGAAATCGACGCCTTGGATACTGTCAGAACTAACAGGGTCCTACGGCGAAAACCTCGCTTGCGTCGTACCCAGGCGGACTCAAAGCTGCGGCACTACCCAATCAATTGCCGTTTCGCCATTCTGCTCAAGAAACTTGTTGGTCCGGCTGAAATGCCCGCAACCCAAAAACCCGCGATACGCCGACAACGGCGACGGGTGCACCGACGTCAGCACCAGGTGCTTGGTCGCGTCGATCAGCTTCTGCTTGCTCTGGGCATGCGCGCCCCACAGCAGAAACACCAGGTGCGGCTGATGTTCGCTGACCACTTCGATAATCCGATCGGTAAAGAACTGCCAGCCCTTGCCCGCATGGGCGTTGGCATTGGCGCGCTCGACGGTCATGGTGGTGTTGAGCATCAGCACGCCCTGGTCGGCCCAGCTTTGCAGGTAGCCGTGGTTGGGGATGTCGATGTTCAAGTCGCGCTTGAGCTCTTTGTAGATATTGAGCAGCGACGGCGGCGTCGGGATGCCCGGTTGCACCGAGAAGCACAAGCCGTGGGCCTGGCCGGGACCGTGGTACGGGTCCTGGCCGAGGATCACCACCTTGACCTTGTCCAGTGGCGTGGAGTTGAGCGCGTTGAAAATCAGCGGGCCGGGCGGGTAGATCTCTTTGCCGGCGGCATGTTCCTGGCGCAGGAACTCGCGCAACCGGGCCATGTACGGCAGCTCGAACTGATCCCGCAGGGCGTGTTTCCAGCTGGGTTCGAGTTTGATACGGTCGTCGTCGGTCATGGTTGAATGGTCTTGTCAAAAAGAATGAGGCGAACCCTAGGAAAGCCGACCCCGCTTGTCAATTGATCTGACACATCGACGCCACTTTCCTGCGAAGCGATCATACTCATCCTTCACCTTCTCGATTGAGGTCACGATGAACCTGCACTTCGAAGAGCTGACCGGCAGCGACGGTGCCCGCATCGGCATCGCCAGCCTCGACGCTGAAAAGTCCCTCAATGCCCTTTCCCTGCCGATGATCCTCGCCTTGAGCAGTCGCCTGGATACCTGGGCCAAAGACCCGAATATCGTCTGCGTGCTGTTGCGCGGCAACGGCCCCAAGGCCTTTTGCGCCGGTGGCGAAGTGCGCAGCCTGGCGCAGGCTTGTCGCGAAGAGCCCGGCGTGGTGCCGGCGCTGGCGGCGCAATTTTTTGCGGCGGAGTATCGCCTTGATTACCGCCTGCACACCTACCCGAAACCGGTGATTTGCTGGGGCCACGGCTATGTGCTGGGCGGCGGCATGGGTCTGCTGCAAAGTGCCGCGATCCGCATCGTCACCCCCAGCAGCCGGCTGGCCATGCCGGAGATCAGCATCGGCCTGTACCCGGACGTTGGCGCCAGTGGGTTCCTGTCGCGCCTGCCGGGCAAGCTCGGGTTGTTCCTCGGACTCACCGGTGCGCATATAAACGGGCGTGACGCGTTGGACCTGGGCCTGGCCGACCGTTTCCTGCGTGACGACCAGCAGAACGAATTGCTTGATGGCCTGCTGCAACTGAACTGGCAGGAACAGACCCCGATGCAGCTCAACAGCCTGCTCAAGGCGCTGGCCCAGGAAGCCGCCAGCCAGCAACCCGAAGCGCAATGGCTGCCGCGCCGGGCACAGATCGACGAATGGCTGGATGTAGGCGACGTGCGGTGTGCCTGGCGCGCCTTGAGCCTGCTGAGTGAGCATACCGATCCACTGTTCAGCCGTGCCGGCAAGACGTTGAGCGAAGGCTGCCCACTGACCGCCCATCTGGTGTGGGAACAGATCCAGCGCGCCCGTCACCTGTCCCTGGCCCAGGTGTTCCAGATGGAATACACCCTGAGCCTCAATTGCTGCCGTCATCCTGAATTCAGCGAAGGGGTGCGCGCGCGTTTGATCGACAAGGACCAGGCACCCCATTGGCATTGGCCGGATATCAACGCCGTTCCTGAGGCGGTGGTGCAGGCCCACTTCGACAAGGCGTGGGAAGGTCGCCATCCGCTGGCCGACCTGTCCGATTACTGACGGCTGCGCCCCCAAAAAAAAGCGGCGCTTCATGCGCCGCTTGCCGTACAGGCCCGTCAACGGTGACCGCCGCGGCCACCTCCATGGTCGGAACCGCGACCGTGTCCACCACCATTCCCCCAATGACCTCCGCCCCAGCCCTGGTTTGGATACGGCCGGTAACCGGCACGCGGCCCGTAGTAACGCGGCGGCGGCTGGTAATAACGCGGGGCCGAGTAGTAGCGCGGTTGTGGCGCGTAGTAGCGCGGCGCGGGGTAGTAATCACGGCGGTACTGATACGCCGTGCCGCCGCCGTAGTAATACACCGGTGCCGGTGAGGTATAGACCTCGGATCGATAGTAGCTCTGGCCTCCATCGTAATAGGGCACGCAAGCGGAAAGGGTTAGACCGAGTAAAGCGCTGAGCAGCAGTCGTCGATACATGGCGGCCTCCTGGACCGCGGAAGAGCGCCTCCAGCGACGCTGGAGGGCGGCACTCAACTTTCATTGAATGACGAAATATCTGACATCAAAAACTGAATCTGGTGCGTTTTCGTAATAGGTTGAAACATCTACGTGCGCTTTATCGATTCAGTAAATTTATCTGGCTCGCAACTTTCTCAATTGCGATGATGTCACTATGACATCGCCAAGGGCCAGGGAGGCTCTAGCGTGCACCCTTCGCTACCCTGCCCGGACCTGACTCATGAAAATCTCAACCAAACTGCTGCTCTCATTCCTACTGTGCGCGCTGGTCACCCTGGGGGTGGGCCTGCTGGGGATCAAAGGCGTGGTTCGCCTCTCGTCAGCGCTGGAGCTGACGTTCTCCAACAACCTGGTCTCGGTCAGCAACACGGCCGCCACCCTCAATGGCATAGTGGCCCATAACCGTGGCTTGTATCGCTTGCTGGATGCCAGCAAGGGCGACGTCTCCCCACAGGATCGCGACCGTGTGCGCCAGGATATCGCCCAGGAACTCAAGCGCAGCCAGGCTGCGTACGCCACCTACCGCGCTACGCCGCTGGAAGACGACGAACGGGCAGCGGGAGACAAGCTTGACCTGCTCTGGCCCAGCTACATCAGCAACTCCGAAAGCATCATGGCGATGCTCGACGGCGGCCAGGTCGATCAGGCCCGCACCCAACTCAACACCAGCAATAATGAACTCTTCCGCCAGGCACGCGAGCTGATCCGCGTGATGATCGAGTCCAACAACCGCCAGATCAAGGAAGGCGCCATCGCTGCCGAGGAACTGCGCAACAGTGCCTTGACCTGGATGATCAGCGGCATTGTGCTGGCCTTCATCATTGCGGTCATCATCGGTGTGTTGATCACCCGCCTGATCACCCGCCCCATCGCTCAAGCCGTGCAGAACGCCCAACGCATTGCCCAGGGCGACCTGACCCAGGCCATCGTCACCGAGCGTACCGACGAAGCCGGGCAACTGCTGATGGCCCTCTCGGATATGCAGGGCGGCCTGAAAAGCACCCTGGTGGAAATCGCCAACGCGTCCGACCAGCTTGCATCGGCGGCTGAAGAACTGAGTGCGGTCACCGATGAAAGCAGCCGTGGCCTGACCCGCCAGAACGATGAGATCCAACAGGCGGCCACCGCCGTCAACCAGATGACCGCCGCCGTGGACGAAGTGGCCAGCAACGCCGTCTCGACCTCTGAAGCCTCGCGCCAGGCCACCACCGAAGCCGAAGAGGGTCGCCAGCAAGTGGAACAGGCCGTGTCCGGCATGAGCTCGATGGTGGTTGAGATCAATGACTCCACGCAGTCGGTGGCAGACCTCGCCGGGCAGGTACGGGAGATCGGCAAGGTGATCGATGTGATCCGTGGCATCGCCGACCAGACAAACCTGCTGGCGCTCAATGCGGCCATTGAAGCGGCCCGTGCGGGTGAGCAAGGTCGCGGTTTTGCCGTGGTCGCCGATGAAGTGCGCGCCCTGGCCCATCGCACCCAGACGTCCACGGTCGATATCGAAAAGATGATTGGTGAAGTGCAGACCGGCGCCGACGACGCCGTCGCGGCGATGAACAAGAGCCTGACCTGGGCCAACAACACCCAGACCCTGGCGCAGAACGCCGGCGAAGCGCTGCAACGGATCACCACCAGCGTGGCGAAGATCAATGAACGCAACCTGGTGATCGCCTCGGCCTCGGAGGAACAGGCCCAGGTGGCCCGCGAAGTGGACCGCAACCTGCTGAACATCCAGGACCTGTCCACCCAGACGGCCGCCGGCGCCCATCAGACCAACGCCTCCAGCCAGGACCTGTCGCGCCTGGCCACCTCGTTCAACGTGCTGGTCAGCAAGTTCCAGCTCTGAGTGGCCTGGGCGGGGACGGCCCTGTATCGTACAGGGCCTGGCGGAATCATCCGCAACCTTGCCCGAACCAGCCCATGACCACACCCACCCTTTGCCCCGCCTGCGGTGCACGCAACGACTGCAGCCTGGCTGACCCACGTACGGTTGACCAGGCCTGCTGGTGCTACAGCGTCACCATCGACCCGGCGGTGCTCCAGGCCCTGCCCGATGAACTGCGCAACCAGGCCTGCCTGTGCCCGCGCTGTGCCCAGGTCGATGAGCAACTGCGTAGGGTTGAGCCGACGTAATGCGGGTGGATCGTTTCCTCAGTAACCTGCCGCGCTTCAATCGCAAGCAAGTGCGCCTGCTGTTGGTTGAGCGGCGTGTGGCGGTGGATGGCGTGGCCGTCAGCGACCCCCATCACGAGGTGCGGGAATTCAGCCGAGTGAGCGTTGACGATGAGGTGCTGCAGGCAGGCAAACCGGCGCGTTACTTCATGCTGCACAAGCCCCGGGGGTGCGTGAGCGCCACCTCTGATCCGCAACATCCGACGGTTCTGGATTTACTCGATGAGCCGGACAAAGGCGAATTGCACATTGCCGGTCGTCTGGACTTCAACACCACCGGCCTGATGCTGATCACCAACGACGGCCAATGGTCGCGGCGCCTGACGCAACCGCAGACCAAGTTGCCCAAGGTCTATCTCGTCGAGACCGAACAGGCTATCGGCCCCGAATACGCAATGACATTTGCCAAGGGGATGTACTTCGCCTTCGAAGACCTGACCACCCAACCTGCCGAGTTGGAGTTGCTCGGGCCGAGACGCGCTCGCTTGAGCATCATCGAAGGGCGTTATCACCAGGTGAAGCGCATGTTCGGGCACTTTGATAACAAGGTCATCGGCCTGCACCGCGAGCGCATGGGCCCCCTGGTGCTGGATGCGACCCTTGCGCCCGGCCAGTATCGGGCGCTGACTGACGACGAAATCCGACAGGTCTGACGACCGTTCAGCCGCTGATAGCAAAAAACCGCCAGGTCACCTTGCGAGGTACCGACTCGACTGCTTGAATCAGGATCACCAGTTCAAATATGACTGGCGAGTCGCCTATAACCTCCAAGAAACACCTTGCCCCGCCCGCGCTTGATCTACGGGCCTTCCAGGCAAACAGCCCGTCACAACAACACCCGTCGGCCAGCCGTCATCGGATCGACATGGGCCCTCCTTTTCCAGGCGTATGCCTACCTGTCACAAAGCTCGTGCAGAGTGATCTGCGCGCCCTACCCGCTTGCCAGGAGTCTTACGACATGAGGCCAGAAATCGCTGTGTTGGATATACAGGGTCAGTATCGGGTTTACACGGAGTTCTATCGCGCGGACGTTGCTGCAAAGACCATCATCCTGGTCAACGGCTCCATGGCCACCACGGCATCCTTCGCCCAAACCGTGAAAAGCCTGTACCCGCAGTTCAATGTGGTTTTGTACGACCAGCCCTACGCCGGTCGCTCCAAAATCCATAACCACCATGAGCAGATGCTGACGAAGGAAGTCGAAGGCCAGATCCTGCTGGAGCTCATCGACCACTTTGCCGCTGAACATGTGCTGTCGTTTTCCTGGGGCGGTGCCGCCACCCTGGTCGCCCTCGCCCACCGGCCACGTCGCGTGGAAAAAGCCGTGATCAGCTCGTTCTCCCCAGTGATCAACGCGCCCATGCGCGACTACCTGGAACGCGGCGTCGACTACCTCGGCAACCTCGACCGCGATCGCGTCGGCCACCTGGTCAACAGCACCATCGGCAAACACCTGCCGTCACTGTTCAAGCGCTTCAACTACAAGCACGTGAGCAGCCTGGCCGAGCACGAGTATGGGCAGATGCACTTCCACATCAGCCATGTGCTCAACAGTGACCGCCTGTGCTACCTAAAGGCGGCCAGGCAGATCGACATCCCGGTGTTGTTTTTGAACGGTGAATGGGACGAATACACCAGCGCCCAGGATGCCAAGCTGTTTGGCCAGCATGTGGCAAAAAGCAGCTTCAGCACGATCCAGGCCACGGGGCATTTCCTGGACATGGAGCACAAGGCCGCCTGTCGGGACAGCCGGGATGCGGTGGTGGGCTTCTTGAAACCGGAGCGCCAGGTCAGCCGATTGCGTTATCAGACCGGCCCGGCACAACATGCCTTTGCACTCTGAAACACGCCCCCTTGCAAGAGCGGGCTTGCCCGCGAAGAACGTCAACGATAACGCTCGTCTCCTGAGAGAACGTGGCGCTCTTGAGTCTTTCGCGAGCAAGCTCGCTCCTGCAATGGGTTCGCTTGTCGATGTGTGAGACATCTGTAACCCACACATTTTTTTGAAGAAAAACTTCAAATCCCGGCGAACTTCTGGTACAAAGTCAGCCGCTCTGAGCGGGTATAGTTTAATGGTAGAACAGTAGCTTCCCAAGCTTCCGACGAGGGTTCGATTCCCTCTACCCGCTCCACTCGGATTCTCGTTCCGCGTCAGGTTGTCTCTGACGAGGGATGCAAAAAACCGGTCCTTTGGTGGCCGGTTTTTTTATGCGTTGAATTTGATGGGAGGGTGGCAACTGCACGCAGGCGAGTGAACCGGGTAGCTTTCGGGATACCGGCACACTTTATGCGTTGCGTGCAGTTGCCATCGAGCATGTAGCGGCTGACAAACCATAAATAGCCTTCCCATGGTGTACAACCCAACGCGTTCCGATGAGCGTGTAGGCAACTTCGCAAGATCAGACTTCAGCCGTCAACGCGTAGATGCACATTGTGTTTTTCGGCTTTCCTCCCCCGTGGTATGGGCGGCCTGGAGTCTGTACAAGGCGTTGGCTCCTGGACCAACGCCGCCCGAGCTGGACATACCGCCAGACACTCAATCGCTTGAGTGAATTCCCCGCTGCACCACCCACGCCAACGGCAACGTCACCCCCAACATACCGGCCAGCAGCATCACCGCCACCGTCACGCCCAGCGCATCCCCCACCCCGCCGAACACCATCGGCGCCAATGCCCCGCCACCAATCGTGCCGGTGTAGAACACGGCGAACGCCTGTTCGCGTTTCTCTGCTGGTGCCAGATCGGGCACCGCACCGTACAACACCGAAGACGTGCCGTTGAGCACCAGCCCCAGCACCGGCAACATCACCATCAACCCGCTCAACGGCAGGTACACCGCCGCCACGATCAGCAGTGCCGTGCTGCCCTCCGTCAACCACACCGTCTTCATCATGCCGATGCGTGCGCCCAGGTAGCCGCAGAATAATTTGCCGAACGCGCCGCCGATAAACAGCAGGGTCAGGGCCAGGCCAATACCGGCGGTGCCGGCCCCCTTGGCCTGCAGCAGAAACGGCAGGAAGGTGAGAAAACCCATGCGCACGGCGCTGTCGAGGGTGCCGGTGAGGATCAGTGCGCGCAGACCGGTGACGGAGCCTGTTCCGGTGAAGGGTTTGGCTTTTTTGGTCGAGGACGCTTCGGATGTTTGCGCAGGAATAAGCCACCACAGCAACCCCGCCGCCGCCAACCCCAGCAACCCCAGCAACGTGGCACTGGCGCGCCAACTGATCAGCGTGAGCAACAGGCCGACCAGACCGGGGATCAGGGTTTTGCCGATGTCGCCGGAGAAGTTGTACTGGGACAACGCCTGCTTGATTCCGCCACCGTCTTCGTAGGCATCGCTGATCATCGAAGACGCCAGCGGGTGTTGGCTACTGGCCCCCAGCCCACCGAGCAGCAGCGCCAGCAATAGCATCACCAGCCCGGTGGCCTGGCTCACCAACAGGTAAGCCGTGCCGGCGAGCGCGGTTCCGCCGACCAGCATCGGCACTCGACCCCAGCGTTTTGCGGCGCGGCTGGCCATGAGCTGGAACACCGCCATTATCCCGGAATAGGCACCGCGTAACAGCCCGACCTGGGCGTAGGACAAGGCGAAGTGTGTTTGCCAGATCGGCAGCAGCACGTAGATGACATCGGTCAGGCCATCATGCACGGCGTGGGCGCTGCAGCCGGCGATCAGCGTGCGACGGCGGGGTGGGATGGCATTCATGGCGTCGGGATCAGTTGAGGTTTGGCGGGCCTCCAGCCGGTCAGGGCGATCAGCAAGGTCAACACCTGGAAGGTGATAATCAGCGCCACACACCCGGCCCAGCCCCAGCGTTCCCAGGTCAATGCCGGGACAATGGCGCCGCAACTGCCGCCCAGGTAGTAACACGTGAGGTACACCCCCACAGCGCCTGCCTTATTGTCACGGGCCGTTGCCGTGGTGAACGCGTTGGCTGCCGACTGCGCGAGGAATACGCCGGTAGAACTGAGGGCCAGGCCCACCACGATGCACCACAAGGAAGGCACCAGCGTCAGCGCCGAGCCGCTGATGCCCAGCAGCGCTGCCACACTCAGCAGTTCGGCGTGGGGCCGGGATTTGCTGAGGCGCCCGGCAATGGGGATCACGATCAGCGCCAGCAAAAACACCATATACAGCGTGCCCAATGCCGCAGGCCCCAGGCTGAAGGGCGGTAATCCAAGGTACAAACCTGCGTAGGTAAACGCTGCGACCTGTGAGAACAACACACAAAATCCTACGGCGTAGGCAGCCAGCAAAGGCTTGCTAAAAACCGCCGAGAACGAGGGTTGAACCTTCTCTGATCGCGCACGACTCATCGGCAACAGAAACTGGATAAACCCACCCACCATCAGACTCAGCACCGCCAGCCATTCAAAGGCTTCGCGCCAGCCGACATATTCAGTCACGACGCCTGTGATGAAACGCCCGGCGAACCCACCCAGCACGGTCCCTGCCACATACAGGCTGGTGACCTCCGTCAGCGTACCGCCACGCCAGCGGTCGCCGATATACGCCACGCTGGTGGCGAACACCACCGGGATCAACACCCCCGCCACACACCGCCACACCAACACTTCGGCAAAGCTGTCGGCCCAGGCGGTCATCAGTGACGGCAGCGCCAACAGCAAAGCCGCTGTGCTGATCACCGTGCGTGGTTCGAAGCGCCCGGTCAGGCGGCTGACAAACGGCGCAGTGATCGCCACGACAAGCGTCGTCACGGTGATGCTCCACCCCGCCGCCTTGGCGCTGATGTGAAACTGCGTAGCAAATGTCTGGAGAATGCTCTGTGTGGCATACAGGTTGAGGAACGCCGCGCAGCCACACAGGAACAGGGCAAGACGGGCACAATGCAGGCGCGGTTTCATGAAACCTCTCGTTTTATTTTGTGAGGTCTTTATAGAATGGCCGGCAGGTCTTGAACCAATACCGATTTCGGACCGATCGATACCCAAGGACCAGGATGCTCGACCTACGCAAGCTGCGTTACTTTCTGACCGTCGCCGAAGAATTGCACTTCGGCCGCGCAGCCATTCGCCTGCACCTGGCGCAACCGCCGCTGACGCGACAGATCTCGGCGCTGGAAACCGAGCTGGGCTTCAAGCTGTTCGACCGCACCAGCCGCACGGTCACCCTCACCGCGCAAGGCCGCTCATTCCTGCCCTATGCACGCGGCGTACTGGAGCAGGTGGAATTGGCACAGGTGATCGCCGGCAAACTCGCGGCAGGTACGGCCGGGCAACTGGCGTTAGGCTATGTCAGCTCGATCGCACTGTCGGACCTGTTCAGCCAGGCGATCCAGGCGTTTGCCCAACGCTTTCCCGATGTGCAATTGACCCTGGTGGAATGCGCCTCGGGCAGCCTGGGTGCGCAGGTGGCAGATGGGCGGCTGGATATCGGCCTGAGTCGCCTGTTGCCCCAAGGCGAAGCGGTGCAAGCGCTGTCCCTGGGTGAAGAACGCCTGGTGGCCGCTGTGTCCAGCGACAGCCCGCTGGCCAGCCTTTCTAACGTCAGCCTGGCGCAGCTCTGTGCCTACCCGTTGATTCTGTTTCCAGCGGATTATGGCTCGGGGCTCAACCAGTCCATCGAACAGCTTTACCGGCACCACGGCCAGCCGCTACGCCCAGGCCCGACCGGGCGGCAGATCACCTCGATCATTGCGCTGGTGGCCGCCGGACAAGGCGTGGCGTTGGTGCCGGCGTGTACGCAGAGCCTGATGAATAAAGGCGTGACGTACAGGCCGTTGGTGGAAGCGGATGCGTGTGCGCAGCTGTTGGTACTGACCCGGACAGAATCAAAAAGTCTACTGGTTGATGCGTTTCTCGCAGTCATTGCACAGACGCTAAAGGCCTTGTAACGCCGCTGCAAAACCTCGCAATACCTCCTTGCGGCGCCATTCCGCCGCGCTCATACACTCTCTTGACCACCTGCCAAAACGCCGGTCATCGACCACTGGTAGGTAGAGTGTTGATAATTTCATTTCAGTGGTTATAGTCACCACCATCACACACCACAAGGAGGTGTTGTGGATAGCCGATATTTGATAGGTCACATCGTTGCGGACGGTTGGTATCTGGTACGCATCAGAGGCAGCCATCACCACTTCAAGCACCCGACAAAACCGGGGCTGGTGACGATTCCCCATCCAAAGAAGGACCTGTTGGACAAGACCGCCAAGAGCATTTTGAAACAGGCTCTGCTGAGTTAACCGTCCGTGGAGGACAACAGACATGCTTTACCCGATTGCAATTTCAACCGGCGACGACGACCACGCCTGGGGCGTGGAAGTCCCGGATATTCCCGGCTGCTACTCCGCCGGCGATGACCTGGACGACGCCATGGCCATGGCCCGCGAAGCCATTGAAGGACACTTCGAGATCCTGGCGGAAGACGGTTCACCGATTCCCAGCGCGCAAAAGGTCACCTTGCACGCCACCAACCCTCAATATGCAGGTTGCACCTGGGCGGTGGTGGACATTGATGTCACCAAGTACCTGGGCAAGGCGCAGAAGCTGAACATCACGCTGCCCGGTTATCTGCTGAACCGCATCGATGAATATGTGCTGCACCACCCGGAAGAAAAAAGCCGTTCCGGCTTTCTGGCTTCAGCGGCACTTAAAGTGTTACAGCAGGACCACTGAACAAACCGAATTCAATCGCAAGAAACGTAGTTTCCAGTTGGGCGGCGTGGTCTAGATTCAACGCTACCCCGCCTACCCAGGAGCCCGCTCATGTCCTACGAATACAAGCTCATGCCTTCGCCTGTCGGCGTACTCACCCTCGTGGCGCGTGCTGGCAAACTCAGCGCCATCCTCTGGGCAGAAGAACGCGCCAACCGCGTGCGCCTGGGTGAACTGCACGAGGCCAATGACAGCCCGGTGTTGCTGGAGACCGAACGCCAGTTGCACGAGTACTTTGCCGGCAACCGTAACCAGTTCGAACTTGAGCTGGACTTTACCGGCACCGATTTTCAGAAGCAGGTCTGGCAGGCGCTGCTCACCATTCCCTTTGGCGAAACCCGCAGCTACAGCCAAATTGCCCAGCAGATCGGTAACCCTAAAGCCGTTCGCGCAGTGGGCGCGGCCAATGGACGTAACCCGATTTCGATCATTGCGCCGTGCCATCGGGTCATTGGCGCGTCGGGCGGCTTGACCGGGTTTGCCGGAGGGTTGAAAGCCAAGCAATATTTGCTCGCGCTTGAAGGTACTGGCCAGGTCGAATTGGCGTTTTAAGAAGCGTCGGTCAAATGTAAAAAGAAATTTCAAAGATTCCCTGCGGTCCATAACTTCATCACCCTTCCAAGGAAAACGGTCATGAAATTCTCCGCAGTCTCCCAATCCCTGTCCCGCTGGGCCGGCAGCCCGCGCACGTTCTACGCGGCAGTGGCGCTGATCCTGGCGTGGAGCTTGAGCGGGCCGTATTTCCACTACAACGACACCTGGCAACTGATCATCAATACCTCGACCACCATCATCACCTTCTTGATGGTGTTCCTGATCCAGAACACGCAGAACCGCGATAACGACATCCTGCATATCAAGATCGACGAGCTACTGCGTGTGTCCAAGGATGCACAGAATGCGGTACTTAGCCTGGATGGGCTGGATCGCAAGGAACTGGAAAAACTGCGCCAGGAATATCGCAGCATCGGCAACGCCGGCACGGTAAGCCTGAACAGCAGTTGTGGTCATGCCGCCGACGATGCGGCAGCGACCAAGACCGATTTGAACCAGGCATGAAAAAACGGCGGTTGGAGAAGATCCAGCCGCCGTTTTTTCAGTTCAGGAGACAGGCTCAACCGTCGCCTTGATGACCTTTGCCATAGGTCGACGCCAATTCACGGGCTTTTTGCAGACGCTCCTCCAGCTTGGGCAGCGTCTCATCGACCAGGGCTTTGATTTCCGGCACATCCGACGCCGCACCTTCCTGCTTGAACAGGGCGATGGCGTCTTCGTTTTCCTTCACTTGCTGCGCAGTGTAGGCCGCATCGAAGGAGTCGCCGTCCTTGAGTTCGGGCATCAGGGTTTCGGCTTTATCGACAATCTTTTCGCGCGGTGCCACGGGCAGGTCGAGCTTCTTGGCGATGGCCGCCAGGTGCTGGTTGGCCAGGGTGCGCTCGTTGATCACCTCGATGGTGTAGTCCTTGATTTCCTGGGACGAGGTCTTGGCGTGGGCCATGCGGCTGGTTTCGATATCGGCCATGCCTTTGGCCGAAGCCTGCTCGATGAATTCAGCAGGCGACTGGGCGAAAGCATTGCTGGCGCCGAGGCCCAGCAGCATCGCGAAACTGGCGGTGCGTAACCGGATAGCCATGCGGCTCATGATGGGTTCCTCCAGGGCAAAAATAGGGGCGGGGAATACACCCCGCCCTCATTTCGAATTTTGAGGGCGGTAAAGGTTTAGAAAAAACTTGTCAGTGCGACGAACGGTCATCACCGAATCAGGCGGGCTTGCCACCGTTGCAGTGTTCGCCCTCAATGGGCCGATCAGCCTTTATCGAGGGTGCGCAACTTCTGCGGCAGCCCCCACAGCAACAGCGCCGCCGCCAACAGCGCGCACACACCGATCACGTAAAGCGCCGGGGTGGTGCTGCCGGTGAGGTCCTTGATCCGCCCCACCATCACCGGGCTGACAATGCCGCCGAACTGCCCGAGGGTATTGATCACCGCAATGCCTCCCGCCGCGCCTGCACCGGCGCCGGCCAGCAACTTGGGTGGCAGGGTCCAGAAGGTCGGGATCGAGGCGATGATACCCGCGCCCAACATGCCCAGGGCGATGATCAGGAAGGTGGTGTGGTCGGCAAAAATCCCGGCACTGAAAAAGCCTATCGCCCCCAGCACCACCAGGCCGCAGACAAACTTGCGCCGCTCGCCGGTGGCATCCGACAGCCGCCCGATTACCACCATGCTGATGGCGCCGCACACATAAGGAATCGCCGTGAGCAGGCCGATCATCACCGGGCTCTGGGTGCCGGCGCTGCGGATCAATTGCGGCGCCCAGAAGTTGAGGCCGTAGGACGCCACCTGAATCAGGAAGTAGATAAAACCGAGCATCAGGAACCCGGGGATGCGGATCGCCGACAGCAGCGAACCGCCGTGCTGGTTCGGCTCGTGCTTGGCGATACGGCTTGCCAGCAACGTCTTCTCCGCCGGCGTCAGCCAATGGGCGTCTTCGATGCGATCCTTGAGCAACGTCAGCACCAGCAAACCCAGGCCAATGCAAGGCAAGCCGCCGAGCAGGAACAGCCAGTGCCAGCCGCGCATTTGCAACACGCCGTCGAGGTGTTCCAACACCAGGCCGGAGAACGGTGCACCGACCAGACCGGCAAACGCCGAGGCCAGGAACAACATCGACGTGATACGCCCACGGAAGTGCTGCGGGAACCATAAGGTCAGGTAATATAGCACGCCTGGCGCAAAACCCGCCTCCATCGCGCCGATGATGAAGCGCAGGCCGTAGAACTGCCACTCGGCCGTGACAAACACCATGGCCGCCGTCGCCAGCCCCCACGACATCATGATCCGCGCAATCCAGCGCCGGGCGCCGACCTTGTACAGCATCATGTTGCTCGGCACTTCGAAGATCACATAACCCACCACGAACAGCCCGGCCCCCAGGCCATAGGCGGTGTCGCTCAGGCTCAGGTCGGCTTGCAGCTGGAACTTGGCGAAGCTGATGTTGATCCGGTCAAAAAACGCGAACAGGTAGCACACCATGATCAGCGGCATCAGGCGCCAGGCGACCTTGCTGACCAGGGCTTTTTCGGCATTGATTTCTGCGGCCGGGCGCGCGCCGGCCTGCAACGTATGAGTGCTCATGGTTTCTCTCCAGCGGGCTGCTCAGCGGCGCCCGATTGTTTTTGTTGTCTGGTACGGCGTTACAGCATGGCGATGTAGGCCGGCGGCGCATGCAGGTCGCCGTTGCGCCCGGCCTTGGCGACCTGGCCGGGCAGGTCGTGGCCCAGCAGGGCCGGCAAGCGGCGGGACATGTGCAGCAGGTGCGGCAGATCGATCCCGGTGTGAATCCCGACTTCGTCGCACAGGTTCACCAGGTCTTCGGTGCAGATATTGCCCGACGCCCCCGGCGCAAACGGGCAGCCGCCCAAGCCGCCGAGCGCCGCGTCAAAGCGACGGGCACCGGCCTCATAAGCGGCCAGCACATTGCACAAACCCAGACCGCGAGTGTTGTGGAAATGCAGGGTCAGGTCACGGGCGGATACGCGCTGCAACACGCGCTTGACCAGGCGTTCGACCTGACGCGGATTGGCCATGCCCGTGGTGTCGGCCAGGCTGATGCCCTGGATGCCCAATTGGAGATAAGCGTCAACGATGCGCAGCACGCGGTCTTCATCGATCCTGCCCTCGAACGGGCAACCGAAGGTGGTGGCGATGCTGCCGTTGAGCCTTACCGGATGGTCGGCGGCAAAGCGCGTGATATCGCCAAACGCCGCCAACGACGCTTCACAACGCATACGCATATTGGCCAGGTTGTGGGTCTGGCTGGCGGACATCACCAGGTTCAATTCATCGGCACGGGACTCGATGGCGCGCTGCGCGCCCTTGAGGTTGGGGATCAGCGCCACGTAGATCACACCCGGTTTACGGTCGATGCCCTGGAACACCTGCTCGCCATCACGCAACGCCGGGATGGCCTTGGGCGACACGAATGAACCGGCTTCGATCCGTGAGAAACCGGCGAGGGAAAGCTGATCGATCAAGGCGATCTTGTCCGCTGTTTCGACCCAGGTCGGCTCGATTTGCAGGCCATCGCGCGGGGAGACTTCCTGCACGATCAGCGGGTCGCAATAGTCTGAAATCATTGCACCACTCCCGAGGTTTTCAGGCGTTGGATATCGGCACCGGCCAGGCCCAGGCTGCCAAGAATTTCGTCGGTGTGCTGGCCCAGGGTCGGGCCTTGCCAGTTCACGCCGCCGGGGGTTTCCGACAGTTTGGGTACGATGCCCGGCATCTTCACCGATACACCGCCGGGCAGCTCGGCATTGAGCAACATCTCACGCGCCTGGTAATGCGGGTCGCTGACGATATCCGCCACGGAGTAGATGCGTCCGGCCGGCACTTCGGCGGCTTCCAGGGCGCTGAGCACCTGCTCGATGGGCAGGTTGCTGGTCCAGTGGGTAATCGCGGCGTCGAGCAAACCGCTCTTGGCGGCGCGGCCATCGTTGTGGGCGAACTCGGGCGCTTCGGCCAGGTCGGCGCGGCCGATGGTGTGCATCAGGCGCTTGTAGATCGGGTCACTGTTGCCGGCGATCACCACGTAGGCCCCGTCGGCGGTCAGGTAGGTGTTGGACGGCGCAATGCCCGGCAAGGCGCCGCCGCTGCGTTCACGCACATGGCCGAGCATGTCGTATTCCGGCACCAGGCTTTCCATCAGGTTGAACACGCTTTCGGCCAGGGACACATCGACAATCTGCCCATCGCCCTGGCCGGTCTTGACCCGCAGCAGCGACATCAGCGCGCCGATCACGCCGTGCAGTGAAGCCAACGAATCCCCCAGGCTCACGCCGACCCGCGCCGGTGGCGAGTCCGGGTTGCCGGTGGTGTAGCGGATGCCGCCCATGGCTTCGCCGATGGCGCCGAAACCCGGACGGTCGCGATACGGGCCGGTCTGGCCATAGCCGGAGATACGCACCAGGGTCAGCTTCGGGTTGAGAGCGTGCAGCACGTCCCAGCCGAGGCCGAGCTTTTCCAGGCCGCCGGGGCGCAGGTTTTCGATGAGCACGTCGGCGTCGCCGAGCAATTGCTTGATCAGGTCCAGGCCTTCCGGGGACTTGAGGTCCAGCGCCAGGGACTTCTTGTTGCGCGATTGCAGGTACCACCACAGCGACGTGCCTTCGTGCAGCTTTCGCCATTTGCGAAGTGGGTCGCCCTGGCCCATGGCTTCGATCTTGATCACCTCGGCGCCAAACTCGGCCATCAGCCGGGCGGCGAACGGCGCGGCAATCAGGGTGCCGATCTCGATCACCTTGATACCGCTCAGGGGAGCCGTCATGGGGTGTACCTCTTATTCTTGGAATGTGCGGCCAAGACTAGAGGGCCGATGCAGGAGAAATCCAACCGTCAGTTGGCAAACATCGTTCGCTAAACGCGAACGCTCAAATAATCGAACAACAGTCGACTGACCGGTGACAGTTGGGTTTCATCGCGCACCACCAGGATCAGGCTGCGATCCGACCAATCGTCCGTCAGTGGTACGGCATGCAAACCCAGTGCGCGACCAAATAATTCATAGGCTTTCTGCGGCAGGATGCCGATGCCCATATTGGCCTGCACCATCCGGCACATCGCATCAAACCCCGGCACGTGAATGCGCAGGCGCAGCAGCTTGCCCGCCTCGCGTGCAGCCGCGTGGGTGCGCATATTGATGGAGCTGGCGGCGTGCAGGCCGACGTAGTCGCTGTCGAGGGTTTCGGCGAAGGCCAGGCTTTCGCGGCTCGCCAGTGGATGATCCTTCGGCATCAGCACCACCAGTTTGTCGTGGCGATAGGTCACGCTGGGCAGGCCTTTGGTGTCGGTGTCACTGGAGCAGATCCCCAGGTCCGCGACGCCATCCAGTACGCCCTGCACCACGCCTTTGCTGGGGCGTTCTTCCAGATCGGTTTTGACTGCGGGGTGCAGTTCGGAAAAGTCCCGCAGGTCTTCCGGCAGGAACTCAATGATCGCCGACAGATTGGCCAACATCCGCACATAGCCGCGCACGCCATGGCTGTGTTCGCCCAGTTCCAGGCCCATCTTCTCGACGTTGAACAGCATCTGCCGCGCATGGTGCAGCAGGGTTTCACCGGCGGCCGTCAGGTCCATGCCCTTGGCCCGCCGCACGAACAGGCTCACGCCCAGCACCTGCTCCAGTTCCATCAAGCGCTTGCTGGCGGCGGACACGGCGATGGCTTCGCGGTTGGCGGCACGGGTCAGCGTGCCTTCCTCGAACACCGCGACGAACAACTGCAGCGTGATCAGGTCCAGCCGACGCACCAGACTCTTGTGCAGCATCAGCGACGCTCGCTGGCCAGCCGGTTGATCCCGGCCTGTTCCACCACCGGCTGCGGCGCGCCGTGGCTGGCCACCTGCAACATGGCCCGGCCCACCGTCTCGGTACTCACCACCCAACCCGGTTTCAGCCGCCGTACAAACGACAGCAACGGCCCAAGCACGGAATAAAACCACTGATACAACGGCGTCTTCGAGCGCACGCCATGCAGCGGCTGGATCACCCCCGGCCGAAACACATACACCGCCTTGAACGGCAGGCGCAGCAAAGCGTTCTCGGTCTTGCCCTTGACCCGTGCCCACATCGACTTGCCCGCCTCGGAACTGTCGGTACCGGCGCCGGACACATAGATAAAGGTCATCTGCGGGTTGAGCCGCGCCAGGGTGCTGGCGGCGACCAGGGTGAGGTCGTAGGTGAGGTGGGTGTACCTGGCTTCATTCATGCCCGCCGATGAAACGCCGAGGCAGAAGAAACACGCATCAAAGCCTTGCAGCAGGTTTTCCAGGGGTTGGAAATCCAGCATGTCGCTGTGCAACACCTGGTGCAGCTTGCCGTGTTCCTGGGTCAGGGGCGTGCGACCGACGGCGACCACTTCCTGCACGTCGGCGGCCAGCAGGCACTCCCGCAGCACGCCCTGGCCGACCATGCCGGTGGCACCGAATAACAGAACTCTCATCCACTACTCCCTTCATCCCGCTGGTTTTGACTACCTGAGAGACAGGTCTTCGGAGGCTATCGTCACATTAGGCCCTTGCACTACCACCTTACTCAATATGGTGACAGGTGACTTCATCAAATCGTACGACGCCTCTGGGTATAGCTCGAAACACCACGATAAAAAACGCCTTGATCTCGTTACCCATTCAGTGCAGATGAATACACGCCAATGAAAATTGTAGGAAGTTACACACATCAAAATATCCGCCGACTGTCACCTCAAAAAGAAAGTCCTGACTTAACCTTCAAAAAAATTCCCATTAGTGTTATTTCTCTCCATCGCCAAGGACAGAAAAATGGAAAGCTCCAGGTCAACCAACAAATTCTCAAACTATAAAAAATCATTCAAACCTCCAACCAAGACTGGGAATCGGCCAAAGAAGGACTAACCTGTGAACTTAATGCAATCATCAAAAGCAACAACTGCTTTGTCGACCAATACGGCCGTGAACTTCAACATTTCTGCACCACCTCCTACCTCGGACTTGATTACAACCAGCAAATACTGGATGGCGCTATCGAAGGGATACTCAAAGCCAAGACCCTGCGAGTAGCGAACTCAAAAAATAGATGCAAGCTGGACATGCTCGAACAATATGAAACAGCGCTTTCAACGCTTTTCGACTCAATCTGTCTGAGCACCTTATCTTGCAGCGCGGCCAGCGCTGGATTACTGCCCTTACTTGCCAGCGGAGCGTTTACCAAAAACGTCCCCCCTACGATGATATTCGACAGACATTCTCACTATTCAATGAACTATATGAAGGCCTCGTGCGCGGATGAAACAGAAGTAATAACAGCGCCGCATAATGACATAGACTTCATTGAAGAATCATGTAAGAAACACAAGAAAGTCGCCTACGTAGCCGATGGCATCTACAGCATGGGTGGAAAGGCGGATATTGACGGTTTGATCTACCTTAAATCCCGCTATGGTCTATTTTTATATCTGGACGACTCGCATGCTCTGTCGGCTTTTGGGGAGAAAGGAAAAGGCTTCATCCGCCCTAATTTTCAAACGCTAGACGATCAAACCTTAATCGTTGCAAGATATGACCCATGAAACAATACGTTTATTTTGCTCAAGGCTCCTGAGTCTGATAGAAGAAAATAAACGTGCTCGCTGAATTACACACGCTTCAAAAATGAAGAGTTTCAAACGGCACGATTCATATAACCCGACTTCCGACGATTTGTTCAGAACTCACGCTGGCGGTTTCCTCGTCTTGAAAAATACCACCACCCTTGTCATAGCCTGCAGTGCCGCCTTCCTCGCCCAAGTCGGCATCAGCAGCTACCTGCCCGCCGTCCCCACGATTGCACATGCACTCCCCGCCGCCGAAGACCACGTCGCGCTGGCGCTGGCGATCTACTTGGTCGGCATGGCATTGCCGATGTTGCTGTGGGGCAGCCTGGGCGAACGCTTTGGGCGTAAGCCGGTGCTGTTGGCGGCGCTCTGCGTGTATGCGCTAGCGAGTGCGGCGATTCCCTCGGCGTTCAGCGTTGAAGTCTTCTTGGCGTTGCGGCTGGTTCAAGGGTTGGGGGCAGGCGGTGTTTCGGTGATGGCGCGGGTGTTGGTGCGTGACAGCTTCAGCGGTGCATTGCTGGCAAAAGCGTTGACATGGCTGGGCATGACTTTCGTGATTGCTTTGGGCATCGGTCAATTCGTTGGGTCGTTGTTGCAGGTGGTCTTCGGCTGGGAGGCGATCTTCTACGGATTGGCGATTGGCGCAGTCGGTTTGATGCTGGTGTTGAACCGGGTGATATTCCCTGCACGGGTAAAGGTCGATACATCGGCATCTGCCTGGCGTATCTACGCCATGATCATGCAGCATCCGCCGTTTCTGCACGCGGCGTTGGTCGGTGGCCTGGGTTATGGGGTGATCATCGCCTTCAACACCTGTGCACCGTTGATTCTGCAAGGGCGTTTCGAGTGGAGCGCGGCGCAATATGGCTGGCTGGGTTGGCCAATCAGCGTGGCGTATCTGGCGGGGGCATTAATGGTCAATCGCTTCGTCGCTCGCACGGGGCGGCTGAAAATGATGGGTTGGGGCATGACCCTGGTTCTAACGGGAACGGCTGTGATGTTGCTGAGCAGTGTGTTTGCTGGCGGAATCGCTGTCTTGCTGTGGCTGCCTTACTGCGTGGCGGTGCTGGGGCAAGCGATGAGTTACCCGATCAGTTTGTCCCTGGCCAACGATGCCTCACCGGTGAGCGGCTCCTACGCCATGGCGTTGAGCGGCTTCATGCATCAGTTGATGGCCGCGTTGATCGGCGGCGTGGCGAGCCTGCTGGTGAGTCAACAGGCCTGGCCGTTGGCGGTTTTATGTGTGGTGTTGGCGGGCGCCGCATCGATATGCGTCGCCCGTTGTCGGATGGATTAAAACGCGCTGCGAAAGATCTCCTCGATCTGCCGCTGGTCCGCGCGGCGTGGGTTGGTGAGGCCGCATGCATCCTTCAACGCGTTGGTCGCCAGCAGTGGAATGTCCTGCAGTTTGGCGCCGAGTTCGCGCAACCCCGCCGGGATTTCGACGTCGTGGGCCAGGCTGCGAATCGCGGCGATGGCGGCCTGGGCGCCCTCTTCATCGGTGATGCCCTTGATGTCCGCACCCAACGCTCGGCCTACGTCGCTCAGGCGTTTGGCGCTGACGCTGGCGTTGAAGCTTTGTACGTGGGGCAACAACACCGCGTTGCACACGCCGTGGGGCAGGTCGTAGAAACCGCCCAATTGGTGGGCCATGGCATGTACGAAACCCAGGGATGCATTGTTGAACGCCATGCCGGCGAGGAACTGCGCGTAGGCCATGTTTTCCCGTGCGGCCTTGTCGGTGCCGTCGCGAACAGCCAGGCGCAGGTTGGCGCTGATCAGTTCGATGGCCTTGATCGCACAGGCGTCGGTGATCGGTGTGGCGGCGGTGGACACGTAGGCTTCGATGGCGTGGGTCAACGCGTCCATGCCGGTGGCGGCGGTGAGGCCCTTGGGCATGCCGACCATCAGCGCCGGGTCGTTGACCGACAGCAGCGGCGTGACGTTGCGGTCGACAATGGCCATTTTCACGTGGCGGCTTTCGTCGGTGATGATGCAGAAGCGGGTCATCTCGCTGGCGGTGCCGGCGGTGGTGTTGATGGCCACCAGCGGCAGTTGCGGTTTGCTCGATTGGTCAACGCCTTCGTAGTCGCCGATATGCCCGCCGTTGGTGGCGCACAGCGCAATACCCTTGGCGCAGTCGTGGGGCGAGCCGCCGCCCAGGGACACCACGAAATCGCAGGCGCTCTGCTGCAACAGCGCCAGGCCTTTCTCGACGTTGTCCACATTGGGGTTGGGCTTGGCGCCGTCGTAGATCACCGAATCGATGTCCTGCATCGCCAGTTTCTCGGCGATCATGCTGGCTACGCCGGCCTTGGCCAGACCGGCATCGGTGACGATCAAGGCCTTGCGAAAACCATAGTTGCGGATGGCGATCATGGCTTCGTCGAGGCAGTCGGTGCCCATGATGTTGACGGCGGGGATGAAGAAGGTGCTGCTCATGGTCAATCCTCAGAGGCTTTATGCCTACAGAATCAACCGATGACGCGTTCTGCATCTTGATCAGGATCAACGCTCGCTCGTGATAAAGTCACCGTCCAGCCGATTTCGAGTAGACCCGCCCCGATGAAGGATTTCCAGGATATAGACGCCCACCTTGAAGACTGGAGCGCACTGCGCGCGAGCCTCGACTTCAGCGGGATTCTGATCGGCAACGGCGCCAGCCGCACGATTTGGGAAGACTTTGCCTACGACTCGCTGTTCGAAAACGCTCGCACCGTCGAAGAAAAACCCCTCGGCCAATCCGAACTCAGCGTGTTCGATGCCCTGCAAACCCGCAGCTTCGAGCAGGCCCTGGGCGCGTTGAAGACCACCAGCCGGGTCAACAAGGCCCTGGCCGTCAGTTCGGCGGCACCGCGCAACCGCTATTACGCGATCAAGGAAGCGTTGATCAATACCATCCACGCCGTGCATATCCCCTGGCGCCTGGTGCAACCGTCGACGCTGGCGACCCTCAACACGGAGTTGCAGCACTACGCGACGGTGTTCACCAGCAACTACGACTTGCTCAACTACTGGGCGACCCTGCACGCGCCGGGCATCGACGATCTGTTCCGCAGCGCCGACGCCAGCTTCGACCTGCGCAACACCCGTACCGACGCCACGCGTATTTTGTACCTGCACGGCGGCCTGCACCTGGTGCGCAACCTCGACGGCACCGCGCGCAAACTGCCGACCACCGACAGCACCTTGCTCAGCAGTTTTGCGATCAACAACACCATCAAGACCCTGGACGATGTGCCGCTGTTCGTCAGCGAGGGCAAGGTGCAAGAGAAGCTCAAGACCATCCGCAGCTCGGATTACCTGTCGTTCTGTTATGAGCAACTGCTGAACCACCAGGGCGCGCTGTGCATCTTTGGCCACGAGCTGGGGGCGCAGGATCAGCACTTGGTGGATGCGATTCGCCAGGCCGATGTGACAACCCTGGCAATCTCGGTGTCGGGACGCAGCGATGGGTTTATTCGTCAGCAGAAGCGGCGGTATTCGCAATTGTTCGACGGGGCTGGAGTGGCGCTGAAGTTCTTTGCGGCGCGTACCCATCCATTGGGTAATCCGGCGCTGTCAGTTCCTGTCGAACGCTGATCACTCTTGGCCGCTGTGCACCACCACCAATAGCTGCGCCTGCACCGGCCCCACCGAACGCAACCGATGGGGCTTCTGCGCATTGAAGTGCAATGCATCGCCCCGCTCCAGGATCACCCGTTCACTCATGAAGTCCACCTCCACCTGGCCTTCATGCACGAACAGAAACTCTTCGCCCAGATGCTCCTTGAAGGTCTTGTCGGTGAACTCCGCCGGCGGGTAGATGATGAACGGCAGCAGGCTGCGTTCACTGACCTGATGGGCCAGCACCGCATAACCGGGCGAGGTGTCGGGCCGCTCATGGTTGCGCACCAGGCTGTAGCTGTCCAGGCTGACGCTGTCTTCGCTGAACAGTTCCTCGACCTTGACGTTCAATGCCTTGGCCAGTTTCAGCGCGGCGGCAATCGATGGCGTGTTGAGCCCGCGCTCGACCTTGGACAGATAACTTTTGGTCATCCCGGACTTTTCGGCCAGGGCCTCCAGGGTGACGCCAAGTTTTTTTCTCAATAATTTCAAACGGATAGACATGCGCTGCGGTTAATCCATGCAGTAAGCGATGAGCTGTGCTTGCCAATGACACAAAGTGTCATATAGCATCTTTAGTGTCATTTGCCTTCACCCAACGACCTTGCGAGCAGCGGGAGACAGCAAATCCGACGTCCATTGAACCCTCCAAAGGACACCGATATGGCCAAGACATTAGCACTCCCGAAAGACCAACTGGTCAAGCAAGCGCTGACCCAGATGCAAAACACCCTGGCGGATAATACGTGGACCGACCGGCAAAAGCTGGCGCTCACGTGTCGCATCCTGTTCGAGAACGGCCACGACTCCGGCCTGGCCGGGCAGATCACCGCGCGCGGGCCGGAACAGGGCACCTATTACACCCAGCAACTGGGCCTGGGGTTTGACGAGATCACCGCCAGCAACCTGTTGCTGGTGAACGAGGATCTTGAGGTGCTGGAAGGCCACGGCATTCCCAACCCGGCCAACCGTTTTCACAGCTGGGTGTACCGTGGGCGGCCGGATGTGAACTGCATCATCCACACGCACCCCACGCACATCGCCGCGCTGTCGATGCTGGAAGTCCCGTTGCAGGTGTCCCATATGGATCTCTGCCCGCTATACGAAGACTGCGCGTTCCTGGAGACCTGGCCGGGTGTGCCGGTGGGCAACGAAGAAGGTGAAATCATCACCACGGCTTTGGGTGACAAACGCGCGATCCTGCTCTCGCACCACGGCCAGTTGTCCACCGGGGCGAGCATCGAGGAAGCCTGTGTGATCGCGCAGTTGATCGAGCGCGCGGCCAAGTTGCAGTTGCTGGCGATGGCGGCCGGCACCATCAAGCCGATCCTGCCGGCGCTGGGTCGCGAGGCCCATGCCTGGATTTCCCGGCCCAAGCGCCATGGCGCCGCGTTCAACTACTACGCACGGCAGAACCTGCGCCAACACGCCGATTGCCTGAACTGATCTGCCCTTTTTCGACCGGAGACTTTCCATGTCCAGCCCAACCATCCACGGCATCATCGGCTACACCATCACCCCGTTCAGCGCCGACGGCCAACGCATCGACCTCGACGCCCTGGGCCGTTCCATCGACCGCCTGATCGCCAGCGGCGTACACGCCATCGCGCCGTTGGGCAGCACCGGCGAAGGCGCCTACTTGAGTGATGCCGAGTGGGATGAAGTCAGCGCCTACAGCCTGGCCAAGATTGCCCGGCGCGTACCGACCATCGTCAGCGTGTCCGACCTGACCACCGCCAAGGCCGTGCGCCGCGCGCGCTACGCCGAGGCCAATGGCGCCGATGCGGTGATGGTGCTGCCGGCGTCTTACTGGAAGCTCAGCGAAGCGGAAATCCTCGCCCACTACGCCGCGATCGGCGACAGCATCGGCGTGCCGATCATGCTCTACAACAACCCGGCCACCAGTGGCACGGACATGTCGGTGGACTTGATCCTGCGCATCATCAAGCAAGTGGCCAACGTGACCATGGTCAAGGAGAGCACCGGGGATATCCAGCGCATGCACCAGTTGCATCGCCACAGCGACGTGCCGTTCTACAACGGCTGCAACCCGCTGGCGCTGGAGGCCTTCGTGGCGGGCGCCAAGGGTTGGTGTACGGCGGCGCCGAACCTGATCCCACAGCTCAACCTGGACTTGTACGATGCGGTATTGAGCAATGATCTGACCCAGGCCCAGGCGCTGTTTTACCGCCAGTTGCCATTGCTGGAGTTCATCCTCAAGGGCGGGTTACCGGCGACAATCAAGGCCGGGCTGCGGTTGACCGGGCTGGAAGCGGGTGATCCACGGTTGCCGGTGTTCCCATTGGCTGAAACAGCACGCAATCAATTGAAGGCGCTGCTGGACGTCGCCTGAAAAAACGCCCCGGTTCTTGCGAGCCGGGGCACTTTGGTTTTTGCGACACTTTCAAGTCTTGTCTTTGATCGTGGTCGTCGGGCCATTGGCCTTTACGCTTGCAATGCCATTGTCCCGTGCCGCTGTCGAGGAATACTGCTCGCTGGTACCAATCACTTGGTGATTGGCAGCCTTGAGGTTAAAAAACGGCTGGCCATTGCTGGCCACTTTTTTCTCATAGCGCTCGTCATGCGGGCTGTTGGTCTGCACGGAAGCAATACCGTTTTCGGCTGCGTTGCGGGTGACGTAAAGCTCGCTGGTCAAAATGGTTTCTGCGTTCGCCGCCTTCAACTCGAAACGGAACTGCCCGTTGCCGCTTTTGCTCAACTCATACCATCCAGCCATGACTCTCTCCTTATCAAGTGGGATTTTGTTCACCTGCTTGTAGGATTAAAGGTCATACCCGGCTGATTACCAGCCATGGACTCAGTGAACTGTCATTTATCCGAATGACAAATGACAATAGTTCTCGATATCATTCACGACTTTTCCACGTCGTGCTTCGTCAAGAAGGATATCCATGTCTCGTCCCAAGCCCGACCCGTTGTCGGCCGATGCCTTTCGCGGGTTTTATACAGACATCCTGTATTTCCTGCGCAAACGCACGGACAACGCCAGCGACGCGGCGGACATGACCCAGGATGTCTTCACACAGTGGCTGGACTACCGCGACCGGGCCAAGGTCGAGCAGCCACGGGCGTTTCTGTTCCAGATGGCGCGCAACCTGCTGCGTGATCACTGGCGCAAACAGAAGGTACGGCACACCGTCCACTCTGATCAGGCCGAAATGGATGCGGAGCCTGTCACCGACGAGCAAAACGACCCCATGGCCGCCGCGCAACGCTTGCAACGCCTGGAACAGTTGAAAGAAGTCCTCGCCGAACTCTCGCCCCGCAGGCGAGAAGCCCTTATGCTGCACCGCTTCGAAGGCCTGAGCCAGGCGCAGATCGCCGAGCGCATGGGCATTTCGACCAGCATGGTGGAAAAGCACATCGCTTTTGCCCTGCTGCATTGCAAGCGACGCCTTCAACACGAACCCGGCACGGAGCAGCCAGAATGAACCGCCTGAGCGACACTGACGTGCAGGACATCGAAGACAGCGACGCCATCGATGCCCAAGCCGCCAGCTGGTTTGCGCGCAACCGCAATGGCGTGGGGCGTGCCGAGCGAAAAGCCTTTGCCGCCTGGCAGGCCGAGCCCGCCCATGCCCGCGCCTATGCCGAATTCGAGCAACTATGGGCAGACCTGGCCCAATTGCAGCAGCTGAACAAACCCATGGCGCTGCCCAAGCGCAAACCCTCGGTGTGGCGCCCTGCCCTGGCCGTGGCCGCCGCGTTGCTGTGCGCGGTGTTGGCTACCCCTATCGGCGCGCCCCGCGAGCTGTATCACACCCAGGTCGCGGCCCATGCCAAAGGCATGCGCACCCTCAACCTGCCCGATGGCAGCACCTTGTATGTGAATGCCAACACCCGCGTACGCGTGGATTTCACCGCGCACCAGCGCATCCTGCATCTGGACAAGGGCCAGTTGTACATCGAAGTGGCCGCCGACCAGGAACGGCCGCTGTTCGTGCAAGCCGGCGAGGCCAATGTGCGCGTGGTCGGTACCGGCTTCGATGTGCGCCGCAGCCAGCAGCAACTGGTGGTCAGCGTCGCCCATGGCCAGGTCGCCTTCGAGCCGGACGCGAAAAGCCCCATCACCCTGCTGGGCGCCCGGCAACGTGCGATCTTCAGCTACGCCAAGGGCACATTGCAGCAGCAGACCCTCGCCCCCGAAGAGGTCGCCGACTGGCGCAGTGGTCACCTGGCGTTTCGCAACCGCGAGCTGGCCAGCCTGGTCGATGAGTTGAGCCTGTATCGCCCCCAGGCGCCACTGCAGGTCAGTAACACCGTGGCGCATCTGAAAGTCTCGGGCAATCTGGATGTGAATGATCCAGACGCCCTGCTCAACGCCCTGCCCGCCTTGCTGCCGGTTAAAACGGTGATGTCGACCGACGGCATCGTGAGGTTCGAACCGAGCAAATAACCCCACTGAATTCTTATTTGAGAATATTTTGCATTCGCAGGTGTGGATTTTTTCAGCTGCCCCGTCTTCCTCCGGTCTGAGTTCGATACGCACACCTTTTCGGCCAGTTGGCCATACCGGGGGATTTCATGTTTCGCGCGCCTTGCCACGCTTCGCACCTGTTTCTTCGACCGACCCTCATCGCCAGCTGCCTGGTATTGAGCCTCAGTGCCCAGGCCGAGGCATTCACGCTGCCAGCCCAGGCGCTGGCCACATCCCTGAGCCAGGTGGCGCAGCAGGCTCAGCTCCAGTTGCTGTTCGACGAAGAGCTGCTCAAGAACGTGCAGGCGCCCGCGCTCAACGGCGACTTTACGCCGGAAGTGGCGATTCGCACCCTGCTGAAAAACGGCGAGTTCACCCTGATCAAGGTTGGCAGCACTTATGTCGTGCGCCCCGATGAGGGCAAGACCACCAACAGCGGCGCAATCCAACTGGACGCCTTGAGCGTGATAGGCACTGGTACCGAGGTCGACTCCAGCACCGTCGGCCGCTCGACCCTGAGCCAGGAAGACATCGACCGCTACCAGTCCAACAACATCCCCAGCCTGCTGCAGACCCTGCCCGGCGTGAGCCAGGGCGGTTCGCTGAAGCCTGGCGGCCAGACCATCAACATCCGTGGTTTTGGCGATGCCGAAGACGTGCCGCTGACCGTCGATGGCGCCACCAAGAGCGGCTTTGAGCGCTATCAACAAGGCACCGTATTCATCGAGCCCGAGCTGATCAAAAGCATTGAGGTGGAGAAAGGCCCCAACTCGCCATTCACTGGCAACGGCGGTTTCGGCGGCACGGTCAACATGACCACCAAGGACGCCCCCGACCTGCTCAAGGACGGCCGCAACAGCGGTGCGATGCTCAAATACGGTTACTCCAGCAACGACCACGAGCAGGTCTACAGCAGCGCCGTGTATGGTCGCACCGACGACGGACGCTTTGATGCCCTGGCTTACCTGACCCAACGCGACGGCGACGACATGAAGGTGGCCGCCAAATTACCCAACGAGAACAACCAATACCCGATCAACCCCCAGCGCCTGCCGAACTCCGCCCAGAACGTCGACGGCAAGCTGTTCAAGGTCAACGCCCACTTCACCGAAGAGCACGCCGTTGGCTTGTCCTACTCGCGTTCACACAGCGACCGTTGGACACCGTTTTCTGCCGCCAGCTATCCCACGCCGCCCACCCAGGCGAATATTGACCGCTATGGCTACGAAGCGGCACTCAAGCGTTTTCTGGCCCACCGCGACACTGTCGACACCACCTGGTCCGGCAAATATGAATACACCCCGCTGGACAACCCGCTGGTGGACCTGACCGTCAAGTACTCCCAGTCCAACACCGACCAGACCGACGAACGCGACGCCACGGCGTTTTTCCAACTGGCCACCGGCGGGCGCAAGATGGACACCGCCTACACCGACAAGAACCTCGACATACGCAACGTCAGCCTGTTTGATACAGGTCCCTTGCAGCATGCCGTCACGGTCGGCGGCCAAATCCGCAAGCACATCCGCGAAACCGAGATGTGGATGCCGGGTACCACGTACAACACCCCACGCTATAACTATGGGCATTTCCAGCCAGGCTTCATGCCCCATGGCAAGGTCGATACCAACAGTTTCTTCGTACAGGATGCCGTCACGCTGGGCGACGTCACTATCACGCCATCGATGCGCTACGACCATGTCCGCAACCGTGGCGAAGCCAACGATGCGCCGTACTACAGCAATCCCGACCCGTCCTTCGGCCACGATTACAGCGACCGCACCTACACCGGCTGGTCGCCGCGCCTGGCGGTGTTCTGGACCGTCAACCCGAACCTGGGGCTATTCGCCAACTGGAGCAAGACCTGGCGTGCGCCGGTGATCGACGAGCAGTACGAAGTTCAAGGCCTGGGCAACCGCACCGCCACCAGCGTCGACCTCGACCCGGAACGCATCACCTCGATCAGCGTGGGCAGCGTCAGCAGCTTCGACAACCTGATCGCTCATGACGACAACCTGCAGCTGCGCACCACCTTCTTCCACAACAAAGTCGAAGACGAGATTTTCAAGGCCACAGGTGTCGGCTGCCAGAACCAGGCCATCAATGGCGGGACCATCTCCACCGCCTGCCCGCCGGGGGCCATGTCCAACTACCGCAACATCGGCGGGCTGACCATCAAGGGCTTCGAGCTCGAATCGTTCTACAACTCCACCTACCTGTTCGGCTCGGTATCGTTCGCTTATGCCAAGGGTGACCACGAAGGTGCGTACACCAACCCGTGGGGCCCGGACGTGGCCGCGCGCGATATTCCGCCGACCAAATGGGTGCTGGTGGTGGGCACCAATATTCCGGCGTGGGATGCCCAGGTCGGCTGGACGGGCCAGTTCGTCGGGGCAACCACACGTTTGCCCAGTGATAAATACTCCGGCGGCCCTGGCAGTAGCGTGGGGGATCTGTTCTACGACCAGTACGGCAACAAGCGCTACAACACCCAGGGCCTGTTCGCCAAATGGAAACCCCAACAGGCCTATCTGAAAGGCACCGAGGTGAACTTCACCGTGGACAACCTGTTCAACAACAACTTCCGCCCGGCACTGAGCGGCGACCGCGCCTACACCAAGGGCCGTGATGCCAAGGTCAGCATCACCCGCTTCTTCTGAAAAACTGTACGGATAAATCCGCACCCAGCTGTAGGCCCGCAACCGGCGGGGGATGTGGCTAGATGGGCTTCCCTTGAAGCCCTCTCGTTTTGGTTGCCCCATGAGTTCGCGCGAAAATACCGGCATGGCCCTCGGCCTGCTGGGCGTCATCATCTTCAGCCTGACCCTGCCCTTCACGCGCATCGTGGTGCAGGAAATCCACCCGTTGCTCAACGGCCTGGGCCGAGCGTTGTTTGCGGCGATCCCGGCGGCGGCGCTGTTGCTGTGGCGCCGCGAACGCTGGCCGACCTGGCGCCAGGTGCGCGGGCTGTGCCTGGTGATCGCGGGGGTGATCCTCGGTTTCCCGGTGCTGTCGGCCTGGGCCATGCAGACCTTGCCGGCGTCCCACGGCGCATTGGTCAACGGCCTGCAACCGCTGTGCGTGGCGCTGTATGCGGCGTGGTTGTCCCATGAGCGGCCATCGAAAGCCTTCTGGGCCTGCGCAGCGCTGGGCAGTGGATTGGTGTTGAGTTACGCGCTGATTACCGGCGCCGGTAGCATCCAGGCCGGTGACTTGCTGATGCTCGGTGCGATTGCGGTGGGCGGCCTGGGGTATGCCGAAGGCGGTCGATTAGCCAAGGAAATGGGCGGCTGGCAGGTGATCTGCTGGGCGCTGGTGCTGTCGACGCCGGTGCTGATCGGCCCGGTGTGGTACCTGGCGGCGCAGCATCAAGGCGCGATTTCGATGCGCGCGTGGTGGGCGTTTGGCTATGTGTCGCTGTTCTCGCAGTTCCTGGGGTTCTTTGCCTGGTACGCCGGGTTGGCCATGGGCGGGATTGCGCGGGTCAGCCAGATCCAGCTGTTGCAGATCTTCTTCACCATCGCGTTTTCGGCGCTGTTTTTTGGTGAACACATCGAGCCGATAACCTGGCTGTTTGCGTGTGGGGTGATCGTGACGGTGATGCTGGGGCGCAAGACGGCGGTGCGACCTGCGCCCGTAGCATTGGCCGATCAGGCCAGGTAACCCTCCGCGCGCAGCAGGGTTTCCAGGCAGTGTTCGGTGATGTGGTAGAACGCCTTGAGTTGCTGGATCTTCTCCAGCAACTGCGCGTTGTCCAGCGGCTCTGAGCGCTTTACGGCCAGGATCATCTTGTTCTTGTTGGTGTGCTCCAACGAGATGAACTCGAACACCTTGGTCTCATAACCGCAGGCTTCGAGGAACAACGCCCGCAAACTGTCGGTGACCATTTCGGCCTGCTGGCCCAGGTGCAGGCCGTATTGCAGCATCGGCTTGAGCAGCACCGGGCTCTGGATCTGCAGGCGGATCTGCTTGTGGCAGCACGGCGAGCACATGATGATCGACGCGCCGGAACGGATGCCGGTGTGGATCGCGTAGTCGGTGGCAATGTCGCAGGCATGCAGGGCGATCATCACCTCCAGTTCGCTGGGGGCCACGCTACGCACGTCGCCACACTTGAACACCAGCCCAGGGTGCTCAAGGCGGGCGGCGGCGGTGTTGCACAGGGCCACCATGTCTTCGCGCAATTCAACGCCGGTCACTTCGCCCTCGGCCTTGAGGGTGTTGCGCAGGTAGTCGTGGATGGCGAACGTCAGGTAGCCCTTGCCCGAGCCGAAGTCGGCAACGCGCACCGGCTGGTCCAGCTTCAGCGGTGACGAGGTCAGCGCATGGCTGAACACTTCGATGAACTTGTTGATCTGCTTCCATTTGCGCGACATCGACGGGATCAGCGCCTGCCTGGCATCAGTCACCCCCAGGTCGGCGAGGAACGGCCGGCTCAGGTCAAGGAAGCGGTTTTTCTCGCGGTTATGCTCAGCCGATGGCGCTTCGCGCAGTTGCTGCGGCTTGCTTCTGAACAGCGAGCTTTTGTTCTTCTTGCTGTATTCCAGCTGGGCTTCGTCGGTCAGCGACAGCAGGTGCGCGTTCTTGAACGGGGCCGGCAGCAACTCGGCAATCGCTGCCACCCCCTCGGCCACCGGGAAGTTCTTGGTGATATCGCGGGTCTTGTAGCGGTAGACGAAGGACAGGCACGGCTGCTCCTTGACCGTTACCGGCTTGATGATCAGCCGTTGCAACTCGGCTTCATCGCCGACGTACTTGGCCAGCACCAGCTTGATAAAGGCATTCTGCGCGAGGCTTTCGCTCAGCAGTTCGATGAACTGGGCATGATGATCCGGTTGAGCAGTGACAGACATGAACAAAAACACCTCGGGCAGGGAATGCCGGGCATTTTAGGGGGGATAGTGATTCAGGGCACGGGGTTATTTGATCAGTGGTCATTGGATGGAACACCACAGAACCCAATGTGGGAGGGGGCTTGCCCCCGATAGCAGTAGATCAGCCAATGAATCGGGTGACTGACACACCGCTATCGGGGGCAAGTCGAACCGTCGCACCGCCCCTCCCACATTTTTTTGCCCAGCACTGAGTTTTATTCGAGTACGACCAGGCGATTGGGCAGTTCATTGCGGGTTTGCGTCACCGGCACATGCACCTTCAACAACTCGCCACAGGCCTCGATGCACGCCACAAACCCCGCCAGCGTCTGCCCCTGCTTCACCTGCTGGGTAAACGCCTTGACGATCCCATCCCAGTTGCTGTCATCCAGGCGACTGGAAATGCCGTCATCCACCAGGATCTCCACGTACCGCTCGGCCTCGCTGACAAAAATCAGCACACCGGTGCTGCCCAGGGTGTGATGCAGGTTCTGCTCGAGGAACTGGCGTCGCGCCAGGTTGGAGGCGCGCCAGTGGCGCACCGAACGCGGGATCAACCGTGTCGTCACCTTGGGCAGGCGGAACACCAGGCACAGCACGATGAAGGTCGCCCATTGCGCCAGCAGCAAGGTGTACATGGTCAGGTAGCCCGACAGGTAATGCACCACTCCCGGCACCACCAACGCGATCAGGCTGGCCCACAGCAGCGGGATGTAGGCGTAGTCATCGGCGCGGGCGGCCAGCACGGTCACCAGCTCCGCGTCGGTGGTCTTTTCCACGCGGGCGATCGCCTCAGCGACTTGGCGCTGCTCGTGTTCAGTCAGTAATGCCATGGTTGTGCTTGCTCTCTCATTATTATCATCACCAGCCGCCTGAAGCCCCGCCACCGCCAAAGCCGCCACCGCCGCCGCGGAAACCACCGCCGCCGCCCCCGCCACCACCGCCGCGTCCGCTGCTGCTGAGAATCGCCAGCAGGATCGCGCCCACCGGCAGGCCCAGGCGATTGCACAGCCACAACACGCCGATCAGCAGGATAAACAGGCCGATGGAAAACCCGGGATTATCCTTGGCAAAGTTGGCGTCCGCCACATGGGCCGGCACGGCCAGCGGTTCGCCGCTCACCACCTGCACCATCGCCGCCACACCGTCGCTGATGCCCTGGCTGAAGTTGCCGGCCTTGAACTTGGGTGCAATCACCTGGTTGATGATCACCCACGACTGCGCATCGGTGAGCACACCTTCCAGGCCGTAGCCGACTTCGATGCGCAATTTGCGCTCATCGCGGGCGACGATCAACAGCGCGCCGTTGTCCTTGCCCTTTTGGCCGATGCCCCACTGGCGGCCCAGTTGATAACCGAAGTCCTCAATCGGCACGCCCTGCAGGTCGGGCACGGTGACCACCACGATCTGGTCGCCGGACGTCTGCTCCAGCGCCTGCAATTGCTGGGTCAGTTGCGCACGCGTGGCCGGGTCGATCATCTGGGCGTTGTCCACCACCCGCCCGGTCAGCGCCGGGAAAGTCAGCGCAGCCTGGGCCACGCCCACGCAGGCCAGAAGCCACAGCGCCAGGCCTATCCGTAATAAACGCATCGACACCTCAGCGCAGCCTTATTTGAACTTCACTTGCGGCGCTTTATCGGCATCGGCACTGGTGGCTTCAAACGTGGCGCGGACCGGCAAGTCGCTGTACATCACGCTGTGCCACAGGCGGCCAGGGAAGGTGCGGATCTCGGTGTTGTAGGCCTGCACCGCCTGGATGAAATCGCGACGGGCCACGGCGATACGGTTTTCGGTGCCTTCAAGCTGGGATTGCAGGGCCAGGAAGTTCTGGTTGGCCTTCAGGTCCGGGTAGCGCTCGGAGACCACCATCAAACGACTGAGCGCGCCGCTCAAGCCGTCCTGGGCCTGCTGGAACTGCTTGAGTTTTTCCGGGTTGTCGAGGGTGCTGGCATCCACCTGGATCGAGGTGGCCTTGGCCCGCGCTTCGATCACGGCGGTGAGGGTGTCCTGCTCATGGGCGGCATAGCCCTTGACCACTTCCACCAGGTTGGGGATCAGGTCGGCGCGGCGTTGGTACTGGTTCTGCACCTGGCCCCAGGCGGCCTTGGCCTGTTCGTCCAGGGTCGGGATGTTGTTGATGCCGCAACCGCTGAGCACCGTACCGATCAATAGCAAAACCGCGGCTTTCAAGCCCCAGCGGTAACCTTGTGCTGCTTGCATGGTGTTTCTCCTGGCGAACCTTGATGGAATTGGGCACCGGTAAGGCATAATCCGCTGCCACGACTGGATTGCATCGAATCAATCAGCTAAAAAGATGCCCACCGCTAATAAGAGTTCCGAAGTGTGCGGCATTTGTCGGTATAACACTCGAACAACAACATTACGTTCCCCACATTTTGGCAGAACAGCGCATTTTCGCTGTGCAGTGAGCCGAAAAAGGATATTCATGAAGAAGCTGTGTTTGCTCGGCCTTGTTGCCACGCTGGCCACCCACCCCGCCTGGGCAGAAACAAAGCCTGCTGCGCTCAAGGACAAGGACGCCTTCGTCAGCGACCTGCTCAAGCAGATGACCCTCGATGAGAAGATAGGCCAATTGCGCCTGATCAGCATCGGCCCCGAAATGCCCCGCGAGCTGATCCGCAAGGAAATCGCCGCCGGTCGCATCGGTGGCACGTTCAACTCCATCACCCGCCCGGAAAACCGTCCGATGCAGGACGCGGCCATGCGCAGCCGCTTGAAGATCCCGATGTTCTTCGCCTACGACGTGATCCACGGCCATCGCACCATCTTCCCGATCAGCCTGGCCCTGGCCTCCAGCTGGGACATGGACGCCATCGGCCGCTCCGGGCGCATCGCCGCCCAGGAAGCCGCCGCCGACAGCCTCGACATCACCTTCGCGCCGATGGTCGACATCTCCCGCGACCCGCGCTGGGGGCGTACCTCCGAAGGCTTCGGTGAAGACACCTATCTCGTTTCGCGCATTGCCGAAGTGATGGTCAAGGCCTTCCAGGGCGTCAGCCCCGCGAATGCCGACAGCATCATGGCCAGCGTCAAGCACTTCGCCCTGTATGGCGCAGTGGAAGGCGGCCGCGACTACAACGTGGTCGACATGAGCCCGGTCAAGATGTACCAGGACTACCTGCCGCCGTACCACGCGGCGATCAAGGCCGGTTCCGGCGGCGTAATGGTGGCGCTGAACTCGATCAACGGCGTGCCCGCCACCGCCAATACCTGGCTGATGAACGACCTGCTGCGCAAGGACTGGGGCTTCAAGGGCCTGGCCGTGAGCGACCATGGCGCGATCTTCGAGTTGATCAAGCATGGCGTGGCCAAGGATGGGCGTGAAGCCGCCAAGCTGGCGATCAAGGCCGGCATCGACATGAGCATGAACGACACGCTGTACGGCAAGGAACTGCCCGGCCTGCTCAAGTCCGGCGAGATCGAACAAAGTGACATCGACAACGCCGTGCGCGAAGTGCTCGGCGCCAAGTACGACATGGGCCTGTTCAAGGACCCGTACCTGCGCATCGGCAAGGCCGAGGATGACCCGGCCGACACCTACGCCGAAAGCCGCCTGCACCGCAGCGAGGCCCGCGATATCGCGCGCCGTAGCCTGGTGTTGCTGAAAAACCGGGACAACACCCTGCCGCTGAAAAAATCCGCGACCATCGCCCTGGTCGGTCCGTTGGCCAAGGCGCCGATCGACATGATGGGCAGCTGGGCCGCCGCCGGCAAACCCGAGCAATCGGTGACCCTGCTCGACGGCATGAACGCGGTGATCGGCGAAAAAGGCAAGATCATCTATGCCCGTGGCGCCAACATCACCAACGACAAGGCGGTGGTCGACTACCTGAACTTCCTCAACTTCGATGCGCCGGAAGTGGTCGATGACACCCGACCTGCCCAAGTGATGATTGACGAAGCGGTCAAGGCTGCCAAGGATGCCGATGTGGTGGTGGCCGCCGTGGGCGAGTCCCGTGGCATGTCCCACGAATCCTCCAGCCGCACCGACCTGAACATCCCGCAAAGCCAGCGCGACCTGATCAAAGCCCTCAAAGCCACCGGCAAGCCGCTGGTATTGGTGCTGATGAACGGTCGCCCGCTGTCGATTCTGGAAGAGAACCAACAGGCCGACGCCATCCTGGAAACCTGGTTCGCCGGCACCGAAGGCGGCAACGCCATCGCCGACGTGCTGTTCGGCGACTACAACCCGTCGGGCAAGCTGCCGATCACCTTCCCGCGTTCGGTGGGGCAGATCCCGACCTACTACAACCACCTGACCATCGGCCGACCATTCACCCCAGGCAAACCGGGCAACTACACTTCGCAGTACTTCGATGACACCACCGGGCCGCTGTTCCCGTTTGGATATGGCTTGAGCTACACCACATTCGGCCTGTCGGACATGGCGCTGTCGTCCACCACCCTGAACAAGACCGGCAAGCTCGACGCCAGCGTGACGGTGAAGAACACCGGCAAGGTCGATGGCGAAACCGTGGTGCAGCTGTATATCCAGGACGTGGCCGGTTCGATGATCCGCCCGATCAAGGAGCTGAAGAACTTCCAGAAGGTCATGCTCAAGGCGGGCGAAGAGCGCACCTTGCACTTCACCATCACCGAGGAAGACTTGAAGTTCTACAACACCCAGCTCAAGTACGCGGCGGAGCCAGGCGAGTTCAATGTGCAGATCGGGTTGGATTCCCAGGACGTACAACAGCAAACCTTCGAACTGCTGTAAACATGTGGGAGGGGGCTTGCCCCCGATAGCGGTGGTTCAGTCAATATTTTCAGTGACTGACACCCTGCAATCGGGGGCGAGCCCCCTCCCACATTTGCCTCCCAGTGAACTGGCTAGCCACGTCTATCCAGCAGGTTCACCACCAACCGATCAATCCACCCCCACACCCGCTGCTTCACCCGCCGCCACAACGGCCGCGACTTCCACGCCTCCAGGCTCACCGCCTGGCTCTGGGCAAAATCCCGCTCGAAACTGCCCGCCACCGCCCGCGTCAACTCAGGGTCCAACGCCTCCAGGTTGGCATCCAGGTTGAAGCGCAGGTTCCAGTGATCGAAGTTGCACGAGCCCACACTGACCCAGTCATCCACCAGCACCATCTTCAGGTGCAGGAAACACGGCTGATACTCAAAAATCTGCACGCCCGAACGCAGTAAACGTGGGTAATAACGATGCCCGGCATAGCGCACGGACGGGTGATCGGTACGCGGGCCGGTGAGCAGCAAACGCACTTCCACACCCCGCCCCGCCGCCCGGCGCAGAGCACGACGCACGCCCCAGGTCGGCAGGAAGTACGGAGTCGCCAACCAGATACGTGTCTTGCTGCTGTTCAAGGCACGGATCAACGATTGCAAAATGTCCCGGTGTTGGCGGGCATCGGCATAGGCCACACGACCCAGACCCGGTCCGGTGGCGGGCATCCTGGGTAAGCGTGGCAAGCCGAAATGGGTGGCGGGTTTCCAGGCGCGGCGCGCGTTGTTGGCGTGCCATTGGCGGTCGAACAGGGCTTGCCAGTCGAGCACCAGGGGGCCGCTGATTTGCACCATCACTTCGTGCCAGTCGGCACTGTCGTTGCCCGGCGTCCAGAATTCATCGGTCACGCCGGTGCCGCCGACAAAGGCGATGTCCTGGTCGATCAACAGCAGTTTGCGATGGTCGCGGTACAGGTTGCGCATCCAGCGGCGCCAGCGCAGGCGATTGTAGAAGCGCAGTTCCACACCGGCATCGGTCAAGCGCCTGCGCAGCCCGAGGGTAAACGCCAGGCTGCCGTAATCATCGAACAGGCAGCGCACCTGCACACCGCGTTCGGCGGCCAGCACCAGCGCCTGCACCATGGCTTCGGCGCAGGCGCCGGCTTCCACCAGGTACAACTCCAGCTCGACTTGCCGCTCGGCGCGGGCGATACCCACCAGCATCTGCGGGAAAAAACTCGGCCCGTCGATCAACAACTCGAAACGGTTGGCGCTGCGCCACGGGAACACCGCGCCACTCACGTCAGCGCGCCGTAAAGATCAGCACCGCACCCACCGGCACCGACAGACTGATCGACTTGAGCCCCGCCGCCTTGCGCAGTGCGGCCACACCCGGCGCCAGGTCGAAGTCCTCGGCATGCACCACCAGCGGCTCCAGGGTGACCACCTGGAAACGCCGGTCATCCAGGCGCGTGGCCAGCAGCTCGGCGCTGTAGGTCTGGGTCTTGCCGTGCAGCGTCACCGATAACGGCAGGCGCAATTCAAGCTGCGCGCCGGGGGCCAGGTCGTTGATGGGTTGCAGGTTGATTTGCGCGTTGACCAGCGCCTCGGGGAACGTCTTGATCTCGAACAGCTGATTGCGCATGCGCTCGTCGCGCAGCGGGATGCCGCTGTTGACGGACTCCAGCTCCACCTCAAGCTGCGCCGCGCCCTTGCTGTCGACCTTGCCGTGCAACACCAGGAAGCGATGCACTTCGGCGATTTCGGTGTTCTTGGTGGTGACGAACGACAGCCGCGAAGACTCGTTATCCAGGTACCAGTCGGCATGGGCAGGCACGGCAGCGGCGGCCAACAGGGCGAAAGCCAGGGGTTTGATCACAGAAGCGTTGAACATTGAAGACTCGTGGGGCGAAAAACCTGGACGAACCTTAACCGGATCGCGAGGGTTACGCCAATGCGCGCTGCACTTCGCGCACCGTCTCTTCCAGGCTGGCCATGTGCAGGTTCAACACCCGCTCAACCGGCGCCTGATGCATCGGCCAATGCAGCGCCATGCTCCCAACCAAGCGACCATTGGCGCGCACTGGCAAGGCCACGGCACGAATCAGAAACGGCAGGCGCACCGGATACTCCCAATACCCCTCGGTGCGCTGGCCGAAGCCCTGATGCTGGGTTTGTTCGCAGGCCTGGTACTGCTCGTCCGCCGCCACCCGGTCACGGCCCGCCAAACGTTGAACCTCTTCGGCCGGCAATTGGGTCAGGCAGGCCTTGCCCATCGCTGAATGAAACAGGCTGGCGTGCTGGCCGACGATCTGGCAATTGTTCGGGTAGAGCTTGCGCAACACACTGGGAATCGCGCTTTCCATGACCTCCAGGCGCTCGCCATCAAAACAGGACAAATCCACCACCAACCCGGTGCGCTCACTGAGCTCCAGCAGCCAAGGCGCTGCGCTTTCCACCACCTGGCGCTTGAAGCGTTGCTGGGTGTCGCCGAACAAACGTTGGGCACGCAGGCGGTAACGACGATCGCTCAAGCCGCGATAGACCCAACCCTGCTCCTGCAACGTCAGCAACATGCGCGACACTGTGGCCTTGGGCAGACGTGTGAGGTAATGCAACTCCTCCAGCCCCAGGGCCTGGTGCTCGCCCAGCAACTCGACGATTGCCAGTGCGCGCTCGACCGAGCGTACGGTGCCTGTCTCCATGTTCGATCTCCCTGTTGCCGATGGATGATCATTGTTCACAGCAAGATACAGGCCCGGTCGTGGCTCAACCCGTCGATTCAAGGCACGTCGGCGGTCGACGCTGCACCCATTGCGTCAGCTGTTCATGAGCATAGGCCAATTGCAACACCGCCCGATCCGCCTGGGCCGGGCCGATGATCTGCATGCCCATGGGCAGGCCCTGGGGGTTGAAGCCCACCGGGATGCTCATGCTCGGCAGCCCCGCCAGGGTCGGGCCGATTACCACTTCCATCCAGCGGTGATAGGTGTCCATCTCACGCCCGCCAACGTGGCGCGGCCAGGGTTGTTGTGCCTCGAAAGGGAACACTTGGGCAGTCGGTAACAGCAGGAAATCGTAGTGCTCGAACAGTTTGGCGAGGGCGCGATACCACGCGCTGCGGTCCACCGACGCCTGGTACACCTGCTGGGCCGTCAGATTCAGGCCGCCCTCGACTTCCCATTGCGCTTCGGGCTTGAGCCGCGCACGTTTCTGAGGGTTGGCGTAGGCCGCGCCGAGGTTGCCGTGCACCAGCCAGTGGCGATGCACCAACCAGCTGCGCCACAGCCGCGCCATGGAAAAGTCCGGCTGACAGCTTTCCACCGTGCACCCCAACGCGATGAAATCATCGAGGGCTGATTCGCACAGGCTCAGCACACCGTCGTCCATCGGCAGGTAGCCGTTGTAATCCCCCAGCCAACCCAGGCGTGCGCCCTTGAAATCACGCTGCAAGGGCTGGCTGAACACCGTCGGATCGTCCTTGGACGACAATGGCACCCGAGGGTCATAACCCGCCTGGATACCCAGCAACCGCGCTACATCCGTCACGCTGCGGCCCATCGGGCCTTCGGTGCCCAACTGTTGCACGAACACTTCAGGCATAGGCCCGTGAGGTACGCGGCCTTGTGACGGACGCAAGCCAAACACATTGTTGAACGCCGCCGGGTTGCGCAGCGAGCCCATCATGTCGCTGCCATCGGCCACCGGCAGCATGCGCAGCGCCACGGCCACGGCCGCCCCGCCGCTGCTACCGCCGGCTACCAGGCTGGGGTCGTAGGCATTGACAGTGGTGCCGAACAGCGTGTTGTAGGTCTGCGAACCCAGGCCGAACTCCGGCACGTTGCTCTTGCCGATGATGATCGCGCCACTGGCACGCACCCGAGCCACGCTGATGGCGTCTTCAGTGGGCACGTGCTCGGCGAACAAGGGCGAACCCAGCGTCGTACGCAAGCCTTTGGTAGCCGCCAGATCCTTGATCGCCAGGGGCATGCCGTGCATCCAGCCACGTGACTGGCCCTGGTCCAACTCGCGATCACGTTCCCGCGCCTCGGCCAACACGTCATCGGCATCGCGCAGCGACACCAGCGCATTCACCCTCGGATTGAAGCGCTGAATCTGCGCCAGATAGGCCTGCACCACCTCTACGCACGACACTTGTCGCGCGTGGATTGCCCGCGACAGTTCGGTGGCATCCCAATCAACAATACTCAAGGCTTCACCTCTTTGGAAAACGGCAGTGGTCGCTTGGCCCGCGGTGCCTCATGCATGCAGTAAGTGCCCAGCAGCGTCAGCACGCAAGCGAACAAGACATAGAAGGATGGCGCGACGGGCGTGCCCAGCACTTTGGTCAGCCACGTGACGATCAACGGTGCGAAACCGCCGAACACCATGACCGCCACGTTATAGGCGACCGATACACCGGTCGAGCGAACTTCGATGGGAAACTGCTCGGCCAATGCCGTCGGTGCCGGCCCGAAAAAACCACCGATGGCGGTGCACAGCAGCACCTGCATCGCCAGCAGCCGCTCGATGGACGGTGCGGCGGCGACCCACACGTACAGCGGATAAACCATGACGAAGAATGCGAGGGTGAATGCCATCAACACCGGCCGCCGCCCCAGGCGATCCGAGAGCAGCCCGGACAGTGGAATCACCACGGTCATCAGCGCCACCGCAAACATCTGCACCATCAATACTTGGTCCAGTGGCAGACCAAGGCTTTTGTGGGCGAAGGTCGGCATGTTCACCAGCACCACATAGAACGACACCGTCGCACCACAGGCCAGGCCCATGGAGACGAGGATGCTGCGTCTGTGCTCGCGCACCACCTGCACCAGGCTCGGCGCCGGGCCGCTCGCCTGTTTGCGTGCCTCGATGAACTCCTCTGGATCTTCCATGTGCCGACGAATCCACAGGCCCACCGGGCCAATCAGCAAACCGAACACGAACGGCAAGCGCCACCCCCACAGGTCGAGGGTTTGCGGCGAAAAGAAATGCGTGACCGCCGCCACCATCGCTGCGCCGCCGAACACGGCCAGGCATTGCCCCACCAATTGCCAGGAGCCATATAAGCCCTTGCGATGGGCCGGAGCGCTTTCCACCAGAAACGCCGTTGCGCTCGCGTATTCACCGCCGGTGGCAAACCCTTGAAGCATGCGTGCCACCACGATCAACAACGGCGCGCCCATGCCGATGGCGGCGTAATTGGGCGCGAACGCGATCAATGCGATGGACACGGTCATCAGCCGGATAATCAACTGCATCGCGGCCTTGCGGCCTTTGCGGTCGGAATAGATCCCCAGCAGGATGCCCCCCACCGGGCGCATGAAAAAGCCCACGCCAAAAGTGGCCAAGGCCATCAACAGCGACGCGTACTCGTCATCCGAAGGAAAAAACTGCCGGGCAATGATGCTCGCCAGAAAGCCGTAGACAATGAAGTCATACCATTCCAGCGCATTGCCGATTACGGCCGCCACCACTTGGCGGGTGCGGGACACACCTGGTTTTGCAGTCTGCATGAGGAACACTCCATTCAACCGATCGAGGGAAAGGGTCCAGCGGCAGAAAAAGAAGATCGTCAGACAGGCTTGAGCCAGCTCTCGGCCAGCGCGCCCCAATAGGCGGCACCCGTCAGCAGGATATCGTCGTTGAAGTCATAGGCGGGGTTATGCACCATCGGCCGCGACACGCCATTGCCGATGAACAGATAGCTGCCGGGGCAGCGTTGCAGCATCCAGGCGAAGTCTTCGCTGCCCATCAGCGTGCGGGTGTTGCCGTCCACCGCATCGGCGCCTAGCAAGGCGACGCCAACCTGGCGAGCGAACTCGGTTTCTTCGGCGTGATTGACCAGCACCGGATAGGCCGGGCGGTGTTCGATCTGCGCCGTGCAGCCAAAGCTGGCAGCCTGGGTGTGGATGATGGCGAGCACGCGCTCCAGCATCTGTTCGCGCACCTTGGGGTTGAGCGCGCGCAGGCTCAGACGCAACAGCGCCTCTTGGGGAATCACATTGGCTGCCTGGCCCGCTTGCAGCGCGCCCACCGTGACCACGGCCGCTTCCTGAGTGTCGATATTGCGCGCCACCACCGTCTGCAACGCCATGACCAGACTCGCCGCCGCTACCAACGGGTCCACCGTCAGATGTGGCATGGAGCCATGGCCGCCAACGCCTTCGAGGGTCACCGTGAGCAAGTCCTGCGACGCCATCATCGGCCCGACGCGCAACCCCAGATGCCCCGCCGGCAGCCCCGGCATGTTGTGCATGCCAAACAATCCATCGCAGGGGAAGCGCTCCAGCAAACCATCGGCCAACATGGCTTCGGCACCACCCTGGCCCTCTTCGGCAGGCTGGAAAATCAGGTTCAACGTGCCGTCGAATTGCCGCGTCGCCGCCAGGTAACGCGCGGCGCCAAGCAGCATGGTGGTGTGGCCGTCATGCCCGCAGGCATGCATGCAACCTGCGTGCTGGCTGGTGTAGGCCGCGCCGGTAGTTTCGATGATGGGCAACGCATCCATGTCAGCGCGGATGCCCAGGGTGCGCGAGCTGCTGCCATTGCGCAGCACGCCCACCACGCCGGTCTTGCCGATGCCGGTGTGCACCTCATAGCCCCATTCCCTCAGGCACTGCGCCACGAGGGCCGAGGTGCGGTTCTCTTCGAAACCGAGTTCAGGATGGGCGTGAATGTCGTGGCGCACGGCGCGCAAGTCGCCGGCAACGTCGCTGAGCCAATCCAGGATGTGCTGGTGTGGGCGCATGGTGATTCTCCTCACAGGCGGGTGTTCCCGTTCTTGTTTGCTGCACATCGCCAGATAACCGCGAAGTGCGCAGGAGGACAATCAAAGGTGGTTCCACCCTGTGGAACCTCAGGGCTCCAGGCGACACCCCTGGCGGTCGCCCAGCCACCTCGCCGTGTGCGTGCGCCCCAACCCGCTCGCCGCTACCTCACTGCGCTCCGGGTTATCACTGAACGCACTGGTCGGCACGTACTGCTTCACATACCCGCGGCAATACGCCGCCGGATTGTTCTGCACATACCGGCACGAACAGTATTCCTTGGCCGTATACGCCGCGATGATGTCGGGGAAGGCTTGCAGGTTGACGCGTTCGTGCCAGCCCCACCCCAGCAAGGCGAGCAACAGCAACAGCAACAGGCTGGTAAACGGCCGACGACGAATCATGGTTGCACCGCCGCCAGCACGCGCTTGAGCAGTTCGTTATGGCGATAGCTGCCGTCGCGGTCATCGCCGTAGCGCACGATCACCAGGTGTTCATCGGGCATCACGTATAACGCCTGGCCCCAGTGGCCGAGGGCGGCGAAGGTGTTGGCGGGGGCGTCAGGCCAGGGTCTCGACGCGCCGGTATTGAGCCACCAATGCCCACCCGGGACGGCTTCATCCTGGCCGACCTTGTATTTGTCGAAGGGCTGGCGATTGAAGGCGACCCAGTCTTTGGGCAGCAGTTGTTGATCGCCCCAACGCCCGTCCCGCGCCATCAGCAGGCCGACCCGTGCCAGGTCGCGGGCGGTGAGGTAGGCGTAGGACGAGGCGACGAAGGTTTCGTCGGCGTCGGTTTCCCAGGTGGCGTTGCGAATACCCAGCGGCTTGAACAGCGCATCCCACGGGTAACTCATATAGGCCTTGTGGCCGAGCATGCCCTTGAGGGTGGCGGACAGGATATTGGTGTCGCCGCTCGAATAACGGAACACCTGGCCCGGCTCAGCCGTCGCGTCGGTGTCAGCGGCAAAGTCGGCCATGTCACCGCGACCACGGGTGTAGAGCATCGCCACCACTGACGATTTCAGCGGGGCGTATTCGTAGTCTTCCTGCCAGTCCAGGCCCGAGGCCCAGTTCAGCAGGTCGGCCATGGTCACCTTGGGGTGTTGTTTCATCGGCGGGTAAAAGCGCGCGGCGGGATCGGAGAGTTTGAAGCGGTTCTCGCCGTAGGCCACGCCGAGCACCGTGGCCATCAGGCTTTTGCTGACCGACCAGGTCAGGTGCGGGGTGCTGGCGGTGGTGGGCGCGGCGTAGCGCTCATAGAGGATCACACCATCGCGGATCACCAACAGCGCATCGGTGCGGATGCCTTTGCGGGTGGTGTCGTCACGCGGCGGGAACGCGTAGGCATTTAGGGCATCGACAGCAGGGCCTTCGAGCGGCGTGGCCTTGAGCCAGTCCTTGTCAGGCCAGGTTTCGGCATGGGTGGCAACAGTGACAAACAGCAGGGCAACATACAACAGGCCTCTGACCATGGACGCAGACTCAAGGAACGATCAAACCCGGGAGGCTAGTCAATGCCAATGACCGTTTGAAGACACCGCTCTGTTCTTGAAGGCATACGCCACGTCAATAACCTTTGTTGGTGAAGGCCCTCCCCGCTTGCCCCAACGCTCCTCTCGCCCCTTAAACACCAAAGCGGCGTGACCGTTTGATTCAAAGACGCCCATCCGACCCTGGGCCAACTGCTCAGGCGGCACAGCCTCCACCTCGTCCCAAACACCTAGCCGCCTGAATGCATATTCAAGGCGGCCGCCGCTATTCAGCACGTGCATCGCCTCGGTAAAGCTCGCCGGGCCAGACTCCTGATACCGTTTGGCGCTGACCGCGAACATGAAATTGGCATACAACACCGTCATCGGATCTTCGCCTTTAAGCTGCGCAACAGCTGCGGCCTGTTTCAATTCGTCCTTCGTCAAGAACGTCGATTCCCCGTTTCTCAGCGTGACATGGTAGCCATCGGCCGTTTCACGCACCGATTTGAATACGTCCGTAGGACGCTTGCCAAATTGCATCATCACCGCCTTGATCGCCGCAACAGTCGAGCAATTTGCTTTGTTCCACTGACTGAAATCGCCCCAGATATTTCCGACTTTCCCTCCACCGGTGGACGCCGCAGGTTTGTAGTCAAATAGTTTCTCTCCCGAAACATTGGGCTTTTGACTCATCTTTTCGCCATAGGTACGACCATCTTTAACCCGTGTGCCGGTATGCCCTTCCAGAGGCGCAGGGACTGAAAAGGAAGTCGGCGGGAAGGCCGATGGTGTCGTGTCAGGACGCGGGGGAAACTGCGTAGCAACGGGATTTGGCATAGGTGAGCGCTCTGAAAAGCGGAGCCTGTCTGAAGCTCCTGACAGCTTGAAGGCCCAACTGCCTTCAAACCCGGCCACTGGGTGACCAATACCCCTCATTGGGTTCCCGCGGTCTTCTGCCCTGCGGCTTGCAAGGCGCTGTCATCCAAGCGTCACCATAACTTCATGGAGATGACACCGAGCCTACATAGCCTGACTTTGGACAAACAAGTCGACCGGCCGAAAGGTGGCTGGCACTCGGAGATTCGCCATGACTCAGATCGCCCGCATCAGCGACACCGGCAATGAACGCCGTCTGCAAGCCGAACGCCTGGTTGGCGCGCAGGCGTTGCAGGAAGCCCAGGCCCTGCGGTTCAACGTGTTCAGCGGCGAGTTCAACGCCAAGCTGAAAGGCGCGGAACTGGGCCTGGACATGGATGACTATGATGTTCACTGCAGCCACATCGGTGTGCGGGACTTGAACAGCGGTCGACTGGTGGCCACCACCCGTTTGCTGGACCATCAGGCGGCCAGCACCCTGGGCCGGTTCTACAGCGAAGAAGAATTCAGCCTGCATGGCCTGCTGCACCTGCAAGGCCCGATCCTGGAGATCGGCCGCACCTGCGTCGACCCCGCTTACCGCAACGGCGGCACCATCGCGGTGTTGTGGGGCGAATTGGCCGAAGTGCTCAACCAGGGCGGCTACAGCTACCTGATGGGTTGCGCGAGCATCCCGATGCACGACGGCGGCATCCAGGCCCACGCGATCATGCAGCGCCTGCGCGAACGCTACCTGTGCAACGAACACCTGCGCGCCGAACCGAAAAAACCGCTGCCGGCGCTGGACTTGCCGTCCAACGTGATCGCCGAGATGCCGCCGTTGCTCAAGGCTTACATGCGCCTGGGTGCGAAGATCTGCGGCGAGCCGTGCTGGGATGAAGATTTCCAGGTGGCCGACGTGTTCATCCTGCTCAAGCGCGATGAACTGTGCCCGCGTTACGCGCGCCACTTCAAGGCTGCAATGTGATGAGCCGCCTGCGGGTTTACGGGCGCATTGCCCGCGTGCTGGTGGTGGTGGCGCTGGGCCTGAGCATGGCCAGTGTGTTTGGGGTGTTCGAGCGCTTGGGGATCGCCAATTCGATGGTGCGGCGCCAGCGTTGGTCGCGGTTTTTCATGGCGCGCCTGACCAACGCCCTGCCCTTTCGCGTGACGGTGCACGGCGAATTGCCAACGCAGCCGATGCTATGGGTGAGCAATCACGTGTCCTGGACCGATATTCCGCTGCTCGGCGCCGTGGCGCCGATGTCATTCCTGTCCAAGGCCGAAGTGCGCACCTGGCCGGTGGCGGGCTGGTTGGCGGCCAAGGCTGGCAGCTTGTTTATCCGCCGGGGTTCGGGCGACAGCCAGTTGATCCGCAAGCAGATGACCCGCCACCTGGAGCAACAGCACCCGCTGTTGATGTTCCCGGAAGGCACCACCACCGATGGGCGCAGCCTGCGTACGTTCCACGGGCGCCTGCTGGCCAGTGCGATCGATGCGGATGTGTCGCTGCAACCCGTGGCGATCCGTTACCTGCGTGATGGGCAAGTGGACCCGCTGGCACCCTTTATTGGCGACGATGATTTGCTCTCGCACTTGATGCGCTTGTTTGCCAATGACCAGGGCGATGTGGAAATCCATGTGCTCACGCCGATTGCCTGTGCCGGGCAGGAACGTGCGGCGCTGGCGTATCAAGCGCAGCAGGCAGTGCAGAAGGCGTTGTTCGGGCCGGTGCCGGAAGCGGAACATGTGGATGCTCGACCAGCATTCGCTGCCTGAACTCAAGTGAACACCGTTCAAATGTGGGAGGGGGCTTGCCCCCGATTGGGGTGTGTCAGTCACTGCATGCTTTGACTGAACCATTGCTATCGGGGTAAGCCCCCTCCCACATTCAGCTTTACCTTGTCAGTTGGATCTGTGCGAATGCTTGCAGCTCGGGGTAGAACCGTCGGAAATCTTCACTCAGCGGCTCGTACAACTCTCGTAACTCGTGCATGGCATGCCCCAGTTCCTCGGGTTGTGTCAGCCGCCGCGAAATCCCCCGCAACACCTGCTCCATCACTGCAAACTCTCGGTACGAACCCAGCCAATCATCCGCCGCCATATACGGCGCAATCTGCGCCAGTCGCCCCGGCAATTGCGGTTCGGCGGCAAGCACGCGGTACACCTGCGAGGTGAAGTGTTCCAGTGGCTGGTCGGCATATAGCGCCCAATCCCGCGCCAGGCAGTGGTCGAAAAACACATCGAGGACGATCCCGGCATAACGCCTGCGGGTCAGGCTGAAGCGTGACAACGCCTCCCCCACCAGAGGGTGGCTGTCGGTGAAGCGGTCGATGGAACGATGCAGCTGGATCGCCGATTCGATTTGGGGGCTGAACTGGCCCTGCAGGCGGCCTTTGACAAAGTCGCCATAGAGGCTGCCCAGCAGTTGCGCAGGAAGTTGGCCGCCCAGGTGCAGATGTGCGAGATAATTCATGGCGCGCAGTCTACCACTGCCGTCAACGTATCGTTATAACCCGATATACCGAATGAGCCTAGGCTCAGACCAAAATCATATTGGTATATCGGGATAGACCGATTTAAAGTTCGCCTCATCGCGATATAACGCTGTACGCAACCGAGCACCTGCCATGTCCATCGACCTCGACGAAATAATAAAAGCCCTGGCACACCCAGTACGACGAGACATCCTCACCTGGCTGAAAGACCCGAAAGTGCAATTCCCCGAGCAACTGCACAACCACGAATACGGCATCTGCGCCGGGCAGATCGACCAGCGCTGCGGCTTGTCCCAGTCGACGGTATCGGCCCACCTGGCCACCCTGCAACGCGCCGGGTTGATCAGCAGCCAGAAGGCCGGCCAGTGGCACTTTTTCAAACGCAACGAGGACACCATCCAGGCCTTCCTCGCGGCGCTCACCACCGAACTCAACGCGCACGACAGCGCCGCGTTGTAACAAGGAAACGCCAATGCCCCTCTCGCTCCTCATACTGGCCCTCAGCGCCTTCGCCATCGGCACCACCGAGTTCGTCATCATGGGCTTGTTGCCCGATGTGGCGACGGACCTGGGTGTGTCGATTCCCGGCGCCGGCTGGCTGGTGACCGGTTACGCCCTGGGCGTGGCCATCGGCGCGCCCTTCATGGCATTGGCCACCGCCAAATTGCCACGCAAGGCGGCGCTGGTAGCGTTGATGGGCATCTTCATTATCGGCAACTTGCTCTGTGCCCTGGCCAGTGACTACAACGTGCTGATGTTTGCCCGTGTGGTCACCGCGCTGTGCCACGGTGCGTTCTTCGGGATCGGTTCAGTGGTGGCGGCCAACCTGGTGCCGGCCAACAAGCGTGCTTCGGCCGTGGCCCTGATGTTCACCGGCCTGACCCTGGCCAATGTGCTCGGCGTGCCGCTGGGCACCGCGCTGGGCCAGGCAGCCGGCTGGCGCTCGACCTTCTGGGCAGTGACGGTGATTGGTGTGGTGGCGTTGATCGGCCTGATCCGCTTCCTGCCGGCCAGGCGTGACGAAGAAAAACTCGACATGCGCGCCGAACTCGCCGCCCTCAAGGGCGCCGGCATCTGGCTGTCGCTGAGCATGACCGCGCTGTTTGCCGCGTCCATGTTCACCCTATTCACCTACGTCGCGCCGCTGCTCGGCGATGTCACCGGCGTGTCGCCCAAGGGCGTGACCTGGACCCTGCTGCTGATCGGCCTGGGCCTCACCGTGGGTAACATCATCGGCGGCAAGCTGGCGGACAAGCGCCTGGCGGCCACTCTGATCGGCGTGTTCATCAGCATGGCGGTGGTCTCCACGGCACTGACCTGGACCAGCGTCGCCGTGATCCCCACCGAAATCACCCTGTTCCTGTGGGCCACCGCCTCGTTTGCCGCCGTGCCTGCGTTGCAGATCAACGTGGTGACCTTCGGCAAGGCCGCACCGAACCTGGTGTCCACCCTGAACATCGGCGCGTTCAACATCGGCAACGCCCTGGGTGCCTGGGTAGGCGGCAGTGTGATCGCCCACGGTTTCGGCCTGACCAGCGTGCCCTTGGCCGCAGCGGCCCTGTCGATTCTCGCGCTGCTGGTGACGCTGATTACTTTCCGTCAGGGCGGCGATGCCGACCTGGCCCTCGCTACCCACCGATCAACCACTTATTAGAGAAAGGTGTTATCCCATGACGACTATTTTCGATCCGATCAAACTGGGCGACCTGGAACTGTCGAACCGCATCATCATGGCGCCGCTGACCCGCTGCCGTGCCGATGAAGGTCGCGTGCCCAACGCTCTGATGGCCGAGTACTACGTGCAACGTGCTTCCGCCGGGCTGATCCTCAGCGAAGCCACTTCCGTGACGCCGATGGGCGTGGGCTACCCGGACACCCCAGGCATCTGGTCCAACGACCAGGTGCGCGGCTGGGCCAACGTGACCAAGGCCGTGCACGGCGCGGGCGGCAAGATCTTCCTGCAACTGTGGCACGTGGGCCGTATTTCCCATGAGTCGTACCTGAACGGCGAAAGCCCGGTAGCCCCGAGCGCGATCCAGCCTAAGGGCCACGTCAGCCTCGTGCGTCCACTGGCGGACTACCCGACCCCACGCGCCCTGGAAACAGCGGAGATCGCCGATATCGTCGACGCCTACCGCACCGGCGCCGAGAACGCCAAGGCCGCCGGCTTCGACGGCGTGGAAATCCACGGCGCCAACGGCTACCTGCTCGACCAGTTCCTGCAAAGCAGCACCAACAAACGCACCGATCAGTACGGCGGCTGCCTGGAAAACCGTGCACGCCTGCTGCTGGAAGTGACCGACGCCGCCATCGAAGTCTGGGGCGCTGGCCGCGTGGGTGTGCACCTGGCACCACGCGCCGACTCCCATGACATGGGCGATGACAACCTGGCGGAAACCTTTACCTACGTTGCCAGCGAACTGGGCAAGCGTGGCATCGCGTTTATCTGCTCCCGTGAGAAAGAAGGTGCGGACAGCCTTGGCCCACAACTGAAGAAAGCCTTTGGCGGCACCTACATCGCCAACGAGCGCTTCACCAAGGACAGCGCCAATGCCTGGCTGGCCTCGGGCAAGGCGGATGCGGTGGCCTTCGGTGTGCCATTCATTGCCAACCCGGACCTGCCGGCGCGCTTGAAAGCCGATGCACCGCTGAACGAAGCGCATCCGGAAACCTTCTATGCCAAAGGCCCGGTCGGCTACATCGACTACCCGACGCTGGCGCTCTGATGTAATCCGCTGTTTGAGAGAGTCACGGCTTCAATGCCGTGGCACTCTTACTCCACCCTGCGTGCAGCCTCGTATACACAACTCTCCAACGGCCTTGCGCCTTCTTCAGACAGGTAATATCGAACATATCCCCGCACACGCGGATCTGACTTACACGCAGCGCGCACTTCATTATTCAGACTGGCATCCGCCTCGTAATTAAATGAAGGTTCGCTGCGGATGCTGAATATAAAAAGTCGCCCTCCTGCTTCACAAAAGACAAAAAAGCCGTCACCAGCCTTGAGCGTAGCCAACATCCTGGCCATGCTGGCAATTGTGTCGTTGATGCCGATTCAAGCTCAGGCTTATGCCGAACAGGGCCGCCTGAATGACGCCGCCAGTTGGCGCAGCGATGAGTTCAAGCTGAACTGGGGACTCGGCGCGATTGGGGCGGACTATGCTTACGCCCGTGGGTTAAGTGGCAGCGGCGTGCGCTTGGGTGTTTTTGACACCGGAACCGACTTGCGCCATGGCGAGTTTTCGGGGAAAGAGCATTACGGCTTACGCCTTGCCGAGCGAGGCTGTACCAGCGAGACGGCCTCTCGCATTGGTGATGGTTGCTATTTTACCGAAGGCGATCGCGCTCAAGTCCTGTACTTGGACAGTGCTGTCAGATACGAAGACCACGGCACTCATGTGGCTGGAACGATGGTTGCCAATCGAGACGGCAACGGCACGCACGGTGTGGCCTACGCAAGTGATTTGAGCGCAATACGGCTAACCATGAATCTATTCTATGTCGGGGGAGAGTTCCTGGGCGGACGTGAGGTGCAATCCGCCCAGATACACGCTGCCTATGCGCAACTACGCGAACAGAATGCAAGGGTTGTCAACCACAGCTGGAGCTCAGGTTCGCCGCTGACTGAAGCTGAACTTGATGAAGAGCTGGCTCAGGTATACAACGCTGGTAACGATCTCGGCCAGGGTTCCAGGGACTTTGGAATCCTGCAAATCTGGGCAGCGGGCAATACCAATATTGCGAACGTATCACCTGAGAACGCGCCGCTTGCCAGCACCGAGGCCAGCCTGCCGAGGATACTGCCGGAATTGGAGCGGTACTGGCTGAGTGTGGTCAATCTGCGTCAGGACCTCACTCTGGATCTCAGCTCCAATCGTTGTGGATTCAGCAAAGAGTGGTGCCTGGCTGCCCCCGGCACAGACATCACCTCCACGACAGTCAGCGGTGACATACAGACAACATTGAGCTACGGAGCAGATGGCAAACCAAACGAACTGAAAGTCACAGGAGATCGCCCAGACTTTGATTACGCAGAGGGTACCGGTACCTCGTTCGCCGCCCCGCAGGTCAGCGGCGGCCTCGCCCTGCTGATAGAGCGTTTCCCCTACCTAGACAACCCACAAATCCGTGACGTGTTGCTCACCACCGCCACCGACCTGGGCGCGCCCGGTGTCGACGACGTGTACGGCTGGGGCTTGATGAACCTGAAAAAAGCCATCGATGGCCCCGGCCAGTTGCGGGTCGACACCGACGTGAATATGGACCGTTACGCTGGTGGTACAAAAGTCTGGCAAGGCAGCGCCTGGGACGATTGGCGTAACGACATCGGCGGCCCTGGCCGTCTTGGCAAGTCCGGTGTGGGCTGGTTGCGTCTGAGCGGTGAAAACAGCTTTGCCGGGGCTACGCTCACGCAGGGTATTCTGGAGCTGGACGGCGTCAATCGCTTGAGCAGTGACGTCAAGGTAGAAGGCGGCGCGCTCATCCTCAACGGCACTCTGCACAACACTGACCTTAACGTCAGCGCGGGTCTTGCCCAGATCAACGGCAGCCAAACCGGTGCCAATACGCTGGTCGGCGCAAAAGGCACGCTAATGGGTGCCGGCACGCTGGCCAGCACTCGGGTTGAAGGCACGATCATGCCAGGTAGTGATCGCCAGGCCTTGAACATCAATGGTGATTATCAACAAGTCACCGGCTCGACGCTGGTTGCCTTGTCCCACGCGAACCCAGAGCAACCGGCGCTAAGCGTGACCGGCCAAGCCCGAGTCGACGGCGGCACGCTGCGCATGGTGCGCCAGGACGGCGCCCTGCCCTTGGGCCAGCGCTATACCATCCTGTATGCCGACAACGGTGTGAACGGTGGGTTTACGTCAATTGATCACAGCACACTTTCACCCTTCCTCAGCTTCAACCAACTACTGGACGCCAACAACCTGTGGGTCGATGTCGGGCGTGGCCGCTCACTGGCGTCGGCCGCCAACACGGCAAACCAGCGTGCCGTGGCGGATGCCGCTGACCGTGAGGCGATATCCGGGCCCTTGCCTCAGCGCCTCACTGCGCTGTTTGCTGAGCAAGCGCCGCACGCCCTGGATCAACTCAGCGGCGAATTGCATGCCAGCAGCCAGGCGGTGTTGATCGACAACAGCCGTATCGTGCGCGACGCGGCCTTGGATCGGGCCCGCAGCACGCCCGGTATGCGCAGTCGCGAGCCGCAGGCGCAACGGTCGGGCGCGTGGGTACAACTGCCTCGTCAATCAGGCGCAGCCGGCGGCGACGGCAACACAGCCCGAACAGCGCACACCACGACCGGCCTGCTGGTGGGTGTGGATCACGCCTTGGAACAAGGCACGAGGATGGGCGTGGTGCTCGGCAGTGACAATACAGACGTGAAAGCGGGCTCTCGAGGCAAGGCAAGTATTGACAGCTACCAGATCGGCCTGCACGTGGGCCATGCCTGGGACGCGTTCGGGCTGTATGCCGGCACGGCCTACGGCCAGCATGCGATTCAGACCAGACGGCGGGTCAACTTCCCCGGCATCAACGAACGCCTTTCGGCCGACTACAGTGCCCGCACCCTGCAACTGTTCACAGAAGCCAACTATCGTTTCGACCAAGGTGCCTGGGACTGGCAGCCGTATGTGCAACTGGCTCAGGTGCGCCAGCGCAGTGACGGTTTCAGTGAGCGCGGTGGCGTCAGCGCACTCAAAGGCAAAGGCTCAAAAGAAACCGTCAACCTGACCACCGGTGGCATGCGGTTCAACATTGACTTGGACAAAACGCAAATCGGCCCGTCATGGCTGAGCCTGCACGGTGGCGCAGCCTACACCCTGGCCAGCGGCGACCTGCAACCCACCACCGAGGCAGCCTGGGCCGGCGGGGCAAATCTGCAAGTGGGCGGTGCGCCGCTCAATCGCCGTACCACCCACCTCGAACTGGGCGCCACCGCCAGCCTGACCCGCGACAGCTCGCTGGAGCTGCGTTTGAGCCAGGAACGGGGCGAACGCTTGCGCGATCAAAACATCACTGCGCGGTACTCATTCAATTTTTAAGCAGCACGACTGCGCTCTAGAGTCTCAGGTCACGGTCAACGTCGCAAAATGCTGAAACGAAAAAGCCCCGGCTCGCAGGAACCGGGGCTTTTTCATGGGGCCTAGGAAACACTCCTTCACAGCCCTGCAACAAAATCGCTACAAAATACTTAGGCGGCTACCTATCAACCGCCCGCCAGCCCGTATATAAAGTCACCCCACCCATCAGTCAGAAGGACGATTGACGGTCCTTGGGCTTTACTGTTGACACAACCTGATGCAATTACGCATTTTGTCTTAATTGCGCAGGCTTGGGCTCCAGCGCAGCATGTCCAGCCCGGCGTCCACCCAGCGTTCGGCTTCCTGATGCAGTTGGAAGCTGTCGGGTACCAGCAGCCACTGGCCGATCAGCCCGTTGATGTAGGCGTGGATGCACACCGCGCCACGGGTGGTATCGAGGTTTTCCGGAAGTTGCCCGCGATGGACCGCATTACGCAATGTCAGGCCGATGCGCAGGTTGCATTCCTGGCTGTGGGTCTGGCGCTGGCGACGCATGTCGCACATTTCATCGGTGAATTCGCACTTATGGAACAAGATCTCGTTGATGCGCCGGGTTTTCGGGTCCAGGGCCACTTGATGGAACAAATGAATCAACAACTTGCGCATACAGCCCAGCGGGTCGAGTTCATCCTCGCTTTCACTGGCCCTGGCCAACTCGTCCAGCGGCTCATGCAGCGTGTCGAGCAGCGCCTGGAGCAAATCGGATTTATTGCTGAAATGCCAGTAGATAGCGCCCCGCGTCACACCGGCCAGCGCGGCGATATCCGCCAGCGTGGTCCGCGCAACGCCACGTTCATAGAAGGCTTGCTCGGCGGCCTGGAGAATCTGGCTGCGCGTTTCCTGAGCTTCCTCTTTAGTGCGACGAACCATGGCAGTAAAACCTCAATCGGGACACGGTGGGTGGTGGTTGGCCACCGTCTGAATCATTGTGGGACGACACCGTCATGGGCGCCGAACGTACTAAAATCGAGGCTTTGGGCGTTGCTTTGTCAACATTCCGCGAAGCCTGTCAAGAGTTTACAAACAACCATGAACGTAAGTATATTGCGTAGCAAGCTACTTATCTACTCACAGCTTGTTTTTTACCCTTCCACACTTCTTGTGCGCACCTTGCGCGCCTGACCCGAGGATCTTCATGCAACTTAAGCCAGCTGTTACCGCTCTGGTCACTGCCGTCGCCCTGGCATCGCTGCTCAGCGGATGTAAAAAGGAAGAAGCGGCTCCGCCCGCCCAAACCCCTCAGGTCGGCGTGGTCACCATTCAACCGCAAGCCTATACCCTGACGACCGAGCTGCCAGGCCGCACCACCGCCTACCGCATCGCGGAAGTTCGCCCACAGGTCAACGGCATCATTCTCAAGCGCCTGTTCAAGGAAGGTGGCGACGTGAAGGAAGGGCAACAGCTCTACCAGATCGACCCGTCGGTGTATGACGCCACCCTGAAAAGCGCACAGGCCAGCCTGACCCAGACCAAGTCCATCTCCGACCGCTACAAGCAGTTGGTCGATGAGCAGGCCGTCAGCCGTCAGGAATACGACACCGCCGTCGCCAACCGCATGACCGCGGAAGCCAACGTTCAAACCGCCCAGATCAACGTGCGCTATACCAAAGTGTTCGCGCCGATCTCCGGGCGTATCGGCCGTTCTTCGGTAACCGAAGGCGCGCTGGTCAGCAACGGCCAGGCCGATGCCATGGCCGTCATCCAGCAACTGGACCCGATCTACGTCGACGTCACGCAGTCTTCGGCCGAAATGCTGAAACTGCGCCGCGACCTGGAAAGCGGCCAGCTGGAAAAAGCCGGCGCCAACGCGGCCAAGGTCAAGCTGACCCTGGAAGACGGCACTGCCTATGGCCAGGACGGCAAGCTGGAGTTCTCCGAAGTATCGGTCGACCAGACCACCGGCTCCGTGACCCTGCGCGCCGTGTTCCCCAACCCTGACCACACCCTGCTGCCAGGCATGTTCGTGCACGCCCAGTTGCAAGCCGGCGTGAACAGCAAGGCCATCCTGGCACCGCAACAAGGCGTGACCCGTGATATCAAAGGTATCCCGACCGCCATGGTGGTGAACAAGGACAACAAGGTCGAGCAGCGTCAACTGGTGGCCAACCGCACTGCCGGCGCCTACTGGCTGGTGGAAAAAGGCCTGGACGCCGGTGACCGCGTGATCACCGAAGGCCTGCAATTCATCAAGCCGGGCATCGAAGTCAAGGTCAAGGACGCCGACAACGCCAAGCCTGCCGGTTCTGCTCCCGCTCCTGCCGCCGCTGCTGGCCAGGGGGAGTAACCCATGTCGAAATTTTTTATCGACCGTCCCATTTTCGCCTGGGTAATTGCTCTGGTGATCATGCTGGTCGGGGCATTGTCGATCCTGAAGTTGCCCATCAACCAATACCCGGCCATCGCGCCAACCGCCATCGACATCCAGGTGACCTACCCAGGCGCGTCCGCACAAACCGTGCAGGACACCGTGGTGCAGGTGATCGAGCAACAGCTCAACGGTATCGACAACCTGCGTTATGTCGCCTCGGACAGTAACTCCGACGGCAGCATGACCATCACCGCGACGTTCAACCAGGGTACCAACCCGGACATCGCCCAGGTCCAGGTGCAAAACAAGCTGAACCTGGCGACCCCGCTGCTGCCGCAAGAAGTGCAGCAGCAGGGTATCCGCGTGACCAAGTCGGTGAAGAACTTCCTGATGGTGATCGGTCTGGTGTCGGAAGACGGCAGCATGACCAAGGACGACCTGTCCAACTACATCGTGTCCAACATCCAGGACCCGATCTCGCGGACGGCAGGTGTAGGTGACTTCCAGGTGTTCGGTTCGCAGTACGCCATGCGTATCTGGCTCGACCCGGCCAAGTTGAACAACTACCAGTTGACCCCGGTCGACGTCAGCACCGCCATCGCGGCGCAGAACGTCCAGGTGGCCACCGGCCAATTGGGCGGCCTGCCTGCCCTGCCCGGTACCCAGCTGAACGCAACCATCATCGGCAAGACCCGCCTGCAGACCGCTGAAGAGTTCGGCAAGATCCTGATGAAGGTCAATACCGACGGTTCCCAGGTTCGCCTGCGTGACATCGCACGGATCGAACTGGGTGGCCAGAACTACAGCATCAGCGCACAGTTCAACGGCAAGCCGGCGTCGGGTATGGCGATCAAGCTCGCCTCGGGCGCCAACGCCCTGGACACCGCCAAGGCCATCCGTGCCACCGTGGCGTCCCTGGAACCGTTCTTCCCGCCAGGCATGAAGGCAGTGGTGCCGTATGACACCACGCCGGTAGTGACCGAATCGATCTCCGGTGTAGTCCATACCCTGGTCGAAGCGATCGTGCTGGTGTTCCTGGTGATGTTCCTGTTCCTGCAGAACTTCCGCGCCACCATCATCACCACCATGACCGTACCGGTGGTATTGCTGGGTACCTTCGGGATCCTGGCCGCGTTCGGTTTCACCATCAACACCCTGACCATGTTCGGCATGATCCTGGCCATCGGCCTGCTGGTGGACGATGCCATCGTCGTGGTGGAAAACGTCGAGCGGGTAATGGCCGAGGAACACCTGTCGCCCAAGGAGGCGACGGTCAAGTCCATGGGCCAGATCCAGGGTGCCCTGGTCGGTATTGCCCTGGTGCTGTCGGCGGTACTGTTGCCGATGGCATTCTTCGGTGGCTCCACCGGTGTGATCTACAAACAGTTCTCCATCACCATCGTTTCGGCCATGGCGTTGTCGGTACTGGTTGCCCTGATCTTCACCCCGGCCTTGTGCGCCACCATGCTCAAGCCGATCGACCCTGAGAAGCACGGCCAACCCAAGCGGGGTTTCTTCGGCTGGTTCAACCGCACCTTCGACCGTGGCGTACTGAGCTACGAGCGCGGCGTGGGCAACATGATCAAGCACAAGTTTCCAGCATTCTTCGTGTACCTGATCATCTTCGCCGGCATGATCTGGCTGTTCACCCGCATTCCGAGCGCGTTCCTGCCGGAAGAAGACCAGGGCGTGATCTTTGCCCAGGTGCAGACCCCGGTCGGTTCTTCGGCCGAACGTACGCAGAAGGTCATCGACGACATGCGTGCCTTCCTGCTCAACGACAAGGAAGGCGAGCCGGGCGAAGGCAAGGCGGTGAAGTCGGTATTCACCGTAAACGGCTTCAACTTCGCCGGTCGTGGCCAGAGTTCGGGCCTGGCGTTCGTGATGCTCAAGCCGTGGGATGAACGGGATGCGTCCACCTCGGTATTCGAAGTGGCCAAGCGTGCCCAGGGTTACTTCTTCGGTGCTTTCAAGGACGCCATGGTGTTCGCCATCGTGCCGCCTTCGGTACTGGAATTGGGTAACGCCACCGGTTTCGACGTGTTCCTGCAAGACCAGGGCGGCGTTGGCCACCAGAAGCTGATGGATGCACGCAACCAGTTCCTCGGGGCTGCCGCGCAAAGCAAGATCCTGGCGGGTGTGCGCCCCAACGGCGTGAACGATGAGCCGCAGTACGAGCTCACCGTCGACGACGAGAAGGCCAGTGCCCAGGGTATTTCGCTGTCGAGCATCAACCAGACCCTGGCGATCGCCCTGGGTGGCAGCTACGTCAACGACTTCATCGACCGTGGTCGGGTGAAGAAGGTGTACGTGCAGGGTGAAGCCGCTGGTCGCATGTCCCCAGAAGACCTGGACAAATGGTACGTGCGCAGCGACTCCGGGAAGATGGTGCCAATGTCGGCGATTTCCTCGGGCAAATGGATCTACGGTTCGCCCAAGCTCTCGCGCTACAACGGTGTAGCGGCAATGGAAATCCTCGGTACCCCGGCCCCGGGCTACAGTACCGGCGACGCCATGGCCGAAGTCGAACGTATCGCCAAGGAACTGCCGGCCGGTATCGGCTACGCGTGGACCGGGCTGTCGTACGAAGAACGTCTGTCCGGCTCCCAGGCGCCTGCGCTGTACGCGTTGTCGCTGCTGGTGGTGTTCCTGTGCCTCGCGGCCCTGTACGAAAGCTGGTCGATCCCGATTGCCGTGGTGCTGGTCGTGCCGCTGGGTGTGGTAGGTGCGTTGATCGCCACCAGCATGCGCGGGTTGTCCAACGACGTGTTCTTCCAGGTGGGCCTGTTGGTGACGGTGGGCCTGGCGGCGAAAAACGCCATCCTGATCGTGGAGTTCGCCAAAGAACTTCACGAACAAGGCAAGGGCATCGTCGAGTCGGCCATCGAAGCCTCGCGGATGCGTCTGCGCCCGATCATCATGACCTCCATGGCGTTCATCCTCGGCGTATTGCCGCTGGCGATCTCCTCGGGCGCAGGTTCGGGCAGCCAGCATGCCATCGGTACCGGTGTAATCGGCGGTATGATCACGGCCACCGTGCTGGCGATCTTCTGGGTGCCGCTGTTCTTCGCAACCGTATCCGCCGCTGGCGAACGTAAAAAGACTGACACAACTGAAACCCCTAAAGAGGCTGGCCAATGAGCAAGTCGCTACTTTCCCTAGCCGTCACCGCATTCGTGCTCAGTGGCTGCTCGCTGATACCTGACTATCAGCGCCCCGAAGCGCCGGTGGCCGCACAGTTCCCGCAGGGGCCGGCGTATTCGTCGGCCCAGGCGCCGAGCCAGGCCGCTGTCGAGCAGGGCTGGAAGCAGTTTTTCCATGATCCTGCCCTGCAACAGCTGATCCAGACCGCGCTGGTGAACAACCGTGACCTGCGTGTCGCGGCCCTGAACATCGACGCCTATGCCGCGCAGTACCAGATCCAGCGCGCCGACCTGTTCCCAGCCGTGTCGGCCACGGGCAGCGGCAGCCGTTCGCGTACCCCGGCCCGCTTGTCGCAGACCGGCGAATCGACCATCAGCAGCCAATACTCGGCCGGTCTCGGGATCAGCTCGTATGAGCTGGACCTGTTCGGTCGCGTACGCAGCCTGAGCGAAGAAGCCCTGCAGAAGTACTTCGCCACCGAAGAAGCACGGCGCAGTACCCAGATCAGCCTGGTGGCCAGCGTGGCCAACGCCTACCTGACCTGGCAGGCCGACAAGGAACTGCTCAAGCTGACCCAGGACACCCTGGACGCGTACGAGCAAAGCTTCAAGCTCACCTCGCGCAGCAACGAAGTCGGCGTGGCCTCGGCCCTCGACCTGAGCCAATCGCGTACCTCGGTGGAAAACGCCCGGGTTGCCCTGGCGCGTTATACCCGCCAGGTGGCCCAGGACGAAAACAGCCTGACCCTGCTGCTGGGCACCGGCCTGCCGGCGAATATCGTCAGCAAGCCGCTGTCGGATAACCTGCTCAGCGAAGTGCCGGCCGGCTTGCCATCGGACCTGCTGCAACGTCGTCCCGACATCATGCAAGCCGAGTACAACCTCAAGGCCGCCAACGCCAACATCGGTGCGGCCCGTGCCGCGTTCTTCCCGAGCATCAGCCTGACCGCCAGCGCCGGTACCGCGAGCCCTAACCTCGGCGGCCTGTTCAAAGGCGGTTCGGGCACCTGGTCGTTCGCCCCGCAGATCAACATCCCGATCTTCAACGCCGGTAGCCTGCGCGCCAGCCTGGACTACTCGAAGATCCAGAAAGAGATCAACGTGGCCAACTACGAGAAGGCGATCCAGACCGGCTTCCAGGAAGTCTCCGACGGCCTTGCCGCACGTGAGACCTACAAGCAGCAACTGGACGCCCAGCGTGGCTTCGTCGCGGCCAACCAGGATTACTACCGCCTGGCCGAGCGTCGCTACCGCATTGGTGTCGACAGCAACCTGACGTTCCTCGATGCCCAGCGCCAACTGTTCAGTGCCCAGCAATCGCTGATCACCGACCGCCTGGCGCAACTCACCAGCGAGGTCAACCTGTACAAGGCCCTCGGCGGTGGCTGGAACGAGCAGACCGCGAAGAACGAACCGTTGAAAGAAGAAGCACCGCCACTGAAGTTGTTCTGATAACACCCGCGTCAACGAAGCCCACCTTTTGGTGGGCTTTTTGCTTTTCTGCACCGGACAACTTGCGTTCGATCATCGCCCACAACCCGCTCTCCCCCACTTTCATCGCCCCCGCGCAGCCGCGCACCATGGCCGCCACCTGCATAAACCCAATAACAACAGGTCCTTACGCCATGAGCACTTTCCACCCGCGCCAGCTTTTGCTGGCAACCGCTGTCGCCAGTCTTTCCCTGCCCGCCCTCGCCGAGGAACACGGCTTCCTGGAAGACGCCAGCGCCAACCTCAACCTGCGCAATTTCTTCTTCAACCGCAATTTCACCAACCCCACCAAGACCCAGGGCGGCGCGCAGGAGTGGACGCAGAGTTTCATCCTCGACGCCAAGTCCGGCTTTACCCAGGGCACGGTGGGTTTCGGCGTGGATGTGTTGGGGCTGTACTCGTTGAAGCTCGATGGCGGGCGTGGCACCGGGGGGACCCAACTGCTGCCGCTGGACCACGACGGCCGCCCGGCGGATGAATTCGGGCGTCTGGGCGTGGCGTTCAAGGCACGTATTTCCAAGACGGAAGTGAAAGTTGGCGAATGGATGCCGGTGCTGCCGATCCTGCGCTCGGACGATGGCCGTTCCCTGCCGCAAACCCTGCGCGGTGGCCAGATCACCTCCAAGGAGATCGACGGCCTGACGCTCTACGGTGGCCAGTTCCGCGCCAACAGCCCGCGTGACGACAGCAGCATGAGCGACCTGTCGATGTTCGGTAAAACCGCATTCACATCGGACCGCTTCAACTTCCAGGGCGGCGAATACCTGTTCAACGACAAACGCACCCAGATCGGCCTGTGGAATGCCCAGCTCAAGGACATCTACAGCCAGCAGTTCGTCAACCTGACCCACAGCCAGCCGTTGGGCGACTGGACCCTGGGCGCCAACCTCGGCTTCTTCTATGGCAAAGACGATGGCAGCGCCCGCGCCGGCGAGCTGGACAACAAGACCTGGTCCGGCCTGTTCTCCGCCAGATACGGCGGCAACACCTTCTACGTCGGCCTGCAAAAGCTCACCGGCAACAGCGCCTGGATGCGGGTCAATGGCACCAGCGGCGGCACCCTGGCCAACGACAGTTACAACAGCAGCTACGACAATGCCCAGGAGAAATCCTGGCAGGTGCGCCACGACTATAACTTCGCCGCCCTCGGCGTGCCCGGCCTGACCCTGATGAACCGCTATCTCAGCGGCAGCAACGTGCACACCGGCACCATCACCGATGGCAAGGAATGGGGCCGCGAAAGCGAATTGGGCTACACCGTGCAGAGCGGCAGCCTGAAGAACCTGACCGTGCGCTGGCGCAATTCCAGCATGCGTCGCGACTACAGTAACAACGAGTTCGATGAGAACCGGTTGATCGTCAGTTACCCGATCAGCCTGCTGTAAAGCCGCATAACATTTATCCTGGGAACGATCTGAAGCGTCCGGGCAACTTCATGAGACAGGGCCAGCGTTGGCTCTCTCATAGGGATTACACATGGACGCTTCAAATCGCATTGCATGCCCCCAGATCTTCAGCAACAGCCACTACACACCCGACCCACCGCCTCAACTGGCGTTCACGTCCGACAGCCCGGTTCAAGCTCATCGGCATCCCTTTCTGGATGACGGCAATTTGAAGGCCTGCGGGCAATCAGTCTGGGAGCACGACCATGGCGAAAGCATCAGCAACAGCCTGATCCTTGAAACCGGTGACAACGCGGACCAGGTCCACATCAGCCAGACCCTGCCAGGCCAGTTGGACGTGAAGGTCAATGGCCGGCTGTATCGCTTTGACAGCCACGATAAAAACGGCGAGCCACTGACCTTTCACCTCAAGACCCACGACGGTAACGACAACATCCGCATTGACGCCAACGTGACCCAACCCATCACGGTGGATGCCGGGGACGGCAATGATCGGGTGCGCGCCGGCAGTGGCTACACCCGCCTGTTCGGCGGTCCTGGCAACGACGTACTTCACCTCGGCAGCGGCCTTGGCTACGCCGAAGGCAACGACGGCGATGACATGATCTTTGGCGGCAGCGGCGACAACGTGATCTATGGCAACAACGGCAATGACCGCCTTTACGCTGGTACCGGACCAAAAAGCAAAACCAGCTACCTGGACGGCGGCAACGGCAATGACCGCCTGTATGCCGGCAACGGCCATACGGTGTTGCATGGCGGCGCCGATAATGACCGCTTGATCGGCCACGACCGTAGTACGTTCTATACCGGCAGCGGTCGCGACGCAGTGGTTGCCAATCACCCCGGCGACCTGATCTACGCTCAATCCGGCGATACGATCCGGCACCTCAACGACTCGATATTAACCACCGTCACACCTGACCACGCGCCGCTTGAAGGGCTTGTCATAAAAGGCTCGGCCGACTTTATCCAACGGGTCGAAGACGATCTGGCCTTGCTGCGCAGCTCCCCCCAGGGCAAACAGATGCTTGCCGAAATGAACGCGATAGCCAGGCGCAACGGCGCACCGGTGACCGTGGTGGAGGACCAGTTCGACACGGGAAGCGGCTACACCTATGGCAGCCAGGAACTTAAAACCTTGTTGCAAAACGAACGCCCGCCGGTGGTCGGCGACGATCCCAAGTGGGGTTTCATGGTGGACGGCATACCGGGGTCGCGGGCGGACCGGGCTGAAATCGTCTATAACCGCTCAGCCTTGGAAGTACTGTCCCACAGGACATACTCACCTATCACCGTCCTCTATCACGAAATGGTCCACGCCTATAACGCCGGAAACGGCACCGCGTTGACGGGCTCGACCGTAGAGGTGGTCAACGGGGAGTCAGTTGATGTCTCCAACAGCGAACGTCAAGCCGTGGGGCTGCCGACCACCCCAGAGTATCCCCCCAACCCCAAGCCCTTCACTGAAAATGCCTTGAACGAAGAAATGGGCAAGCCGCTGCGTACCCACTATTTCGACTGAGCCTGAACACCGCTCGTTGGTCAGACGGTAACTCAACACCCGCCATCTTGCTGTATCGTGCGCGCCTGCCGCTGCTGATCCACCCAGCAGTGGCCTCCTATTCGAGCCCGCGCCCATCATGAAACCCTTCGCCATCGCATCCGCCGTGCTTGCCCTGGCCCTGAGCCTCAGCGGCTGTATTGGCGCACCTGTCGCCCTGACACCCCAGACCGAGCAACGCCTGCAAGGCCAGGCGCCGATCCGTTTTCTGCTGACCTTCGATGACGGCCCCAGCGCATCGGGCTACAACAACCCGAGCCGCTCAGTGGTGGCTGACCTGGCACAAAACCCGGTACTGCCGGGGATCAAGGCGGTGTTCTTCCTGCAAACCGAAGCCTCACGCTCCGGGGGCAGCTCACGAGGCCGCAAGACCATGCAGCGCGAGTATGCGGCGGGTCACATCCTCGCCTTCCACACCGCCACCGCGTTTCATACCAACCATCGCTGGCTGAACGACGCCGAACTGGAACGCACCCTCACCCAAGGTGCCGCTGACATTGCGTCGATCACCGGCAACCCGCCGGTGCTGGTCCGCCCGCCGTTCTGGAATTACGACCGCCGCACCTTCGCCGCCTACCAGCGTCACGGCATGCAGGTGCTGCTCACGGATTTGAGTGCCAATGACGGCAAGATCTGGGGCTTCAACGGCAGCCCACGGCGCCGGGCCAATTTGTATCGGCAACTGTCGGTGGTGCGCGAACACATTGCGTTGGGCGAGTTGCCGACGGTGGATGGCGTGATCCCTGTGGTGGTGACCTTCCACGACATCAACCGCTACACCGCGCGGCATATGCAGGAGTACTTGCAGATCCTGCTGGACAGTGCACGGATCACCGGTATGAAGACCGCCGCTGAACCGTTCTACACCGACACGGCCGCCCTGCAACGTGCGGCGCTGGCACGCACGGTGAAGGACGTGAATGAACCGGTGCGTCTGCCGGGCGTGTGGAATTGGGTGTGGGATGCCGATTCCCACTGACCCCTATTCCCGCGACTCAACTCCCAACTCATCCCACACCGACTCGGCCAGATGAAAAGTGGCGTTCGCCGCCGGAATCCCGCAGTAGATCGCGCTCTGCATCAGCACTTCCTTGATCTCGGCGCGGGTCACGCCATTGCTGGCGGCGGCACGCAGGTGCAGCTTGAGTTCTTCACTGCGGTTCATGCCGATCAGCATCGCGATGGTGATCAGGCTGCGGGTATGCCGTGGCAGGCCGGGGCGGGTCCAGATATCACCCCAGGCGTGGCGGGTGATCATTTCCTGGAACTCGCTGTTGAACTCGGTCAGGGCATTGAGGCTGCGGTCGACATGGGCATCGCCCAGCACTTCGCGGCGCACTTGCAGGCCTTCGGCGTAACGTTGTTTCTCGTCCACAAACAGCTCCTCAGCGGGCCAGCAGGAATTCGATTACGCAGTCGCTGAACGCAGCGCCGGCCTGCACATTGGACAGGTGCGCCGCATAGAACTCGGCGTACTCGGCGCCCCGCACATGGTTCTGGATAAAGTGACCGCCAGCCGGTGGGGTGACCGCATCGTCGGTGCCGGCAATCACTAACGTCGGCACCTTGATCAAGGCCAGTTGCTCACGAAAATCCGCATCGCGCACCGCCGCGCAATTGGCGGCGTAACCTTCAGGCGAGGTCGCCGCGAGCATGTCGGTAATCTGCTTGGCCTGGTGCGGGTTGGCGGCTGCGAAATCAGCCGTGAACCAGCGTGCGATGGACGCATCGCGCAGCGCCACCATCGCCGCTGCGCCGTCACGCAACACCATCTCGATGCGAGGGTTCCACACCTCGGGCGTGCCGATCCTGGCGGCGGTGTTGCATACCACCAGGCGGTTCAGGCGCTCGCCCGTGTTGATCCCCAGCCATTGGCCGATCAGGCCGCCCATGGACAAACCGCAGAAATGCGCGCGTTGGATATCCAGCGCATCCAGCAGCGCAATCACGTCGCGGCCGAGCTGTTCGATGCTGTACGGCCCCGGGGTGACCAGGGATTTGCCATGGCCACGGGTGTCGAAACGCAGCACGCGAAAGTGCTGGGTGAAGGCCGCGATCTGGATGTCCCACATATGCAGGTCGGTGCCCAGTGAGTTGGACAACACCAGCACAGGCGCATCCACAGGCCCGTCCAGTTGGTAATGCAGGTCGCCTTCGGCGAGTTGTACAAATGCCACGGTGGTCTCCTCAAGCAAAGTGTTCGGCTACGGCGCGGGCGACCCAGGTGCAGGCCTGGCCCAGGTAGTGGGCCGGGTCGAGCAGGCGGTCCAGTTCGGCCGCCGACAGCTCGGCGGTGACTTGCGGCTCATCCGCCAGTACCGCACGCAAATGCCGTTGCTCGGTAACGGCACGCTTGCAGCAGTGTTCCAGCAAGTGGTGCGCCGTTTCCCGGCCCAGGCGTTGGGCGAGCACGCTGCTGACGGCTTCGGCCAGCACCAGGCCTTGGGTCAGGTCGAGGTTTTTGCCCATGCGCTCGGGGTCGACTTCCAACCCTTCGCTCACCAGCAGCGCCTGTTGCAGCGCGCCGGAAACCAGGCGGCAAATCTCGGGCAGGGTTTCCCATTCGGCATGCCACAGGCCCAGGCTGCGTTCGTGCTCCTGGGGCATGGCGCTGAACATCGTCGATACCAGGCCCGGCACGCGGGTGGCGGCGCCGATCAGCACGGCCGCGCCCACCGGGTTGCGCTTGTGCGGCATGGTGGACGAGCCACCCTTGCCCGGTGCCGACGGCTCGAACACCTCCGCCGCTTCGGTCTGCATCAACAGGCTGATATCGCGGCCCAGTTTGCCCAGGCTGCCGGCGATCAGGCCAAGCACGGCGGCGAACTCTACCAGTCGATCCCGCTGAGTGTGCCAGGGTTGTTCGGGCAGGGTCAGTTGCAGCTCGTCTGCCAAAGCTTCAGCCACCGGCATCGCCTGTTCGCCCAGTGCGGCCAGGGTTCCGGAGGCACCGCCGAACTGAAGCACCAGCAAGCGCGGCTTCAACTGCGCCAACCGTTGTCGACTGCGCGTCACCGCCCCCAGCCAACCGGCGATCTTCATCCCCAGGGTGACCGGCGTCGCATGTTGCAACCAGGTGCGGCCGGCCAAGGGCACGGCTGCGTAACGCTGGGCCTGGGCGGCCAGGATGTCGCCCAGGCGCGCCAGGTCGCTTTCGATCAACGCCAGCGCCCGGCGCAGTTGCAACACCAGGCCAGTGTCCATCACGTCCTGGCTGGTCGCGCCCAAATGCACATAACGTTCGGCCCCGGCGTCTTCACTGGCAATCAGCTTGCCCAGCGCCTTCACCAGCGGGATCGCCGAATTCCCCGCCGTGGCAATCGCCACGCCGAGGGCATCCACGTCGTACAGCGACGCCAGGCAGGCCTGGGCAATCGGTGCGACAGCGGCCTGGGGAATCAACCCGACCCGGGCCTGGGCCCGGGCCAATCCGGCTTCGAAATCCAGCATGCCCTGCAGGCGTCCGCTGTCGCAGAACACCTCGGCCATGCTGTCCGCCGTGAAGTAAGCGTCGAACAATTGATTGCTCGTGCGCAGTGTCATAACGCGTCCCTTATAGATCGTGGTGCAGGTACGCCGCCTGTTTCGGCAGACGCAGGCTGAACAGGAAAGCGATGGCCATCATCGCCGTCACATACCAATAGAAACTGTTCTCCATGCCGATGGATTTCAGGCTCAGGGCGACGAATTCCGCCGAGCCGCCGAAAATCGCATTGGCCACCGCATAGGCCAGGCCCACGCCCAAGGCACGCACCTGAGGCGGGAACATCTCCGCTTTGACCAGGCCACTGATGGAGGTGTAGAAGCTGACAATCGCCAGGGCCAGGGTAATCAGCACAAAGGCCAGGAACGGGCTGCTGACGGTTTTCAGGGTCAGCAGGATGGGCACGGTGAACAGCGTGCCGAGGCCCGCAAACCACAACATCGAGTTACGCCGGCCGATCTTGTCCGCCAACATGCCGAACACCGGCTGCATGCACATGTAGAGGAACAACGCACCGGTCATGATGTAGCTGGACGTCTTGGCGTGCATGCCCACCGTGTTCACCAGGTACTTCTGCATGTAGGTGGTGAAGGTATAGAAAATCAGCGAGCCGCCGGCGGTGTAACCCAGCACCGTGATGAACGCGGCCTTGTGATCGCGAAACAGCGCGGCAATGCTGCCGGCGTCCTTGTCTTCGCGGGTTTCCTTGCTGGTGGTTTCTTTCAACGTGCGCCGCAGCAACAGGGAGATCACCGCCGCAATGGCGCCGATCACGAACGGAATCCGCCAGCCCCAGGCGCGCAGTTCTTCTTCGGTAAGGAACTGCTGCAGGATCACCACCACCAGCACCGCCAGCAACTGGCCGCCGATGAGGGTCACGTACTGGAAGGACGCGAAGAACCCGCGCTGGCCCTTGAGAGCCACCTCACTCATGTAAGTCGCGGTAGTGCCGTACTCGCCACCCACGGACAAGCCTTGGAACAGTCGCGCAATCAGCAGCAGGATCGGCGCCCAGACGCCGATGTCGTTGTAGGTCGGCAAAAAGGCGATGACCAGGGAGCCGGCGCACATCATCAGCACCGAAATCATCATTGAGTTCTTACGGCCATGCTTGTCAGCCACCCGGCCAAACAGCCAGCCGCCGATGGGGCGCATCAGGAAACCGGCGGCGAATACCCCCGCCGTATTGACCAACTGGACGGTAGGGTTGTCCGACGGGAAAAACGCCGGGGCAAAGTAAATGGCACAGAAGGCGTAGACGTAGAAGTCGAACCATTCGACGAGGTTGCCGGAGGATGCCCCGACAATCGCAAAAATCCGTTTGCTGCGTTCTTCTCCGGTGTAGTGACTCGTTGTTGTTGTCATGTGGTTTCACTCAGTGGGAACGGTTATAGCCTAGACATACTTTGCAACAACCATGTTCCGCAAGAAGACTTTTGGGTAGGTGGTGCCTGAACCGGCCCCATCGGGGGCAAGCCCCCTCCCACATGTTGACCGCACCGCCTATCAAATGTGGGAGGGGGCTTGCCCCCGATGGGGCCCTGAAAAACCACTCAATAATCGAAGAACACCGTTTCCTTATCCGTCCCCTGCAAAATCACATTCCACTGATACACCCCCGCCGCATCCTGCCGGGCGATCAAGGTGCCACGACGCTCCGAGGGCACACACGCCAGCAACGGGTCCTGCCCATTCAGCGCCTCGCCCTCAAAATAAATCCGCGTGAGCAAGTGCTTCACCAACCCACGGGCAAACACCAGCACCACCAGGTGCGGCGCCTGGGTGGTGCCCTTCAGTCCCGGTACGGCGCCCGGCTTGATGGTGGTAAAGCGGAACCGCCCTTCGGCATCCACCGGCACCCGGCCGAACCCTTCGAAGTTCGGGTCCAGTGCCTTGTCCTGCTCATCCTCCGGGTGATCGTACTTGCCGGCGGCATTGGCCTGCCAGACTTCGAGCATGGCGTCGTTGACGACATCACCATTGCCATCCACCACCTGCCCGCTGATCGCCACGCGCTCGCCAAGGGTGGCAGCCACGGTGAGGTCTTCACGGTTCAGCCAGGTCAGGCCGATGTGGTAATACGGCCCGACGGTGTGGGACGTGGTCGCATTGAGTGTCATCTCATTTCTCCATCGGCGTGGCGTCGCGGCCGCGCAGGACGATGTCCCAGCGGTAGCCGAGGGCATAGGAAGGAATGGTTTTTTCCAGGTCGAAACGGGCGATCAAGCGTTCCTTGGCCGAGGTGTCCGGCACGCAGTTGTAGATCGGGTCGTATTCCAGCAGCGGGTCTCCAGGGAAATACATCTGCGTGACCAGGCGCGTCAGCACGCTCGGGCCGAACAGCGAAAAGTGGACATGCGCCGGGCGCCACGCGTTGTGGTGATTGCCCCAGGGATACGCGCCGGGCTTGATGGTCTGGAACTGGTACCAGCCGTCGGCGTCGGTGACCGTGCGGCCGGTGCCGGTGAAGTTCGGGTCCAGCGGTGCGTCGTGCAGGTCGCGCTTATGGTTGTAGCGGCCGGCGGCGTTGGCCTGCCAGATTTCCACGAGGATGCCCGGCACCGGCAGGCCGTTTTCGTCGAGCACGCGGCCGTGAATGATGATGCGTTCGCCTTGGGGCTCGCCTTCATGCTGGGCGGTAAGGTCGTTGTCCTTCGGGTTGACCCGCTCGGCGCCGATGGTCGGGCCGGTGATTTCCGACAAGGAATGGGGCAGGAACACCAAGGGCTGCGACGGCGAACGCAGGTTCGTCGACTGGTAGGCCGGGTGCAGGTAATCCGGTTGAGTGCCCGCTTGCGGGCGCCGGTATCCGGGCTTGTCACTCATGGAGCAATCCTCTCTTGTTAGATGCGTTCAATCGCCAGGGCCAGGCCTTGGCCGACGCCCACGCACATGGTCGCCAGGCCTTTGCGGCCGCCGGTTTTTTCAAGCTGATGCAGCGCCGTCAGCACCAGCCGCGCGCCGCTCATGCCCAGCGGATGGCCAAGGGCAATGGCGCCGCCGTTCGGGTTGACCTGGGGTGCGTCGTCGGCAATGCCCAGCTCACGCAAGACGGCCAGGCCTTGGCTGGCGAAGGCCTCGTTGAGTTCGATCACGTCAAAGTCGGTGACGGCCAAGCCAAGGCGCTCGACCAGTTTGCGCACGGCCGGCACCGGGCCGATGCCCATCACCCGTGGCGCGACACCAGCGCTGGCCATGCCCAATACGCGAGCGCGAGCGGTCAGGCCATGTTTCTTGACCGCTTCGGCGGAAGCCAGGATCAGCGCCGCCGCACCGTCATTCACACCCGATGCATTGCCGGCGGTAACCGTTTTGTCCGGACCATTGACTGGCTTGAGTTTGGCCAGGGCTTCCAGGGTGGTGTCCCGTGGATGCTCGTCCTGCTCTACCACGGTTTCGCCTTTTTTATGGGCGACCCGCACCGGCACGATTTCTTCGGCGAAGAAACCGGCGGCTTGCGCGGCGGCAGTGCGTTGCTGGCTGCGCAGGGCAAAGGCGTCCTGGTCGGCACGGGACACCTTGTAATCGTCGGCGACGTTATCGGCGGTCTGTGGCATCGCATCCACGCCGTACTGCTCTTTCATCAACGGGTTGATAAAACGCCAGCCGATGGTGGTGTCTTCCAGCTTCATGTTGCGCGAGAACGCCGCGTCGGCCTTGCCCATCACGAACGGCGCGCGGGACATCGACTCGACGCCGCCGGCAATCGCCAGCTCCATTTCGCCGCTGGCAATTGCACGGAAAGCGGTGCCAATCGCGTCCATCCCCGAGGCGCACAAACGGTTGAGGGTCACGCCCGGAATGCTTTCCGGCAAGCCCGCCAGCAACAGCGCCATGCGCGCCACGTTGCGGTTGTCTTCACCGGCCTGGTTGGCGCAGCCGAGGAAGACCTCATCGACTGCCGTCCAATCCACCGACGGGTTGCGCTCGATCAAGGCCTTGATCGGCAGCGCCGCCAGGTCATCAGCCCGCACGGTGGACAGGCCACCGCCAAAACGGCCGATGGGGGTACGAATGGCGTCACAGATAAATACATCGCGCATCAGGCTTCTCCCGGTGCTTGGCCATGGGCGGCCGCGGTGCGTGCTTCAAGGTCACGCAGGGCGGTCAGCTCTACATCAGTGGGTTCGGCGGTGGTGTCGACCTGCTCGGCAAACCGAATCGCCCAACCGGTGGCGGCCACCACTTGCTCGCGGGTCACGCCCGGATGCAGCGCGGTGACTACGAACTCATTTGTACCGGCTTCCGGCTCCATGATGCACAGGTCGGTAATGATCCCTACAGGCCCTGCGCCCGGCAGGCCCAGGCGCTTGCGCGAGTCGCCGCCTTCGCCGTGGCCGACCGAGGTGATGAAGTCCAGCTGGTCGACAAACGAACGCGCCGACTGCTTGAGGATGATCAGCACGCTCTTGGCCGAACCGGCGATCTCCGGCGCGCCACCGGCACCCGGCAGGCGCACTTTGGGCTGGTGGTAGTCACCCACCACGGTGGTGTTGATGTTGCCGAAGCGGTCGACCTGGGCGGCGCCGAGGAAGCCCACGTCGATGCGCCCGCCCTGCAGCCAGTAGCGGAAGATCTCGCCGGTCGGTACCACGGTGTCGGCGGTTTCCGCCAGTTCGCCATCACCGATGGACAGTGGCAGTACCGATGGCTTGGCGCCAATCGGGCCGGACTCGTAGATCAGCACCACATCTGGCGACGACGTCAGGCGCGCCAGGTTGGCCGCCTTGGACGGCAAGCCGATGCCAACGAAGCACACGGAGCCGTTCTTGAGGCGGCGCGCGGCGGCAACGGTCATCATTTCATTGGTCGAGTAAGCCATTACTTGGCCTCCTGCGCGGTGGCCAGCCTGGCCTGGAATTCGGTGAAGTCGGCGGTGCCGTGGATGTATTCGTTGATCCAGGCGGTAAAGGTCCCGCGGTCGCGGGCGATCGGGTCCCACGCCTGGTAGAAGCGGTTATCGCGCTCGTTGTAACCATGCGCGTAGGACGGGTGTGCGCCACCAGGTACATGGCACACCGCCGTCAGGGCCCAGGTCGGCAAGACGCAGCTGTTCATCGGTGCATTCAAGTCATCGACGATTTCTTCGACGGTGACGATGCAGCGCTTGGCCGCCAGGGCCGCTTCCTTCTGCACACCGAGGATGCCCCACAGCAACACATTGCCCTTGCGGTCGGCTTTTTGCGCGTGGATCACGGTGACGTCCGGTCGCACCGACGGCACCGCCGCCAGCACTTCGCCGGTGAATGGGCAGGTCACGGTCTTGATCAGCGGGTTGACCTTGGGCAGGTCGGAACCAGCGTAGGCACGCAACACCGCGAATGGCAGACCCGACGCACCGGCGACGTAGGCATTGGCCAGGTCGGCGTGGCTGTGTTCTTCGATTTCCAGCGGTTGCGGCCATTGCTTCTCGACCGCGTCGCGCAAGCGATGCAGGGAACCCACGCCGGGGTTGCCGCCCCAGGAGAAAATCAACTTGCGGGCACAGCCGGCACCGATCAACTGGTCGTAGATCAGGTCAGGCGTCATACGCACCAGCGTCAGGTCTTTCTTGCCCTGACGAATGATTTCATGACCCGCTGCCGTAGGGATCAGATGGGTGAAGCCTTCGAGGGCGACGGTGTCGCCGTCGTTCACAAATTGCTTCACCGCGTCACGCAGCGCGAGGATTTCAGCCATGGGGTTCGGGCTCCCGGTGTGGATCGAAAAAGGCGCTGAGGTGGCGCCGAAGTGCTTGAAGATTAAGCCGGGGAAATGGGCCAAACAATCCGATAATCGACTCAGCGTTCGATTATCGAACGGATTGTTGCTTGGCTAAGCATTAAGCAAAACTCGATAACTGTGGGAGTGGGCTTGCCCCCTCCCACAGGTCTCAGGTCGCGTCGGCGTGGCTGACCATGCCTTTGATCACCACGGCCGTGGTGGCCAATGCGGCGGGGATCACCAGGGCGGTGAGCACTTGCTCGAAGTTCCAGCCCAGGCCCAGCAACGTCGCGCCCATCCACGCGCCGAGGATCGCGCCGAAACGGCCGATGCCGAGCATCCACGACACGCCCGTGGCACGGCCTTGAGTGGGGTAGAAACGTGCGGCCAGGGACGGCATCGCCGATTGCGCACCGTTGACACACATCCCGGCAATCAGCACCAGGGTCGCCAGTAAGGTGATACTGCCCAGGCTCTGCCCTACCGCGTAGGCAAACACCCCGGCCAGCAGGTAGAACGTGCCGATGACCTTGTGCGGATTGAACCGGTCCATCGCCCAGCCCACGCCCACCGCGCTCAACACACCACCGAACTGGAACAACGCGCCGATAAACGCGGCCTGCTCCATGCTCGCGCCGCTGTCGCGCATCAGGGTCGGCAGCCAGCTGGTGAGCAGGTACACGATCACCAGGCCCATGAAGTAGGTGAGCCACAGCAACAACGTACCGGCGCTGTAGGTGCCGGAGAAGATCACCGCAAACACGTTGCGCGCCTTGACGGTTTTTTGCTCGGGCACACTGAAACTGCTGGCTTGGGCGACAATGTTCGGCTCAATGGGCGACAAGGTTTTGCGCACCTTGTCGGTCCCCCGATTGCGCACCACCAGGTAGCGCGCCGATTCCGGCAGCCATACCAGCAACACCAGCGCCAGGATCAACGGCAGGATGCCGCCGATCAGCAGCAGGCTGTGCCAACCGAATGCCGGGATCAGCTTGGCCGAGATAAACCCGCCACCGGCCATGCCCAGGTTGAAGCCACAGAACATGCTGGTCACCAGCAACGACTTGTGGCGCTCAGGGGTGTATTCGGACAACAGCGTGGTGGCATTCGGCATGCCGGCGCCCAGGCCGAGCCCGGTCAGGAAGCGCAGCACCAGCAGTTGATCGACGTTGCTGCTGTAGGCCGACGCCAGACTGAATGCACCAAACACCAGCACCGCGCCCACCAGCACCACTTTGCGCCCGAAGCGATCCGCCAGCGGGCCGGAGCCGAGCGCGCCGAAGACCATGCCGATCAACGCGGCGCTCATCACCGGACCGAGGCTGGCGCGGTCGATGCCCCAATCCTGGGACAGCGCCGGCGCGATAAAGCCCATGGCGGCAGTGTCGAGGCCATCCAGGAAAACAATCAGGAAACACAGGATCACCACGCGCCACTGGTAACGGGACAGTGGCTGGGTGTTGATAAAGGACTGCACGTCCAAGGAAGTACCGACAGAGGGCTGATTCATTGTTTTTATTTCCACACCGATGGCGGGCTGACGACCTTGGGTCGTCGTTATTATTGAGCGCTCCCTGGAGCGCTGTCGCACAGTAATAAGCCAGGGAAAACAGCGCAATCGACCCAACCGGGATCTGTGCGGTCACCGAACAGCTTAGGCAAACAGCTGCGCACTCAACTCGCGGCTGGCACTGAGCATGCTCGGCAGGAAGCGCTGTTCCAGCTCGCTGCGGCTGACACGGCCGGCGTGGGTGCTGACGTTCAGCGCGGCCAGCACCTGGCCCGAGGCGTCATACACCGGCACCGCGATGGAGCGCAGGCCCTGCTCCAGTTCCTGGTCGACAATGCACCAGCCTTGCTGACGCACCTGTTGCAGGCAGTCGAACAGCGCGGCGGGCGTGGTCAGGGTGCGGCTGGTCTTGGTCTGCAGGTCGGCGTGGTCGAGATAATCCTGCAGCGAGGCGTCATCCAGCGCCGCGAGCAAGATGCGGCCCATGGAGGTGCAGTAGGCCGGCAGCCGTCCGCCCACCGACAGGTCCACCGAAATCAGGCGCTGGGTGGTGGCCGAACGGGCGATGTAGAGAATGTCGTCGCCTTCGAGGGTCGCCATGTTGCAGGCTTCGTGGAGTTGCTCGCTCATGCGGTCCAGATAAGGCTGGGCGGACACCGCCAGTGGCGTGGACGACAGATAGGCATGGCCCAGGGTCAGGACTTTGGGCAACAGCGAATAGGTACGCCCATCGGTAGTGGCGTAGCCGAGCTTGATCAAGGTGTGCAGGCAACGGCGCACGGCGGCGCGAGGGATTTCGGTGCGGTGGCTGATCTGGGCGATGGTGAGGTGGCGCTTGCGCTCCTGGAACGCCTGCACCACGGCCAGGCCACGGGCCAGGGAGGTCATGAAGTCCGGATCACCGGTAAACGCCTGGATACGCTTGGCCGGGGACGCAACGATCGGCGGCGCCACTGACGCGAAAGAGTTGCGCAATTGATCGTTCATGTCGAGATCCTTTGTCTTATTGTCAACCGCAGGGGAGGATTGGCCACTATTACAAGCTGCGTCAGCCGAGATGTACAAGGCAGGGCCGACAACATTGTGCGATTATCGGACGATCATTCGATTATCGCAATTTGCTCGCAACCTCCCCCTTCACCCACGACGGATTGAAAAAAAACGAGGCCTCTTATTAACGTTTGAAGTTTGGATGGATTCATGACACCCGAATGTGTGCAATTACCAATAGGCGCGTGTAACAAAACACTCATACAAAGTTGACGGTTTTTAACTTTATACCGATAGTGTTATTCAAATGCGCCGCTATAATGCACCCTGTGTACTGGTCCACCCGGTTTCATTATCGGCAACGGAGCTGGCCGCATGATGCACAGGCCGTGCATCGTCGATAGCAACTACCTGCCTTGAATGACGGCACTAGCAGTGTTCACCCACGTCTGTTTCAAACTTGAACGCTATGGCGGTTCGACTTGAAACACCCTGAGGGCGCATTCCGGCATAACGCTGCAACGTATTGACACTCAACTCAATTAGGTAACGATGTGACGAAAGATGAACTGCGCGCGGAACTTGAGCGCCAGGAGCAACGTTACAAGGACGTTTACGGCGGGGAAGTCACCACCTACGCCGCCCAGCCTGAACCTGAGCGCAAACCATGGCGCAAGCGCGCCAGCCTGCTTGACCAGGCCTTTGCACAGGAAATCCAAAAGATTGAACAGGAACTCAAAACCGAAGAGCCCTAGGCGATTCGGTTTGAGCCTCAAGGTCATGGCCCAGGTTGATGGCACTCAGCCATCAGCCAGAAATCTTGCACCCTACCAAGAACGGTAAAATTTCATACAAATGTTTCAGTCGTGACGTTTTTGTGACAATCCCCGCTTCTGGCGCCCTCTGCCATATAAATCAAAGACTTGCCCAAGCCCCGAAAACCCTGGGATGCACGCCCTTTCCGGGATTTTTTTCAGGGAAGATTGATACCGATGAGCAGCTAGTGCATCGATTACTGAGGTTTTCTGGCATAATCGCGCCCCCTTACGACCGGGTCAGAAAACCTTCATGATCGATTTATTCAGCGGACTGGATGCTTGGGTTCTCGTGAGCCTGTTGCTCGCCCTGGCCTTTGTCCTCGCCTTCGAGTTCATCAATGGCTTTCATGACACCGCTAACGCGGTGGCCACAGTCATCTATACCAAAGCCATGCCGCCGCACCTGGCCGTGTTCTTCTCCGGGGTGTTCAACTTCCTCGGCGTGTTGCTCGGTGGTGTCGGTGTCGCCTACGCCATCGTGCACTTGCTGCCGGTGGAGTTGCTGATCAATGTGAACACCGGCCATGGCCTGGCGATGGTCTTCTCTTTATTGGCGGCGGCGATCACCTGGAACCTGGGCACCTGGTACTTCGGTATCCCGGCCTCCAGCTCCCACACCCTGATCGGCTCGATCCTCGGGGTCGGCCTGGCCAACGCCCTGATCAACGACATTCCCCTGGCTGACGGTGTGAACTGGCAGAAAGCCGTGGATATCGGCGCTTCGCTGGTGTTCTCGCCGATGGCCGGCTTCCTGGTTGCAGCCCTGGTGCTGATCGGCCTGAAGTGGTGGCGTCCGCTGTCCAAGATGCACAAGACCCCGGACCAGCGCCGCAAGCTCGATGACAAGAAACACCCGCCGTTCTGGAACCGCCTGGTGCTGGTGATTTCCGCCATGGCCGTGAGTTTCGTGCACGGCTCCAACGACGGCCAGAAGGGTATCGGCCTGATCATGCTGGTGCTGATCGGTATCGTGCCGGCGCAGTTCGTGCTCGACCTGGGCAGCACCACCTACCAGATCGAACGGACCCGCGACGCCACCGTGCATTTGAGCCAGTTCTACCAGCGTAACAACGCCACGCTCGGCGAGTTCCTGGCCCTGGGCAAAAGCGTGCAGAACGACCTGCCTGGTAAGTTCCAGTGCAATCCACAGCAGACCGAGCCGACCATCAACGCGCTGGTCGACACACTCAAAGGCGTGTCCGACTATCACGCGCTGACGGCGGACCAGCGTATTGAAGTGCGCCGCTATCTGCTCTGCCTGGACGACACCGCGAAGAAAGTCGGCAAGCTGCCAGGCCTGGATGCCCGTGAGAAATCCGACCTCGACAAACTGCGCAAAGACCTGACCGCCACTACCGAATACGCCCCGTTCTGGGTGATCCTTGCCGTCGCACTGGCCTTGGGCCTGGGCACCATGGTGGGCTGGAAGCGTGTGGTACTGACCATCGGCGAGAAGATCGGCAAGCAAGGCATGACCTATGCCCAGGGCATGTCGGCACAGATCACCACCGCGACCATGATTGGCTTTGCCAACATCTTCGCGCTGCCGGTGTCGACTACCCACGTGCTGTCGTCGGGCGTGGCCGGTACCATGGTCGCCAACAAAAGCGGCCTGCAGGGCGGCACCGTGAAGACCATCCTGATGGCCTGGGTACTGACCCTGCCGGCAACCGTGGCCCTGTCGGCCGGGTTGTTCTGGTTGGCTTCCAAGGCGCTGGGCAGCTGATAAGCCGCCTGCGATAAAAAAGGTGCGATCCGCGAGGGTCGCACCTTTTTTATGATCACTATTGCGTTAATTCAGGCGCAAAAAAAGGGCGACCGAAGTCGCCCAAAATGCCTTGCGTGCTCATGTAACCTGGAAAAACTATGGTTTTTTCCGCTTGTTCGCGTCTTTCCAGATAAAAATTCCAAATCCTACAAAAAACATCACCATCAGGCTTACCGTCAGCACTCCGGCGAACACCACATTATCGATAAACATGACCGGCCTCCTGCGCTTGCCCTGTTGCGATAGGGCTAAGTTAATGGAGAAGGCGGATTGGAAAATTGACGGGGATCAATGTCGCCCGCGACGGGGCGTAAAGAAGAGCAATAACTGACCTGCATCAATGGATGCAGGTACTTTCAACGCTTTTTTGGCTTGTTCTTCGATTTCTTTTTAACTTTGCCGAGTGGCATTGCCTGTTCAAATGCCTGGCGGACTTCATTCAGGCGTTTGTCATTGAGGTCGTGAACGCGCTTGGCGCGCTCGGCATTCAGGTCGATCAGCTTGTCGTCTTCACTCATGGCTTGGCTTACGTCGTGGAGGGAATGACCCAATAATGCGGCCTCCCCCGCTCAACGGCAAATCAGCGGGCGACAAAAGGCAGGTCATCGCACAAAATCGCTGTTTTCCCGAACCAGGAGATTCACCCAGGTGGCACTGCACAAGGACCTTCCGCCGCTGCTGGCGCTGCGCGCCTTCGAAGCCGTGGCGCGGCACTTGAGTTTTATCAAGGCCGCCAGCGAGTTGTCAGTGACCCAGAGCGCGCTGAGCCATCAGGTGCAAAAGCTTGAGCAGCACCTGGGCAAACCCTTGTTTATCCGACGCACCCGTGCGATCGATCTGACCACCGACGGCCAACAGTACTACGACGAAATCCGCCCAGCCCTCGATGCCATCGCCGCCGCCACACGCGCCCAACGGGTCACCCCCAGCGCCACCGTGCTGCGCATCGGCTTGCTGGCCTCCTTTGCGACCCTGTGGCTGGCGCCCCGCCTGGCAGGCTTCCTCAATCGCTACCCACATATCCAGGTGGAATTGTTGCCGGCCATTCAACTGGCAGACGTGGCAGGTGCGGAGGTCGACCTGGCCATCCGTTATGGCAAAGGCGACTGGCCCGATGTGCAGGCCACGCGACTGATGCCGGAAATCATCTCGCCGGTGTGCAGCCCGATGTTCAAGGCAACGCAAGACAGCCCATTGCTGATGGCCACTTCGCACCGCCCCTTTGAATGGACCGACTGGTCCGAGCACTATCAGGTCGACCTCGGTCACCACCCCCGCGTAATGCTGCACGACTACAACATCGTGGTCGAAGCCGCCGTGGCCGGCCAGGGCATCGCCATGGGCCGTCATCGCCTGATCGAGCGCAGGCTGCAGGACGGCAGCCTGGTGGAAGCCTTCGATTGGCCGCCCTATCACAGCGACATCGGCTACTGGTTGATCGCACCTCAAGGCACCACCAGCGAAGCCGCCGCGTGTTTCAGCCAATGGCTGAGGGAAGCCTGCACCGATACGTGAGTTTTTTCGATACATCGCGTGAGATCTATCCGTTTGTCGCGCCTCGATACAGCCAACATGCTGAAGCCTCCCGACCCAAGAGGATTCATCATGAGCGACTCCCTCCGCCAACGCGTGCAAGCCCTTGGCCTCACGCTGCCAACCCCCAGCCAGCCGATCGCCAACTACATCAACCACGTGGTCAGCCAGAATCACCTGTTCGTCTCCGGGCAAATCCCACTGGTGGATGGTAAACCCGCCTATGTGGGCCGGTTGGGCGAGTCGCTCAGCGATGCAGAAGGTGCTCAAGCAGCGGAACTCGCTGCGCTGGGCCTGCTGGGGCAGTTGAGCAATGCCCTCGGCGATGACCTGTCGCGCCTGGTGCGCACCGTGCGCCTGGGAGTATTCATCGCCAGCAGCGGCGACTTCACGCAACAGAGCGTGGTGGCCAACGGTGCCTCCAACCTGCTGGTCAATGCGCTTGGCGAAAAAGGCCGACATGTGCGCACCGCCGTTGGCGTGTCCAGCCTGCCGGCCGGTGTGGCCGTGGAGGTTGATGCGATTTTCGAGCTGCACCCATGAGCCCGCTTGAAGTCCAGCACCTGCGGGATGACACGCCCGGCTGCCAGTCCGGCATCGTGCACTTCAATCATGCCGGCGCCTCGCTGCCCAGCCAGGCAACCCTCGACGCGATCTTCGAACAACTGCAACGGGAGGCTCGCGACGGCCCGATGGAAGCTGGCGAACATGGCGCCGTGCTGGTGGAAAGAGCCCGCCGCGCCGCCGCACAACTGCTCAACGCTCCTGCCTCATCCATCGCGTTTGCCAGCAGTGGTTCGACCGCCTGGAGCCTGGCGTTCCAGGCCCTGGGCCCCTGGCAACCCGGCGACCGCATTCTGGTAGGCCGTCACGAATGGGGCGGCAACCTGGCCAGCATGGAACTGGCGGTGCAAGCGGGTGCCCGCGTGGAAGTCATCCCCTGCGATGCAAGCGGCGCGGTCTGCCCGGTGGCGTTGGAGTCGATGCTCGATGCCAGGGTAAAGCTGATCGACCTTACGTGGCTCCCGGCCAACGGCGGCCTGATCAACCCCGCCCAGGCCATCGGTGACCTGGCCAGGCGTCACGCCATCCCCTACTTCATCGACGCCGGCCAGGCCGTCGGCCAGGTGCCGGTGGACGTACAAGCATTGCAGTGCGATGTGCTCAAGTCCGCCGGAAGAAAGCATCTGCGCGGTCCACGCGGGACGGCGCTGTTGTATGTGCGGCCGGATTTCCTCGGGCGCCTGAACCCGGCCCAACGCGATGTGTTTTCGGCGCCCTGGACCGCCCAGGGTTTCGATCTGCGCAATGACACACGGCGCTTTGAAACCAGCGAGGCATCCTTCGCCTTGCTGGCCGGGCTGGGCAATGCGCTGCAGGAGATGAATCGGCTGGGGGTCGAGCGCGCCTGGGAGAGGGTTTCGCAGACCAGCGCGCAAATCCGTGAAGCGTTGCGTGGGATTGCGGGCATTACCCTGCATGACCTGGGCACTTGCCAATCCGGCTTGATCGCCTTCAACCTCGCCGGCTGGGATGCCTTTGAACTCAAGCGGCGCCTGGGCTTGAAACGCATCAATATCGGCGCCAACGGCGTGGCCTACACCCCGCTGGATATGCAGGCGCGTGGCCTGGAGAGCGTGGCGCGGATCTCGGTGAGCCCGCTCAACAACGAGCATGATATCCAGCTGCTGATAGCGGCTCTGCGTGAGTTGCGCGACTAAACCTCGACGTCCACCCAAAGGCCCTGGCGCGGTGCATCTTCGATCAGCGGCGCCACTGGCACGGTGTTGTCGGCATTCAACAAATCGCCCGGAATGGCCAGGTGCTGCTCCGGGTCTTCATCGGCTTCACGCCGGCGTCTCTGCTGTTCCTGCTGGCGGCGCTGTTCTTCGCGCAGCAAAAAGGTCGACGTCTCGGCATCGCCTTTTTTCAGGTCGATGGTGCTCTCGTTGGAGCCCGGCTGGACGGGCACCACGGGCGGTATGTCCGGCTTCTGGCGCACCGGATCGAGTTGTGACGTGACCGGCACAACGCTGACGGGCAGCATGGGTGGAAGCATAGTGATTATTCTCCTGATCAACAGGCTGTCGGCGGGTTGCAGGGTGACTTGAGCACAGGCTCGCCAACCTGTGACCCAGTCGACACTCCCAAGTGCCCGCCACCCGTCGATTCGGTTTCCGGCCCCCCACGCAAACGGAGTAGTTTTTGTCAGAGTCCTTGGGCGTGGGGGCTTGTTCCGTTAAGATAGTCGGCTTTTTCACGGCGGGAGTCAGGCAGCATGGCGCAGCAGTATCAACCGGGGCAACGCTGGATTAGTGACAGCGAAGCAGAGCTGGGGTTAGGCACCGTTCTGGCACAGGACGGGCGCTTGTTGACCGTGCTCTATCCGGCCACTGGCGACACTCGTCAGTATGCGCTACGGAATGCGCCCCTCACCCGCGTGAGGTTCTCGCCGGGCGACAGCATCACCCATTTCGAAGGCTGGAAAATGACCGTGCAGGAAGTCGACGACGTCGACGGCCTGCTGGTGTACCACGGCCTCAATGGGCAGAACGAGCAGGTCACCCTGCCGGAAACCCAACTCTCCAACTTCATCCAGTTCCGCCTGGCCAGCGACCGTCTGTTCGCCGGGCAGATCGACCCGCTGGCCTGGTTCTCGCTGCGCTATCACACCCTGGAACACACCAGCCGCCAGTTGCAGTCCTCGTTGTGGGGCCTGGGTGGCGTGCGTGCGCAGCCTATCGCGCACCAACTGCACATCGCCCGTGAAGTCGCCGACCGTATCGCGCCACGGGTCTTGCTGGCGGACGAAGTGGGCCTGGGCAAGACCATCGAAGCCGGCCTGGTGATCCATCGCCAACTGTTGTCGGGCCGCGCCAACCGCGTGTTGATCCTGGTTCCGGAAAACCTGCAGCACCAATGGCTGGTGGAAATGCGCCGCCGTTTCAACCTGCAGGTGGCGCTGTTCGACGAAGAACGTTTTATCGAAAGCGATGCCACCAACCCGTTCGAAGACACCCAGCTTGCGTTGGTCGCCCTGGAGTGGCTGGTCGACGACGAGAAGGCCCAGGACGCGCTATTTGCCGCCGGCTGGGACCTGCTGGTGGTCGACGAAGCCCACCACCTGGTGTGGCATGAAGACAAGGCCAGCCCCGAGTACGCGCTGGTCGAGCAACTGGCCGAAGTGATTCCCGGCGTGCTGCTGCTCACCGCCACCCCGGAGCAATTGGGCCAGGACAGCCACTTCGCGCGCCTGCGCCTGCTCGACCCGAACCGCTTCCATGACCTCGCCGCCTTCCGCGCCGAGAGCGAGAACTATCGCCCGGTGGCCGAAGCCGTGCAGGAGCTGCTGGACAAGGGTCGCCTGTCCCCTGCCGCACACAAGACCATCCAGGGTTTCCTCGGCGACGAAGGTGAAGCCCTGCTCACCGCCGTCAACGATGGCGACACCGAAGCCAGCGCGCGCCTGGTGCGTGAGCTGCTCGACCGCCACGGCACCGGCCGTGTGCTGTTCCGCAACACCCGCGCCGCCGTGCAGGGTTTCCCGGAGCGCAAGCTGCATGCCTACCCGCTGCCGAACCCGGACGAATACCTGGAGCTGCCGCTGGGCGAACACGCCGAGCTGTACCCCGAAGTCAGCTTCCAGGCGCAGCCGGACGTCGAAGAAGAAAATCGCTGGTGGCGCTTCGACCCTCGGGTCGAATGGCTGATCGACCAGCTGAAAATGCTCAAGCGCACCAAGGTCCTGGTGATCTGCGCCCACGCCGAAACTGCCATGGACCTGGAAGACGCCCTGCGCGTACGCTCCGGCATTCCGGCCACGGTGTTCCACGAGGGCATGAACATCCTCGAGCGTGACCGCGCCGCCGCCTACTTCGCCGATGAAGAGTTTGGCGCCCAGGTATTGATCTGCTCGGAAATCGGCAGTGAAGGCCGCAACTTCCAGTTCTCCCATCACCTGGTGCTGTTCGACCTGCCGTCCCACCCCGACCTGTTGGAACAGCGCATCGGCCGCCTGGACCGGATCGGCCAGAAACACGTGATCGAACTGCACGTGCCGTACCTGGAAACCAGCCCGCAAGAGCGCCTGTTCCAGTGGTACCACGAAGCGCTGAACGCGTTCCTCAACACCTGCCCGACCGGCAACGCCTTGCAGCATCAGTTCGGCCCGCGCCTGCTGCCGCTGCTGGAAAACGCCGACGACGGCGAGTGGCACGCCCTGATCGACGAGGCCCGTGCCGAGCGAGAGCGCCTGGAAGAAGAGCTGCACACCGGTCGCGACCGCCTGCTGGAACTCAATTCCGGCGGCGCGGGTGAAGGTGATGCCTTGGTCGAAGACATCCTCGAGCAGGACGACCAGTTCGCCCTGCCGATCTACATGGAAACCCTGTTCGACGCGTTCGGTATCGACAGCGAAGACCATTCGGAAAACGCGCTGATCCTCAAGCCCAGCGAAAAAATGCTCGACGCCAGCTTCCCCCTGGGCGACGACGAAGGGGTGACCATCACCTACGACCGTAACCAGGCACTGTCCCGTGAAGACATGCAGTTCATCACCTGGGAACACCCGATGGTGCAGGGCGGCATGGACTTGGTGCTGTCCGGCTCCATGGGCAACACCGCCGTGGCGCTGATCAAGAACAAGGCGCTCAAGCCGGGCACCGTGTTGCTGGAACTGCTCTACGTCAGCGAAGTGGTTGCCCCGCGCTCCCTGCAACTGGGCCGTTACCTGCCGCCGGCCGCCCTGCGCTGCCTGTTGGATGCGAACGGCAACGACCTGTCCAGCCGCGTGTCGTTCGAAACCCTCAACGACCAGTTGGAAAGCGTGCCACGCGCCAGCGCCAACAAGTTCGTGCAGGCCCAGCGCGATCAACTCACGCCACGGATCAACGCCGGTGAAGAGAAGATCACTCCGCGCCACGCCGAGCGTGTGGCCGAGGCCAAGCGTCGCCTGGCGGCGGACACCGACGAAGAACTGGCGCGCCTGACGGCGTTGCAGGCGGTCAACCCGACCGTGCGTGACAGTGAGCTGGTGGCCCTGCGCAATCAGCGCGAGCAAGGTTTGGCCATGCTGGACAAGGCGGCGCTGCGGTTGGAAGCAATTCGGGTGTTGGTGGCGGGTTGATCACCGCCCTGCCCTGTTAAATGAAAAAGACCCGCGCAATGCGGGTCTTTTTCATTGGCCTTGGAGGCCCCATCGGGGCAAGCCCCCTCCCACAACTGATCGGTGATCGACATGACAGCACCGTCAAATGTGGGAGGGGGCTTGCCCCCGATGGCGTCACCTCACTATCAGGCCGTTGCAGCAGCAGCCGGCACCTCAACCGTCCCCAACCCATCCTTCATCCGCTTGGAATCGCGCACAAAACTGCGCGACGCCTGGAACAGGAACAGCATGGTCAGGAACAACGCCACCGGAATCAGGTACATGGCATCGTGCAATCCCACCGCCTTGTAAGCCTCGGTCATCTGCTGCGCCCCCGCTGCATACATCGCCGAATGGGCAAAGTAGTCAGATAAGCCACCCACCACGATCGGCCCCATCCCGCCGCCCAGCAAATACAAGCCTGCGAAGAACAGCGCCATCGCCGTGGCCCGCAGGCGCGGCTCGACCACGTCCTGAATCGCTGTGTACACGCAGGTGTAGAAGTTGTAGGCAAACAACCAGCCCACGCTGAACAGCGCCACGAACACACCAATCTCGATGCGCCCGGCGTGCAAAGCCCACGCGGTGGTCACGGTAGAGATGATCAGACTGAACGCCGCAAACAAGAGACGGCCATTGGCGACCCGCTGATGGATCTTGTCGGCAACCCAGCCGCCCAGGGTCAGGCCCACCAGGCCGGTCAGGCCGACGATCACCCCGGTGGCGACCGCAGCGTCCTGCAAGGGCATCAGGAAGTAACGCTGCAACATCGGCACCAGGAACGAATTGCAGGCGTAGGTGGCGAAGTTGAAGCACAACCCCGCCAACACCAGCCACAGGAAGGTCGGCACCGCCAGCACGCGACGGATCGGGCGGTCGACACGCTCCTGGGAAACCTGCACGGTTTCTGCCGCGCCGCGCTTGGGCTCCTTGATATAGAACATGAACACCGCCAGGATCAACCCCGGCACAGCGGCGATAAAGAACGGAGCGCGCCAGCTGTCGAACGCCTTGACCATCCAACCGATGGTGAAGAATGCCAGCAGCAACCCCAACGGCAGGCCCAGCATGAAGATCCCCATGGCCCGCGCACGGCGGTGTGCCGGGAACAGATCGCCAATCAGCGAGTTGGCGGCCGGCGCATAGCTGGCCTCACCAATACCGATGCCCATGCGCACCAGCAGAAACGTCCAGAAACTGCCGACCAGGCCATTGACCGCCGTCAGCCCGCTCCAGGCGAACAGGCCCCAGCCCATCAGTTTGCTGCGTGAGCCGGTGTCGGCCAGCCGCCCGAGCGGTAGCCCGGCAATCGCGTAGACGATGGTGAAGGCGGTGCCGATAATACCGAGCTGAAAGTCGCTCAGGTGCCATTCCATGCGGATTGGCTCGATGATGATCGCCGGGATGGTGCGGTCGAAGAAGTTGAACAGGTTGGCGAGGAACAGCAGGAACAGAATGCGCCAGGCATTCGCCGCTTGGGTCGAGTTCTGCATGGGTCCGTCTCTTTTATTGTTATGAGAGCTGCGATGCCCGATGCATCCTGCCCGGTACCAGCAACATAGTCAGGCAGGGCCCGGTTGTCTGTAATGATTCGTAAAGCTGATAGGGCATGATTTCGCCCGGCAACACGGGACTTTCCCCACAAAAATATAAGTGCGCGCCCCCCTTCCCAACGGCCATGGCACGGATAGAATGGCGAGCCTTCCGTAGCATCCCCAACCTACTTTTCTTATTGATGACGCCCATGTCCGAAGCCAGTCCGTGTCTGAATTGCGGTGCCTGCTGTTCACACTTTCGTGTGTCTTTCTTCTGGGGTGAGTGCGCCTCGTCGGGGGGCACGGTGCCCGATGACCTGGTGGTGCAGATCAACCCGACCCGCGTTGCAATGATCGGCACCGACCAGAAACCCGCGCGCTGCTGCAGCCTTGAGGGCGAAGTGGGCCAGGGCACCCGTTGCACGATCTACGAACAGCGCTCAAGCGTGTGCCGCGAGTTCGAGTCCTCGTGGTACGAGGGCGTGCACAACGCCGATTGTGATGCAGCCCGTGCCGCCTTTGGCTTGGCACCGCTGGAACAGCCTTTGGAACTGGCGTTGCCGATCAGCGCTTAGCATCAAACGCTATGGACGGCATGCCAAAATCGTAGCAAAGCAAAATGCCATTATTCCTTGCGCATTCTCCTATGCTTCTATACTCGACCTCATAGGTCATCGCCTCAGGCAGTGACGTGACTCTATGACGGGACATGCTATGGAATGGCTAGGTCTGCATTTTTTTACCGAGCTTCCAGAGAGCGGGCACTTATTACTCAATTGCAGTCATAACCCCTTCCTGGTGCTGCTCGCCTATCTGGTCGCTTGCGCGGCCGGCTTCGGTACGCTGGACATGGCCGAACGTGTCGGCCATGTCGAGGACGCTACCGCCAGACGTCATTGGCGCTGGCTCGGCGCCGGTTGCCTGGCAGGCGGGATCTGGTCCACCCATTTCATCAGCATGCTGGCCTTCCAGGCCCCCATCGCAATCCACTACGAATTATTGATGACGTTTGCTTCGCTGTTGATTGCGTTGGTCGCCTCGTTGTTCGCCATGCAAACCCTCAGTCATTCCAACCTGCGTTTCCACCAGTACCTGCTGGCGTCGGTGTGGATGGGCATCGGCATCGCATTGATGCACTACGTCGGCATGTCTGCCATGCGCTCACAGGCCCAGGTCTATTTCGAGTCCGGACTGTTCATGGCCTCGGTGGGCATCGCCATCGGTGCCAGCCTGTCTGCGCTGTTGCTGTCGAGCTACCTGCGTACCGGCGCCGGTGTGTTCCATCAACTGCTCAAGTACGCTGCCAGCCTGGTACTCGGCGCCGGGATCCTGAGCATGCACTTTACCGGCATGGCGGCCATGCGACTCATCGTTCCCACCGGGGCCGACCTTTCGTTACCCCTGGATAACAACCCCATTCAACTGGGCCTGTCGGTGGCCGTTATCACCCTGCTGGTGATCGGCAGCAGCATCAGCGCCGCCCTGGCGGACAAGAAACTGCAGCACAAGGAACGCGACCTGCGGCGGGTCAACGCCCTGCTCAGCGAACTGGACCAGGCCCGAGCATCGCTGCAACAGGTGGCGCATTACGACGCCCTCACCAGCCTGCTCAATCGCCGCGGCTTCAACCAGATCTTTGCGGAGAAGCTCGCCGAAAAAACCGCGTCCAACGGCATGATGGCGGTGATCTTCCTCGATATCGACCACTTCAAGCGCATCAATGACAGCCTCGGGCATGACGCCGGCGACCAGTTGCTCACCGTGCTGGCCGGGCATATCAAGGGCTCGGTACGCAGCCACGCGGATGTGGTGGCGCGCTTTGGCGGCGATGAATTCTGCATCCTGATCAGCATCCACCACCGCGACGAAGCGCGGCACCTGGCCCAACGCATCATGCAGCAGATGAAAGAACCCATCGAACTGGCCGGCCGGCGCATGGTGATGACCACCAGTATTGGCATCAGCCTGTTCCCCGACGATGGCCTGACCTGCGAAGAGCTGCTGAAAACCGCCGACCTGGCGCTGTACCAGTCCAAGGACGCCGGGCGTAACAACCTGAATTTCTTCAGTTCCAACCTGAAGACCCGCGCGTTCCTCGAACTGCAACTGGAGGAAGAACTGCGCAGCGCCCTGCGCACCCGCAACCAACTGGTGTTGTTCTATCAACCGATCTTTGACATGAAACTCGGCAAGGTCACACGCCTGGAAGCCTTGGTGCGCTGGCAACATCCCCAGCATGGGTTGCTGGCGCCGGACCGGTTTATCGGTATCGCAGAAAGCAACGGGCTGATTGCCGAACTGGACCACTGGGTATTGCGCCAGGCCTGTCATGACCTGAGCCTGCTGTCTGACCGGGGCTACACCGATCTGACCATGGCGGTGAACTGCTCGGCCCTGAACCTGGCCCGTGACGAGCTGGCGGACGAAATCGAAGACGCCTTGCGCTTCAGTGGCATCGGCGCGAACCGCCTGGAACTGGAAGTCACCGAAAATGCACTGATGGGCAACATCAGCAGTACCCTGGCGTTACTGCGGCAAATCCGCGCGCTGGGCGTATCGCTGGCCATCGACGACTTTGGTACCGGCTACTCTTCCCTTGCCTACCTCAAGCGCCTGCCACTCAACACGTTGAAGATCGACCGCTCGTTTATCCAGGATATTCCCAGGTCCACCGCCGATATCGAGATTGTCCAGGCGGTTATCGGCATGGCCCATACCCTGCACCTGGAAGTCGTGACCGAAGGCGTGGAAACCCAGGCCCAGTTCGAGGTGCTGCTCAAGCATGGCTGCGATTTCGTCCAGGGTTACCTGCTGAGCCCGGCGGTGCCGGCCAGTGACATCGTTGGTGTGATGCAAGGCATCAACATGCGTAACCCGCTACACACAACCAGTACGCTGGCCGCCAAAGACATCAGTGCACCAAAGGAACCTGCCCCGGGTCGCGGTGGGTCCACGTCCATCGTCAGGCCAATTCGCTGACGCCGAATCTTTGGCATTTCGCCATCATTTGCCTAAAGAACTCCGACGAACGGCCGATTCACCAGAGTCCGGCCGTGTTTTCCCTGAAATCAAAGGGGTAAAACCCAATCGTCCAGGACAAGGACGCACTGCAAAGTCGCGAACACCCATTCCGTGATGGCCCCTTGATCTGTTTCAGCCATCCGCCCAGGCACATGGCGCACAATGACTTCTAAAAATAACTCTGCCACCGTGGTATCCGACGTATTGCTCCCAGCTCCTGCGGACACACCCCCAGGTTCAAAGTCATTGAGCACCGCCCGCCCGCTGGCCACCCAGCAATACCTGTACTTCACCGAAACCAATACCGACCGCATCCTCGACAACCTCGACGGCCTGCGCGACATGGTGTTCCCGCGCCCGCCCCACCTGGAAGGCGACAGCGACCCGCGCAACGAACAGGAATTCCCCTCGGTATGCCTGATCGGCCTGGGCCGCTGCGGTTCGAACATCGCGCTGGACGTAGCGGAACTGGTGTACAACGCGCGCAAGTTCTACCTGAACGAATTCAGCAATGAAGATAAGTCACAGGACAAGGGTTACAGCCCGGCCCAGTGGATCCGCAACAACCTGCGCCTGGGCAGCGGCAAGGCCAGCAAACCGGTATTCCTCGTCGAGCCGCTGGTGATGCTGGGCGACCTGGACAAGGACATCGCCGGACGTATCCGCTTCTCGCGCAAGGGCGAGAAAAGCGGTTTCCTGCGCGACTACAGCAAGATGAAAATCATGGACCTGTCGGAAGTCCATGCTGGCGGCGCCGGTAACGCGCCAATCCTCGGCCAGTACCTGGCCAAGATCATCCTGAACAAAGACACCCAGCGTTTTTCCAGCCCCGACTGGAAGATGATCCACTCGTACCTGATCGACTCCTGCGGTATCAAGGCCAACCAGTCGCGCCTGTACTTCTCGATCTTCAGCGCCGGCGGCGGCACGGGTTCAGGCATGGCCTCGGAATTCGGCCTGGCCCAGCAACACTCGTACATGAACAAGACCTTCGACACCAAGCCCGCCGATGAGCACGACAGCAAAAGCGGTCACGCCTTTGTGTTCGAGCCGATCTTCACCAGCGGCATCTGCGTGCTGCCGAACATTTCCGACCACCGCAGCGAAATGTCCGAGGCGCTGCACATCAACGCCGGGCGACTGCTGTGCAAATACCTGTCGGAAGAATGGGATTTCTCGTACAACTTCGCCAATGAAGACAGCAGCGAAGCCAGCGTGAAGGGACGGATCCGGCCGTGGAACGCGATGATGCTGATCTCCAATGACATCATGCGTTATGCCGAAGAAAGCGATGACGGCAATATCCAGAACATTGACGTCAATGCCATGGAAAAACACGCCAACCAGTATATTTCCCAGCAGATCTTCAACATCCTCACCGCCCAGGCCGTGACCACCGACTACGACCAGAACTACTTCCGGCGCGCTGGCATCGACATCGGCGAAACCATTCGCCTGGATGCCAACGACCTGTTCATGAGCCTGGCCGGCCCGGTGGCGATTGCCTACGCCGAGTCCGTGGTCCCGGAAACCCCGGCGCCGTCGAACGACAAGTTCAAGGTGTTCGAGAAAGAGCCGCAGCGCCTGAACATCGACGATCTGTTCTTCCGTTCCATCGACCTGCCGCACTTCAACAAGGTCACCCAGGCCATCGAAGGCATCAGCCTGTTGCCGATCGAATCCAAGCGCTACAAGGCGTCCCTGGAACAGTACAAGAACTCTGGCTACGACGCCGCCGCGCTGCATGACCTGCACTTCTTCAAGAACTGCTCGTCGGTGGTCTCGATTGTGTCGCTGCCCAAGGACTACAAGCTGTCCTACATGGACCTGAATCGGCTCAAGACCCACCTCAACAGCCTGTTCCCCAACACCACGCTCAAGCGCTACGCCCTGGTGATCGGCGCCTCGGCCAACCTGTCGCTGACCACCCTGATCGCCAAGAGCCCGTGCCTGTCGGATGACTTCCTCACATTGATCGTGGCCTTCATCAAACGCTGTTTTGCGCGCAACCCGTACCGCTTCGATGACACGCTGGATAACTCGATCCTGGACTTCATCATCCACGAGGACTTCGACGAAGATCGTATCGACGAGTTGCTCAACGAGTTCGAGAACCCGGCGAAGATCCTCGATACCAACTGGTACGCGATCAAGCCGATGTATGAGAAGAAGTACCGCGAGCTGATCAACGACAAGGAGAAGTTCGTGTCGATCAATGACATTCGCCTGTCACGGGATTGCGTGAAGAAGGCGATCAAGTACCTGCGTGAGATCTACCGCCACCGAATTGGCAAGACCAAAGTTATCTCCTTGAACAACCATACCGGCAAGACGGCTTAGACCGAGGCGCGCCCATCGCAGGCAAGCCAGCTCCCACACTTGGAATGCATTTCAAATGTGGGAGCTGGCTTGCCTGCGATGACGGCCTGTATTGCAAAAAAATGTATAGCCTTGCCACACCACGAAACAATTCTGCAGCCGTTTAGCCACCCGCCCAACTGTTCCCGTGACGCGCACGTCACCCTCGGCTGTGACCTTTCTCTACGGCAAGATGCCATCACCGCCTCAGCGGTTACTCCGCTACACACTTACCGCGGCAAAAAAGACGCACCTTTTTCGTGCGGGCTTTTATTGCGCCGCCCTTTCCTGGATCAGAATCCACGGCGAAACCACCACCGCCCACAGGCTCGGATCGCGCTCCACCAGGTCCAGCGCCCGCGTCGCAGACACTTCGCCAAGGCTCCCCGCAGCCAGCCACCCGGCGACTTTGTCGCGGTTATCCTCGGCCATGCCTTCGGCCGCTTCGATCAAATCCAGGCCAGCGTCGACCCACAATAGGGCACCCTTGGCAAAGAACGGCTCAAGCTCCTTCCAGGAAATTTCGGCAGTTTCACCGAGCAGCTTGGCATAGAGGGTGCTAGGTTCTTGCGTCATGGGAGTTCACCTGAATAAAAAATCGGCGCAATCATAACGTCGAGCGTCAGGCAGAAAAACCCAGTTGCAAATGCGTCATCGATTGAAAGGGTCAGGAAAGCCAAGGATTGCCCGGAACTCTGGCATCACCCCGCCGCAATTCTGTCTTTTTCTTTCATTTAAGCGACATACCCGGGTTTTGCCCCCAGCAGCCAGCTTTTCAAGCGATCAACCGGCGCTCTACACTGTACCGGTACAGTTGCCAGGGCACTGCCGGGGGGATATCCGAGATATCTGATCCGGTTCTGCAGCTCACAAGGCCGCTAGAACTATAAAAAATACAACAGTAAGAGTGGAGCACTATGAATAAGGCTACTAAGCAGATTTCCAAACTGTTTGCCGCTATGGTCCTGGCTGGGGTTGCCGGCCATTCGTTCGCAGCCGACACCATCAAGATCGGTATCGCAGGTCCTAAAACCGGTCCTGTGACGCAATACGGCGACATGCAATTCATGGGTGCCAAGCAAGCCATCGCCGACATCAACGCCAAGGGCGGCGTCGACGGCAAAATGCTTGAAGCCAAGGAGTACGACGACGCTTGCGATCCTAAACAAGCCGTTGCCGTGGCCAACAAAGTGGTCAACGACGGCGTCAAGTTCGTGGTCGGCCACCTCTGCTCCAGCTCCACTCAGCCAGCCTCCGACATCTATGAAGACGAAGGCGTGATCATGATCACCCCGGCTGCCACCAGCCCGGAAATCACTTCCCGTGGTTACAAACTGGTCTTCCGCACCATCGGCCTGGACAGCGCCCAAGGCCCTGCGGCCGGTAACTACATCGCCGACCACGTGAAGCCAAAAGTCGTTGCGGTCATTCACGACAAACAGCAGTACGGTGAAGGCATCGCCACCGCCGTTAAACAGACCCTCGAGAAGAAAGGCGTGAAAGTTGCCCTCTTCGAAGGCATCAACGCCGGCGACAAAGACTTCGGTTCGCTCATTCAGAAGCTCAAGCAAGCCAACGTCGACTTCGTCTACTACGGCGGCTACCACCCTGAGCTGGGTCTGATCCTGCGCCAAGCCAAGGAAAAAGGTGTGAACGCCAAGTTCATGGGCCCGGAAGGTGTCGGCAACGACTCCATCTCGCAAATCGCCCAGAACGCTTCCGAAGGCCTGCTGGTTACCCTGCCGAAGTCGTTCGACACCGATCCGGCCAACAAGGCCATCGTTGAAGAGTTCACCAAGAACAAGCAGGACCCTACCGGTCCGTTCGTGTTCCCGGCCTACTCGGCTGTTGAAGTCATCGCCGGCGGTATCGCTGCCGCGAAGTCCGAAGACACCGCCAAAGTGGCTGCGGCCATCCACGCTGGCACCTTCAAGACCCCAACCGGCGACCTGAGCTTCGACGCCAAGGGCGACCTGAAGGACTTCAAGTTCGTGGTCTACGAATGGCACTTCGGTAAACCAAAAACCGAAGTTTCCCCTCAGTAAGCCAGGCGTTACTGGTCCAACAAGCCCACTGTGAGAGCAGTGGGCTTTGTTTTACGAGGTTTATGGGCCTGACACCCGCGATCCGGGCGCTGGCTCACCTGAAAATCTTAAAACCGTCACCAGCGGTTCGCTGGCAAACGCTTTGTGCAAATGTGCTCACAGAACACAGCACGGGGCCGGAACATGACTCCACCAGTGAAATGCGTATCGGGTTTTTAGGAGCGCTGTAATGCCTGAGATCTATCATTTTTTCCAAACGCTGGTTAACGGCATGACCGTTGGCAGCACCTATGCCTTGATAGCCATTGGCTACACAATGGTTTACGGCATCATTGGAATGATTAACTTCGCCCATGGCGAGGTGTACATGATTGGCTCCTACGTGGCCTTCATCGCCCTTGCCGGGCTGGCCATGCTGGGTATCCACTCCCTGCCGCTGTTGATGACCGCTGCGTTCCTTGCATCGATCGTCGTGACCAGTGCCTATGGCTACAGTATCGAGCGTGTTGCCTACCGTCCCTTGCGTGGCAGCAACCGTTTGATCCCGCTGATTTCCGCCATCGGCATGTCGATTTTCCTGCAGAACACTGTACTGCTGTCCCAGGACTCCAAGGACAAGTCCATTCCCAACCTGATTCCGGGGAGCTTCTCCTTCGGCCCGGGTGGCGCACAAGAAGTGCTGGTTTCGTACATGCAGGTCCTGGTCTTCGTCGTCACCCTGGTGGCGATGCTGGGCCTGACCCTGTTCATCTCCCGCTCCCGTCTGGGGCGTGCCTGCCGGGCCTGCGCCGAAGACATCAAGATGGCCAACCTGTTGGGCATCAACACCAACAACATCATTGCCCTGACCTTCGTGATCGGTGCTGCGCTGGCCGCCGTCGCGGCGGTGCTGCTGAGCATGCAGTACGGCGTGATCAACCCCAACGCCGGTTTCCTGGTAGGCCTAAAGGCTTTCACCGCGGCGGTATTGGGCGGCATCGGCAGTATCCCGGGCGCGATGCTCGGTGGCCTGGTGCTGGGTGTGGCTGAAGCCTTTGGTGCCGATATCTTCGGTGACCAATACAAGGACGTCGTGGCGTTCGGCCTGTTGGTTCTGGTGCTGTTGTTCCGTCCGACCGGCATCCTGGGCCGTCCGGAGGTTGAGAAAGTATGAGCAGATATCTTAAATCGGCGTTTTTCAGCGCCTTGCTGGTATGGGCCGTGGCCTTCCCGGTACTCGGCCTCAAGCTGAGCATTGTCGGCATCAACCTTGAAGTGCATGGCACAGGGCCCGTCACCCTGACCGTCATCGCCCTGTGTTCGGTGCTGATGTTCCTGCGCGTGTTGTTCAGCGATCAGTTCAATGCCTTGCTCAAGAGCAACCGTGGTCCGTTGGTATCGCCCAAGGTCAGCCAATTCCTGACCCTGCCGCGCACCCAACGCTACATCATCATTGCCCTGATCATCGCCGCGTTGATCTGGCCGTTCTTCGGCTCGCGCGGTGCGGTCGACATCGCCACCCTGATCCTTATCTACGTGTTGCTGGGCCTGGGCCTGAACATCGTGGTGGGCCTGGCCGGCCTGCTCGACCTGGGTTACGTGGGCTTCTATGCCGTGGGTGCCTACACCTATGCGCTGCTCTCACATTACCTGGGCTGGAGCTTCTGGATCTGCCTGCCACTGGCTGGCATGGCGGCGGCGACGTTCGGCTTCCTGCTGGGCTTTCCGGTGCTGCGCCTGCGCGGTGACTACCTGGCGATCGTGACCCTGGGCTTCGGTGAAATCATCCGCCTGTTCCTGCGTAACCTCACCGATATCACCGGTGGCCCCAACGGCATCAGCAGCATCCCCAAGCCAACGTTCTTCGGGCTGTCGTTCGACCGTTCCGCCGCTGAAGGCATGCAGACGTTCCACGAGTACTTCGGGATCGACTACAACCCGGTGAGCAAAGTGGTGTTCCTGTACCTGGTGGCGCTGCTGCTGGCACTGGCCGCCCTGTTCGTGATCAACCGCCTGCTGCGCATGCCCATCGGCCGTGCATGGGAAGCGCTGCGCGAAGATGAGATCGCCTGCCGCGCACTGGGCCTGAACCCGACCATCATCAAGCTCTCCGCCTTTACCCTGGGCGCTGCGTTCGCCGGTTTCGCCGGCAGCTTCTTCGCCGCGCGCCAAGGCCTGGTGACCCCGGAGTCGTTCACCTTTATCGAGTCGGCGATCATCCTCGCCATCGTGGTACTGGGGGGCATGGGCTCGCAACTGGGCGTGATCCTCGCGGCGATCGTGATGATCCTGCTACCGGAAATGATGCGTGAGTTCAGCGAATACCGCATGTTGATGTTCGGCGCCATGATGGTGCTGATGATGATCTGGCGTCCTCAAGGTTTGCTCCCGATGCAACGCCCACACATGGAGTTGCGCAAATGAGCCGCGAGATCCTGAAAGTTGAAAACTTGAGCATGCGCTTCGGCGGCTTGCTGGCGGTCAACGGCGTGGCCCTGACCGTGAAAGAGAAACAAGTAGTCGCGCTCATCGGCCCCAACGGGGCCGGCAAGACCACGGTGTTCAACTGCCTCACCGGCTTCTACAAGCCGAGCGGTGGCAGCATCCTGCTGGACGGTCAGCCGATCCAGGGCCTGGCCGGTCACGAGATCGCCCGCAAGGGCGTGGTGCGGACCTTCCAGAACGTGCGCTTGTTCAAGGACATGACGGCGGTCGAGAACCTGTTGATCGCCCAGCATCGTCACCTGAACACCAACTTCTTTGCGGGACTGTTCAAGACCCCGGCGTTCCGCAAGAGCGAGCGCGAGGCCATGGAATACGCCGAGTACTGGCTGGACAAGGTCAACCTCACCGAGTTTGCCAACCGCCCTGCTGGCACCCTGGCCTACGGTCAGCAACGTCGCCTGGAAATCGCCCGCTGCATGATGACCCGTCCGCGGATCCTGATGCTCGACGAACCGGCCGCCGGCCTGAACCCCAAGGAAACCGAAGACCTCAAGGCGCTGATCAGCGTGTTGCGTGAAGAAAACAACGCCACGGTGTTGTTGATCGAACACGACATGAAGCTGGTCATGAGCATTTCCGACCACATCGTGGTGATCAACCAGGGCACGCCTTTGGCCGACGGGACACCGGAGCAGATCCGCGACAATCCTGAAGTGATCAAAGCCTATTTGGGGGAAGCGTAAAATGCTGCAATTCGAAAACGTTTCCACTTTCTACGGCAAGATCCAGGCCCTGCACAGCGTCAACGTGGAAGTGCGCCAAGGTGAGATCGTCACGCTGATCGGTGCCAACGGCGCCGGCAAGTCGACCTTGCTGATGACCTTGTGCGGATCGCCCCAGGCCCATAGCGGCAGCATCCGCTACATGGGTGAAGAGCTGGTGGGGCAGCAGTCGTCCCACATCATGCGCAAAAGCATTGCGGTAGTGCCGGAAGGCCGCCGCGTGTTCTCGCGCCTGACGGTCGAAGAAAACCTCGCCATGGGCGGCTTCTTCACCGACAAGGGCGACTACCAGGAGCAGATGGACAAGGTGCTGCACCTGTTCCCTCGGCTCAAGGAACGCTTCAGCCAGCGCGGCGGCACCATGTCCGGCGGCGAGCAGCAAATGCTCGCCATCGGCCGGGCGCTGATGAGCAAGCCCAAGCTGTTGCTGCTGGACGAACCTTCCCTGGGCCTGGCGCCGATCATCATCCAGCAGATCTTCGACATCATCGAACAACTGCGCAAGGACGGTGTGACGGTGTTCCTGGTGGAACAGAACGCCAACCAGGCCTTGAAGATTGCTGACCGCGCCTATGTGCTGGAAAACGGCCGGGTGGTGATGCAGGGCACGGGCGAGCAGTTGCTGACCGATCCGAAGGTACGTGAAGCGTACTTGGGCGGGTAATCGTTCTGCTCCTGAAAACGGCCTTTACAGGCCGTTTTTTTATGGGCGCTAGAACGGTCATCTCGACACAACAGTTCAATTTCCTACAAAAATAAAAGAAATTTCAAAACCGTCTGTAACGTACGAATCTCGACGTTCTCTAGTAGGTTAAGCATGCATCATCGCTTCCTTGACTCACCTTATCAAACTGGAGAAACACCATGAAAACTTCGAACCGTTCCCTGTCTGCAGCTTCCCTGATCCTGGCCTTGGGTTCTGCCCTGAGCCTATCCACTCTGACCACCACCGCCCATGCTGCCGACGACATGCAAAAATGCTACGGCGTCGCTGAAGCCGGCAAGAACGATTGCGCTGCAGGCGCCGGCACTTCCTGCGCCGGTACTTCGAAAGTCAAAGACCAGGCCAACGCCTGGAAGCTGGTTCCTGCCGGCACTTGCCTCAAAACCCCGAGCTCCACCTCGCCGACCGGTTACGGCCAGGAAGCGGCATTCACCGCCAAATCCTGATCCCTCGCAAAACCTGAGTACTGATGATGACTCTTTCATCCCTGCCAGCCGTCTCCCAGGCTCAGGCGCCCGGCCTTCCCGGCCGGGCCGGACTGGGGCTCAAGCATGAGCACTTCATTGAAGTGCTCGAGACCTCACCCGATATCGGTTTTTTTGAAGTGCACGCCGAAAACTACATGGTGGCCGGCGGCCCGTTTCATCATTACCTGGGGTTGATCCGCGCACAGTACCCACTGTCCTTGCACGGTGTGGGCCTGTCCATCGGTGGCGAAGCCCCACCGGACCGTGAGCACCTGGCACGGTTGGCGGCACTGATCGAGCGCTATCAACCTCATTCCTTTTCCGAACACTTGGCCTGGTCCAGCCACGGCCCGGTGTTTCTCAATGACCTGCTGCCCCTGGCTTACGACAACGCCACCCTGCAACGGGTGTGCGAACACGTAGACCAGGTGCAAAGCACGCTCAAGCGCACGATGCTGCTGGAAAACCCGTCGACCTACCTGCAATTCCAACGCTCCACCCTGGACGAAACCGACTTCATCAGTGAAATCATTCGCCGTACCGGCTGTGGCTTGCTGCTGGATGTGAATAACGTGTACGTGTCGTGCATCAATCATCAACGTGATCCGCAGTCCTACATCGATGCCTTGCCGTTGCACACGGTGGGAGAGATTCATCTGGCCGGGTTTGCCGAAGACACCGACAGCCTGGGTGATCGCTTGTTGATCGATGACCACGGCGCCTCTATCGATAACGCCGTGTGGCAACTCTACGAGTCGGTACTGGCACGCATCGGTCCAGTGGCAACGCTGATCGAGCGGGATAACCAGTTGCCCGCGTTCAGCGTGCTGCAAGCCGAGGCCCGACAAGCCGAATGGCATCTTTCACAGGTGACGCCATGAGCCGGCATGACGCTTTTACCGCCGCCTTGTTGGCACCCGAACTGCCTTGCCCCGATGGCCTTTTCAGCAGTAACGGCGCCGATCCGGCCAGCCGCTTCGCGGTGTACCGCAACAATGTGCACAGCTCACTGATCAACGCCTTGGCGGCGGCTTATCCCGTGACATTGCAACTGGTGGGCGACGCGTTTTTCCGCGCCATGGCCGGCCTTTATGCACAGGCGCACCCGCCCACCAGCCCATTGATGAGCGAGTACGGTAGCGCGTTCGCCTGCTTCATCGAGACGTTCGAACCGGCAGCCAGCGTGCCTTACCTCGCAGACATGGCCCGGTTGGAGCGCTTGCGGGTACAGGCCTACCACGCGGCGGACGAGCATCCCCTGGATCAGCAGACCGTACTGCAAGCGCTGCAAGGACAAGCGGAACTGGGCGAGCTGCGCCTGCAATGGCACCCCTCCCTGGCCACGCTGGATTCAGCCTATGGCGTAGTAGCGCTGTGGGCGGCGCACCAGACCGAGGGAGGTCTGGAAAACCTGGATCCCTGGCAGGCACAGAGTGCCCTGGTGTTGCGCCAGGGTCTGGAAGTCAAGGTATTCGCCGTCAGCCCTGCTGCAGTGGCGTTCATCAACAGCCTGGTCCGGGGCGCGACCTTGGAAAACGCCGTGGAGCGCGCGCTTGAGGCTGACGCCCAGTTTGACTTGCACCAATGCCTGGCGCTGCTGATCAGCCACAACGCCATTACTCATCTGCATCCAGAACAAGAGGTATCGCCATGAACACTCACCCTTCGGGTCTGATCAATCAGGTCATCGCACTTTTCGAGCAAATTCCCTACAGCCTGATCGCCTTTCTCGCGCGCTTTTCGATTGCCGCGGTGTTCTGGAAATCCGGGCAAACCAAAGTCGAAGGCTTTGCCGTGGACCTGATCAACGGCACCTTCCAATTCGGTGAACCGCGCCTCGCGGCCTCGACGCTGCCGCTGTTTCGCAGCGAATACCATGTGCCGTTGCTATCGCCGGAAGTCGCAGCGCACTTGGCTGCGTTTGCCGAGCACTTTTTCCCGGTGCTGATCCTTGTCGGGTTCGCCACGCGCTTCTCGGCCCTGGCTCTGATCGGCATGACTCTGACCATTCAATTGTTTGTCTACCCGGATGCTTACCCAACCCATGGCACCTGGCTCGCGTTATTGCTGTTGCTGGTCGCGAAAGGCCCGGGTCGCTTGTCGATCGATCACCTCATCGCTCGCCGCTACCGTTAAAGGCGGTCCAGGGCTTCGCCGCTACGCTTGAACCACTCCACCAGGTAGTCGGCCAACACCTGGGTGCGACGCGGCAAGCCGCCCTGATACGGATGCACCAGGTACATCGGCATGCTGCGCGTCTGATAATCGCGCAGGAGCCAACGCAATCGGCCTTCCGCCAATTCCGTCGGCAACACGTAGGACGGCAGCCGTGCAATGCCCGCTCCCACCAGCGCAGCCTTTTTCAGCAGGTTGTAGTGGTTGGACGCAAAGGTGCCGCTGACGCGTACTCGCAGTAATTCGTGCTGCTGGTGGTACAACCACTCTTCACGGCCGCTGTAGTGGCTGTTGAGCAGGCAAGCATGGTTGGCCAGGTCGGCCGGCGTCTCAGGTTCGCCGTGTTGCTCAAGGTAAGCCGGGCTGGCGCAAGTCATCTCACGCCAGGCCAGCAACGGCTTGACCACCAGGCGCTCGCTCTCAATGGAACCTGAGCGTACCCCCAGGTCGAACCCATCTCGCGCCAGGTCTCGATAGTTGTTATTGAGCTCCAGCTCAATTTGCACCTGCGGGTATTGCTTGGAAAACTCCAGCAGCAGCCCATCAAAAAAGGTTTCCCCCAAGGACACTGGCACCGTCATGCGCACTGGCCCGGCAAGATCGTCCTTGAGCCGGGCCAATGCCTGACGTGCACGATCCACCTGCACCACCAGGGCCTGGGCCTGGGGCAACAAGGCCGCACCGGCTGCCGTCAGGCTGAGCCTGCGCGTGGTGCGGTGCAGCAACACCACAGAGAACCGCGCTTCCATCTGGCTGATACGCTTGGACAATTGCCCTTTGCTACAGCCCAGTTGCTCGGCGGCGACGGTAAAACTGCCGGCTTCGATCAGCACGGCAAAGGCTGCCAAGTCATCCATCTCGCTCATGGATTGTTTCCAAAAGAAAACTAAAGGTTGCCTATTAGCGCGTTTATCCAGCAAAAAAGCCACTCTAGACTGAACCTTCACTTACTCCCGGAGGAACAGCACCATGAAAATCCTATTGATTGGCGCCAGCGGCACCGTCGGCTCGGCGGTCAAGGCGGAACTGGCTCAGCGTCACGAGGTGATCAGCATCGGCCGCAGCAGCGGTGACTTCCAGGTGGATATCAGCGACAGCGCGTCGATCCGCAAGCTGTTCGAACAGACCGGTAAATTCGACGCCCTGGTCTGCGCAGCAGGCAGCGTGAACTTCGTGGCATTGGGAGAAATGAGCGAGAGCGATTTCGAGCTGGGCTTGCGTGACAAGCTGATGGGCCAGGTCAATCTGCTGCTGATCGGCCGTGAGTTCGCCAACGATGGTGCCTCGTTCACCTTCACCAGCGGCATCCTCAACCGCGACCCGATCCGCACCGGCGCCTCGGCTGCATTGGTCAATGGCGCCATCGATGCCTTCGTCAAAGCGGCCGCCATCGAGCTGCCACGAGGCCTGCGCGTAAATGCTGTCAGCCCGACAGTGCTGGTGGAAGCCATGGGCAGCTATGCACCGTATTTTCGTGGTTTCAAACCCGCGGCAGGTGCTGACGTGGCGTTGGCCTACGCGAAGAGTGTCGAGGGTTTGCAGACCGGGCAGACCTACATCGTCGGTTGAGCGGCAACTGTCTCAGGTGATAACTGAGACATCCACTCAACCACCAGCGCACGCGGGGCTATAAGCCTTAACGCCCCGCCCAGTTGGCTGTGAACCCGGACCGTACTTATCTGATACCCGTCTACATAAAATGTGACGTACTTTAGGTAGGCCAGCAACGTGATGGATTTTGTCCTTGCTGTCGCCTCTGGGCTCAGTGAAACATTCACTTCGACATAACCCGGCACAGGGTGCTCACTTCCCTTGAGTATCACCGAAATATCCGTGAAATCGGTGGCTGACGAGTAGGAGAGCTGGGCGGGCTCGCCTGAGAAGGCTGCATTGGCCCAGAGCATGAGCACACAGATACACCATTTGATATTCATTGCTGCTCCCACTCAAAAGAGCTCGACGCTCTCATGCCTCTCCAAACCCAAGTGTAGGAAACGCCTGATCGGCGGCGCTACTTTTCCCATCCGTTCAGGGCCGATGGTTCAAACCATGTCACGGGCTTGTGATACGGCGCCGGCCTGAGTAACGTGACGGCACTTGCCTGGAGACCCGATAATGCGTGCCGCCCATACCCTGTTCCTGCTTGCCCTGCTTCCCTTGTTCGCTGCCTGCCAAATGTTCGAGAGTGATCCTGCCAGGCCGTCGCTGGCCGGGCTGACGCGCATGCAGGGTGAACTGACTGCGGTTGGCGGCAAACTGCTGTTCCAGCCGTGCAACGACAAGCGCAACTACGTGGTCAACGACACCGGTGGCACCAGCATCCTGCAGGAAGCGGCCTCCCTGGCCGGTCAGCAAGGCGCGTTGTTTGCCGACCTGCGCGGCAAGTTCTCCGGGGTTGCCAGCGGCACCGAGGGCAGCGTCGACCTGCAACAACTCTACCGCGTCGAGCGCTCTACCTCGGCCTGCGGCGACCCGGACTTCAAGCGCATGATCCTGCGCGCCAACGGCCACAAGCCGACCTGGGTGATGAACGTGACCGCCAAGGGCCTGGTGCTGGAACGCGAGGGCCAGCCACCACTGGCGGTGCCCTATGTGGAAGAGCAAATCGGTGACGGTCGCTTTAACCTGATGACCGAGGCCAACAATCAGCACGTGGAATTGTGGGTGACGCCGCAGCGTTGTGTCGACCCGGTCAGCGGCAGTTTGCAACACATGACCGCCGAGTTGCGCGTCAATGGCCAGGTCCAGCGCGGTTGCGCATCGTTCGGCGGCTCGCGCGACGACTGACGCGACGCCATGCTGTTTTAACATGACGGGAAACGGTCATTGGGGCTTATAATCGCCGGTTTGCAAAACAGCCGGCCTCTCTGCCCGCCGCCTACCGGATCCCGTCATGTTACGAATCACCGAACTCAAGCTGCCCATCGACCATCCCGAAGAAGACCTGCGGCCTGCCATCGTGCAGCGCCTGGGCATCGCCAGTGATGACCTGCTCGATTTCACCCTGTTCAAACGCAGCTACGATGCGCGCAAGAAGTCGTCGGAACTGTGCTTCATCTACACCATCGACCTGAACGTAAAGGGCGAAGCCGCCCTGCTGCTCAAATTCGCCGACGACCGCAACGTCAACCCGGCGCCGGATGTCAGCTACAAGGTCGTAGGCCAGGCACCGCAAGGCCTGACCGAACGCCCGATCGTCGTCGGCTTTGGCCCCTGTGGAATCTTCGCCGGGCTGCTGCTGGCGCAGATGGGCTTCAAGCCGATCATCCTCGAGCGCGGCAAGGAAGTGCGCCAGCGCACCAAGGACACCTGGGGCCTGTGGCGCAAAAGCGTGCTCAACCCCGAGTCCAACGTGCAGTTCGGTGAAGGCGGCGCCGGGACCTTTTCCGACGGCAAGCTGTACAGCCAGATCAAGGACCCGAAATTCCACGGCCGCAAAGTGCTGCACGAGTTCGTCAAGGCCGGTGCGCCGGAAGAAATCCTCTACGTCAGTAAACCGCACATCGGCACGTTCCGCCTGACCGGCGTGGTGGAAAACATGCGCGAGCAGATCATCGCCCTGGGCGGTGAAGTGCGCTTCGAGCAGCGGGTGACCGATGTGCTGATCGAAGACGGCCAGTTGAATGGGGTGGTCATCGATGACGGCGAACAGATCCTGTCCAAACATGTGATCCTGGCCTTGGGCCATAGCGCCCGTGACACCTTCCGCATGCTCCACTCCCGTGGCGTGTACATGGAAGCCAAGCCGTTCTCGGTGGGTTTCCGTATCGAACATCCGCAGTCGCTGATCGACGCCGCGCGCCTGGGCAAATACGCCGGGCACCCGAAACTCGGCGCCGCCGACTACAAGCTGGTGCACCACGCCAAGAACGGCCGCTCGGTGTACAGCTTCTGCATGTGCCCGGGCGGCACCGTGGTGGCGGCGACTTCCGAGCCGAACCGCGTGGTCACCAACGGCATGAGCCAGTACTCGCGCAACGAGCGCAACGCCAACTCCGGCATCGTGGTCGGTATCACCCCAGAGGTGGACTACCCAGGCGGCCCGCTGGCCGGTATCGAGTTGCAGGAACGCCTGGAGTCCCACGCCTATGTCCTCGGCGGCAGCAACTACGAGGCTCCCGCACAACTGGTAGGTGATTTCATCGCTGGCAAGCCGTCCACCGCGATTGGCAGCGTGGAGCCTTCCTACAAACCTGGCGTGTCTCTTGGCGATTTGGCCCTGGCCTTGCCCGACTTCGCCATTGAAGCGATCCGTGAAGCGTTGCCGGCGTTCGAGAAGCAGATCAAGGGCTACTCGCTGCACGACGCGGTGTTGACGGGTATCGAGACGCGCACCTCATCACCGTTGCGGATCACCCGTAACGAATCGATGCAGAGCTTGAACGTGAAAGGGCTGTTCCCTGCCGGTGAAGGCGCTGGTTACGCCGGTGGGATTCTATCGGCGGGCGTGGATGGGATTCGGATTGCCGAGGCGTTGGCGCGGGATATGCTGGGGCTGCACGGCTGACACATAACCTGTAGGAGCCCGGCAAGCCGGGCTCCTACAGATTCAGATATTGGCGCGCAAGATGCTGTCCGGCAACGGCTCGCCCCGTTCGACACTGGCAGCAACAGCCGCAATCAAACCGTCCAATTCATAACCCTGCCCCGCCAGCCAGGCCTGATCGTAGTACGTCGTCGCATACCGCTCACCACCGTCACACAATATCGCCACGATCGACCCCGACTCCCCCTCCGCTTTCATCTGCTGCGCCGCCACCAGGGCACCAATCAGGTTGGTCCCGCTGGAGCCACCGACCCGTCGTCCCAGCCGGTCGGCCAGGTAATGCATGGCCGCCAGCGACAGGGCATCCGGTACCTTGACCATCGCATCGATGACCTTGGGCAAAAACGATGCCTCGACCCGTGGTCGGCCAATGCCTTCAATCCGCGAACCGCAGTCCAGGCGCAAACTGGCATCACCACTCTGGTAGAAATCAAAGAACACCGAACGCTGCGCATCGGCACACAACACGCGGGTGCAATGCTGGCGATAACGCACATAACGACCGAGCGTAGCGGTGGTGCCGCCGGTGCCGGGGCTGGAGATCAACCAGCTCGGCTCCGGATGCTGCTCGAAACGCATCTGCTGGAAGATCGACTCGGCAATGTTGTTGTTCGCCCGCCAGTCGGTGGCACGTTCGGCGTAGGTGAACTGGTCCATGAAATGACCACCGCTTTCCCGCGCCAGGCGTTCGGATTCGGCGTAGATCTGCGTGGGATCCTGTACCAGGTGGCTCTTGCCGCCGTAGAAGGCAATCTGTGCGATTTTTTCCTGGGACGTGGTGGCTGGCATTACCGCAATAAACGGCAAACCCAGCAGACGCGCAAAGTAGGCTTCGGAAATCGCCGTCGAGCCACTGGATGCTTCGATCACCGGCGCACCAGGCTTGAGCCATCCATTACACAATGCGTACAGGAACAACGAGCGTGCCAGCCGATGCTTCAGGCTGCCGGTGGGATGGCTGGACTCGTCCTTGAAGTACAACTCGATACCCGGCAATCCTGGTAACGGCAAGGGAATCAGGTGCGTATCGGCACTACGCTGGAAGTCTGCTTCAATGATACGAATGGCTTCGCGGGCCCAGGGACGGTGGTCGCTCATGGAGAGTTTCTCTGAAGGTGTCAGCCCTGATTTTAGGGGGTTTCCTACACGCCACACAGATACAGTACCGACTCAATCAGACACACAATTGCTAGGCTTGGCGGCAACATCACCCCAGCCAGCCACTTATAACAAATAAGAATATAACTTTTGTTTTAACAACTAACGGTACGGGTTAGGGTACCCACCTATTGAACCTGGATTGGAGAGCATCCCTTGCCTCTGCGTAGCACTTTCACCCGTTTCTTCCAGCTGGAAGCCGCCAGCGGTCTGTTGTTGATCGCGGCTGCGGCCTTGGCGCTGATCATCAACAATTCACCGTTGTCGCACCTGTACAGCGCGTTTCTCGATGTGCCGGTGGTGGCGCAGATCGGCGCGCTGAAAATCGCCAAGCCCGCCCTGCTGTGGATCAATGATGGCCTGATGGCTCTGTTCTTCCTGCTGATCGGCCTGGAGGTCAAGCGCGAGTTGCTCGACGGCCACCTGTCCAAGCCCTCGCAAGTGGTGCTGCCTGGCGCCGCGGCCATCGGCGGCATGGTGGTGCCGGCGCTGATCTACTGGGCGATCAACAAGGACTACCCCGCCGCGCTTTCCGGTTGGGCGATTCCCATGGCCACCGACATTGCCTTCGCCCTCGGCGTACTGGCCTTGCTGGGCAAACGCGTGCCGGTGTCGCTGAAACTGTTCCTGATGACCCTGGCGATCATTGACGACCTCGGCGCGATCATCGTGATCGCCGTGTTCTATTCTGCCGATCTGTCCGGTGCCGCCCTGGCGGGTGCGGGCGCCTGCCTGATTGGGTTGATCGCGATGAACCGCCTGGGCGTGATCAAGCTCGGGCCGTACCTGATCGTCGGGCTGATCCTGTGGGTGTGCGTCCTAAAGAGTGGTGTGCACGCAACGCTGGCCGGTGTGACATTGGCGTTCTGCATCCCGATGCGCACCAAAAACGCCGAGCCCTCGCCGCTGCTCACGCTGGAACATGCCCTGCACCCCTGGGTGGCCTACGGCATCCTGCCGCTGTTCGCCTTTGCCAACGCCGGCGTGTCCTTGACCGGCGTAAGCCTGGAAAGCTTCACCCACCATGTGCCCATGGGCATCGCCGCGGGCCTGCTGATCGGCAAGACCATCGGTGTGTTCGGCCTCACCTGGCTGGCCATCAAGACCGGCCTGGCCGCCCTGCCCACCGGCGCGAACTGGGGCCAGGTATTTGGCGTGGCGATCCTGTGCGGTATCGGCTTTACCATGAGCCTGTTTGTTGGCTCCCTGGCATTCGTACCGGGGGCCAGTGAGTTTGCCGGGGAAGACCGGATGGGGATTTTGACCGGGTCGATACTGGCGGCGTGTATCGGGTATGCGGTGACGGCAATGGCGAGTCGTAAAAAGGCCGCACCTCAGGTTTGAATTTGACAGCCTCGAAAACCAAAAACCCCAACCAGTCACCCGGTTGGGGTTTTGTGTTTCTACAACCGACGGTTAGCGAGTAACGCGGCTGGTACCGTCAACGGTCATGATGCGTACGCGGTCGCCGATGCGGAAGATTTCATTCTCCTGCACGGCCTGCACGTAGGCACGCATGCTGCCGTCGTCTTCGCGCACGGTGATTTCCACACCTTGGGTACGGGTCAGGCCTTCTTCGGTGGCCGAACCCAGCAGGCCGCCAGCAACAGCGCCGATCACCGCGGTCACGATACTGCCACGGCCACCGCCGATGGCACTGCCGCCAACACCGCCGATAACGGCGCCGGCAGCGCCGCCGATTGGGGTCTTGGTGCCTTCGATTTTCACCGGACGCAGGGATTCGATGGTCCCCATGCGCACGGTCTGGACACGACGCGCCTCGTCACGGGAGTACGAGTCGCCGGTCAGACTCGAGGCGCAGCCACCCAGTAGCAACGACAGGGTAGTAAAGCAGGCAACCAGTAAAACAGACTTACGCATAGCATCAACTCCAAAGGACAGGTGGTCATTAAACGCTGCAGCTTGACGCCTGTCACGGCAAGCACCGCAGAAAATTGCTTTCATTCAGCCTTAGTACAGACTGCCCACACCAGAAAAACAGACGAACGGTAGCGCTGCTCTCTCAACCGGGATCTTCATGGATTACTTCATCATTGTAGTCACAACCCTTGCGGGACTGTATTTCCATGCCTGGTTGTACCTGCGCATCAGGCGTTGGATAGACCGTGACCTGGCACTGTCGCTGGCGGGTAATGATCTGCACAAGCGCACCTTCATGCTGCAACAGCTGCAAGAGGCTCGCCGCTTGAAGATCAAACGGTCCCACTTGCCTCACTGGCTGAAGAACGCGGCACAGCAGTACACGCCCGAAGCCTCTTCAATAGAGACGTCGGGGTGACAGGCATCATTCAAGCGGAGTGACGAAAGGTGCAGCTCAGGGTGCCAGGCGTTCGCGGGTCCAGTCGGCCCCTTGCAGGCGATAGTTCAGGCGGTCATGCAAGCGGCTGGCGCGGCCTTGCCAGAACTCGATGCGCTCGGGTAACAGGCGATAACCACCCCAGTGCTCCGGGCAGTCAGGCTGGGTATCGCTGAAACGCTGCTCGGTAGCCTTGAGCAGGTCCTGCAGCTCTTCCCGGTCACGGATGACCTGGCTTTGCGGAGACGCCCATGCCCCCAGGCGGCTGCCCAAGGGACGAACCTGATAATAAGCATCCGACTCTTCAGGCGTGACCTTCACCACTCGACCCTCAATGCGCACTTGGCGCTCCAGGGTCGGCCAGAAAAACGTCATGGCTGCAAACGGCCGCGCCGCAAGCTGTTGGCCCTTGGCGCTCTGATAATTGGTGAAGAAGGTAAAGCCCTGCGCATCCAGGCCCTTGAGCAACAGGATGCGGCAGTGCGGGCGACCGTCCTGGTCGACCGTGGCCAAGGTCATTGCATTGGCCTCAACCGGTGGCTGCTCGGTTTTCACCGCGTCGGCAAACCACTGGCGGAACAAGGCAAACGGCTCGCTCGGGGCCTGGGCCTCGCTCAAGCCATCCCGTGTATAGTCACGGCGCATATCGGCCAGTGCCTGGGTCATGCGGCTTTATCCTTCTGGTTCAGCAGATCAGTTTTTCGCCTGGTCGTTTGCCGGTGCAGCAGCCTTGGCTTTGGCGGGTGCCGCTTTTTTCGCCGCTGGCTTGGCCGGGGCTTTCTTGGCCGCTGGCTTGGCAGCCGCTTTCTTGGCAGTCAAAGCCTTCTTGGCCGGGGCCTTGGCGGCTGGAGCCGGGGCTGGAACGTCCTGCACCGCCACCATTTCGGCGACAGGCGGGGTCTTGCCCGACTGATACTTGCTCAGCAGCGCCAACATGGTAGTGCGCTGGGTGAACATGATTTCCATGCGACGGTTCAAGGCGCGGCCCTGGCTGCTGTCGTTGGCGGCACGTGGCATCAGGTCGCCCATGCCGCGCAGCATCAGGCGGTCCTGCTTCAAACCGCTGAGGCTGAAGATCGAGGCGATGGACTGTGCACGCTCCTTGGTCAGCGCCTGGCTGGCCGGGGCGGTGCCGGTGGCATCGACGTGACCCAGTACCAGCACGGCAGTCTTCGGATCGGCTTCAACGGCCTTGGCAACCCGGGTGAACGGACCGAGGGTGACCGGCAGCAGCATGGCCGGGCGTTTCGGGTTGTAGGAACCATCAACCGGGGCAATCACCACGAGCACGTTGTCGCGACGCTCGAGTTGCAGGTTGCTGTCCTTGATAGCCGCACGCAGACGCGGCTCATAGTCGTCCAGCCAGGCTTGGGTGATTTTCGGGTCGGGCATCGGCACGTTGGTCACGTCGACCTTGGCCAATGGCTTGGGTTTGCTTTCGAACGGCCACCACCAGTGGGTTTCGGTGTCGGTCTTGGCGACTGCTGGGGCTGGATCAGCGGCCTTCAGGTCGGCTTTCAGGTCGGCCTTCGCATCGGCTGCCTTCTCATCGGCGCTCTTGGAGGAAAACGGCCACCAGCTGGAACCGGTGTCCGCCTTGGCGGCGGAAGCTGGAGCCGAAGCTGGCGCTGCGGCGGCGGCAGCTACCGGTGCGGCAGGCTTGGCGCCTGCAGCCGGCTTGGCGTCTGGCTTAGCTTCCGGCTTGGTGTCGGCCTGGGTCACTGCGTCCTTGGTCGAGGCCTTATCGGATCCAAATGACCACCAATGCCCGCCCTCGGCATCATTTTGTGGAGTTTGTGCGCAACCGGTAATAGTGAGACATAGCGCAAGAGCCAAGGACTTGTTCGATAACATGAGATATCCACAAAATGAGAAAAAACCAGGGACCTAGATGATCCGTTAAACAGACGCTTGCAGAAGAATAAAGTTACAACTTTTCCTACAGCGTCTTCTTATAGTTGCCTTTGTAACAAAAAAATGTGAAACAGCAAGGGGTTTACAGACAACCGGCCAATATTCTGACCAACTTCTGTGCCCGCGGGTCCATAAGTACATAAGGTCCGAGTGTATTAGTCACGAAACCGAACGCAACATCATGTTCAGGATCGGCAAACCCCACCGAACCACCAGCACCCGGATGCCCGAATGCACGTGGGCCAAGGCCGAAGGTGGCATTGGCCAACTGCGGCTGATCCAACATGCAGCCCAGGCCGAAACGGGTTTGTGTCAATAATGTTTTATCCGGGCCGATGCTGTGCTCGCGAGTCAATTGTTCGAGCATGTCGGCCTCCAGCAAACTACCGTCCAACAGTCCACTATAAAAACCCGCCAGGCTGCGCGCATTGCCGTGACCATTTGCCGCCGGCTGCTGCATACGGCGCCATTCGGGTTTATTAGTGCTGGTCAGAATAGACGGTGGATTGGCAAATGCACGCGTGGTCATCGCCGTCGGTTCGCGCATCATTACTTGCAGTAAACGTTGCGCGGCTTCATCGCCCATATTGCCTTTGCTGCGCGCTATATGGGCCACGCGATAAAACTCTTCGTCCGCCAGGCCCACATGGAAGTCCAAGCCCAATGGCCGTGCGACCCGCGCCACGATGGACTCTCCCGGCCCGCGCCCATCGGCACGCCTCAGCAACTCACCGACCAGCCAGCCGTAGGTGATCGCCTCGTAGCCATGGCCCTGGCCCGGCGTCCACCACGGGGCTTCGGCCGCCAGGGTGTCGACCATCAGTTGCCAGTCGTACAGGGCTTCGGTGGGGAGCATCTCGCGGATCGCCGGCAACCCGGCCTGATGGCACAACAACTGGCGCAGGGTGATGGTTTCTTTCCCGGCCGCGGCAAACTCCGGCCAGACGTTGGCGACCGGCGCATCCAGTTGCAACTTGCCTTCGGCCACCAATTGCAGGGCCGTGACGGCGGTAAAGGTCTTGGTACAGGAGAACAGGTTGACGATGGTGTCGCTGTGCCAGGCCTCGGCGCCGTCCTTGTCGGCGGTGCCGGCCCACAGGTCGACGACCGTTTCGCCGCCGATCTGGATGCAGAGCCCGGCACCACGCTCCTGCGGGTCATCGAACAACGCGGCGAACGCTTCACGTACCGCTTCGAACTGGAGTTCGTAATGACCCTGGATCTGCACCTGAGCGCCCTCGGAAAACATCGAAAAAAGTGGCCGACATTGTTCCAGCCCTGGTGGGTTTTGTGAACCCGTCAGCGTTCAATCAATGACCGTTCCCGGAGTGACCGCCTGCATGCCCGGCGCCCTGCCCCGGGCCTTTGCCTTCATGCCCGGCCCTGCCACCTTCGCTTTCACGCGTGGCGCCTGCCGCCTTGGCCTTTTGCGCTTCCTTGCCCAGTTGGTCGACCGCCGCCAGGTTGCTTTTGCGCACACTCTCCACAAAACCCTGGAACGGTACGTCGGTAATACCGACCAGGCCAAAGTGACCGTTTTCACCGTCCAGCAGACGCCCGGTCACCGGCTGGTCCAGATACTGGAACCAATGCACGCCGACAATCGACGGTTCGGCCATGGCCTGCTTGAGGAAGTTGCCATACGCCGCGCCACGATCTTCTTCCCTGGCCAACTGTGTCACGCCGCCCCAGAACGGCCCACGGTCGGCCGAGCCGAAATTGAATTCGGTGATCAGCACCGGCTTGTCCAACGCCCGCAATGCGGCGAAGTCGTAGCCGTCCTGAGGCTTGAGGGTGTACATGTTGAAACTCAACACATCGCAGTATTGCGCGCAGGAGGCCACGGCTTCCGGCGTGCTGACCGCATAACGGCCACCCAGCAGCAGTTGATGGGGCGCGTGCCATTTCAGCGAGTCGGAAATGGTCTTGAAGTAGGCATCGGCGAAGGTCTTCTGGAAGTATTTGAAGTCCGCCTCGATTTCCGGGTGCTCGGGATTCGGCATCGGCGGTTCGAAACCCGGGTCCTCCATCAGCTCCCAGCCCTTCAATTCGATACCCCAGGCTTTCGACAAGCCCTCTTCGTTGCGGTACTTGTCGCGCAGTTGCTTGAGGAACGCGCGCTTGGCCGGTACGTCGGTGGTCATGCGCAACGTGCCGTACGCCAAGGCGTAGCGGGATTTCGGATCATCGCCAGGGCCGGCCCAGGCCAACTCGTTGTCGGCAAAAAAGCCGATCAACCACGGGTCATCGCGGTGGTCACGGGCGGCAATCGCCACGGCGCGCTCGGTGGCCATGGCGAAGCGCGGGTCGAACGGGTCGGGCATGCCGCCCCACCAGTCGGTGCCGGTGCTGATGCTGGCGTAATCGCCGACGATCGACAGCGGCAAGGTGTAGGGAACCCGGCCGGCGGTGGCCAGGCTCTCGTCGCTCCAGTTGCCGACGGTGTTGAAACCCCAGGCCTGCAAGCGATCGAGGGTGTGAGTGACCCAACGTTTCTGGTCGAAGCCGTCACCGCCATAGGTACGCTGCAAGTTGGCGCCGTAAAAGTCATACCAACGCCCGGCACCGAAGCCACGGCCTTCCCCCGCGCCATTGCCGGTGCGGTTGTCGCCGCTGCCGTAATACTTGTCGAAGGGTTCGCCGCCCTTGGGCAGCGCGGCGAACATCCATTCACGGCCGGCCACATAGGTCTGGCTGTTGTCCGGGGCCACGGTATTGACGCCCAGGGAGTAGAACGGATGCCCTTGCGGTGTCACCAGGTACCAGCGTCCGTCGCGCTTCTCGGTACGGAAAAACCCGCTGGGGTCGAATGCCGGGCCTTTGTTCCAGCCACCGTATTGGTCCAGCGCGGATTTATCCCGCGTGGCCAGCCAACCCTGGAGCTGCTGTTGCTCCTTGGCGGCAGCGGCTTTGAGTTGTTCGTCGCTGCTGACTTTTTCCGGCCACCGCGCACGGGTGGATTGACCATAGGCATCCACCAGCTCGCTGTAGGCCGCCTTCAGCACCGGCTCGCTGTCCTGCACGCCGAAGCGCTCCAGCAGGATGCTCTGGGCGGCGTTGGGTTTGAGCATCGACAGCGTCACCGAAACCACCTGGCTGCGGTCGATCTCGCCAGCGCTACTGGCCAGCAACACACGCTGGCCGTCCACGGTGATCGGCATCGGTGGGCCGGCCTTCATGCCCTGGCTCAGCGGCGAATTGGCCTGCAGCGGAACCAGCAAGGTCTGAGCCGGGCCGGCGGGCAGGTCGATGCGGCTGACCAGGGTCTTGCCATCCGCGCTCTGCACCTTGACGTAGAGGGTCAACGCCCAGTCCATCGCACTCTGGATGCGCAGGCTCATGGCACCCGACCGGGACCAGTCCCAGGCGCCGGTCTGCGGGCTCAGCACCAGGCTCGGTTCGGCGGCCGGGTTGAACGTGATGCGGCGCAGCACTTCGCCTTCGGGGGTTTGTTCGGCGTTGTATTGCGGCAGGCTGGCGTCCTGGGTCGCCACCTTGACCACATCGGCAGGCCGGACGAAGTTGAACAAAGTCTGTTGCCCCGCAGGCGCAGCCATCAAGGGCGCGGCGAGCAGCAAGGCAAAAAGAGCGGGCAGCGTGCGAATCATACGAACAAGGTTCTCCCAGACGGCCGATGAATGGCCTGATGAAATACAGTGAGATAGACCACGAAGTGGGCGAAACCGCCCACTGTGGCTTAAGAAATTTCGCGCCTGAAAGGCGGCAAGGCATTCAGGATAGCCTTGCCATAGCGCTGGGTGACCAGACGCCGATCAAGCAAGGTGATGGTGCCCCGGTCCTCTTCGGTACGCAGCAAGCGACCGCAGGCCTGGACCAGCTTCAAGGAAGCATCCGGCACCGAGATCTCCATGAACGGATTACCGCCCCGCGCCTCGATCCACTCGGCCAAAGCCGCCTCGACCGGATCGTCCGGCACCGAGAACGGGATCTTGGCAATCACCACGTGTTCGCAATAGGCACCCGGCAAGTCCACCCCTTCGGCGAAGCTGGCCAGGCCGAACAGCACGCTGGAGTCGCCGCCGTCTACACGCGCCTTGTGTTTGTTCAGGGTCTCCTGCTTGGACAGGTTGCCCTGGATAAACACTTGCTTGCGCCAATCACGGTCGAGGCCGTCGAACACGTCCTGCATCTGTTTGCGTGACGAGAACAGCACCAGGGTACCGCGCGAACCTTCGACCAGCTCCGGCAGGTCGCGGATGATGGCGGCGGTGTGCGCCGCTGCGTCCCGTGGGTCGGCCTTGAGGTCCGGCACTCGCAGCACACCTGCGTCGGCATGATGGAACGGGCTCGGCACCACGGCAGTGACGGCCTTTTTCGGCAGGCCGGCGCGCATCCGGAAGCGGTCGAAGGTGCCTAGGGCGGTCAGCGTCGCGGAAGTCACCAGGCAACCGTAGGCCACGTTCCACAGGTTGCGGCGCAGCATTTCGGCGGCAAGGATGGGACTGGCGTTGACCTCGATATCGAACAGCGCACCGCTTTCCGACAGGGTCAGCCAGCGCGCCATGGGCGGGTTGTCTTCCGGGTCCTCGACGGTGAAAGCAGTCCACAGCTCCCAGTTGCCCTGGGAACGGGACAGCAGGCTGCCGAACAACGGGTACCATTCTTCGGCCTGGTTGCTGGCAATGCCGATATTGACCTCGCCATCCATGCCTTCTTTAAGCAAGTCAGTGAGACGGGTGAACAGGTCGGTCAGGCGTGAAAAGCCTTTCTTCAGCTCGATGCCCATCTCTCGCATGTGCTCGGGGATCAGCCCACCGACGAAACGGTGACGTGGCCGCTCACGGCCCTCGACGTCTTCACCCGGTTTGAAGTCGGCGACCTGTTCGCAGGCACTGAACATGAACTGCTGCTGGGTCTTGATCTCGCGCGCCAGCTCCGGCACCTGTTCGATCAGCTTGCCCAGGTCGCCCGGAAGCGGGTGCTGGGCCAGCAGTTTGGTGAGGTTCTTCGCGGTGGTTTCGAGCCAGTCGGCGGTGGAGCGCAGGCGCGTGTAATGGGCGAAATGGCCGATGGCCTTGTCGGGCAGGTGGTGGCCTTCGTCAAACACATAGAGGGTGTCGCGCGGGTCCGGCAACACCGCACCGCCGCCCAGGGCCAGGTCGGCCAGCACCATGTCGTGGTTGGTGACGATCACATCGACCTTGCCCATGCCTTCGCGAGCCTTGTAGAAGGCGCACTGGCCGAAGTTGGGGCAATGACGGTTGGTGCACTGGCTGTGGTCGGTGGTCAGGCGCGCCCAGTCGGAATCCTCCAGGGCGGTGGGCCAGCTGTCGCGGTCACCGTCCCATTTATTGCCGGCCAGTTTCTCGATCATGCTGGTAAAAAGCTTCTGGCTGGCCTCATCGACTTCGATCTTGAAGCCTTCTTCTTCGAACAGCTGGGCGGTGGCGGTTTGCGCGTGACCTTCCTGCAACAGCACGTCGAGCTTGGACAGGCACATGTAGCGGCCACGACCCTTGGCCAGGGCGAAGGTGAAGCTCAGGCCACTGTTGCGCATCAGGTCGGGCAGGTCCTTGTAGACGATCTGCTCCTGCAGGGCGACGGTGGCGGTGGCGATCACCAGGCGCTTGCCGGCGGCCTTGGCGGTCGGGATCGCGGCCAGGCTGTAGGCCACGGTCTTGCCGGTACCGGTGCCGGCCTCGACGGCCACGACCGCGGGCTCACCCTCGCGGCGGCCTTCGTCGTCGGTGTCGATATCCCCGAGGACCTTGGCCACTTCGGCGATCATCAGGCGTTGGCCGTAGCGCGGTTTCAAGCTCTTGGCTTCGAGAAAACGCGAATAGGCACCCTGGATCGTGGTTTTGAGTTCAGTGCTGATCATGGATAGTCGGGCGCAAAAAACGCTGGATAAATTTTCAGTGGTTCGGATCGGCGGCTATCATACCCCGCTAATGAATCCCGCGCAGAACGGAGTACCACAATGACCGCGTTTAGCCTCGCTTACACCCTGCATGTATTGGCCGCCCTGGTATGGGTGGGCGGTATGTTTTTCGCCTGGATGATCCTGCGCCCCGCCGTTGTGGCGGCACTTGAAGGCCCTGCCCGGCTCAAATTATGGGCAAATGTGTTTCAACGTTTTTTCGTATGGGTGTGGATCGCCGTGGCGGTTTTGCCGATCAGCGGCATTGGCCTGCTGCACTTGCGCTTCAACGGGTTTGAGACGGCACCGCGTTATGTGCAGGTGATGATGGGTTTGTATCTGGTGATGACGGCGCTGTTTATCCGCATCCAGGCGCTGAAGTTCCCGGAGTTGCGCAAGGCAGTGGCGGCTGAGGATTGGCTGGCGGGTGCGGCGGTGCTGGGGCAGATTCGCCGATTGGTGGGCATTAACCTGATTGTGGGGTTGGTGGTGGTGGCGATTGCTTCGGCTCGACCGATGTTCTAAGGCGGGCTTTAGTCCGCTATCGGGGGCAAGCCCCCTCCCACAGTTGGAATGCAATCCAATTGTGGCAGGGGGCTTGCCCCGATGGCGTCAGAGCAGGCAATTCAAAGCCGCTGGATGGTCACAGTCCCCGCAGGCCCAGCCGGCCCCGGCTGCCCTTCCAAGCCTGGACGGCCTTTCTCGCCGCCATCGGCGCGGTACACCAGGCAGCCTTTGGACTGGCCGCCCTTGCCCGGCTTGCCCGCCGTGCCGGCCAATCCACCGGGACCGCCATCGACCCAGACCTTTATATGCTCGGCCGGAAAGTCCTGCGGCAACTCGACCCGCACCTGCGCGCCCGACGCGCCAGGCAAGCCATCACCGCCGTTATCCCCGTTGGCACCGCGACCGGCCGAGCCCCAGGTGCACCCTGGGTCTTCGCCGTTGGCGCCATCCAGCCCGGCATAACCCTGGGCGCCGGCACCGCCACGGGCGTCCACCGAGAGTTCTTCTGCCGCCAGGGAGTTGATACGCAAGGTCAGGTCACGCCCGGACTTGGCCGGTTTTTCGTGGGTGCCGGGAGCGCCGCGGGAGGTGATCTGGCTACCGTGGTCCAATTGCGCATGGCGCACCTGCAATTGCAGAGCGGTGTTGCCGGGCACAATGGCGATACGGGCGTCGCGGCCCAGGTGCAGCTCATCCACGGAGACCTGGCTGATGTTGGCGGGAATCAGCAAGGTGCCGTAGTCCGCCACCTCCAGGCGCTCCAATTGCAACACGCTGGTGCTGTTGGGCAGGCGCATCAACGAGTTGGGTTCAACACTGACGCTCTGGGCCAGGGCAACGGGGCTGAGCAACAGGGCCAACAGAAAAACCTTACGCATCATGGAGCTCCCCTGATTTTTTTCAAAAAATATTTCTAGTTTTTCTTTGGACGCACAGTAACGACTTCCGCAGGCGCTTTGCCAGTGAAGGATCAAAAAAGTTGATAAAGGGGGAGGATTGGCAGCAATGCCCCTGTGTATCCCACAGGGGCAGGGCCGTCAGCGGTTGATCTGGATTTCCGTACGACGGTTCAAGGCACGGCCTTCAGCGGTTTTGTTGTCGGCTACCGGATGGCTCTCGCCTGCACCGGTCACCGATACAAAACTGCTGCGCGGCACGCCGGACTTGATCAGGTACTCGACCACCGAATGCGCGCGTTTTTCCGAGAGTTTCTGATTGTAGGCCTCTTTGCCGACGCTGTCGGTGTGGCCACTGACACGCAACTGGGCGCCTGGGGCTTCCTGTTTCAGGCGGGCGGCGACGGTGTCGAGCTTGGCGGTATCCGCCGCCGTCAACTTCGCCGAGTCGAACTGGAAGTGCACGTCACGGATCACGATGGTTTCCTCCTTGACCACGACCACTTCCTCAACCACGGCCGGTGGCGGTGCGGGCGGGCAACCATTGGCATCCACCTGCACACCTTTTGGCGTGCCCGGGCACTTGTCGCGGCTGTCCGGCACGCCATCGCCATCTTCGTCACCGTCGCCATGCACCCAGCAATAGGCGCCGGCCATACCGCCGATCAACAACGCGCCATAGCCTGCATAGGCCGAGCTTTCAGTGGCACCGATCGCCGCACCGGTCACACCGCCAACGGCGGCGCAGGTGGGCCAGTCGGTTTTTTGCAAACCTGCGCAACCTGTCAATACTCCGGTTAGCAGAACCAAGGGTAGAGCTGTCCGCATGATGCTCATCTGATTTCTCCTGAGGGGATCGGCGGGGGCCGATGAGTGGAGTAAAGACGGCTCTTTTCATCTGCGCCACTACGCCGCGCCCCCGTATTCATTGAGGATCGTCGCCCTCGTAGGAGTTTTCGCCACCACCCGCTCTAGGCCCGCACGCTCAGCCGCGCTAGTCTCTACGGTCCTGATGTGAGGATCTCTGATGACCGCCGGTATTTCTGACCGTACACCCCAGCAGGCCCTGGCCGCCTTGCTCGACCTGCACCAGCCCAAACGCCTGTTGCTGTTGGGCGCCAGCCAGTTCCCGGCGCTGGAGGCTTTTCAAGCAGCACACCCCGGCACCCAGGTTGCCGTTGCCCCACCCGGCCCACTGCCGGCGGAGCTGGCCGCGCAGCGTTTTGACCTGGCGCTGGTGGTGGATTGCCTGGAGCACCTGTCAAAACCGCAAGGCCTGACCCTGCTGGGCGGTATCCGCAACCTCAACGCCAGCCGCATTGCGGTGCTGGTTGACCTGGGGGCCTGCGACTGGAAGGACACCGACTTCTTCTCCCTGGCCCTGCAGGCCGGCGAGCGTTTCCAGCGTGACGAACAGGTTCTGACGCTGTTTACCTATGATCTGCTTGACTATAAACAGGTACCGGACTGGCTCAATGCCCGCTTCTGGGCCAACCCGGAAAACTTCGGAAAGTATTGGTGGTAACCCGATGAGTACATCCATTTGCCCCTGCGGCAGTGGCAACCTGCTGGATGCCTGCTGCGGCCATTATCACGCCGGGCACCCCGCGCCCTGCGCGACCGCGTTGATGCGCTCGCGCTACAGCGCCTACGTACTGGGCTTGGTGGACTATCTGGTTGCCACCACGCTGCCCGCGCAACAGCCCGGCCTGGACCGTGCCGCCATCGCCGCGTGGAGCGCCCAGAGCACCTGGCTCGGCCTTGAAGTGGAAAGCTCCGAGGTATTCGGCGGCCAGCCGGAACACGCGTTCGTGACCTTCACCGCGCGCTGGCATGACAGCACCGGCGAACATAGTCACCGCGAGCAGTCTTCTTTCGTACAGAATGACGGGCGCTGGTACTTCATCGACCCGACCGTGGAAGTGAAGACCGGACGTAACGATGCCTGCCTGTGCGGCAGCGGGCAAAAATTCAAGAAGTGTTGTTCCAGCTATCTATAGCCACCACAGGACTCACGCCATGCTCCGGATCTACAGCTTGATGCTGGCGTTAACCCTTGGCCTGACCGGCTGCGCGTCGTGGTTCGAGGACGACGCGCCGCCGCCCCACATCTCCCTGGTGAAGGTCGAAGTGGTGCGAGCCAAGCTGCTGGAGCAGAAATTCAAGCTGTACTTTCGCGTGGACAATCGCGACGACGCCGACCTGACCGTGCGTGGCCTGATCTACAAAGTGACGCTGGATGACTTTGTGCTGACCGAAGGCGAGTCCAACCAATGGCTTACCGTGCCGCCGCGCGGCCATGCCTTTTTCAAGGTGTCGGTGCGCACCAACCTCTGGCCGCAGATCCGCGATGTGGTGCAGATGCTGAAAAAACCCGACCGCCCCGTGCCCTATCGCCTCGAAGGCGAGCTGAAAACCGGATTATTCATCGGTTATGACGTGCAGGTGAATCGCAATGGCGAGATAATCCCCGGCGATTTTATTCCGGAGCGACATCGATGACTCAGCAACCCCATGTCCATGGTCCTGACTGCAACCATGATCACGATCACCATGATCACGACCACGGCCATGTCCACGGCCCGAACTGCGGCCACGCTCACCAGGAGCCGGTGCGCAATGCCCTGAAGGACGTGGGCCGCAACGATCCTTGCCCGTGCGGCAGCGAGAAGAAATTCAAGAAGTGCCACGGGGCGTAAAGCCACGCTGAAGATTTAAATGTGGGAGGGGGCTTGCCCCCGATAGCGGTATACCAGTCTCCTATTCAGTGCCTGACAGCCAGCAATCGGGGGCAAGCCCCCTCCCACATTCAGGATTTGCGTTGAAACACCAGTTCCACCTCAAGCCCTCCGCCGTCCCGGTTGCGCAACGCCAAACGCCCGTCATGCGCCTTGGCGATGGTGTGGGCAATGCTCAATCCCAGGCCATACCCGCCGGTCTCGGCATTGCGTGAACCTTCCACGCGATAGAACGGCTCCATTACCTGCTCCAACTGTTCCCGGGGAATCCCGGGGCCACGGTCACTGATGACGATCTTCAAGCTGTCCGCCTGGTCCTCGACCCGCACCACCACATCACGGCCATAACGCACAGCGTTCTCCAGCAGGTTCTGCACGCAACGTTTAAGGCTGCGGGCATACCCCGGCAATGGCTGCTTCGCCCGGCCTTCGATCACCACCTGCTCGCCAACGTCCTGCAAGTCCGCCTGCAGGCTTTGCAGCAAGGCGTTGATATCGATGTTCTGCCGCGTCTCGTTGATTTCGCCGCTGCTGACAAACTCCAGCGTGCTGGACACCATGTGCTCCATTTCTTCCAGATCGCTGCGAAAACGCTCCTTGGTGCGATTGTCCTCAAGCATCTCGGTGCGCAGGCGCAGTCGTGTGATCGGTGAACGCAAATCGTGGGAAATCGCCGCAAGGAAACGCGTGCGCTCGGCGATGTTGGCGATCAGCCGCTGTTGCATCGCATTAAATGCCTGGGCGGCGCGGCGAACTTCAGTGGGACCGTCCACCGACAGCGGCGGGCGCTGGATATCCCGGCCCAACGCCTCGGCGGCCTTGGCCAGGGTGTTGAGCGGGCGAATCGCCAGGCGTACCGCGACCAGCGCGATCACCACCAACACCAGCACCCGCAACAGGTAGATGCGCATCACGTAATCGAACAGCAGGTCCAGCGGCGAGGTACTGGTCCAGCCCTGCTCTTCACTGGCATCCACCTGCAACCAGCGCCCGTCGGGCAGGCGCAGGTCGATCAAAAATTGTCCCACCACCGGTTGGGAACCGAGCAAGGTCGACAGGCCGGCGGTCTGCCCGTCGCCATCGATCAGAGACAGGCGCAACAGGATCAGGGTTTGGGCGTAACCGGTTTTTTCCGACAGCACCTTCTTGATCAATCGCTCGGTGGGCCGGTCACTTTCGTGCAGGGTGCTCGGGGTGTTGCTGGCCTGGTCGCTGAGGGTCAGGCGGAAGTTTGGCGTGTCGAGCAGCTTGATCAGCACATCCGCTTGCTGCGGATCGCTGTGCACCAGGCGCACCACGTCCGCCAGGCGCGTGGCGATCAACCGCGCCGGGATTTCCAGCACCTGCCCATGGCGTCGGTCGTACCAGATGCTGCTGGTCAGGGCCTGCGCGGCGAGCATGCCGCTGACGAGAATCAGCACCAGCCGGCCGAACAGCGAACGCGGCAGCAGTCTCACGACTCCAACACCACGTCATCGGCGGTGAGCATGTAGCCCTCGTTGCGCACGGTCTTGATCAACCCTGCCGGCAATTGCGAGCGCAGGCGGCTGACGCACACATCGATGGAGCGGTCGAACGGCGTGCTGTCCTTGTCGAACACATGGTTGAGCAGAAAGTCGCGGTTCAACGGGCGATTGGGGTGCTGCAACAGCAGGCGCAACACGCGGTAATCCGAGTTGCCCAGGCTGACCACCACGCCCTGCGGCGACAGCAATTGCCGCGCCCGCGTGTCGAGTTGCCAGCCTGCGAAACGAATGCTCGGCGCTTCATCCAGGCGGGCGCGGTCGGGAAAGCTCTGTACCCGGCGCAGCACCACTTTTATCCGCACCAGCAACTCACGTGGGTCGAAGGGTTTGGGCAAGTAATCGTCGGCGCCGATTTCCAGGCCGACGATACGATCGATCAACGAGCCCTTGGCGGTGAGCATCACCACCGGCGTGTTGGAGTTAACCCGCAGTTCGCGGCAAAGGCTCAGGCCGTCTTCGCCGGGCAGCATCAGGTCGAGCACGATCAAGTCGATCACATTCAGCGCCAGGCGGCGGCGCATTTCCTTGCCGTCGGCGGCGGTGGACACCTGGAAGCCGGCGTCGCTCAGGTAGTCGCAGAGCAGTTGGCGGATTTGCGGGTCGTCGTCAACGATCAGCAGGTGGTCTTGCTTGGCCATGGGCAGTCAATCCGAAAAACGATGAAACGCAGCAAATAGCCGAAAGTTCAGCCGGCAGCGCAGGCAAATGTAATGGAATGTTGTGGGAAACCCTAATCACGCATCAGCGATACAAACCTGGGGTATGGCAGGAGGAATCGCTCTTTAGACTACCGAACCTAAATGAGAGTAATTGTAATTTAGACTCGGACGCTACCATGTCATTGCCCCTATCATTGCCCACGCCTCACCGCCACACGCGGCACACCCTGGCACCGATGTTCGGTTTGCTGGCTGCCGGCAGCGTCGCACCGGTGGCCCTGGCTGGCGCCCCAACCGCCACGTCCAGCGATTCGGTGTTGAGCCTGCCGGAAATCAAGATCGACGGCGAAGCCACTTCCACCTTCAAGGTGGACCGCGTCACCTCGGCCAAGATCAGCCAGCCGCTGCTGGACGCACCGCAAAGCGTGACCATCGTGCCGCAACAGGTGCTCAAGGAGCAGAACGCGCAGACCTTGCAGGAAGTGTTGCGCAATGTCCCGGGCATTACCTTTATGTCCGGCGAGGGCAACCTGGGCTGGGGCGATCTGTTTTCGATCCGCGGTTTTTCTTCCGAGCAGAGCCTGACCGTCGACGGTGTGCGCGATGCCGGCATGTCCACGCGCACCGACACCTTCAACCTGCAGCAGGCCGAAGTGTTCAAGGGCACCGGTTCCATCGAGTCCGGGGTCTCGGCCGTGGGCGGCAGCGTCAACCTGGTCAGCAAGGAAGCGCATCTGGGCGATGCCAACAAAGTCTCGGCCGGGATCAGCACCGACAGCTACCGCCGCCTCACTGCCGACCTGAATAAACAGCTGAACGACACCAGCGCCGTGCGCATCAACCTGATGAAGCACTACAACCAGGTGGCCGAACGCGACGATGTGGACTACGACCGCTGGGGCATTGCCACCTCGTTCGGCTTCGGCCTGGGCACCGACACGCGGTTGTTCATCGACACCTTCTACCAGAAAGACACCAACACCCCGGACGGCGGTGTGCCGATCCAGCGCGGCACCAACGGCGACCGCATGCCGGGCGTGAAACGCTCCAACTGGTACGGCGACTCCCACCTCTACACCCAAGAGAACAAAACCACCTCGCTCACGGCGCGCTTTGAGCATGACTTCGCCTGGAACGACGCCAACCTGCGCAACCAGACGCGCTGGGAACGCAGCGACAACTTCGCCGTGCTCTCGCCGGCGCGCTTCTTCGCCGCCAACGCCAGCGGCCAGAAGACCTGCACCGGCACCCGCTGTGCGACTTTGGGCTACACCGGCGTAGGCCCGATCAGCCAAGTGCCGGGCAGCACGGTGAATGCCTACACCGACTACGTAAACAACAGCAACACCGCCTACAGCATCCTGCGCGGCAGCGACTTTGGTTTGTCCAAGCGCTACACCATCCTGGACAACCAGACCGACTTCAATTTCAACCTCACCACCGGCAGCCTGCAGCACGCGGTGGTCAGCGGCCTGGAGTTCTATCACGAGACCTACGGCGGCCTGAAACGCAACGCCGAAGTGCCGGCAGGCAACATGCTGTTTGATATGCACGACCCCAGCCACAGCTTCGCCAGCACCTACGTGACCAAAGGCGAAGGCGACCCGCGCTCGGTGATCGACAACGCCGGTCTCTACCTGGGCGACACCCTCACCCTCAACGAGCAGTGGCAAGTACTCGGCTCGTTGCGCTACGACAACTGGCGCGCCGAAACCCGCCAGCGCGGCCAGGCGACGATCAGCAGTACCGACGGTGCCGTCAGCGGTCGGGTTGGCGCCGTGTTCAAACCGTTGCCCAATGGCAGCATCTATGTGTCCTACAGCGAGGCGGCGCAGCCCTCGGCGCTGGGCGCGTCCACCAACAACCAGATCTACGGCGCGGCCAGCACCCGTCGTTACAGCCCGGCCAAATCCAAGACCTATGAACTGGGCACCAAGTGGGACATCGCCCATGACATGCTCAACGTTACGGCGGCGATCTTCCGCACCGAACTGGACAACGCCTGGGAATACCAGGACGGCGAATCCGCCCCGGTACGCGCCCTGCCCGCCAAGCGCGTCGACGGCATCGAGTTGGGCCTGCAAGGCAATATCACCCCGCGCTGGACCGCCTACAGCGGTTTCTCGGCCCTCAAGAGCACCCAGACCAAAGGCATCAACAAAGGCGCCGAAGCCAAGAACGTCCCGGACCTGACCGCCAACCTGTGGACCACCTACGCCGTCACCGACGCTCTGAGCCTCAGCTACGGCGAGCAATACGTGGGCCGGCGCCGCTACACCGACAACAAATACGTCGGGGGGTTGAACAACAACAGCAGCTACGCCGACGGCCCGTCCGGGGTCTACGCGATCTACACCCGCGACCACGAAAAAGCCCCCGGCTACTGGCTGAGCAACCTGGCCGCGCAATACAAGGTGAACAAGGACACCACGGTCAACCTCAACCTCAACAACGTGTTCAACACCTTCTATTACAGCCAGGTCGGCGCGTCCCTCGATGGCTTCCAGCTCTACGGCATTCCGGGCGCCGGGCGCACCCTCACTGCCAGCGTCGACTATGAGTTCTGAACCGTGCTGGTCGAGATCCCGGCACTGCTCAACGCCTGCGAAGTCGACACCTGCCTGGCCGCCTTGCCTCACAACCCCTTGCGGCGCTGGAGCGATACCTGATGCGCCGCCTTCACCTGGAGTTCCTGCCATGTTGAAACCCCGTAATGTCCTCAAGCTGTGCGTGCTGTTCGCCGCGCTGGTCCTCGGCCATGCCGAAACCGCTGCCGCCCATGAAGTCACCGATGTGCTGGGGCGCAAGGTCGACGTGGCGGACAACGTCAAGCGCGTGGTTCTCGGTGAAGGCCGCTTGATTTCGGCGTTTGCCCTGCTGGACCGCGATGCGCCGTTCCAACGCATCGTCGGTTGGCAGAACGATTTGAAGCTGCTGGACCAGCACACCTATAACGCCTACGTGGCGAAATTTCCCAGCGTGAAAGACATCCCGCTGATCGGCCAGGCGTCGGAACAAAGCGTCAGCGCCGAGGAAATCCTCTCGCTCAAACCCGACCTGGCGGTGTTCAGCATTTCCGGCCACGGCCCGACTGAACACAGCCCGGTCGCCGATGTGCTGGCCAAGGCGGGCATCCCGGTGCTGTTCGTCGACTTTCGCATCAACCCGGTGCAAGGCACCCACACCAGCATGAACGCGCTGGGCCAGGCGCTGGGGCGCGAAGCCCAGACCAAGGCCTTCCTGGACTTCTATGACCAGCACCTCAAGGTCATCACCGACGCGGTCGCCACCTTGCCGGCCGGCCCGCGTCCGAGCGTGTTCCTCGAACTGCTGGCCGGCGCCTGGCAAGCGCCGGGGCACACCACGGGCAAGAGCGGCATGGGGGAAGTGATCAAGCTGGTGGGCGGGCGCAACATCGCCGCCGATGTGGTACCGGGGGCACTGGGGGATATCAGCGTGGAATACGCCTTGAAAGCGGACCCGGATATTTATGTCGCCACCGGTAACCACAAGCCGGGGCTGATCCTGGGTGCCGGCGTGAGCCATGACGAGGCGCGTGAAGCCTTTGACCGCGTATTGGCGCGCCCCGAGTTCGCCAACCTGCGTGCCATCCGCGCAGGCAATGCCCACGGCCTGTGGCATGACTTCTACAACTCGCCGTACAACCTGCTGGCGATTGAGTCGCTGGCCAAGTGGGTGCATCCGCACTTGTTCGCCAAGCTGGACCCGCAGGCGACCATGGAACAGATCAACCAGCAATTCCTGGGGATGCCGTTGCAGGGTGCCTATTGGATCGACACCTCTAAATGACCACGCAAACCCTCGACCTCGCCTCAGCCACCCACGGCTATCGCCGCCTGCTGGCGCGGCGTGCCTGGCTATTGGCGCTACTGGGCATGGCGCTGGTGTGCGCCATGCTGGTGGACCTGGCCAGCGGCCCGTCCGGCATGGGCCTGCTGGCCTTGCTTGACGGGATTGCGCACCCGTCCCACCTCAGCGCCACCGACCAGGTGATCATCTGGAACGTGCGCCTGCCCTACGCGTTGATGGCGGTGCTGGTGGGCTGTGCGTTGTCGCTGGCCGGGGCGGAGATGCAGGCGATCTTGAACAACCCGCTGGCCAGCCCGTTTACCTTGGGCGTGTCGTCGGCGGCGGCGCTGGGGGCATCCCTGGTGATTGTGTTTCCGGTGACGACCTTGTGGGTGTCGGCCAACACGGCGATTTCCATTTCGGCGTTCATCTTCGCCGCCGCCTCGGTGTTTTTGCTGCAAGCCATGTCGCGCCTGCGGGGCGCCGGCGTAGAGAGCCTGGTGCTGTTCGGCATCGCCCTGGTATTCAGTTGCAACGCGGTGGTGGCTTTGTTGCAACTGGTGGCCACCGAGGACGTGCTGCAACAACTGGTGTTCTGGACCCTGGGCAGCGTGACCCGGGCCAACTGGGACAAGCTCGGTATCCTGGCCCTGGTGGTCGCGGTGGTGTTGCCGTTTTCCTTCGCCGCCGCACCGCGCCTGACCTTGCTGCGCATGGGCGAAGACCGCGCGCAAAGCTTCGGCGTGGACGTCAAGCGCCTGCGGTTTTTCTCGTTGCTGCGCATCAGCCTGTTGTCGGCTACCGCCGTGGCGTTCGTCGGCACCATCGGCTTTATCGGCCTGGTGGGTCCGCATATCGCGCGGATCCTGGTCGGTGAAGACCAGCGCTTCCTGCTGCCGGCCAGCGCCCTGACCGGCGCGCTGTTGCTGGCGCTGTCGTCGATTGCCAGCAAGCTGATCATGCCCGGTATGAGCGTGCCGGTGGGCATCGTCACGGCGTTGGTGGGCGTGCCGATTTTCGTGATGCTGGTGTTCAAGCGCGGGAGGCAGTTATGAGCGAAGGGTTAAGCGTGCACAACGCCAATGTAAGTTATGGCCGCCGGCAGATCGTGCATGACCTGAGCCTGCCGACCTTGCCCCACGGCAGCCTGACCGCCCTGATCGGCCCCAACGGCGCCGGCAAGTCCACTTTGCTGCGCGCCGTGGCCGGGCTGGAAAAGATGCACGGTGTCGTACGACTGGGTGACCTCGACCTGTCAGCCATGTCCGTGGCCGAGCGCGCCAGGCGTGTGACCTACATGCCGCAGAACCTGCCACCGGGCCTGAGCCTCAGCGTAATGGAGAGCGTGATTGCTGCGTTGCGCGTCACCCCTGTGGACGGCCTTCCATTGTCCAGCGGCGCCTGTCTGCGCGAAGCCTTCGAGGCATTGCAGCGCATTGGCATCGCGCACCTGGCCGATCAGTGGTTAAGCACGCTGTCGGGCGGCCAACGCCAACTGGTCAGCCTCGCACAACTGATTGCACGGCGCCCCCAAGTGATGCTGCTGGACGAACCCACCAGCGCCCTCGACCTCAATTACCAATTGAAAGTCATGGAGTGCGTGCGTGGGCTGGTGCGCGAACACAACCTGATCGCCGTGGTGGTGTTGCACGACATCAACCTTGCCGCACGTTTTGCCGACCATATTGCCGTGCTGCGCCAGGGTCGCTTGTACGCCAGTGGCGCAGCAAACGAGGTGCTCAATCCGCTGTTGTTTGCCGAGGTGTATCGCGTGCGGGCGCGCATCGAGCGCTGTTCAGAGCAGTCGCTGCAGGTGTTGGTGGATGGCGCTTTTTGATTTGCTTCTAAGGGTATGCGCAAATGTTTCATTGAATTTTCGCACGCCCAACATTACCTATACCTACAGGCATCCGTTCAAGCATCACCACTTTTGGAGAGCTTCATGATCGACCTGTATTACTGGACCACCCCCAACGGCCACAAAATATCGTTGTTCCTGGAAGAAGCCGGCCTGCCCTACAAGGTGCACCCGATCAACATCGGCCAGGGTGAACAGTTCAAGCCTGACTTCCTGAAGATCGCTCCCAACAACCGCATCCCGGCCATCGTCGACCAGACCCCGACCGACGGCGGTGCACCGATTTCCCTGTTTGAGTCCGGCGCGATCCTGTTGTACCTCGCGGAAAAAACCGGCGAGTTCATTCCAAAAGACCTGCGCGGTCGCCAGGAAGTACTGCAATGGCTGTTCTGGCAAATGGGCGGCTTGGGCCCGATGGCGGGGCAGAATCATCACTTCAGCCAGTTCGCCCCGGAGAAAATCCCCTACGCGATCAAACGCTACGTGGATGAAACCGCACGCCTCTACGGGGTGCTCGACCGACGTTTGGCAGATCGTGCATTCGTCGCGGGCGAGGACTACAGCATTGCCGACATGGCGATCTACCCCTGGATTGTTTCCCACAAATGGCAAAGCCAGCGCCTGGAAGATTTCCCACACCTGCATCGCTGGTTCAACAGCATCAAGGAACGGCCGGCGACGGTCCGGGCGTATGAGCTGGTGCAGAAAGTCAACCCGCCCAAGTCTTGATACGCAATTCCTGAAAATAAGGCATGGCTCCCGCTTGCGTCGTTTCGCCGCGCTCACTAACGTAGCGCCTTTACTGACGCTACCCCCCGCAGGAGCTTTGCCATGGCCTCGCCAGCCCTCTCACATTTTCTTCCCCGGTTCGGCGTTGCCGCGGCAGTGGCCAGCGCGTTAAGCCTGGCCGGTTGCCAGCTCCAGAGCACCCAGGACACCCTGCCGCCGGTTGCCGGCGTACAGCCGATCAAAGGCCTCGCGCAGAATGTATCGGTACGCCGCAATGCCCAGGGCATGCCGCTGATCGAAAGCAACACCTTCCACGACGCGCTGTTCAGCCTCGGTTACGTGCATGCCAGTGATCGCATCACCCAGATGGTCACCCTGCGCCTGCTGGCCCAGGGCCGCCTGGCGGAAATGTCCGGGCCTGAAGTGCTGGATGTCGACCGCTTCATGCGCGCGGTCAACCTGAAGAAAAGCGCCGGCGAGCTGTACAACGCCTCCAGCCCGCGTCTCAAGCGCTTCTTTGAAGTGTATGCGCGTGGCGTCAACGCCTACCTGTTCCGCTACCGCGACAAGTTGCCGCCGGACCTGGCCCAGACCGGCTACAAGCCCGAGTACTGGAAGCCGGAAGATTCGGCGCTGCTGTTCTGCCTGCTGAATTTCAGCGAGTCGGCCAACCTGCAGGAAGAGATTTCGTCGCTGGTGCTGGCGCAGAAAGTCGGCGTCGACAAACTCGCCTGGCTCACCCCAAGCGCGCCGGATGAAGCGATCCCGCTGGCCGAGGCCGAAAAACTCAAGGGCGTGAACCTGGGCCAGATCACCGGCCTGGCCGGGCTGGACGCGGTCAGCCAGCAACTGGGCAGCCTCAACGCCCTGGCGGTCACCACCTCAAGCAACTGGGCGATCGGCCCACAGCGCAGCCGCAGCGGTAAAAGCCTGCTGGCGGGCGACCTCGCCGCCCAGCCGCAGGCACCGTCGCCGTGGAGCTACGTGCAGATCCGCGCACCGAAATACCAGGCCGCCGGCGCTTCGATTGCCGGCCTGCCGACGCTGCTGTCCGGCTTCAACGGCAAAGTCGCGTGGAGCATGAGCACGGTCAAGGGCGACACCCAAGACCTGTTCCTTGAAAAAGTCAGACGCCAGGGCAGCGCGCTGTATTACGAGAACAACGGCAAATGGCTGCCGGCGGGCGTGCGTAACGAAACCTACTTCGTCAAAGGCCAGCGCTCGATCCGCGAAGTGGTGTACGAAACCCGTCACGGCGCCCTGCTCAACAGCAGCCAGGCGCTGACAACCGGTCTGGGCCTGGCCCTGCAAACCGCCGATTTCAAGGACGACAAGAGCCTGGATGCGTTCTTCGACCTATCCCGCGCGCAAACCATCGGCAAGGCCTCGGACGCAACCCGGGAAATCCGTGCCATCGCGTTGAACATGATCTTCGCCGACGCCGGCAGCATTGGCTGGCAAGTCACCGGCCGTTTCCCCAACCGCCGCGAAGGCGAAGGTTTGCTGCCGTCGCCGGGCTGGGACACGCGGTTTGACTGGGATGGCTACGCCGACGCCATGCTGCATCCCTATGACCAGGACCCGGCCCAAGGCTGGATCGGCACCGCCAACCAGCGCACCGCGCCGCGTGGCTATGGCATGCAACTGTCCAATTCCTGGGATGCCCCGGAGCGCAGCGAGCGCCTGGCGCAACTGGCCAATGCCGGCAAGCACGACAGCCGCAGCCTGATCGCCATGCAGTACGACCAGACCACCACCTTCGCCGCCAAACTCAAGAGCATGTTCCAGGCGCCGGGCATGGCCCAGCCGCTGAAACAGGCGATTGACGCACTGCCTGCGGCGGAACAGGCCAAGGCCCGTGAAGCGCTGGGTCGCCTGATGGCCTTCGACGGTCGCCTGGTGTCGACCTCCGCCGACGCTGCGCTCTATGAACTGTTCCTGCAGGAAAGCACCAAACAGATCTTCCTCGACGAGCTGGGTCCGGAAAACAGCGCAAGCTGGAAAGCCTTTGTCAGCAACGCCAGCCTGTCCTATGCCGCCCAGGCCGATCACTTGCTGGGCCGCGAAGACAGCCCGTTCTGGGATGATGTGCGTACGCCGCAGAAAGAAGACAAACCCGCGATTCTCGCCCGCAGCCTGGCCGCCGCGATCAGCGCCGGCGACAGTCAGCTGGGCGCCGACCACAAGGCCTGGCAGTGGGGCAAGCTGCACACAACCACCTGGAAAAACGCCAATGGCCAGGTGATTCGTGGCCCACTGGCCTCCGGTGGCGATCACAATACCTTGAACCCGGCGCCCTACAACTGGGGACAGGACTTCGCCACCACACAGGTGCCCGCGCTGCGCCTGATCGTCGATTTCGGCCAGGTGGAACCGATGATGGGCCAGGGTGGCATCGGCCAGTCCGGCAACCCGGCCAGCCCGAACTATGCCAATGGCATCGACCCGTCGCTCAAGGCGCAATACCTGAGCTTCCCGATGCAGCCGCAGAACTTCGAGAAGGTGTACGGGAAGGCCAGGTTGACCCTGACACCCGGCAAGTAACCCGGCTTTCCTGAAAAACCTGGATCTAATGTGAGAGGGGGCCTGCCCCCGATTGCGGTGGGTCAGTTGCACCTTGGCTAGCTGATACACCGCTATCGGGGGCAAGCCCCCTCTCACATTTGGACCGCATGCATTCAGATAGAACTTCCCAGCCCACACCCGCCTCATAAGTAACAAGCCCACCTCCCCCGGTCACCCCATGGACCTTGTCATCGCCCGCCCCGAAGGCCTCTACTGCCCCGCCGGAGATTTCTATATCGACCCCTGGCGCCCGGTGGAACGCTCGGTCATCACCCACGCCCATGGCGACCACGCCCGCACCGGCAACCAGCACTACCTGGCGGCGGCCCCCGGCGAAGGCATCCTGCGCTCCAGGCTGGGCCAGGACATCAACCTGCAGACCCTGGCCTACGGCGAGCCACTGGTGCACCACGGCGTCACCTTGAGTTTCCACCCGGCCGGGCATGTGCTCGGCTCGGCTCAGGTGCGCCTGGAATACCAGGGCGAAGTCTGGGTCGCGTCCGGTGACTACAAGGTCGAGCCCGACGGCACTTGCACGCCGTTCGAGCCGGTGCGCTGCCACACCTTTATCACTGAATCCACCTTCGGCCTGCCGATCTACCGCTGGCAGCCCCAGGCGCAGATCTTCGCCGGGATCAACGACTGGTGGCAGGCCAACATCGCCGCCGGCAAGGCCAGCGTGTTGTTCTGTTATTCGTTCGGCAAGGCCCAGCGTATCCTGCATGGCATTGACGCCAGCATCGGGCCCATCCTCAGCCACGGCGCGGTCGAACCGTTGAACCGGGTGTACCGCGAGGCCGGCATCCATATCCCCGAAACCCTCTACGCCGGCGACTTCAACAAGACCGACCCATTGCTGCGCCAAGCCTTGATCATCGCCCCACCCTCCGCTGGCGGCAGCAGTTGGATCAAACGCTTCGGCGACTACAGCGACGCCTTCGCCAGTGGCTGGATGCGCCTGCGCGGCACCCGGCGGCGGCGTGGAGTCGACCGGGGCTTTGTGCTCTCGGACCACGCCGATTGGCCCGGCCTGTTGTGGGCCATCGAGCAGACCGGCGCCGAGCGGGTGATGGTCACCCACGGTTCTGTCGGCGTATTGGTGCGCCATCTGCGGGAAAAAGGCCTGGATGCCCAGGGCTTCACCACCGAATACGGCGATGACGAAGAAGAGGCCGGCGCATGAAGGCCTTTGCCGAGCTGTACGCGAATCTCGACGCCACCACTTCCAGCAACGCCAAGCTGGCTGCGTTGCAAGCCTACTTCCGGGATGCCGCGCCAGAAGATGCCGCCTGGGCCGTGTATTTCCTGTCCGGCGGACGGCCACGGCAACTGGTGCCGACGCGCCTGCTGCGGGACATGGCCACAGAAGCGTCCGGCATCGAGCCGTGGCTGTTTGAGGAAAGCTACCAGTCAGTGGGTGACCTGGCGGAGACCATTTCCCTGCTGCTGCCGGAATCTACCTACACCTCGGAGGACGGCCTGGCCGTATGGCTGGAGGAAAAACTCCTGCCATTGCGCGGCTTGCCTCCCCTGGAATTGGCTGAGCGCCTGCCGGCGTTGTGGGCGCAACTGGATCAACCCAGCTTGATGGTGTGCATCAAATTGATCACCGGCAGCTTTCGCGTCGGCGTGTCCAAGTTGCTGGTTACCCGTGCCCTCGCCGCCATGGCCGACCTCGACAGCAAGCGTGTGGCGCAGCGGTTGGTGGGCTACACCGACCTGTCCAATCGTCCGACCGCTGAGGGCTACCTCAAGCTGATCGCTGCCGAATCGTCCGACGAGCATGCACAACGGGGCGGCCAGCCTTATCCGTTTTTCCTGGCTCATGGCTTGGCGCAACCGGTGGAGCAATTCGACGCGCTGCTCGGTGCCCCCACCGACTGGCAGGTGGAATGGAAATGGGATGGTATCCGCGCACAACTGGTCAAGCGCGACGGGCGCCTGTGGATCTGGTCCCGTGGCGAAGAGCTGGTCACCGAACGTTTTCCCGAACTTCACAGCCTGGTGAGTGGGTTACCGGACGGCACGGTGATCGACGGCGAGATCGTGGTGTGGAAGGACGCAGTGCAACCCTTCGCCCTGCTGCAACAGCGGATCGGCCGCAAGACCTTGAGCAAGAAAGTGCTGGAGGATGCGCCGGTGGCAATCCTGGCCTACGACCTGCTGGAACATCGGGGCGACGACTGGCGCAACCATACCCAGGCCGAACGCCGCGCCCAGCTTGAGCAGGTGGTCACCCAGTGCAACCAACCGGTATTGCTCGCCTCACCGTTGCTGAACGCAACCACCTGGCAAGCGCTGGCCGAACAACGCGAAGCTTCGCGCAGCCTGGGCGTGGAAGGCATGATGCTCAAGGCCCGCGATGGCCTGTACGGCGTCGGCCGCACCAAGGACATGGGCGTGTGGTGGAAGTGGAAGGTCGACCCGTTCAGCGTCGACGCGGTGTTGATCTACGCCCAGCGCGGCCACGGTCGGCGCGCCAGCCTCTACAGCGACTACACCTTCGCGGTGTGGGACGGCCCGCCCGGCAGCGAACGCACGCTGGTGCCCTTTGCCAAGGCCTACTCCGGGCTGACCGATGAAGAAATGCGCAAGGTCGACGCGATTGTGCGCAAAACCACCGTAGAGAAGTTCGGCCCGGTGAGCAGTGTCACGCCCAGCATGGTGTTTGAGCTGGGGTTCGAGGGCATTGCCTTGTCCAAACGGCACAAGAGCGGGATTGCGGTGCGATTTCCGCGGATGTTGCGCTGGCGGCAGGATAAGGCGGTGGATGAGGCCGACAGCCTTGCCACTCTGCAAGACCTGCTGGCCTGACGCCGATCAACTGGTGGGAGGGGGCAAGCCCCCTCCAACATCTGAATTCCTTTACGACCCGAAATGGTGCACCCAGTTTTCAGCGCCCATTTGCGGGCATCTCCTACACTCAGATCTCCCTTGTCCCACCTTTTAAAACGCTCATTCGGAACTATGGTGCAGAAATTGCTACTTGTGATCCGTCTGACACCGTTCAGTAACAGTCCTAAACGCGCCACAAGCGCTTATCTTGGTTTCCAGGGATTACATAATGAAAAAAGCATTGCTGACCCTTTCTGCACTGGCTCTGTGCATGGCCGCGGGTGTAGCCACGGCCAAGGAATACAAGGAACTGCGTTTTGGTGTCGATCCGTCCTACGCGCCATTCGAATCCAAGGCAGCGGACGGCAGCCTGGTGGGCTTCGATATCGACCTGGGCAATGCGATCTGCGCCGAGCTGAAAGTGAAGTGCAAGTGGGTCGAAAGCGATTTCGACGGCATGATTCCAGGCCTGAAAGCCAACAAGTTCGACGGCGTGATTTCGTCCATGACCGTGACCCCGGTGCGTGAAAAGGCCATCGACTTCTCCAGCGAACTGTTCTCTGGCCCGACCTCGCTGGTGTTCAAGAAAGGCGCGGGCTACTCGACACCTGAGTCTCTCAAGGGCAAGTCCGTAGGCTACGAGCAGGGCACCATCCAGGAAGCCTACGCCAAGGCCGTGCTGGATAAAGCCGGTGTGACCACCAAGGCCTACGCCAACCAGGACCAGGTGTACGCCGACCTGACCTCCGGCCGTCTCGACGCCTCCGTGCAGGACATGCTGCAAGCCGAACTGGGCTTTCTGAAGTCGCCGGCCGGTGCCGGTTACGAAGTCAGCGCGGCCATCGACGACCCTTTGCTGCCGTCGAAAACCGCCATCGGTATCAAAAAAGGTAACACTGAACTGAAGGCGCTTTTGGATAAAGGTATCAAAGCGTTACACGATGATGGCACCTACGCCACCATCCAGAAGAAACACTTTGGCGATCTGAACCTGTACAGCGGCAAATAATGCCTGGAGCGCCCTTCCCTGGGAGGGGCGCTTTTTTATCGCCATAGGTCCTGATTTATGTTCGAAGAACTGTTGCAAACCCTCGGGTTGAGCGCGCTCAGCCTGAAGGGTTTCGGCCCGCTGTTGCTGCAAGGCACCTGGATGACCATCAAGTTGTCGGTACTGTCCCTGGCCGTCAGCGTGGTGCTGGGCCTGCTCGGCGCCAGCGCCAAACTTTCCAGCCTGCCCTTCCTGCGCATCCCCGCCCAGCTCTACACCACCCTGATTCGCGGCGTGCCCGACCTGGTGCTGATGCTGCTGATTTTCTACAGCCTGCAAACCTGGCTTACCGGCCTGACCGACTTCATGGAATGGGAATACATCGAGATCGACCCGTTCAGCGCCGGGGTGATCACCCTGGGCTTTATCTACGGGGCGTATTTCACCGAGACTTTTCGCGGCGCGATCCTCGCGGTGCCCCGTGGCCAGCTGGAAGCCGCTACCGCCTATGGGCTCAAGCGCGGGCAGCGGTTTCGCTACGTGACCTTCCCGCAAATGATGCGCTTTGCCCTGCCGGGTATCGGCAATAACTGGATGGTGATGCTCAAGGCCACGGCCCTGGTGTCGATCATCGGCCTGGCCGACCTGGTCAAGGCCGCCCAGGATGCCGGCAAGAGCACCTACCAACTGTTCTACTTCCTGGTCCTCGCCGCGTTGATCTACCTGTTGATCACCAGCGCGTCCAACTTCGTCTTGCGCCGCCTTGAACGTCGCTACTCCGCTGGCGCCCGGGAGGCCGTGCGATGATCGAACTCTTGCAGGAATACTGGCGCCCCTTCCTTTATAGCGACGGCCAGCACATCACCGGCCTGGCCATGACGATGTGGTTGCTCAGCGCCGCCCTGGTCATCGGCTTCCTGGTGTCAATCCCGCTGTCCATTGCCCGCGTGTCGCGCAAGCGCCTGATTCGCTGGCCGGTGCAGTTCTATACCTACCTGTTCCGGGGCACGCCGCTCTATATCCAGTTGCTGATCTGCTACACCGGCATCTACAGCCTCGCCGCCGTGCGCGAACAACCGTTGCTGGATGCGTTCTTTCGCGACGCGATGAACTGCACCATCCTGGCCTTCGCCCTCAACACCTGCGCCTACACCACGGAGATTTTCGCCGGGGCGATCCGCAGCATGGCCCATGGCGAAGTCGAGGCGGCCAAAGCCTACGGCCTCAGCGGCTGGAAGCTCTATGCCTACGTGATCATGCCGTCGGCGTTGCGTCGCTCGCTGCCCTACTACAGTAATGAAGTGATTTTGATGCTGCACTCGACCACGGTGGCCTTCACCGCGACGATTCCAGACATCCTCAAAGTGGCGCGGGATGCCAACTCGGCCACCTTCATGACCTTTCAATCATTCGGTATCGCTGCGCTGATCTACCTGACCGTGACCTTTGCCCTGGTCGGTCTGTTTCGTCTGGCGGAGCGCCGTTGGCTGGCCTTTCTCGGGCCGAGCCATTAAGGAGCGTTCATGCGGCATCAGATTCATGAGTTGATCGCGCCGGTGCCCGGCACGGCGCGGCAGATTCACAGTTTTCACTTCGGCCCGGAGCAGGCCGAGGGCAAGATTTACATCCAGTCGTCGCTGCATGCCGATGAACTGCCGGGCATGCTGGTGGCCTGGCACCTCAAGGTGCAGTTGGCGAAATTGGCCGCCGCCGGTCGCCTGCGCAGTGAAATCGTGCTGGTGCCCATCGCCAACCCGGTCGGCCTGGAACAGGTGTTGATGGACATCCCGCTGGGCCGCTACGAACTGGAAAGCGGGCAGAACTTCAATCGCCGGTTTGTCGACCTCGGTGAAGCGGTGGGTGACCAGGTCGAGGAGTTACTCGGGGATGATCCCCGGCACAACGTCGAACGGATCCGCAGCGCGCTGTCCACCGCCCTCGCAGAGCAAAGCGCCGACACCCAACTGCAGTCCCAGCGCCTGGTACTGCAACGCCTGGCCTGCGACGCCGATATGGTGCTGGACCTGCATTGCGACTTCGAAGCCGTGGCACACCTGTACACCACGCCCGAGGCCTGGCCGCAGGTGGAACCCTTGGCGCGCTATATCGGCTCGGAGGCGAATCTGCTCGCCACCGACTCCGGCGGGCAATCCTTCGACGAGTGCTTCACCCTGGTGTGGTGGCAGTTGCAGCAACGCTTCGGCGAGCGCTTCCCGATCCCGATGGGCAGCTTTTCGGTGACCGTCGAGCTGCGCGGGCAAGGCGACGTCAACCATGGCCTGGCGGCGCTCGACTGCCAGGCGATCATCGATTACCTGATTCACTTCGGCGCCATTGCCGGCGATGTCGCACCGCTGCCGGACCTGCCCTACCCCGCCACGCCACTGGCCGGCGTTGAACCGGTGGCGACGCCGGTGGGCGGCCTGCTGGTGTTCAGCGCCCTGCCCGGTGAGTACCTGGAAGCCGGGCAACTGATCGCCGAAATCATCGACCCCATTACCGACCGCGTAACGCCCGTGCCCTGCCAGAAGGCCGGCCTGCTTTACGCCCGTTCGCTGCGCCGCATGGCCACTGCCGGGATGGTCATCGGCCATGTCGCAGGCTTAGAGGCCTACCGCAGCGGCTACCTACTTTCGCCTTGAGGATGCACGCCCCATGTACAAATTGACCGTTGAAGGCCTGCATAAAAGCTATGGCGACAATGAGGTGCTCAAAGGTGTGTCGCTCAAGGCCAGGACCGGTGACGTGATCAGCCTGATCGGCGCCAGTGGCTCGGGCAAGAGCACTTTTTTGCGCTGCATCAACTTCCTGGAAACCCCCAACGACGGCGCGATGACCCTCGACGGCCAGCCGATCCGCATGGTCAGCGACCGCCAGGGCATGCGCGTGGCCGATGACGCCGAATTGCAGCGCCTGCGTACACGCCTGGCCATGGTGTTCCAGCACTTCAACCTGTGGAGCCACATGAGCGTGCTGGAAAACATCACCATGGCTCCGCGCCGGGTGCTGGGTTGCAGCAAGAAGGACGCCGAAGACCGTGCCCGTCGCTACCTCGACAAGGTCGGCCTGCCGGCACGCGTGGCCGATCAATACCCGGCGTTCCTGTCCGGCGGCCAGCAGCAACGCGTCGCCATCGCCCGCGCCCTGGCGATGGAGCCGGAGGTGATGCTGTTCGACGAGCCCACCTCGGCCCTCGACCCGGAGCTGGTGGGCGAAGTGTTGAAGGTGATCCAGGGCCTGGCCGAGGAAGGTCGCACCATGATCATGGTGACCCACGAGATGAGTTTTGCGCGCAAGGTGTCGAGCCAGGTGCTGTTCCTGCACAAGGGCCTGGTGGAAGAGCAAGGCGCGCCGGAGGACGTGCTGGGCAATCCGAAGAGCGAGCGTTTGCAGCAGTTCCTGAGTGGCAATTTGAAGTAAACCTTTGCGCGCTCTGGAAGGTCTGTGGAATAGACCTTCCAGAGTTCCGCCGCCCCATGGCAAAACCCATCGACTTCGCCAACCAGTGGTTTGCCGCCAAAGGCTGGAAGCCGTTCGCTTTTCAGAAAGAGGTGTGGGCGGCGGTCAAGGGCGGCCAGTCGGGGTTGCTGCATGCCAGCACCGGCGCCGGCAAGACCTACGCGCTGTGGTTTGCGGCGCTCAATCGCTTTGCCATCACTCGCCCGCCTGTTGTGGGTAAACGTAAACCACCCGCTGAACCGCTGACGGTGCTGTGGATCACGCCCATGCGTGCCTTGGCGGCCGACACCGCCCGCGCCCTCGAAGCACCGCTTGCAGCCTTGCAGATTCCCTGGAGCATCGGCCTGCGCACCGGCGACACCAGCAGCAGCGAGCGCGCTCGCCAGACCCGTCGCCAGCCGACCGCGCTGGTGACCACCCCGGAAAGCCTGACCCTGATGCTGGCCCGCGCCGACAGCCAGGTGAGCCTGGCGCACCTGCGCATGGTGATCGTGGATGAATGGCATGAATTGATCGGCAACAAGCGCGGCGTGCAGTTGCAATTGGCACTGGCGCGGCTGCGGCGCTGGCATCCGGAACTGATAGTGTGGGGCATTTCGGCGACCTTGGGTAACCAATCCCATGCCTTGGAGGTGTTAGTCCCGCAAGGCGACGGGATCAATGTACAGGGGCAAACGGCCAAAGAGTTAAAGGTCGACACCTTGCTGCCGCCGGTCGCCGAGCGCTTTCCCTGGGCCGGGCACATCGGCTTGAAGATGTTGCCCCAGGTAGTGGCCGAGGTCGAAAGCAGCAGCAGTTGCCTGGTGTTTACCAATACCCGGGCCCAGTCGGAAATCTGGTACCAGGCGTTACTGGACGCCCGGCCCGACTGGGCTGGAGTGATTGCCTTGCACCATGGCTCGCTGTCTCGGGAAACCCGCGACTGGGTGGAACGGGCGTTGAAGGATGGCCAGCTCAAGGCCGTGGTGTGCACCTCCAGCCTGGACCTGGGGGTGGACTTCCTACCGGTGGAACGGGTGCTGCAGATCGGCTCGGCCAAAGGCGTCGCACGCCTGATGCAACGCGCCGGGCGCTCGGGGCACGCGCCGGGGCGGCCCTCGCGGGTGACGCTGGTGCCGACCCACAGCCTGGAACTGGTGGAAGCGGCGGCGGCCCAGGATGCGATTGCCCAGCGGCGCATCGAAGCGCGGGAATCGCCGCACAAACCGTTGGATGTACTCGTACAACATTTGGTGAGCATGGCGCTGGGCGGTGGCTTCACGCCAGATGCGCTGCTGGCGGAAGTGCGCGGGGCCTGGGCGTACCGTGACCTCACGGACGCAGACTGGGCATGGGCCCTGGGGTTTGTGCGCCATGGCGGCCTGTCGCTGACGGCCTATCCGGATTACCGTCGCGTAGAGCCGGACGAACAGGGCGTCTGGCGTGTCCCCGATGCCCGTCTGGCGCGCCGTCACCGCATGAGCGTGGGCACCATCGTCAGTGACGCGAGCATCCATTTGAAATACTGGAGCAAGGGCGGGGGCGGCAAGAACCTGGGCAGTGTCGAAGAAGGTTTTATTGCGCGGCTCAAGCCCGGGGATGGTTTCCTGTTCGCCGGGCGTCTGCTGGAGCTGGTGCGCGTGGAAAACATGACCGCCTACGTGCGCCGCAGCACCGCCAAAAAAGCCGCCGTGCCGCGCTGGAATGGCGGGCGCATGCCACTTTCCAACGAGCTGGCCCAGGCGGTGGTGGAGCGCTTTGATGCGGCGGCGCACGGGCATTTCAAGGGGCCGGAAATGCAAGCGGTGCAACCGTTGTTACAGACGCAGTTGCGTTGGTCGGGCCTGCCGACACGCGAGCATCTGCTGGCCGAAGCGCTGAAATCGCGGGAAGGCTGGCACCTGTTTCTTTATCCGTTCGCCGGGCGCCAGGTGCACCTGGGGCTGGCGAGTCTGTTGGCGTGGCGGGTGAGCCAGGGGCAGGCGGTGACGTTTTCGATTGCCGTGAATGACTACGGGCTGGAGTTGCTGAGCGCCACGCCTGTGGATTGGCCGGTGTTGTTGAATGACGCGCTGCTGAGCCCTGAGAACCTGCTGGAAGACGTGGCCGCCAGCCTGAATGCCGGGGAACTGGCCCTGCGCCGCTTTCGCGAGATCGCACGCATCGCCGGGCTGGTGTTCGCCGGCTACCCCGGTGCGCCGAAAAGTACGCGGCAGGTGCAGGCGTCCAGCGGTCTGTTCTTCGAGGTGTTCAAACAGTACGACCCGCAGAACCTGTTGCTGACTCAGGCTGGGGAAGAAGTCCTGTGCGATGAGTTGGATATTCGTCGGCTGGAAGTGGCGTTGCGTCATCTGTCGGCGTTGAAGCTGGACCTGCACCGGATCGAACGGCCGACTCCCCTGGCCTTTCCGCTGCTGGTCGAGCGGATGCGCGAAAGCATGAGTTCGGAAAAACTCTCGGAGCGTATTGCAAGGATGGTCAAGGACCTGGAAAAAGTCGCGGATAACGGGAAGCGCTGATGGTCTGTTCGATAACGCTCGAGGGTGAGCAATTGTGGTTGCTGGCAGACAAGGCGATCTACTGGCCTGCGCGCGGGTGCCTGTTGATTGCCGATGCGCACTTTGGCAAGGCCTCGGCGTACCGCAGCCTGGGGCAGCCGGTGCCGCAAGGAACCACCACTGCCAATCTGGAGCGGCTGGACCGGCTGCTCGCTTCGCATGGGTGCGCGCAGGTGATCTTTCTTGGCGACTTCCTGCATGGTCCCGGCTCTCACGCCAGCGGCACCCTGGGCGCCTTGCGGGCCTGGCGCGAGCGCCATCCCGCGCTGGCCCTGACGCTGGTGCGCGGCAATCACGATAAACGCGCCGGTGACCCACCGCTGGACCTGAGGATTGAAGTGGTTGCGGAACCACTGCTGATGGGCCCCTTTGCCTTGCAGCACGAACCTGACGCCCACCCCAGCCACCACGTGCTGGCGGGGCATGTGCATCCGGTGTACCGCTTGCGCGGCAAGGGCCGGCAAAGCCTACGGTTGCCGTGCTTTCAGATCGGGACACGGGTCAGCTTGTTGCCGGCGTTCGGTGCGTTTACCGGTGGCTTTGCGGTGGAACAGGCCAATGACCACCGACTCTATGTGGTCGGTGATCAGCAGGTGTGGCCAGTGCGCTAGGTATCAGGCGACAGGTGCGGGTGGTGGCTCGTCCGGCAGGGTCGGCTCACCGGGTTCGGTGGGTTGTGGGTAGTCCGGCTCGGGTTGGCCGGGGATGCCGCCCCCGTATGCGGGGTCGGCCATCAGGGACCAGGCCAGAACGCCAATCTGGTTGGGTTCAAGCCGGGCAAGTTCTGCGCTGATTCGCGGGTCGAGCTTCATAAGGTACTCCTCAAGCGTGGCCCGGCACGTTTTACACGCGCCGAGGCAGTACACCTAGATAGAGTCACTTTCTGCAGACTAATTCCCTTAGCATGTAAGACCTTTCGATCAAGCGCGTGGGAGGGTGACGCCGCGCTGGCCCTGGTACTTGCCGGCACGGTCTTTGTAGGACACTTCACAGGCCTCGTCGGACTGCAGGAACAGCATCTGCGCCACACCTTCGTTGGCGTAGATCTTCGCCGGCAAGGTGGTGGTGTTGGAGAACTCGAGGGTTACGTGGCCTTCCCACTCCGGCTCAAGCGGCGTCACGTTGACGATGATGCCGCAGCGCGCGTAGGTGCTTTTACCCAGGCAGATGGTCAGCACGTCACGCGGGATACGGAAGAACTCCACGGTGCGCGCCAGGGCGAAGGAGTTGGGCGGGATGATGCACACGTCGCTCTTGATGTCGACGAAGCTCTTTTCGTCGAAGTTCTTCGGATCGACGATCGCCGAGTTGATATTGGTGAACACCTTGAACTCATCGGCGCAGCGCACATCGTAGCCGTAGCTGGAAACACCGTAGGAAATCACCGGGGCATCGCCTTGGCCACGGATCTGGCGCTCGACGAACGGTTCGATCATGCCGTGCTCTTGCGCCATGCGGCGAATCCACTTGTCCGATTTGATGCTCATGGCGGGTGTCCTGAATAGCGAGGTGGAAAAATTCTGTGGGGCATCTTACCGGGGCCGGCGTTGGGGTTCAAAGGCCACGCGGCTTTTCTTGATGAACGCGCCTGCTGCTATGAGCCGCAGCCAGCGGGGCCGGGACCCGCATTGACGTGCAGGGTGACCGGAAATACCACCGCCAGTCACGAAAATGGAGAAACCTTCGGAAATACCATTGGCACGTTCCGGAAAAAGGGTTAAGGTGGCGCCACTGTGCTGCTTGTGTCACTGAGAATCTCTACACGATATGTTGAATTTCGATCCAACCATCTCCAAGAATTTTTCCTGCTCTTTGCACTCAGTCTCGGCCAGGGCTTTTCCTGAGTCGCAGTTAACTTTGTCCAAGGAGATACACCATGTCTAATCGCCAAACTGGTACCGTTAAGTGGTTCAACGATGAAAAAGGCTTCGGCTTCATCACTCCACAATCCGGTGACGACCTGTTCGTTCACTTCAAAGCTATCCAATCCGACGGCTTCAAAAGCCTGAAAGAAGGCCAACAGGTTTCTTTCATCGCTACCCGCGGTCAGAAAGGCATGCAAGCTGAAGAAGTTCAAGTTATCTAACTTGTACTGACTCAGTCAAAAAGACCCCGCCCTTAAAAGCGGGGTTTTTTTATGCCTGGGATTTGACCCTATGCCCCCTATAAGACTCTGCATAAAACCAATGTGGGAGGGGGCTTGCCCCCGATTGCGGTGTGTCAGTCAATAAAGATTTGACTGAGTCACCGCTATCGGGGGCAAGCCCCCTCCCACATTCAAGCGTTAAAGCTGGGTCGTTACTGAAACAACGACTCACTCGACAAGCCATTCTTCTCCAGGATCTCGCGCAAGCGCTTGAGCCCTTCTACCTGGATCTGCCGTACCCGCTCACGGGTCAGGCCGATCTCCAGGCCTACGTCTTCCAGGGTGCTGCTCTCATGGCCACGCAGGCCGAAGCGGCGAATCACCACCTCGCGCTGTTTGTCCGTGAGCTCCGACAACCACTGGTCAATGCTTTGGGACAGATCATCGTCCTGCAACAGCTCGCAAGGATCCGTAGGACGATCATCGGTCAGGGTGTCCAGCAGGGTTTTATCCGAATCCGGACCCAGCGAGACGTCGACCGAAGACACACGCTCGTTGAGGCCCAGCATGCGCTTGACCTCCCCTACCGGTTTTTCCAGCAGGTTGGCGATTTCTTCGGGCGAAGGTTCATGATCGAGTTTTTGAGTAAGCTCACGCGCTGCCCGCAGGTAGACGTTGAGCTCCTTGACCACATGGATCGGCAACCGGATCGTGCGGGTCTGATTCATGATCGCCCGTTCGATGGTTTGGCGAATCCACCAGGTGGCATAGGTCGAAAAGCGGAAACCCCGCTCAGGGTCGAACTTCTCCACCGCCCGGATCAGACCCAGGTTGCCTTCCTCGATCAGGTCCAACAGGGACAGCCCACGATTGACATAGCGTCGGGCGATTTTCACCACCAGGCGCAGGTTGCTTTCAATCATGCGCTTGCGCCCAGCCGGATCGCCCTTTTGCGACAAGCGCGCAAAATGGACTTCTTCTTCGGGGGTCAGCAGAGGGGAAAAGCCGATTTCATTGAGATACAGCTGGGTCGCATCGAGCGCCCGTGTGTAGTCGATGTACTTGTGTTGCTTTAACGCGGTGGAGTTCTTGGATTTGGTGCGAACTGAAGGTACAGCAGGTCCCTCATTCGACATCGATTCCGTAGCGATACCGGTCTCCATCAGGAGAACCTCATCGTCGATGTCAAACTCCGGCGCTTCTTTACTGAGAGCCATTGTTATAGTCCTTTGGTGAGTTCGACCTCAAGCTCAAGCGGCGCCTTTATCCTTGGCAACGCTGGAGCCTGTTCCTTCTACGTGAGGGAACAGGCTGTGCAACATATCAACGACGGGGTAGGAATTGCAGTGGATCTACAGGCTTCCCTTGACGGCGAATCTCAAAGTGCAGTTTCACCCGGTCTGTACCAGTTGACCCCATTTCGGCAATTGTCTGTCCGACTTTGACCTGCTGCCCCTCCCGAACCAACAGCCTGCGGTTGTGACCGTAAGCACTGACGTAGGTATCGCTGTGTTTGATGATGACCAGCTCGCCGTAGCCCCGTAAACCACTCCCGGCGTACACCACTGTCCCATCAGACGCAGCTAAAACAGGCTGTCCCAAATCTCCGGCGATATCAATGCCTTTATTCAAACTACCGTTTGAAGAGAATTTTCCAATCAGCACTCCGTTTGAGGGCCATCCCCAACCGGTCGGTGCAGGCCCGGCAGGTGGCAACGGCGCGGGTGCCGGCTTGCTTGCAGGAGCGGGCGCCGCGGTGCCTGCAGGCCGGGTAATGATGGTGGTTTTGCTGGAGGACGACGGCGAAGATCCGGTGTTTGTCACAACTGCCGTAGGCGCAGAACCGGTGCGGCCGTCGAAACGAATCGTCTGACCGGGATGTATCGTGTAGGGCACGGGAATATTGTTACGGGCTGCGAGCGCCTTGTAGTCCCAGCCATACCGGAAGGCAATCGAGAACAATGTATCGCCTTTGCGCACCACGTATTGCCCGGTGGTCACCGTCGGCTTTTGCGGGACGGCATTGTTACGGTCAACCACCCGTGCGCCGCTGCTTGGCGAGCTGGAGCAGCCGACCAGCACGGAACTGAAGACGAGGCCAAGCACCAGTCGATGAAAGCTTGTTTTACTCATACGCTGCGCAAGACCTGTGAGACTCACCCGCCGCTCCCTTTGTGGTGGCTGAACATGAATGCCTGTATCAGGCTTGAAATATGACGCAAGTATAACTGGGCATTGGAGTTTTACCGGCACACGACGGAAACGAAACATTCATCGCGTTTAATTCCGACTCCCGATCATGTTGACTCGATGGACCCCGCCGTAAGACACATCCCCGCCAACAGAATTCACTGCCCGCGAACAAATGATCAGGCCAGCGGCCCATTGAGCAACGGCACAAAACGCACGGCCCCCAGCACATGCCGGGAAAAGCCTTCGTCCTCACGGATAATGAGCATCAATTGTTGCACTTCGCCGGAGCCCACCGGTATCACCAGGCGTCCGCCTGGGGCCAGTTGATCGAGCAACGCTTGCGGGATATCGGTGGCCACAGCGGTGACGATGATACCGTTGTACGGCGCCAGCGCCGGCCAGCCTTCCCAGCCGTCACCCCAGCGGAATACCACGTTGCGCAGGTTCAACTCCACCAGACGCTCCTTGGCCCGGTCTTGCAGCACCTTGATGCGCTCGACCGAGAACACGCGCTCCACCAGTTGCGCCAGCACGGCGGTCTGGTAGCCGGAGCCGGTGCCGATTTCCAGCACCTTGTCCAACGGCCCCGCCGCCAGCAGCAGCTCGCTCATGCGCGCCACCATGTACGGTTGGGAGATGGTCTGGTTATGGCCGATGGGCAACGCTGTGTCTTCGTAGGCTCGGTGAGCCAGGGCTTCATCGACAAACAGATGGCGAGGCGTACGCCGGATCACTTCCAGCACCTGGGCGTTGGACAACCCTTCTTCGTACAGGCGCTGGATCAGGCGTTCGCGGGTACGCTGGGACGTCATCCCGATGCCGCGACGCAGCAAGTCGTCTTGTTCACGGCCCATCAGCGCAGCCCCTCCAGCCAGCCATCGAGACCACTGAAGGCATCACTGAAGGTGCGATCAAATTGCAATGGGGTAATCGACACATAGCCTTGCATCACCGCATGAAAGTCCGTGCCTTCACCGCCATCTTCGGCATCACCCGCTGCGGCAATCCAATAGCCTTCCTTGCCACGCGGGTCGACCACCTTCAACGGCGCCGCCGCACGGGCACGATGGCCCAGGCGCGTCAGCTTGATACCGCGAATATGATCAAGGGGCAGGTTGGGAATATTGACGTTGAGCACCGTACGCGGTGGCAGATCCAGAGAGCCATGGGCCTCCACCAGCTTGCGCGCGAAATGCGCAGCGGTTGCCAGGTTATCCAGTTGCCGCGAGGCAAACGAAAAGGCGAACCCAGTACGACCCAGGAAGCGCCCCTCAAGGGCCGCCGCCACGGTCCCGGAATACAGCACATCATCCCCCAGGTTTGCACCCAGGTTGATGCCCGACACCACCAGGTCCGGCGCCTGCTCCAGCAGACTGTTGATTGCCAGGTGGACGCAGTCGGTAGGCGTGCCGTTCACACTGATAAAGCCATTGGCCAGGACTTGCGGGTGCAGCGGACGGTCGAGCGTCAACGAACTGCTGGCGCCACTCTTGTCCTGGTCGGGGGCAACCACCACGCACTCGGCATAATCCTGCAGCGCAGCATAAAGCGCGGCAAGACCGGGTGCGGTGGCACCGTCATCGTTTGATATCAGAATACGCATGGGTTGTCCGTCTGCCCCACCGGCACCAGATCAACAAGCTCGCGCACCAACACAGTGGCGAAGCATCCGGCCGGCAGGACGAATTCCAATTGCAGAATGTCCAGCGAGGGATAATGCCACGTCAAACCGCCAATGGGCAGTCGAAGAATGCGACGTTCCTGGCTCATGCCGGCATTCACCAGCCAATCTCGCAGGTCGGCTTCACCAGCGGCAACCGCCTGTTCCAGCTCGAAGGTTGCACCACTGGCCGGCGAGTCGCCCTCGCCCCACTGCGGCCCGGTCGGGTGCAGGTCCAGGATTGCCAGGCGCGGGTCACTGCATTCCGCTTCGCCAGCCGGAAAAAAACTGCGGCTGTCGGTAAACGCCAGCAGGTCGCCGACCTGGGCCCGTTGCCACGAGCCATCGGCCACACGTGCCGCCAGCACTTTGTTGAACAAAAAGCTGCGGGCGGTGGACAACAACCGCGAACGCACATTGCGCTGTTCCGGCAAGGCTTTGCGGGCGGCCCACTCGCGAGCGTCCACGACATTGCCGCCATTGTGGCCAAAGCGCTGGGCACCGAAATAGTTGGGAATGCCGTGTTGGGCAATCTGTTGCAACCGCGCATCGATGGCTGCGGTATCACCGGCCAACTGCGTCAGACGCAAAGTGAACCCATTGGCCGAATGCGCACCGCGCTGCAGCTTGCGCTTGTGGCGAGCGGTCTTGAGAACCTTGAGCGTGTCGTTCTCTGCCGCGCTCATGTCCGGGTCGGCCTTGCCCGGCAGTTGCACGCTGAACCATTGGCGAGTCAACGCCTGGCGATCCTTGAGCCCGGCATAGCTGACGGTGCGTAACGGCACGCCGGCCGCCCTGGCGATACGCCGCGCGGCTTCCTCGGTGTTGAGGCCGCGCTTTTCCACCCACAACCACAGGTGTTCGCCTTCGCCGGTCAGCGGAATGTCCAGCACTTCGTCAACCTGGAAGTCTTCGGCCGTCGCCTTCAGTACCGCGCTGCCCAAGGCCTCGCCATAGGCCCGAGGGCCCAGCAGTTGCAGGTCATTCATGCGCGCAGCAACAAGGCAACGGAGTGCACGGCAATGCCCTCTTCACGGCCGGTGAACCCGAGCTTTTCGGTGGTGGTGGCTTTCACGTTGACTTGATCCAGTTCAATTTGCAGGTCGGCGGCAATCAGCGCGCGCATCGACTCGATATGCGGGGCCATCTTCGGCGCCTGGGCCACGATGGTGTTGTCGACGTTGCCGACTTTCCAGCCCTTGGCATGGATCAGGCCAACCACATGGCGCAGCAAGACGCGGCTGTCCGCGCCCTTGAACGTCGGGTCGGTGTCCGGAAAGTGCTTGCCGATATCACCCAACGCCGCCGCGCCGAGCAAGGCATCGCTCAAGGCATGCAACACGACGTCGCCGTCGGAATGAGCCTGCAAACCATGGTGGTGCGCAATGCGCACGCCGCCCAGGGTGATGAAATCGCCTTCGGCGAAACGGTGCACATCGTAGCCGTGGCCAATACGCATAAAAAAACGCCCCGATTTAATTCAGGGCGTGATTCTACCTACTTTTGCCTCACATTAACCGAGCAAAGCACGGCCATGGTGTCGCAAATGGTCTTCGATGAAGCTGGCGATAAAGAAGTAGCTGTGGTCATAGCCCGGTTGCAGGCGCAGTTCCAGCGGGTGGTTGGCCGCCTTGGCTGCCTGCTGCAGGGCTTCGGGCTTGAGTTGCACGGCGAGGAAGTCGTCGCGGTCGCCCTGGTCAACCAGCAGTGGCAGCTTTTCCGTAGCTTCGCTGATCAGCACACAGGTGTCCCACTCGCGCCATTTTGAACGCTCTTCGCCCAAGTAGCGGGAGAACGCTTTCTGGCCCCACGGGCAATCCATCGGGTTGTTGATCGGCGAAAACGCCGACACCGACAGGTAGCGCCCGGGGTTGCGCAAGGCACAGACCAGCGCACCGTGGCCACCCATGGAGTGGCCGCTGATGCCACGTTTATCCGAGGCAGGGAAATGCCCTTCGATCAACGCCGGCAATTCTTGCACGACGTAGTCATACATCCGGTAGTGCTTGGCCCAGGGTTCCTGGGTGGCATTCAGATAAAAGCCGGCACCGAGACCGAAATCCCAAGCGTTATCCGGGTCGTCCGGCACACCCGGACCTCGCGGGCTGGTGTCCGGCGCCACGATGATCAACCCCAGCTCGGCAGCCATGCGCTGCGCGCCCGCCTTCTGCATGAAGTTCTCATCGGTGCAAGTGAGACCGGACAGCCAGTACAGCACCGGCAACTTGCCGCCCTGCTCCGCTTGCGGCGGCAGGTAGACAGCGAAGGTCATGTCACAACCAAGCACATCGGAATGATGCTTGTAGCGTTTATGCCAGCCGCCGAAACTCTTCTGGCACGACAGGTTTTCCAGACTCATGGCGAACCTCAGAAGTGGATGACGGTACGAATGCTCTTGCCTTCATGCATCAGGTCAAACGCTTTGTTGATGTCTTCCAGGCCCATGGTGTGGGTGATGAAGGTGTCCAGCGGGATCTCGCCGGTCTGGGCCATTTCTACGTAGCTTGGCAGTTCTGAGCGACCACGCACGCCACCGAAGGCCGAACCGCGCCAGACGCGACCGGTCACCAACTGGAATGGACGGGTGGCGATTTCCTGGCCGGCACCGGCCACGCCGATGATCACCGACTCGCCCCAGCCTTTGTGGCAGCACTCGAGGGCGGCGCGCATCAGTTGCACGTTGCCGATACATTCGAAGGAGAAGTCCACGCCGCCGTCGGTGAGGTCGACGATCACGTCCTGGATCGGACGATCGTAGTCTTTCGGGTTGATGCAGTCGGTGGCGCCCAGTTGCTTGGCGATTTCAAACTTGGCCGGGTTGATATCGATGGCGATGATGCGACCCGCCTTGGCCTTGACCGCACCGATCACTGCCGACAGGCCGATACCGCCAAGGCCGAAGATGGCCACGGTATCGCCTGGCTTGACCTTGGCGGTGTTGATTACCGCGCCGATGCCCGTGGTGACGCCGCAACCGAGCAGGCAGACTTTTTCCAGGGGCGCCTCTTTAGGAATCCTGGCCACGGAGATTTCCGGCAGCACGGTGTATTCGGAGAACGTCGAAGTGCCCATGTAGTGGAAAATCGGCTGGCCTTTGTAGGAGAAACGCGTGGTGCCGTCCGGCATCAGGCCTTTGCCCTGGGTGGAACGGATGGCCTGGCACAGGTTGGTCTTGCCCGACAGGCAGAACTTGCACTTGCCGCATTCCGGGGTGTACAGCGGGATCACATGGTCGCCGACAGCCACCGACGTCACGCCTTCGCCGATCGCTTCAACCACGGCACCGCCTTCGTGACCGAGGATCGACGGGAAGATACCTTCCGGGTCGGCGCCCGACAGGGTATAGGCGTCGGTATGGCACACGCCGGACGCGACCACGCGCAACAGCACTTCACCCGCCTTGGGCATGGCGACATCCACTTCGACGATCTCAAGGGGCTTCTTGGCTTCGAAGGCTACGGCGGCGCGGGACTTGATCATCCAGGTTTCTCCAGGAAGTTAAAAAACTGAGTGTGTGAGTGTAAAACATGCCTGACTGATGAATAATCCAGGCAAAAGCAAAACTTTATTGCTGTACAGGGATAATCGACGTGCTTGAAAACCGCTGGGAAGGTATCGACGAATTTGTCGCGGTGGCCGAATGCGGCCAATTCACAGCGGCGGCGGAACGGCTGGGGGTGTCGTCTTCCCATATCAGCCGGCAGGTGGCGCGTCTGGAAGAACGCCTGCAAACCCGCTTGCTATATCGCAGTACGCGCAAAGTGACGTTGACCGAAGCAGGCCAGACGTTCCTGCAACACTGCCAACGCCTGCAGGACGGGCGTGAAGAAGCCCTGCGCGCCGTAGGTGACCTCACCAGCGAGCCCAAGGGCATGTTGCGCATGACCTGCGCGGTGGCGTATGGCGAGCGCTTTATCGTGCCGCTGGTCACCCGGTTCATGGGGCTGTATCCGCAATTGCGGGTGGATATCGAGCTGAGCAACCGCCAGTTGGACCTGGTGCACGAAGGCCTCGACCTGGCGATCCGCCTGGGGCGTTTGCAGGATTCGCGCATGGTCGCCAGCCGACTGGCGCCGAGGCGCATGTACCTGTGTGCGTCGCCGTCCTACCTCGCTCGGTATGGTCGGCCACATAGCTTGTCGGAATTGAGCCGGCATAACTGCCTCATCGGCAGCTCGGATATCTGGCAACTGGCCCAGGACGGCCGGGAATTTTCCCAGCGCGTGCAGGGAAACTGGCGCTGCAACAGTGGGCAAGCGGTGTTGGATGCGGCGTTACAGGGCGTCGGGTTGTGCCAGTTGCCGGACTATTACGTGCTGGAGCATTTGCACAGTGGCGCGCTGGTGTCGTTGCTGGAGGCGCATCAACCGCCGAATACGGCGGTGTGGGCGCTGTATCCACAACAGAGGCATTTGTCGCCGAAGGTCAGGAAGTTGGTGGATTTCTTGAAGGAGGGGCTGGCTGAAAGGCCGGAGTACAGCAGTTGACTGTTGGTGGTTTGGACGGGCCTCATCGGGGGCAAGCCCCCCTCCCACACTTGGAATGCATTTCAATGTGGGAGGGGGCTTGCCCCCGATGAGGTCGACACGGTATCGCGGATTACCTGCGGTTGACCCACCGCAGCCGTAGCCATTCCAGATCTTCGGGCCGGGTCACCTTGATGTTGTCCGAGCGCCCTTCGATCAGGCGTGGCGACTGGCCGGACCACTCCATGGCCGAAGCTTCATCGGTAATCACCGCATCCGCCACCAGACTGTCGGCCAAGGCACGATGCAAAGCCCCCAGGCGGAACATCTGCGGCGTATAAGCCTGCCAGATCAGGCTGCGATCGACGGTCTCGACCACACGGCCACGCTTGTCGACGCGCTTGAGGGTGTCGCGGGCCGGTACGGCCAACAGGCCGCCGACCGGGTCGTCCGCCAGTTGGGCGAGCAAGCTGTCCAGATCATCACGGCTCAGGTTCGGCCGTGCCGCATCATGCACCAACACCCAATCGTCATCACTGGCGCCCAGGGCATTGAGCTGAAGCAGCGCATTGAGCACAGACCCCGAACGCTCGTCGCCGCCGTCCGCACGCACGATGCGCGGGTCGTTGGCACAAGGCAGGTTGGGCCAGTAAGGATCATCGACAGCAAGACTGACCACCAACCCTTTAAGGTCTGGATGGTCAAGAAAACAGCCAAGGCTGTGTTCGAGAATAGTGCGCCCACCCAGTTGCAGATATTGCTTGGGACGGTCCGCGGCCATACGGGCACCGACGCCCGCGGCAGGAATCACGGCCCAGAAGGCCGGCAAACGGCTACTCATTGGGCCAACTGGTAGAGGGTTTCACCCTCCTTGACCATGCCCAATTCATGACGAGCCCGCTCTTCAACGGTCTCCGTACCTTTTTTCAACTCAAGCACTTCGGCATCGAGGACGCGGTTGCGCTCCAGCAGGCGTTCGTTTTCGGCGTGCTGGTCGGCAATTTGCTGGGTCAGGTCTTTTACCTGCGCAAAGCTGCCATTACCCACCCATAGGCGGTACTGCAGGCCAGCCAGCAACAAGAGCAAGACGAGGAACAACCAATTGGGACTGCGCATCGAATATCGGGTATCCAGTGAAAAAAGACCGCCATGCAAAACTTTTGCAGCAACTGATAGCACGAAGCCTGGAAAAACCAGGCTTGTGCTTGATCGCCATCAGATTAGCGTCGAAATCCACACTGTCGTGAGTTTTCCGACGCAATCCGCCGACTTTTTACCATGTTTCACCATCAACTAGCGATCAGCCGCGAAACTCGCCGCGACCGTTGTACTTGGCCTTGCCAGCCAGTTGCTCTTCGATACGCAGCAATTGGTTGTACTTGGAAACACGGTCGGAACGGCACAGGGAACCGGTCTTGATCTGGCCAGCCGAGGTGCCCACGGCCAGGTCGGCAATGGTCGAATCTTCGGTTTCGCCGGAGCGGTGCGAGATCACGGCGGTGTAGCCCGCAGCCTTGGCCATCTGGATGGCCTCCAGGGTTTCGGTCAGGGTGCCGATCTGGTTGAACTTGATCAGGATCGAGTTGGCGATCTTTTTATCGATGCCTTCTTTCAGGATCTTGGTGTTGGTCACGAACAGGTCGTCGCCCACCAGTTGGATTTTCTCGCCGATCTTGTCGGTGAGGATTTTCCAGCCGTCCCAATCGGACTCGTCCAGGCCGTCTTCGATCGAGATGATCGGGTAGCGCTGGGTCAGGCCCTTCAGGTATTCGGCGAAACCTTCGGAGTTGAACACCTGGCCTTCGCCGGACAGGTTGTACTTACCGTCCTCGTAGAACTCGCTGGCCGCGCAGTCCAGGGCCAGGGTCACGTCGGTGCCCAGCTTGTAGCCAGCGTTGGCCACGGCTTCGGAGATCACTTTCAGAGCATCTTCGTTGGACGCCAGGTTCGGTGCAAAACCGCCTTCGTCACCCACCGCAGTGCTCAGGCCACGGGCCTTCAGCACAGCCTTGAGGTGATGGAAAATCTCGGTGCCCATGCGCAGGCCTTCGGAGAAGGACTTGGCGCCGACCGGCTGTACCATGAATTCCTGGATATCGACGTTGTTATCGGCATGCTCGCCACCGTTGATGATGTTCATCATCGGTACCGGCATCGAGTAGACGCCCGGGGTGCCGTTCAGGTTGGCAATGTGCGCGTACAGCGGCAGGTCCTGGTCCTGTGCGGCGGCCTTGGCGGCAGCCAAGGACACGGCGAGGATGGCGTTGGCGCCCAGGCTGCCTTTGTTTTCGGTGCCGTCGAGCTTGATCATCGCGTGGTCCAGGGCTTTCTGGTCCAGCGGGTCCTTGCCCAGCAACAGGTCACGGATCGGGCCGTTGATGTTGGCCACGGCTTTCAGTACACCTTTGCCCAGGTAACGGCCCTTGTCGCCATCACGCAGTTCCAGCGCTTCGCGCGAACCGGTAGAAGCACCGGACGGCGCGCAGGCGCTGCCGATGATGCCGTTATCGAGAAGCACGTCGGCTTCGACGGTGGGGTTGCCACGGGAGTCGAGAACTTCACGACCTTTGATGTCGACGATTTTTGCCATTGTTGTAAACACTCCAAAGTTGACGAAAACGACGCAGCTGAAGGGAATCTTTTGACCGACCGCAAGGGTGGAACAACGGGGCAGGCTTGCAGGCGACAAGGCTCAGGCCCGTAGGCCTGAGCGTAAAGCGTGGGAAAGTCTACCGGAGAAACGACGCTTACGCGGTCTCTACCGTCGGAAAACTCTTGACCAGTTCGTCCAACTGCTTGAGCTGGGCCAGGAACGGCTCCAGCTTGTCCAGGCGCAGGGCACATGGGCCGTCGCATTTGGCGTTGTCCGGGTCCGGGTGGGCTTCCAGGAACAGGCCAGCCAGGGACTGGCTGATGCCTGCCTTGGCCAGGTCCAGCACCTGGGCACGGCGCCCGCCCGCGGAATCGGCGCGACCACCGGGCATTTGCAGCGCGTGGGTCACGTCGAAGAACACCGGGTATTCGAACTGTTTCATGATGCCGAAACCAAGCATATCCACCACGAGGTTGTTGTAGCCGAAGCTCGAACCCCGCTCGCAGAGGATCAGTTGGTCGTTACCCGCTTCCACGCACTTGTTCAGGATGTGTTTCATCTCCTGGGGTGCGAGGAACTGGGCTTTCTTGATATTGATCACAGCGCCGGTCCTGGCCATCGCGACGACCAGGTCGGTCTGGCGCGACAGGAAGGCCGGCAACTGGATGATGTCGCACACCTCGGCGACCACGGCAGCCTGCTCAGGCTCGTGGACGTCGGTGATGATCGGCACGCCGAAGGCTTGCTTGATGTCCTGGAAGATCCGCATGCCTTCTTCAAGGCCCGGGCCGCGATAGGATGTCACGGACGAACGGTTGGCCTTGTCGAAGCTGGCCTTGAATACGTAAGGGATACCGAGCTTCTCGGTGACCTTGACGTACTCTTCACAGACCTGCATCGCCATGTCACGGCTTTCCAGCACGTTCATGCCACCGAACAGCACCATGGGCTTGTCGTTGGCAATCTCGATGTCGCCTACGCGAATGATCTTCTGGGCCATCAGGGTTACGCCTTCTTCTGGTGTTGCGTCAGGGCTGCCTTGACGAAACCGCTGAACAACGGGTGACCGTCGCGCGGCGTCGAGGTGAACTCAGGGTGGAACTGGCACGCCACGAACCACGGATGATCCGGCGCCTCGACCACTTCAACCAGCGCGCCGTCACCGGAGCGACCGGAGATCTTCAGGCCGGCCTCTTTGATCTGCGGCAGCAGGTTGTTGTTCACTTCGTAGCGGTGACGGTGACGCTCGACAATCACGTCCTTGCCATAGCAGTCGTGAACCAGCGAGCCCGGCTCCAGCAGGCAGTCCTGCGCACCCAGGCGCATGGTGCCGCCCAGGTCGGAGGCTTCGGTGCGGACTTCGACGGCGCCGGTGGCATCTTCCCACTCGGTGATCAGGCCCACGACCGGGTGACCGCTCTTGCTGTCGAACTCGGTGGAGTTGGCGTCTTTCCAGCCCAGCACGTTACGGGCGAACTCGATGACAGCCACTTGCATGCCCAGGCAGATCCCCAGGTACGGCACCTTGTTTTCACGAGCGTACTGAACCGCGGTGATCTTGCCTTCCACGCCACGCAGGCCGAAACCGCCTGGCACGAGGATCGCGTCGACACCTTCGAGCAGCGCGGTACCCTGATTCTCGATGTCTTCGGAGTCGATGTAGCGCAGGTTGACCTTGGTACGGTTGCTGATACCCGCGTGGCTCATCGCTTCGATCAGCGACTTGTACGCGTCCAGCAGCTCCATGTACTTGCCGACCATGGCGATGGTGACTTCGTGCTCAGGGTTGAGCTTGGCGTCGACCACGGCTTCCCACTCGGACAGGTCCGCGCCGTTGCATTGCAGGCCGAAGCGCTCGACCACAAAATCGTCCAGGCCTTGGGAGTGCAGGATGCCCGGGATCTTGTAGATGGTGTCGGCGTCTTCCAGCGCGATCACCGCACGTTCTTCAACGTTGGTGAATTGCGCGATCTTGCGACGCGAGGAAATGTCGATCGGGTGATCGGAGCGGCACACCAGCACGTCCGGCTGCAGGCCGATGGAACGCAGTTCCTTGACCGAGTGCTGGGTAGGCTTGGTTTTGGTTTCGCCGGCGGTGGCGATGTACGGCACCAGGGTCAGGTGCATCAGCATCGCGCGCTTGGCGCCGACTTCGAAACGCAACTGGCGGATGGCTTCGAGGAACGGTTGGGACTCGATGTCACCCACGGTGCCACCGATCTCGACCATCGCCACATCGGCATCACCGGCACCCTTGATGATGCGGCGCTTGATTTCGTCGGTGATGTGCGGGATCACCTGGATGGTTGCACCCAGGTAGTCACCACGGCGCTCCTTGCGCAACACGTGCTCGTAGACACGGCCGGTGGTGAAGTTGTTGTTCTGGGTCATGGTCGTGCGGATGAACCGCTCGTAGTGGCCCAGGTCCAGGTCGGTTTCGGCGCCGTCGTGGGTGACGAACACTTCACCGTGCTGGAACGGGCTCATGGTGCCCGGGTCAACGTTGATGTACGGGTCCAGCTTGAGCATGGTGACCTTAAGTCCCCGCGCCTCCAGGATGGCCGCCAATGAAGCGGAGGCAATGCCTTTCCCCAATGAAGAAACAACACCGCCCGTGACGAATATGTAGCGCGTCATGAAAAACCCTAGAAGTCTGCGTTAAAGCGGTCCGAGCCGCCGGGGAAAGCGAAGGAAGGCCGAAGCCCCCGATCACCTGCATTAATCACAGTGCACCTTTCAAAAAAACCGCCGCGTGGTGACAGACCAGCAATGAAACACCGGTACGTTGATCGCTACACATTTTTTGGAATCGCCCAGCAAAGACTGCTTGGTAATCGGCAACTGCTGCGATTCAGCCGAATCCACAGAAGTTGTATCAAGAAGGGAGCGTAGTCTACCGGAAAGGCGCTATCAGCTCAAACCTTGATCGCAGGTCTGTGGCATCCAATGTAATTGCCAGTCACCACTTGCCGCCGGCCACAGTCCCACAAGGCTGGGTGCACCCAGCAATTGCTGGCCGCGATACAGCAGCGGCAATCTGCCACGGACGAAACCCGGCAGGCCACTTTCGTTAAGCAGGCGCTTCAAATCACGCCGGCCTCGACCGGGTACGTCGAGGATTTCGCCGCCCTGGCGGTAGCGGACCTCCAGCGGGCCTGCGGGCACGCTGCCCGTGAGCGTCAACTGACCATTACCGGGTAACTCTAGTGGGTTTTGTGGATCGGACCAGCTCAGCGATGCGTCGGAAAATTCTGATCCTGCGCGAGGCAGCCACCAGATGCGCTCGCCACCGCGATGCAACTCACCGTCGGCCAGGCGCCATAGAGGTTGTGCGTCACCCCTGGCATCGCGCAGGGAATACCAGCCTGCCCAGTGGTCACTGTCGGGCAGGCGCGTCAGCGGCGTCAGCCAATGACGCAGGGCGTTGCGCTGACGGGCGTCGGAAAGCTCACGCAGCGGCGCAAGAGCCAAGGACGGCAAATTCAGCCAGGGAAAAGGGGAAGGTTGATCGGCGGCCTGCAGGTCCATCTGCGCCAGCTCATCGAGCAGGCCCTGGGCTTCACTCAGGTGTTCGGCGGTGCGCGCCAGGCTTGAGACGGCCTGAGGCCAGCGTTCCGTCAGTGCAGGAAGCACGCGGTGACGCAGGTAATTACGGGAGAAACGCAAATCTGCGTTGGAAGGGTCTTCGATCCATTTGAGCTGATACTGGCGTGCGTAGGCTTCCAACTCGTCCCTGGAGACACGCAACAATGGCCTTACCAGGTAGCCACTTGCCAATCGGCGCTGCACGGGCATCGCTGCCAACCCGCGCACCCCAGCCCCACGCAGCAGGCGGAACAACAGTGTTTCTGCCTGGTCTTCACGATGCTGGCCGGTGAGCATCACCTGCCCCGCCCCGATCACCTCGGTAAATGCCTGGTAGCGCGCATCACGGGCGGCACGCTCGAGGCTGGCGCCGGGTTGTACCTGCACGCCCATCACGCGCAAAGGCACGCCCAGGCTGTCACAGATCGACTGGCAATGAGCCGGCCACGCGTCGGCGGCAGCCTGCAGGCCGTGGTGGACATGGACAGCGCTGAGGGGTGGCAGGGTTTCGGTTTTCGCCAGGTTGGCCAGGAGGTGCAGCAGGACGGTGGAATCAAGGCCACCGGAGAGTGCGATGTGCCAGGCCGGGGCGCTGCGCCAAGGCGCTAGGATTTGCATGAGTTTGGCGGGCAGAGCCGGTTTCATGACAAGTTACCGCCTCTGGTCTGGAATACGCTCACCAAGCATACACAACGCAAATGTGGGAGGGGGCAAGCCCCCTCCCACATTTGGGTATTGCGTGGGTCTTAGAGACCGTAGCTCATCAGGCGCTCGTAACGACGAGCCAGCAGCGCTTCGTTATCCAGCTTCTTGAGCATCGCCAGTTGCGAACCCAGTTCGGCACGGATGGTCGCAGCAGCAGCAGCCGGGTCACGGTGAGCGCCGCCCAATGGCTCGGCGATCACTTTGTCCACGATCCCAAGGCCTTTGAGGCGATCGGCGGTGATGCCCATGGCTTCGGCAGCGTCCGGTGCCTTTTCGGCGGTTTTCCATAGGATAGAGGCGCAACCTTCCGGCGAGATCACCGCGTAGGTCGAGTATTGCAGCATGTTCAACTGGTCGCAGACGCCGATGGCCAGTGCACCGCCGGAACCGCCTTCACCAATCACGGTGGCAATGATCGGGGTTTTCAGGCGGGCCATGACGCGCAGGTTCCAGGCGATAGCCTCGCTCTGGTTACGCTCTTCGGCGTCGATCCCGGGATAAGCGCCCGGGGTGTCGATGAAGGTCAGGATCGGCATCTTGAAGCGCTCGGCCATTTCCATCAGGCGGCACGCCTTGCGGTAGCCCTCTGGACGCGGCATGCCAAAGTTGCGACGGACCTTCTCGCGCACTTCACGGCCTTTCTGGTGACCGATCACCATCACCGGCTGGTCGTCCAGGCGAGCGATACCGCCGACGATGGCTGCGTCGTCGGAGAAGTGGCGGTCGCCATGCAGCTCGTCGAACTCGGTGAAGATGTGCTGAATGTAGTCCAGGGTGTACGGGCGGCGCGGGTGGCGAGCCAGGCGCGCAATCTGCCAGCTGGTCAGCTTGCCGAAGATGTCTTCGGTGAGCGTTTTGCTCTTGTCTTGCAGGCGGGAGATCTCATCGCCGATATTCAGCGAATTGTCATTGCCGACCAGGCGCAGCTCTTCGATCTTGGCTTGCAGGTCAGCGATCGGCTGTTCGAAATCAAGAAAATTCGGGTTCATAAGCGTCCGTCTTGGGTCGACGGCCAGGGCGTGCCTGGCCAGCCGGTTGTCTATTCGCGCCCTACCTTAAGGGAGAGGCGCGTTTAGGTCGAGATTAAATGTTTAGCCGAGGTCAGACATATCTGACCATCAACGGTATTGGAGGAAGACGTTGTCTCGCCCGAACTGGTCACGCAAAGCTTGAATCAAGCCATCAGCGGGATCGATTCGCCAGGTCTCGCCAAACTGCAACATGGCCTTGGCGTCATTGCCGGTGTACTCCATGGTCACCGGGCACGCGCCACGGTGGCGTTTGAGCAGGTCGCCCAACCAGCGTAGCTGATCGCCCTTGAGCGCTTCGGTTTTCACCTTCAAGCGCAGGCTCTCGGCCAGATTGGTGCGCGCATCTTCCATGCTCATCACCCGCTTGATCCGCAGGCGCAGGCCGCCGGAGAAGTCATCGTTGCTGACCTCCCCTTCGACGACCACCATGGCGTCGGTCTGCAACAACGACTGGGCGGAGTGGAACGCGTCGGCAAACAGCGACGCTTCGATGCGGCCCGAGCGGTCGTCGAGGGTGATAAACCCCATCTTGTCGCCCTTCTTGTTCTTCATCACCCGCAGGGCAATGATCATACCGGCGACGGTCTGGGTGTCCCGCGCCGGTTTCAGGTCGATGATGCGCTGACGGGCGAAGCGACGGATTTCACCTTCGTATTCGTCAATCGGATGGCCGGTCAGGTACAAGCCCAGGGTATCTTTCTCACCCTTGAGGCGTTCCTTGAGGGTCAGTTCCTTGGCCTTGCGGTGGTTACCGTAGACATCCGCATCGTCTTCGACGAACAACCCGCCAAACAGGTCGGCATGGCCGCTGTCATGGGTACGTGCAGTCTGTTCGGCCGCCTTGATCGCTTCTTCCATGGCGGCGAGCAGCACCGCACGGTTACGGTCGATATTGGCCTGGTAGGCCTTCGGCTCGTCATGGAAATACGGGCCGAGACGGTCGAGCGCGCCGCTGCGGATCAGGCCATCGAGGGTTCGTTTGTTGATGCGCTTGAGGTCCACCCGTGCGCAGAAGTCGAACAGGTCCTTGAACGGACCGTCCTGGCGCGCTTCGGTAATGGCTTCCACCGGGCCTTCACCGACGCCTTTGATCGCGCCCAGGCCATAGATGATGCGGCCTTCGTCGTTTACCGTGAACTTGAACTCCGAGGCGTTCACATCCGGCGCATCAAGGCGCAGCTTCATGGTGCGCACTTCCTCGATCAAGGTCACGACCTTGTCGGTGTTGTGCATATCCGCCGAAAGTACCGCAGCCATGAACGGCGCCGGGTAGTGGGCTTTCAGCCAGGCAGTCTGGTACGACACCAGGCCGTAGGCGGCGGAGTGGGATTTGTTGAAGCCGTAACCGGCGAATTTCTCCACCAGGTCGAAGATGTTACCCGCGAGGTCGGCGTCGATATTGTTGGTCGCGCAACCTTCAATGAAACCGCCGCGCTGCTTGGCCATTTCCTCGGGTTTTTTCTTACCCATGGCTCGACGCAGCATGTCCGCGCCACCCAGGGTGTAACCGGCCATCACCTGGGCAATCTGCATCACCTGTTCCTGATACAGGATGATGCCGTAGGTCGGTGCCAATACCGGCTTGAGGCCTTCGTACTGGTAGTCCGAGTGCGGGTAGGCCAGCTCGGCGCGCCCGTGTTTACGGTTGATAAAGTCGTCCACCATGCCCGATTGCAGCGGGCCCGGACGGAACAGGGCCACCAGTGCGATCAAGTCTTCCAGGCAGTCGGGCTTGAGCTTTTTGATCAGCTCTTTCATGCCGCGCGATTCAAGCTGGAATACCGCCGTGGTTTCGGCTTTTTGCAGCAGGGTGTAGGTCGGCTTGTCGTCCAGCGGGATGAAAGCGATGTCCAGCGGTTCTTCGCCCACCTTGGCGCGGTCGCGGTTGATGGTCTTGAGCGCCCAGTCGATGATGGTCAGGGTCCGCAGGCCGAGGAAGTCGAACTTCACCAGGCCGGCCGCCTCCACATCATCCTTGTCGAACTGGGTGACCAGGCCGTCGCCTTCTTCATCGCAATAGATCGGCGAAAAGTCAGTCAACTTTGTCGGCGCGATGACCACGCCACCCGCGTGCTTACCGACGTTACGCACCACGCCTTCAAGCTTGCGGGCCATCTCCCAGATCTCGGCCGCTTCTTCATCGACCTTGATGAAGTCGCGCAGGATTTCTTCTTGCTCGTAGGCCTTTTCCAGGGTCATGCCGACTTCGAACGGGATCATCTTCGACAGGCGATCCGCCAGGCCGTAAGACTTGCCCTGCACCCGGGCCACGTCGCGGATTACCGCTTTGGCCGCCATGGAACCGAAGGTGATGATCTGGCTTACCGCGTTGCGGCCGTATTTCTCGGCCACGTATTCGATCACGCGGTCACGGCCATCCATGCAGAAGTCGACGTCGAAGTCGGGCATGGAAACCCGTTCCGGGTTCAGGAAACGTTCGAACAGCAGGTCATATTCCAACGGATCAAGGTCGGTGATCTTTTGCACATAGGCCACCAGCGAACCGGCACCTGACCCCCGGCCCGGACCAACCGGCACGCCGTTGTTCTTGGCCCACTGGATAAAGTCCATCACGATCAGGAAGTAACCGGGGAATCCCATCTGGATGATGATATCCAGCTCGAAATTCAGCCGGTCCACATAAACCTGGCGCTTGGCCTCGTAATCTTCGGTGGTGTCCCTGGGCAGCAGAACGGCCAGCCGCTCTTCCAGCCCATCGAACGAGACTTTGCGGAAGTACTCGTCGATGGTCATGCCATCCGGAATCGGGAAGTTGGGCAGGAAGTGCTTGCCCAGCTTGACCTCGATATTGCAGCGCTTGGCGATCTCGACGGAGTTTTCCAGCGCCTCGGGCAGGTCGCTGAACAGCTCGGCCATTTCCTCAGCGCTTTTGAGGTACTGCTCTTCGCTGTAGTTCTTCGAACGACGCGGGTCATCCAGGGCCCGGCCTTCACCGATGCACACGCGGGTTTCGTGGGCTTCGAAGTCTTCCTTCTTGATGAAGCGCACGTCGTTGGTCGCCACCAGTGGCGCGCCCAGCTTGTCGGCCAGGGCCACCGCAGCGTGCAGGTGCTCTTCATCGTTGGGGCGGTTGGTCCGCTGGACTTCCAGGTAAAAACGGTCGGGGAAGACCTGCATCCATTCCCTGGCCAGCACTTCGGCTTCTTGGGGGTTGCCGCCCAGCAGCGCGATACCGATTTCGCCCTCTTTGGCGGCCGACAGCATGATCAGGCCTTCGCTGGCCTCGGCGACCCATTCGCGCTCGATGATGATCGAGCCATTGCGCTGGCCGTCAATGAAACCACGGGAAATCAGTTCAGTGAGGTTGCGGTAACCCACGCCGTTCATCGCCAGCAGGCTGATGCGGCTCAGGGGGTTATCCGGGTCTTTGTTGGACAGCCACAGGTCGGCGCCGCAGATCGGCTTGATGCCGGCGCCCATGGCGTTCTTGTAGAACTTGACCAGGGAACACATGTTGTTCTGATCGGTGACCGCCACCGCAGGCATGTTCATGCCCACCAGGGTTTTGACCAGCGGTTTGATCCGTACCAGGCCGTCGACCAGGGAGTATTCAGTGTGCAGGCGTAGGTGAACGAATGAAGCCGGCATAGTGATCTCTTATACGTGGAAACAACAAGGCCCGGATTGTACCGGGCCTTGGCAAAAACATCAGCCTCGCGACTACACCTCGCTGAGACTCTCCCGCGCCTCGCAAGCCTGGCGCACCGGAGCGAACGAGCGGCGATGGATCGGTGTCGGGCCCAGACGTGCGAGGGCTTCCAGATGAACGGGCGTCGGGTAGCCTTTATGACCGCCGATGCCATAGCCGGGGTAGATCAGCTCGAAAGCCGCCATTTCACGATCACGACTGACCTTTGCCAGGATGGAGGCCGCCGCAATCGCCGGCACCTTACTATCGCCCTTCACCACCGCTTCCGATGGCATGGCCAGTCTGGGGCAGCGGTTGCCATCGATCATCGCCAGTTTGGGCGTAATGTGCAGGCCCTCCACTGCACGCTGCATGGCGAGCATGGTGGCGTGGAGGATGTTCAGTTCGTCGATTTCCTCAACTTCGGCCCGGGCGATGTGCCAGCTCAGGGCTTTCTCGCAAATCTCGTCGTAGAGTTTTTCACGGCGCGCTTCGGTGAGTTTTTTCGAGTCGTTGAGGCCAAGGATCGGACGGTTCGGATCAAGAATCACCGCCGCCGTGACGACCGCACCGCACAAAGGTCCGCGCCCGACCTCGTCCACACCGGCTACCAGTTCGTGGGCTTGGGCAACCAGGCTGAAATCCAGGCCCATTTGCGTACTCATAACGCCTCCTGCTTCTGGCCGATCAGAGTCAACACGGCGTCTGCCGCCTGGTTCGAGGCGTCACGGCGCAGTATGCGATGGATGTCGTCGAAACCACGGGTCTGTTCTTCGCCACCCTCGATCAAGGGGAGCAAGGTTTGCGCGAGCGCCTCAGGCGTTGCATCGTCCTGCAACAACTCCGGCACCAACAGGCGCTGGGCCAGCAGGTTGGGCAGGGAGATGTAAGGACTTTTGACCATGCGCTTGAGAATCCAGAACGTCAGCGGCGCCAGGCGGTAGGCCACGACCATCGGACGCTTGTACAGCAAGGCCTCCAGCGTGGCCGTCCCCGAAGCGATCAACACCGCATCGCAGGCCGCCAGGGCCAGGTGCGATTGACCATCGAGCAGGGTCAACGGCAGGTTGCGCCCTTCCAGCAATGTCTCGATCTGCGCACGCCGTTGCGGGCTGGCGCAGGGCAAGACGAAACGTACGCCCGGCTTCAAGACCTGCAGACGCTCTGCGGCGTCGAAAAATACCGAGGCCAGGCGGCCGACTTCGCCGCCCCGGCTGCCCGGCATCAGCGCAACCAATGGGCCTTCGGGCAAGCCCAACTCGGCACGCGCGGCCGCGCGATCCGCCTGCAAGGGAATAGTGTCGGCCAGGGTGTGCCCGACAAACCGCACCGGCACGCCCTTTTCTTCATAGAACCGCGCTTCGAACGGCAGTAAGGTCAGCATCAGGTCGCAGCCTTCGCGGATCTTGAGCACGCGCTTCTGCCGCCATGCCCAGACGGACGGGCTGACATAGTGCACCGTCTTGATGCCGGCCTGGCGCAACTTGAGTTCGATATTGAGGGTGAAGTCCGGCGCGTCGATTCCGATAAAGACGTCCGGCTTTTCTTCGATCAGGGTCTGGATCAGCAGCTTGCGGCGGGCCAGCAGCTCGCGCAGGCGGCCCAGCACCTCGACCAGCCCCATGACAGACAAACGCTCCATGGGGAAGTAGGACGTAAGCCCCTCAGCCTGCATCAGCGGGCCGCCGACGCCGATGAACTCTACCGCTGGATGCTGGGCCTTGAGGGCCCGCATAAGACCTGCACCCAGAATGTCGCCGGAAGCTTCCCCGGCCACCAGCGCGATACGCAGATTAGCCATGATCAGCGGGTGATGCCGCGAGTCGACGCCTGGATCGAGTCACGGAACACCGCGACTTCCGGGAACAACGCTGCCGGCTCGGTCAGTTGGGTCAACGCCTGGTCCACCGTGAGCCCCTGGCGGTAAACCACCTTGTAGGCGCGGCGCAGGGCGTGGATGGCTTCTTCGCTGAAACCCCGACGACGCATGCCTTCGAAGTTCATGCTACGGGCTTCGGCGGGGTTACCGAATACCGTGACGAATGCCGGAACATCCTTGCCAATGGCGGTACCCATGCCGGAAAAGCTGTGAGCACCGATATGGCAGTACTGATGCACCAGGGTGAAACCGGACAGGATTGCCCAATCGTCAACATGCACATGGCCGGCCAACGCGGTGTTATTGACCAGGATGCAATGATTGCCGATCACGCTGTCGTGGCCGATATGGGCGTAGGCCATGACCAGGTTGTGGTCACCCAGCGTGGTCTCGGCCCGATCCTGCACGGTGCCACGGTGAATGGTCACGCCTTCACGGATGATGTTGTGATCACCGATTACCAGGCGGGTCTCTTCACCCTTGTACTTCATGTCCGGGGTGTCTTCGCCTACCGAGGAGAACTGGTAGATGCGATTGTACTTGCCAATGCGGGTCGGACCTTTGAGGATCACGTGCGGCCCGATGACAGTCCCCTCGCCGATTTCCACACCTGCGCCGATGATCGACCAGGGGCCGACCTCAACGTCGGCGGCCAGAACGGCCGACGGATCGATGATTGCGCGAGGGTCAATCAAACTCATAGTTTGCGTTCCGCACAGATGATCTCGGCAGAGCACACCGGCTTGCCATCCACCGAGGCCTGGCATTCGAACTTCCAGATCTGGCGCTTGCAGCTGATGAACTTGGCTTCCAGGATCAACTGGTCACCCGGGGTAACCGGATTGCGGAAACGCAACTTGTCGGAGCCCACGAAATAGTAAAGCGTGCCATCGGCAGGCTTGAGGTCGAGCATTTTGAAACCAAGGATACCGGCAGCCTGGGCCATCGCCTCGATGATCAACACACCCGGCATGATCGGATGCGCAGGAAAGTGACCATTGAAGAACGGTTCGTTGATGCTGACATTCTTGTAGGCACGAATGCGCTTTTCCTCGACATTGAGGTCCACTACGCGATCCACCAACAGGAACGGGTAACGGTGAGGCAGGTATTCGCGAATCTCGTTGATGTCCATCATTTCGGGGGGAAGCCTGTAATAAAGATTGGGGGCGGGCGAACTAAAAGCACGCCCCGCTAGCAAATCAAGGAGGCAGTCTAGCGGCTGTGCACACTTGATATGGAAATGGTATCAGCCTTCTGATGAAGCATTACCGCCAGGGGTCACGTCCCCAACACGCTTTTCCAGCTGTTTGAGACGTCGAGCCATGTCGTCGAGCTGCCTCAACCGTGCTGCACTCTTGCGCCATTCAGCCGCAGGCTGCATGGCGGTACCGGAAGAATAAGCACCCGGTTCGGTAATCGAGTGGGTGACCATGGTCATGCCGGTGATGAAGACGTTGTCGCAAATATCGATGTGCCCCACCAGCCCGACGCCACCGGCCAGCATGCAATGCTTGCCGATCCGGGTGCTGCCGGAGATACCCACGCATGCTGCCATGGCGGTGTGATCGCCAATCTGCACGTTGTGGGCGATCTGGATCTGGTTGTCGAGCTTTACGCCGTTGCCGATCACGGTATCGGCCAGGGCCCCGCGATCAACAGCTGTGTTCACGCCAATTTCCACGTCGTCGCCGATCAATACGCCGCCGACCTGGGCAATCTTGTTCCAGATGCCCTTGGAATTGGCAAAGCCAAAGCCTTCACCACCGATCACGGCACCTGACTGGATGACCACACGCTCACCGATACGCACGTCGTGGTACAGGGTTACGCGGGGTGCCAGCCAACCGCCTGCGCCGATTTCGCAGCGCGCACCGATAAAACAATGGGCACCAATGGTCACGCCCGCCGCAATGCGTGCACCGCTCTCGATCACCGCAAAGGCACCGACGCTGGCAGCAGGGTCAACCTGGGCATCATCGGCGATCACCGCAGACGGGTGAATACCGCTGGCGGCCTTGGGTTTCGGATCGAACAGGTGCGACACCCGCGCATACGCCAGGTATGGGTCGGCCACCACCAGCGCATCCCCGGCAAACCCTTCGGCATCAGCGGCCTTCAGCAACACGGCTGCGGCTTGGCTGTCGACCAGGTATTTACGGTATTGGGGGTTTGCGAGGAAGCTCAACTGAGCTGGGCCAGCCTCCTGCAAGGTGGCTAGCCCAGTGATTTCCTTCTCCGGGGAGCCACGCAAGGTGGCCCCCAGGAACTCGGCCAACTCGCCGAGCTTGATAGTCGCGGTCATGGCTTACTTCAGCTGGTTCATGCGCTCGATCACCTGACGGGTGATGTCGTATTGAGGCTTGACGTCGATCACAGCGCCACGCTCGAACACCAGGTCAAAGGCACCTTTCTTGATGACTTCTTCCACAGCGCTGTCGAGTTTCGGCTTCAGCTGTTTCAGCATTTCACGGTCAGCAACAGCCTTGGCTTCGTTCAGTTCTTTGGACTGGAACTGGTAGTCACGGGCCTTTTGCTTGAATTCAAGCTCCAGACGCTCGCGCTCGCCTTGCTGCATCTTGTCACCACCGGCTACCAGACGATCCTGGATGCCCTTGGCGCTGCTTTCCAGGGTCTTGAGCTTGGTCAGTTGCGGACCGAATTTTTTCTCGGCATCCACGGCGTATTTCTTGGCCGCATCGGATTCCAGCAGGGCCATCTGATAGTTCAGGACGGCGATTTTCATTTCGGCGAAGGCCGGGGTGGTTACCAGCACGGTTGCCAGCAGCACCAATTGAGTCAACTTGCGCACGATGTACTCCTACAGAATCCGTTGTCGTTATCTTGGGTCAGACGCTTAGAACGTCTGGCCGAGGGAGAATTGGAAAATCTGGGTTTCAGCGTTATCCGGTTTCTTGATCGGCATGGCCAGAGCAAAGCTCAATGGGCCAAGCGCAGTCACCCAGGTCACACCCACGCCCACGGAGCTTGCCAGATTACTCAGGCTCACGTCGTTACACTGGGTGTTGGACTTCACGCCGCTCGGGTTACGGATCTGCTCGCACTTGGAATCGAACACGTTACCCACATCCCAGAATACCGAAGTACGCAGGGAGCGCTGATCTTTCACGAACGGCAGCGGGAACAGGATTTCCGCACCACCCTGGATCAGGACGTTACCACCGAACGGCAGTGGGTCGTTGTCGGAGTCCACTACGGTGCCCTGGTTACCGGTTACACCAACACCACGGCTCGGAGTACCACGCGGGCCCAGGGTGCTGTCTTTGAAACCACGTACGGAGTTGAAGCCACCCGCATAGTAGTTCTCGTAGAACGGTAGACCATTGGTGGAGCCATAACCATCGCCATAACCCAGCTCAGTGTGCAGGCGCATGGTGTAGTTGTCGCTCAACGGCTGGAACAGCTGGCCGCGGTAGTCGAGCTTGAAGAACGACAGGTCGCTGCCCGGCGTGGTGGTTTCCAGGGTCAGGCTCTGGGAATGACCACGGGTCGCCAGTACACCTTTGTTCAGGGTCGACTCGGACCAGCCGGCGGACGCCTTGAAGTTCAGGAACTTGTCACCTTCACGACGGGTAAAGTCGAAGATTTCGTCCACGGTGTACACACCGGTCTTGATCTCATCCTGCTGCGCAGTCAAGCCGAACGTCAGGCGCGAGGTCTCGCTGATCGGGTAACCAACGTTCACGCCAGCACCAAGACTATCGATTGCATAGCTGGCTACGTCAACGTCGAGGTCTTTGTAGTCAGTGGTGCGATAAAAGGCGTTGTAGCCCAGGCTCACACCGTCAGCAGTCCAGTAGGGGTCGGTATAACCGAAGTTATATCGGCTCTGGTATTCGCTTCGGGTCAGGCCGATGGAAACTCGGTTACCGGTACCCAGGAAGTTGTTCTGGGTGATCGAACCACCGAGGATCAGGCCGGCGCTCTGTGCGAAGCCAACACTGGCGGTGATGGAGCCCGATGCCTGTTCTTCTACGGCGTAGTTCACGTCAACCTGGTCATCCACACCCGGTACGGCCGGGGTTTCGACGTTGACTTCCTTGAAGAAGCCCAGACGCTCAAGGCGGGTCTTGGACTGGTCGATCAGGTAAGTCGACGCCCAGCCACCTTCCATCTGACGCATTTCACGACGCAGCACTTCGTCCGCAGACTTGGTGTTGCCACGGAAATTGATACGGTTTACGTAGGCGCGCTTGCCTGGATCGACCACGAAGGTGATGTCCACGGTGTGGTCATCATCATGGGGCGTCGGCACGCCGTTGACGTTGGCGAAGGTGTAGCCTTCGTTGCCCAGGCGACGGGTGATCAGTTCGGACGTGGTGGTCATCAGCTTGCGCGAGAACACCTGGTCTTTCTGCACCAGCAACAGCGCCTTAACCTGGTCTTCAGGCACCTTCAGGTCGCCGCTCAGCTTGACGTCGCGAACCTTGTACTTCTCGCCTTCGTTGACGTTGACGGTGATGTAGACGTGCTTCTTGTCCGGGGTGATGGACACCTGGGTCGAAGCGATATCCATATTGATGTAGCCACGGTCCAGGTAGTAGGAGCGCAGGCGCTCCAGGTCACCGGACAGTTTTTCGCGGGCATACTTGTCATCGTTCTTGAAGAACGACAGCCAGTTGGTGGTCTTGAGTTCGAACAGGTCGATCAGGTCGTCATCAGAGAACTTGGTATTGCCTACCACGTTGATGTGCTGGATCGCCGCCACAGTGCCTTCGTTGATGTTGACCTTGAGGCCGACACGGTTACGCGGCTGCGGCACCACTTCCGTTTCCACGGTCGCGGAGTAGCGGCCCTGCGCAACGTACTGGCGTTGCAGCTCGTTACGCACACCTTCGAGGGTGGCGCGCTGGAAGATCTCGCCTTCGGCCAGGCCGGATTGCTTCAGACCCTTCATCAGGTCTTCAGTCGAGATCGCCTTGTTGCCTTCGATCTCGATACTGGCGACGGAAGGTCGCTCGACCACGGTGATGACCAGGACGTTGCCTTCGCGACCCAGTTGGATGTCTTGAAAGAAACCGGTTTTGAACAGCGCACGAGTGGATTCCACCAGGCGACGGTCATCAGCCTGTTCCCCAACGTTCAACGGCAAGGCACCAAAGACGCTACCCGCGGAAACCCGCTGGAGGCCGTTGACGCGAATATCGGAGATGGTGAAGGACTCGGCGTGAACTTCGGCGATCATCAATACGGTGAGAACCGCAGTTAGCAGCAGACGTTTCATGAAGTCCTTTCTTATTCCAACTGGCAATAAACAAACTGCCGCAAAATGCGGCAGATTCGCAATTCAGCGAAGCGTTACAGTCGACCCAGATCGTTGACCAGGGCTAACAACATCACCCCGACCACCAAACTGATACCGATCTGTATCCCCCAACCCTGCACCCGATCCGACAAGGGGCGACCACGCACCCACTCGACCAGATAAAACAACAGATGCCCCCCATCCAATACTGGAATGGGCAGCAAATTCAGAACCCCCAGGCTAATACTCAGATAAGCCAGGAAATTCAGGAAATCCGCGACACCCGACTGGGCAGAAGCGCCCGCCACTTTAGCAATGGTTATCGGTCCACTCAAGTTTTTTACCGAGAGCTCGCCGAACAACATTTTCTTGAGCGATTCCAGGGTCAGCACACTCATGGTCCAGGTGCGTTTCGCACCCTCGCCAATTGCCGCCAACGGCCCGAAACTCACCTCACGCACCATCGATGGCGGCCAATCGACACCCTTGACTCCAGCACCCAGGTAACCCCCGGCCGCCTTGGCTTCCCCGCGAACCGACAAGGTCACAGGGACGTCGATTTGAGCACCGTCGCGTTCAACTTTCAGCACAATTTTGGTATCAGGACGTACACGAACCAGATCGACCACCTGCTGCCAGTCACCCAATGGCTGACCATCGAGGGCCAACAGGCGATCGCCGGTTTTCAGGCCAGCAGCCTGGGCCGGACCTTTCGGATCCAGCTCGGCAAGCACCGGCGGCAAGGCCGGACGCCATGGACGTATGCCCAGGGATTTGATCGGATCAGGCTCATCTGCGCCCTTTAGCCAGTGGTCGAGAGCCAGTTCACGCGGGCTTTCGGTGGTGGAGCCCTGCTCGCGCACCACTACATTCACAGTCCCGCTTTCGCCCAGGCGACGCACCAACTGCAAATTGACTGCGCCCCAACCCGTGGTGGGTTCGCCATCAATGGAAACAATTTCCTGCCCAGCGACCAGCCCGGCCTTGGCGGCGATGCTGTCCGATTCAACCGCACCGATCACCGGACGCACCTGCTGGCTGCCCAGCATGGCCAACACCCAGAAGAACACCATCGCCAACAGGAAGTTGGCGATCGGACCCGCGGCAACAATGGCGATACGCTGACGAACGGTCTTGCGATTGAAGGATTGATCCAACTGGTCTGCAGGCACTTCGCCTTCGCGCTCATCGAGCATCTTGACGTAGCCACCCAACGGGATGGCCGCAATCACAAACTCGGTGCCACGACGGTCATGCCAGCGCAGCAGCGGCATGCCGAAGCCGACGGAAAAGCGCAATACCTTGACGCCGCAACGACGCGCCACCCAGAAGTGGCCGAATTCGTGGAAGGTGACCAGCACGCCCAGAGCAACCAGGGTGCCGACAATCATGTAAAGCGCACTCATCTAATTTCTCCGCATTCCAATCCAGTGCCTGAAGGCTCGAACCCATCCGCCCACAGGCTAACGCGTGTTGCGGCTCAACCATTGCTCTGCCAGGGCTCGAGCCTTGGTATCGGCTTCGAATACCGCCGCCAGGTCACTCACCGCCACGACAGGCTCAAGCGCCAGGACGTCCTCGATGATACTCGCGATCTGCGGAAAGCGGATGCGCCGTTCGAGAAACGCCGCCACAGCCACTTCGTTGGCCGCATTCAGCATTGCTGGCGCGCTGTTCCCCACCTCGGCCGCTTGCCGGGCCAGGCGCAGGCAAGGAAAACGCTGCTCGTCCGGCGCTTCAAAGTCCAGGCGGGCCACTGCAAACAGATCCAGCGGGGCGACACCGGAATCAATCCGCTCCGGCCAGGCCAAGGCATTGGCAATCGGCGTGCGCATATCGGGGTTACCCAACTGCGCAAGTACCGAACCGTCGACGTAATCGACCAGGGAATGAATCACACTTTGCGGGTGAATTACCACTTCGACCTGATCCGGCCGTGCATCGAACAGCCAGCACGCCTCGATCAGTTCCAGCCCCTTGTTCATCATGCTCGCCGAATCCACCGAGATCTTACGCCCCATGGACCAGTTCGGATGAGCGCATGCCTGGTCGGGCGAAACATGCTCAAGCTCGGCCAGCGGGGTTTGCCGGAACGGACCACCGGAGGCGGTCAGCAGAATCCGACGCACGCCAACCTGACCCAAACCACGCGCATAGTCGCCAGGCATGCATTGCAAGATCGCGTTGTGCTCGCTGTCGAGCGGCAGCAGCACCGCGCCGCTTTTACGCACTGCCTGCATGAAGAGCGCGCCAGACATGACCAGCGCTTCTTTGTTGGCCAGCAGGATCTTCTTGCCGGCATCTACAGCGGCGAGGGTTGGACGCAGGCCGGCGGCACCGACGATAGCGGCGACTACCGTATCCACCTCAGCGTCAGCCGAGACCTGACACAACCCCTCCTCGCCCACCAGCACTCGAGTCGCCAACCCGGCAGCCCGCAGATCATCCTGCAAGCCACGCGCCGCTCCTGCCTCAGGGACTACCACGAAGCGCGGTGCGTGGCGCACACACAAAGCCAACAGCTCGCTCAGACGGCTGAACCCAGTCAGGGCAAAGACCTGATAGCGATCAGGATGACGCGCAATCACATCCAGGGTGCTCAACCCCACCGAGCCGGTTGCACCCAGCACGGTCACTTGTTGAAGGCGGCTCACGAAGCAGTCATCCATAGCAACACAGCGAAGATCGGAATAGCCGCCGTCAGGCTGTCGATACGGTCCAACACACCACCGTGCCCGGGCAGCAGGTTACTGCTGTCCTTGATACCGGCCTGACGCTTGAACATGCTTTCGGTGAGGTCACCCACCACAGAAACAAACACGACAATGGCTGTGGCCAGCAGCGCCAGGAAGATTTCCTTCACCGCCCAGCCACGCACGACACCAACCACCAGCGCAATCACCAGTGTCAACGCCAAACCACCATAGACCCCCTCCCAGCTCTTGCCCGGACTGACCGCCGGCGCCAACTTGCGCTTGCCGAAGGCCCGACCGGAGAAGTAGGCACCGATATCAGCCCCCCATACCAGCACCATGACTGCCAGGATCAACCAGTTACCCATTGGATAACGCTTGATCTCCACCAGCCCTTGCCAAGCCGGCAAGAGGATCAGCAAACCAATCACCAGCTTGCAGGCAACGCTGGACCATTGGCCGCTGGTGCGCGGATAGGTCAGCACCAGGAACGTCGCCAGCGCCCACCACAGCACCGCCGCCCCCAACACCCAGGGCGCGAGGTCCGGCAGGATGTACAAGAGGAACGCCAGCGCGGCCACGACGGCGGCATACACCACGCGCGGCAACTGCGCGCCGAACCCGGCCAGGCGCGCCCATTCCCAGGCGCCCAGGGTGACGACCAGGCCAATGAACAGCGCAAAGCCGGAACCCTCGAGCAGGAAAAACCCGCACAAGGCGATCGGCAACAGGATCAGTGCAGTGATGATTCGTTGTTTAAGCATTTAAACCCGGGCTCCAGCTTCGATCTGCTCACTCGTTTTACCGAAGCGACGCTGACGGGAAGCGAAATCGGCCAGTGCATTACGCATGGCATCGTGTTTGAAGTCCGGCCAGAACAGGTCGGAGAAGTACAGCTCGGTATAGGCCAGCTGCCACAGCAGGAAATTACTGATGCGGTGCTCACCACCGGTCCGGATGCACAGGTCCGGCAACGGCAGGTCACCGGTCACCAGGCAGGTTTGCAACAGTTCGGGCGTGATGTCGTCGGGCCGCAGGTGCCCGGCCTGCACTTCGCGAGCCAGCCGCTGCGCTGCCTGGGCGATATCCCACTGGCCGCCGTAGTTGGCTGCGATCTGTAGCACAAAACGGTTGGCACCAGCGGTGATTGCCTCAGCCTCGCGCATGGCAGCCTGAAGTTCCGGGTGGAAGCGCGAGCGGTCGCCAATGATGCGCAGGCTGATGTTGTTGTCGTTAAGGCGCTTGGCCTCACGACGCAAGGCCTTGAAGAACAGATCCATCAAGGCACTGACTTCTTCGGCGGGCCGCTGCCAGTTCTCACTGGAGAACGCAAACAGGGTCAACACTTCGACCTTGGCCTCGGCACACACCTCGATCACAGCCCTTACCGCATCGACACCGGCTTTATGCCCGGCGACACCCGGCATAAAGCGCTTCTTCGCCCAGCGATTATTCCCATCCATGATGATCGCGACATGGCGCGGCACCACGGAGGGTACAGTCTGCTTGGTCTTTTCCATGAAGGCGTCCTGACCCCTTATACGGCCATCAGGTCCTTTTCTTTTTCTTCCGTGGCCTTGGTGATCTGGGCCTCGGCATCCTTGGTCAACTTGTCGATATCGGCGGTGGCACGACGCTCTTCGTCTTCACTGATTTCCTTGTCCTTGACCAGCTTCTTCAGGTCACCCAGGGCATCGCGACGGATATTACGTACGGCAACACGCGCGTCTTCTGCAGCGCTGCGGGCCTGCTTGGTGAAGCCCTTGCGGGTCTCTTCAGTCAGGGCCGGCATGGAGATCAGCAGCAACTCACCCAGGTTGGTCGGGTTGAGGTTCAAACCGGCGCTCTGGATGGCCTTGTCGACAGCACCCAGCATGTTGCGCTCAAACGCTACGACTTGCAGGGTGCGCGAGTCTTTAACGGTAATGTTGGCGACGCTGCTGATAGGGGTATCGGAGCCGTAGTAAGGCACCATCACGCTGCCCAGGATGCTCGGGTGCGCCTTGCCGGTACGAATCTGGCCGAATGCATGGCTCAGAGACTCCAGGGATTTCTGCATACGCGCTTGGGCGTCTTTCTTGATTTCGTTGATCATTGTTGGCCTTCCTCGATCAGAGTCCCTTCTGCGCCGCCGTGTACGATGTTCAGCAGGGCGCCGGGCTTGTTCATGTTAAATACGCGCAGTGGCATCTTGTGGTCGCGGCACAGGCAGATAGCCGTCAGATCCATTACGCCTAGCTTGCGATCCAGTACTTCATCGTAGGTCAGATGATCGAACTTCTCGGCATGCGGGTCTTTGAATGGATCTGCGGTGTACACGCCGTCTACCTTGGTCGCCTTGAGCACCACGTCCGCATCGATCTCGATGGCGCGCAGGCAGGCTGCCGAATCGGTGGTAAAGAACGGGTTACCCGTGCCGGCCGCGAAGATCACCACTTCCTTGGAATTCAGGTGGCGCATGGCTTTGCGGCGGTCATAGTGATCGGTTACGCCGACCATGGAAATAGCCGACATCACGATAGCCGAGATATTGGCGCGCTCCAAGGCGTCACGCATGGCCAGGGCATTCATCACAGTGGCCAGCATGCCCATATGGTCGCCGGTGACCCGGTCCATGCCAGCAGCACTCAGGGCCGCGCCACGGAACAGGTTGCCACCACCGATCACCAGGCCAACCTGCACGCCGATACCGACCAGTTGGCCGACTTCCAGCGCCATGCGGTCGAGCACCTTGGGATCGATCCCGAACTCTTCCGAGCCCATCAGGGCCTCGCCGCTAAGCTTGAGTAGAATGCGTTTATAGCGAGCCTGATAACCACTGCCCTGCTGAGCCATTGCGAATCTCTCCTGCGGCGTATTTTTTAAAAATTCTTGGCGAGCCGTTTTACGGCTTGCGTTCACTCTAGCTGGACGCTGTAACAGCGCCATCGGAACACGGCTTTGTAAGCCAGTTCCGGAGGGATGCCAATTAAAATCGGCCTTCCCATTTGAAAAGAGGCTGCGCGCGTGAGCGGGCAGCCTCTTTCGGGCGACAGTTGAAAGCTGTCTTATTGCTTGGCGGCAGCCAGCTGGGCAGCAACTTCTTCAGCGAAGTTGTCGACCGGCTTCTCGATGCCTTCGCCTACTTTGTAGTAAGTGAAGGAAACGATTTCAGCACCGGCTTTCTTGGCCAGTTCGCCAACCTTGATTTCAGGGTTCTTGACGAACGCCTGCTCAACCAGGCTCGCTTCAGCCAGGAACTTGCTGATACGGCCTTTGATCATGTTTTCCACGATGTTTTCTGGCTTGCCGGCGATCTTGTCGGCGTTCAGGCTCAGGAACACCGCTTTTTCACGCTCGATCGCTTCGGCAGACACTTCCGAAGGCAGCAGGAACTCAGGGTTGCTGGCAGCAACGTGCATAGCGATGTCTTTGGCCAGCTCAACGTCGCCGCCTTTCAGAACAACAGCTACACCGATTTTGTTGCCGTGCAGGTAACCACCGACGACATCACCTTCAACGCGAGTCAGGCGACGGATGTTGACGTTTTCGCCAACTTTGCCGACCAGTACCAGGCGATCCGCTTCTTGAGCTTCGATCAGAGGCTCAACGGTGGTCAGCTTCTCATCGAATGCCTTCTTGACGCTGGCAGCAACGAATGCCTTGAAGTCGTCTTGCAGGGCCAGGAAGTCGGTCTGCGAGTTCACTTCCAGCAGAACGGCGGCTTTACCGTCTTCAACCAGGGCGATAGCGCCTTCAGCAGCGACGTTGCCGGCTTTCTTGGCGGCCTTGATGGCGCCGGAAGCGCGCATGTCGTCGATGGCTTTTTCGATGTCGCCGCCAGCCTTGGTCAAGGCCTTTTTGCAATCCATCATGCCTTCGCCGGTACGCTCACGCAGTTCTTTAACCAACGCTGCAGTAATCTCTGCCATTTCAAAATCCTCTTGGATAGGTTTTCAACCATTCCACCCGATCAGACGGGCGATCAATTCTTCCCGAATCTCCCTTGTAGGCCGCTGCACGTTACAGATGATGTAGCCGCGCTGCCGACAAATGGTTTTCGAGGTGGCAAAAAGGGGGCCAAGCCCCCTTTTTGCTTACTGAGTCAACGCCAGGGCGCTAATTACTCAGCGGCAGCTACCGGAGCTTCTTCAACGAACTGCTCGGTACCGCCAGCAACGTGGTTGCGACCACGGATGACAGCGTCAGCCATCGAACCCATGTACAACTGGATAGCGCGGATTGCGTCATCGTTGCCTGGGATGATGTAGTCAACGCCTTCCGGGCTGCTGTTGGTATCGACTACGCCGATAACAGGGATGCCCAGCTTGTTGGCTTCGGTGATCGCGATGCGCTCGTGATCAACGTCGATAACGAACAGTGCGTCAGGCAGACCGCCCATGTCCTTGATACCACCCAGGGAACGATCGAGCTTTTCCAGGTCACGGGAGCGCATCAGCGCTTCTTTCTTGGTCAGCTTGGCGAAAGTACCGTCTTCGGCTTGCACTTCAAGGTCACGCAGACGCTTGATGGAAGCACGGATGGTTTTGAAGTTGGTCAGCATGCCGCCCAACCAGCGGTGATCGACGTACGGCGAACCGCAACGTGCTGCTTCTTCAGCAACGATCTTGCCAGCGGAACGCTTGGTGCCGACGAACAGAATCTTGTTTTTGCCCTGGGCCAGGCGCTCTACGAAAGTCAGCGCTTCGTTGAACATTGGCAGGGTTTTTTCAAGGTTGATGATGTGGATCTTGTTACGCGCGCCGAAAATGTACTTACCCATTTTCGGGTTCCAGTAACGGGTCTGGTGACCGAAGTGCACACCGGCCTTCAGCATATCGCGCATGTTGACTTGGGACATGATAGTTCCTTAATAAGTCGGGTTTGGCCTCCACGTATCCCAATGACCAACCAGCGGCATCAAGGCCTCCGGCACCCAGGTCATCGTGTCGACACGTGTGTGGATTTAAGCTTTGCGGGGTATCCCCGGAAAGCGGCGCATTTTATACCACAGCATCGGCAAAAACGGAACACGCAATCACATTTGCCGTCGGGCGCGTTCGTGTAACCCCTTGAATAGAGGTGACATAGCCCTACCTTATAGACAGAAGCGATCATCAGAGGCTCATGATTTGACGCCATGGTCTGTTAGAATCGCGTTTTCTGTGGCTTGTGCGAATTTTGCAACCTTTTGTCGCACGCCCGTAAACCGTATTGATTTCAGCGCGTCGCGCTAGAGAGAGCCTGTATGACCGTTAGTTTGAAAACCGCCGAAGACATCGCTGGCATGCGCATCGCCGGCAAACTGGCCGCCGACGTGCTGGAAATGATTGCCGAACACGTCAAGCCCGGCGTCACTACCGAGACCCTCAACCAGATCTGCCACGACTATATCGTCAACGTGCAGGGCGCCATCCCTGCGCCGCTGAACTACAAGGGCTTCCCCAAGTCGATCTGCACCTCGGTCAACCACGTGGTTTGCCACGGAATTCCGGGCGACAAGCCGCTGAAGGACGGCGACACCCTGAACATCGACGTCACCGTGATCAAGGACCGCTACTTCGGCGACACCAGCCGCATGTTCCACGTCGGCAACGTACCGGTCTGGGCCGAACGCCTGTCCCAGGTCACCCAGGAATGCATGTACAAGGCCATCGAGATCGTCAAGCCTGGCTGCCGCCTGGGCGACATCGGCGAAGTGATCCAGAAGCATGCGGAAAAGAACGGTTTCTCGGTGGTACGCGAGTTCTGTGGCCACGGTATCGGCACGGTCTTCCACGAAGAGCCACAGATCCTGCACTACGGCCGCGCCGGCACCGGCATGGAGCTGAAGGCAGGCATGACCTTCACCATCGAGCCGATGATCAACCAGGGCAAGGCCGACACCAAGGTGTTGGGCGACGGCTGGACGGCCATCACCAAGGACCGCAAGCTTTCGGCCCAGTGGGAACACACTTTGCTGGTCACCGAGACCGGCTACGAGATTTTCACGCTGCGAGCCGATGACACGATCCCGCGTACGTCGGGTACAACGTCGGCATAAACGTTGCTCAGGTTTTCCCCCACTGTGTTGTGACTGACTGAATAGATAGAAAGGAAAGCCGATCAATGCCTCAGGTGGATCCCGAACTCTTCGACCGTGGCCAGTTCCAGGCCGAACTGGCCCTGAAGGCGAGCCCCATCGCCGCGTTCAAGAAGGCGATCCGCCAGGCCCGCGAGGTGCTCGACGAGCGCTTTCGCAGGGGGCGGGACATCCGCCGGCTGATTGAGGACCGAGCCTGGTTCGTCGATAACATCCTGCAAAAAGCCTGGGAACAGTTCAGTTGGAGCGAAGACGCCGACATCGCCCTGGTGGCGGTCGGCGGCTACGGTCGCGGTGAGCTGCACCCTTACTCCGACATCGACCTGCTGATCCTGCTGGACAGCGCCGACCATGAGATCTTTCGCGATTCCATCGAGCGCTTTCTCACATTGTTGTGGGACATCGGCCTGGAAGTCGGCCAAAGCGTACGCTCGGTGGACGAATGCGCCGAAGAAGCCCGCGCCGACCTCACCGTCATCACCAACCTCATGGAAAGCCGTACCATCGCCGGCCCCGAGCGCCTGCGCCAGCGTATGCTTGAAGTCACCAGCACCGCGCACATGTGGCCGAGCAAGGACTTCTTCCTGGCCAAGCGCGCCGAGCAAAAGGCCCGGCACCACAAGTACAACGACACCGAATACAACCTGGAACCCAACGTCAAAGGCTCGCCGGGCGGGCTGCGGGATATCCAGACGATTCTGTGGGTTGCGCGTCGCCAGTACGGCACCCTGAACCTGCGCGCCCTGGCCGGCGAAGGCTTCCTGGTGGAAAGCGAAAACGCCCTGCTGGCCTCCTCCCAGGAATTCCTCTGGAAAGTGCGCTACGCCTTGCACATGCTGGCCGGGCGTTCCGAAGACCGCCTGCTCTTCGACCACCAGCGCTCCATCGCCACCCTGCTGGGCTTTGAAGGCGAAGACGCGAAGACCAGCATCGAAAGCTTCATGCAGCAGTACTACCGGGTGGTCATGAGCATTGCCCAGCTCAGCGACCTGATCATCCAGCATTTTGAAGAAGTGATCCTGGCCCCCGAAGACGAGGCGCCGCCGCAACCGATCAATGCGCGTTTCCAACTGCACGATGGCTATATCGAGGCGCGCAACGACAACGTGTTCCGCCGCACACCGTTTGCCATGCTGGAAATCTTCGTGCTGATGGCCCAGCAGCCGGAAATCAAAGGCGTGCGCGCCGATACCATTCGCCTGTTGCGGGAAAACCGGCACCTGATCGACGACGATTTCCGCAACGATATCCGCAACACCAGCCTGTTCATCGAGCTGTTCAAGTGCAAGATCGGCATCCACCGCAACCTGCGGCGCATGAACCGTTACGGCATCCTCGGGCGCTACCTGCCGGAGTTCGGTTTTATCGTCGGGCAGATGCAACACGATCTGTTCCACATCTATACCGTGGACGCCCACACCCTGAACCTGATCAAGCACCTGCGTAAGCTGCAGTACACCCAGGTGTCGGAGAAATTCCCGCTGGCCAGCAAATTGATGGCCAAGCTACCCAAGCCCGAGCTGATCTACCTGGCCGGCCTGTACCACGACATCGGCAAGGGCCGGCATGGCGATCACTCCGAGGTCGGTGCGGTTGATGCCGAGGCCTTCTGCCAGCGCCACCAGTTGCCGCTGTGGGACAGCCGCCTGATCGTCTGGCTGGTGCAGAACCACCTGGTGATGTCGACCACCGCCCAGCGCAAGGACTTGTCCGACCCGCAGGTGATCCACGACTTTGCGCAGATCGTCGGCGATGAAACCCGCCTCGACTACCTGTATGTGCTGACCGTCTCGGATATCAACGCGACCAACCCGACGCTGTGGAACTCGTGGCGCGCCAGCCTGCTGCGCCAACTGTACACCGAGACCAAGCGCGCCCTGCGCCGCGGCCTGGAAAACCCGGTGGACCGCGAAGAGCAGATCCGCCGCACCCAAAGCGCCGCCCTGGATATCCTGGTGCGCGGCGGCAACGACCCGGACGATGTCGAACAACTGTGGTCGCAACTGGGCGACGATTACTTCCTGCGCCACACCGCCGGTGATGTGGCCTGGCACACCGACGCGATCCTGCAGCAACCGGCCGACGGCGGCCCACTGGTGCTGATCAAGGAAACCACCCAGCGCGAATTCGAAGGCGGCACGCAGATTTTCATCTACGCGCCGGACCAGCACGACTTCTTCGCCGTGACCGTAGCGGCCATGGACCAGTTGAACCTGAACATCCATGACGCACGGGTAATCACCTCCAGCAGCCAGTTCACCCTCGACACCTATATCGTGCTCGACACCGATGGCGACTCGATCGGCGACAATCCAGCGCGAGTGAAGAAGATCCGCGAAGGCCTGACCGAAGCCCTGCGCAACCCTGACGACTACCCGACCATCATCCAGCGTCGAGTGCCGCGCCAACTCAAACACTTTGCGTTTGCGCCCCAGGTGACCATTTCCAACGACGCCCAGCGCCCGGTGACGGTGCTCGAACTGAGCGCCCCGGACCGCCCAGGCCTGCTGGCGCGTATCGGTGGGATTTTCCTGGAGTTCGACCTGTCGTTGCAGAACGCCAAGATTGCGACCCTCGGCGAACGCGTGGAAGACGTGTTCTTCATCACCGATGCCGACAACCAGCCGTTGTCCGACCCGGAGCTGTGCCTGAGGTTGCAGGAAGCGATCGTCCAGCAATTGAGCGTGACCCAGGAACCCGGCGTCGAGCTGACACGCCTGACTCTCTAAAAAACAAACAGGGCCCGTGTGGGAGGGGGCTTGCCCCCGATAGCGGTGGATCAGATAAAAATGCTTTGGCTGGCACACTGCAATCGGGGGCGAGCCCCCTCCCACATTTAGATGGCTTCGCCCAGCAGACCGCATGCTTTAAACCGAATTGAACGAGATGCCCATGAACAACGCCCTGAACCAACTGCAACCCTACCCGTTCGAGAAACTGCGCTCCCTGCTCGGCAGCGTTACGCCAAACCCGGACAAGCGCCCGATTGCGCTGTCCATCGGCGAGCCGAAGCACAAGTCTCCCACGTTCGTGGCCGAAGCGTTGAGCAACAACCTCGACCAGATGGCCGTGTACCCGACCACCCTGGGTATCCCGGCGCTGCGCGAAGCCATCGGTGCCTGGTGCGAACGTCGCTTCAACGTGCCCAAGGGCTGGCTCGACCCGGCGCGCAATATCTTGCCGGTCAACGGCACACGTGAAGCGCTGTTCGCCTTCACCCAGACCGTGGTCAACCGTGGCGACGATGCACTGGTGGTGAGCCCGAACCCGTTCTACCAGATCTACGAAGGCGCCGCGTTCCTGGCCGGGGCCAAGCCACACTACCTGCCGTGCCTGGACGCCAATGGCTTCAACCCGGACTTCGACGCCGTGACGCCGGACATCTGGAAACGCTGCCAGATCCTGTTCCTGTGCTCGCCCGGCAACCCGACCGGCGCGCTGATCCCGGTCGACACCCTGAAAAAACTCATCGCCCTGGCCGACGAATACGACTTCGTCATCGCCGCCGACGAGTGCTACAGCGAACTGTACTTCGACGAACAAACCCCGCCGCCCGGCCTGCTGAGCGCCTGTGTCGAACTGGGTCGCCAGGACTTCAAGCGCTGCGTGGTGTTCCACAGCCTGTCCAAGCGCTCTAACCTGCCGGGCCTGCGTTCCGGTTTCGTGGCCGGCGATGCCGACATCCTCAAGGCGTTCCTGCTGTACCGCACCTACCACGGCTGCGCGATGCCGGTGCAAACCCAGCTGGCGAGCATTGCCGCCTGGCAGGATGAAGCCCACGTGCACGCCAACCGTGACCTGTATCGCGAGAAATTCGACGCGGTGCTGGCGATTCTCAAGCCGGTGCTGGATGTGCAGAGCCCGGATGGCGGCTTCTATCTGTGGCCGAATGTGAACGGCGACGATGCCGCATTCTGCCGCGATCTGTTCGTGGAAGAACATGTGACCGTGGTGCCGGGTTCGTACCTGTCCCGTGAAGTGGACGGCGCCAACCCCGGCGCTGGGCGAGTGCGTATGGCGTTGGTCGCGCCGTTGGCCGAGTGTGTGGAAGCGGCTGAGCGCATTCGCGATTTTATTCAGCGTCGCCGCTAACGGGCTTGAGGGTCATTTCACCTGACCCAGATTCGCCTCACTCATATCCAGATCCGCCAACACCTCCCTCAGCACGTCATCACCAATCTGGTGATGACGACTCAGGCTGTATAACTCCAGGCGCTGTGCCCGCAGCGCCTTGAGGCGCAATTTGCGCTCGAGCAGGTCCATCTGCCGTGCCAACGCCTGGGCTTCGGCCGAGTCGTTGAACACCTCCAATTGATGGCGATATTCCGACATCAGCCGTGCCTTGAGTTCGGTGGCGAGCGCAGCCTGGGCGGCGTCCTGGGTTTCAGGCTCAACGGGCTCTTCCGTTTCCAGCGCATGGATCGCAGCGACGGCCGTTTTTTTCCAAGCCTCGCGGACCTCTTTGTGGCGTTTCTCGTCCGGGCTCTTTTCAATGCCGCGTAACAACAACGGCAAGGCGATACAGGCGGCGACCAGCGACAGGAGGATCACGCCTGCCGCGATGAAGATCAGCAGGTCACGCTCGGGAAAGTCCTGGCCCGGCGCCAGCAGTAACGGCACCGACATCACACCGGCCAACGTCACCGCACCGCGCACACCACCCACGGTCAACAACCAGCAAGAGCGGGCGGTCGGCACCAGCGTCAGCTCGCTTTTCCCACGAATCCGGCGTAACAGGCCTGACAGCCGCCAGATGCTCTGCACCCAGATAAAACGCAGCACTACCAACACCAGGAAGATCGCAATCACATCCAGGCAGCGATAAAACAGGGTCGGCCACAGTGTCGGCTCATGGCTGACCACGGCCTTGATGATGTCCGGCAGTTGCAGGCCCAGCAGCAGGAAGATCAGGCCATTGAAGGCAAACTCCAGCAGCGACCAGACGCTGCGGTTGAGCAAGCGCGTGCTGGTCTGGCGCGGTAGCAGATCAAGCCAGCTTTGCATCATGCCTGCCGCGACCGCCGACAAGATGCCCGAGGCCCCCAGGCGCTCGGCCAGCACATAGGCGGCAAAGGGCAGCAACAACATGAACACCACGTGGGTTGCCGGGTCATCCCAGCCACGGGCGATCATCCAGGCGCGCAGTCGGCCGACCAGCCAGCTCAGGGCCACGCCAACGGCCAGGCCACCGACGGCGACCAACACGAAGGTCAGGCTGGCATCCGCCAGGGAAAACACCCCGGTCAACGCCGCCGCCAGGGCAAACTTGAACGTTACCAGGCCCGATGCGTCGTTCATCAAGGCCTCGCCCTGCAACATGTGCATCAGTGGCGTAGGTAAACGATTCTGGGAAATGGCCGACACCGCCACGGCATCCGTCGGCGACAAAACCGCCGCCAGGGCGAAGGCCACCGGCAACGGGATCGTAGGCAATATCCAGTGAATGAAATAACCAGCACCGACCACCGTGAACAACACCAGCCCCACCGCAAGCGTCAGGATCGGCCCACGCAACCGCCACAACTCACGCTTGGGCATACGCCAGCCATCCGAAAACAGCAACGGTGGCAGGAACAGAAACAAGAACAGCTCCGGGTCCAGCGCCACATGCAGGCCCAGCGTCGGCCAGGCCAGCAAGGCACCGGCGGCGATCTGCACCAGGGGCAACGGCAGAGGAATGACACGCCCAACCAGACGCGAAACGCTGACCAGCATCAGCAGGATAAGAACGGTGTAGGCGGTTTGCATAACGCGGGTTTCCCGGACAATCGACTTGCAACGACACACATGAGGCAACAACTGGCCGCTGAAGTGCCATATTACCCAGCTATGTTAACCGCCTATGCTGCCTGCCGGCCTTTGCACATAAGTCGCACGCCGCATGACGAGGGGCACCCGCCCGCTGGTCGTGGCATAATCCGTGACCTTTAATTTTCACTTGGTCCAAAGGGGGGCAATTCCTTGACCGCTTCAAGCAAAACGTTGCACCTTTTCGGCATCAAAGCCTGCGACACCATGAAAAAAGCGCGCACCTGGCTCGATGAGCACGGCGTGGGCTATGAGTTCCACGACTACAAAACGGCCGGTATCGACCGCGAACACTTGACCCAATGGTGCAACGAGCACGGTTGGCAGGTGGTGTTGAACCGTGCGGGCACCACCTTTCGCAAACTCGAAGACGAACGCAAAGCCGATCTCGATCAGTCGAAAGCCATTGAATTGATGCTCGCACAACCCTCGATGATCAAGCGCCCGGTGCTCGATCTCGGTGACAGAACCCTGATTGGCTTCAAGCCAGATAGTTATTCGGCGGCCCTCAAGTAGGCCAGCCCTTTCCATTTTTGTAGAGGTAACAGCATGTCCAATTCCCTGTTCAGCCTGGGCTTCGGCGTCGGCACTCAGAACCGCCAAGGTGCTTGGCTGGAAGTGTTTTACGCACAGCCGCTGCTCAACCCATCGGCTGAAATCGTCGCGGCCATCGCGCCGATCCTCGGTTACACCGAAGGCAACCAGGCCATCACCTTCACCATCAGCCAAGCGCTGCAACTGGCCGATGCCCTCAAGAATGTCGACGCCACCCAAGCCGCGCTGCTCAACCGCCTGGCCGAAAGCCACACCCCGCTGGTCGCCACCCTGCTGGCCGAAGACGCCGCACTGACCTCCACGCCTGAGGCCTACCTCAAGCTGCACCTGCTGTCCCATCGCCTGGTCAAGCCCCACGGCCTGAGCCTGGCCGGTGTGTTCCCGCAGCTGCCGAACGTGGCCTGGACCAGCCAGGGCGCGATCGACATCAACGAACTGGCCGAACGCCAGCTGGAAGCCCGCCTGCGTGGCGAGCTGCTGGAAGTGTTCTCGGTGGACAAGTTCCCGAAAATGACCGACTACGTGGTGCCGAGCGGCGTGCGTATCGCTGATGCCGCGCGTCTGCGCCTGGGCGCCTACGTGGGCGAAGGCACCACCGTGATGCACGAAGGTTTCATCAACTTCAACGCAGGCACCGAAGGCCCGGGCATGATCGAAGGCCGTGTATCGGCAGGCGTGTTCGTCGGCAAGGGTTCGGACCTGGGTGGCGGTTGCTCCACCATGGGCACCTTGTCCGGCGGCGGCAACATCGTGATCAAGGTCGGCGAAGGCTGCCTGATCGGCGCCAACGCCGGTATCGGTATCCCGTTGGGCGACCGCAACACCGTGGAGTCGGGCCTGTACGTCACCGCCGGCACCAAGGTCGCGCTGCTGGATGAGAAAAACCAACTGGTCAAAGTGGTCAAGGCCCGTGAGCTGGCCGGCCAACCGGACCTGTTGTTCCGCCGCAACTCCGAGACCGGTGCCGTGGAGTGCAAAACCCACAAATCGGCCATCGAACTGAACGAAGCGCTGCACGCTCACAACTAAGCAGCCACTCGATGCCACTTGCGGGCCCCGACCCTGGGGCTCGCTTATACGAGTCTTGAACACCATGCTAGTGCCCTCCCCCTGGCGCGCCGATTTCCCGGCCATCGCCACCCTGCAACGGCAAGACCAGACGTACCTGGACAACGCCGCCACTACACAAAAGCCCCAGGCCCTGCTGGATGCCATCAGCCATTACTACGCCAATGGCGCAGCCAATGTGCACCGTGCCCAGCACTTGCCCGGCGCCCATGCGACCCAGGCGTTCGAAGACAGCCGCAGCAAGGTCGCGCAGTGGTTGAATGCAGGCGACAGTGGGCAGATCGTGTTCACCCACGGCGCGACTTCTGCGCTGAACCTCTTGGCCTACGGCCTTGAGCACTTATTCAATGCGGGCGATGAGATTGTGGTCAGCGCCCTGGAACACCACGCCAACCTGCTGCCCTGGCAGCAACTGGCCAAACGCCGCGCTGCCACGCTGGTGGTGTTGCCGTTGAACGACGACGGCGTGATCGACCTGACAGCCGCCGCCGAATTGATCGGCCCGCGTACACGCCTGCTGGCGGTAAGCCAGCTATCCAACGTGCTGGGCGCCTGGCAACCCTTACAGACGCTGATCACAACGGCCAAGGCCCACGGCGCACTGACCGTGGTCGATGGCGCCCAAGGCATCGTCCACGGCCGCCACGACGTGCAGGCCCTGGGCTGCGACTTCTATGTGTTTTCCAGCCACAAGTTGTACGGGCCGGACGGCGTCGGCGTGCTGTTTGGCCGCAACGAAGCCCTGCACCACCTGCGCCACTGGCAGTTTGGCGGCGAAATGGTGCAACAGGCCGACTACCACAGCGCCAGTTTCCGCCCGGCGCCGCTGGGTTTCGAAGCGGGCACACCGCCGATTGCCGGCGTGATCGGCCTGGGCGCCAGCCTGGATTATCTGAATTCGCTGGACCAACCGGCAGTGATCGCCCATGAGGCAGCGTTGCATGACTACCTGTTGCGTGGGCTCAAAGCGCGCAATGGCGTGCGCGTACTGGGCTCGCCGCAGGTGGCGTTGGTCAGTTTCGTCGTCGATGGCGTGCATAACGCCGATCTCGCGCACTTGCTCACCGAGCAAGGGATTGCCGTGCGCGCAGGGCACCATTGCGCGATGCCGTTGCTCAAGGCGATGCACTTGCCAGGGGCGATCCGGGTATCCCTGGCGCTGTATAACGATTCGGATGACCTGGAACGTTTCTTTGAAGCGCTGGACCAGGCGCTGGATATGTTGCGATGAGCTTGCCACCGGATGCGGCGACCGCGCTGGAAGCCTTTCAGTCCGTCGGCAGTTGGGAACAGCGCGCGCGGATGCTGATGCAGTGGGGCGAGCGGCTGCCCGCCCTGGCCGCCGAGGACAAAGTCGACGCGAATATGGTACAGGGCTGTGAAAGTCTGGTGTGGTTGGTGGGGCGTTTGCAGGACGGCCACTGGCAGTTCACCGCCAGCAGCGATGCACGGATGATTCGTGGGTTGGTAGCGCTGTTGCTGGCGCGGGTCAATGGATTATCCGCCATAGAATTGCAGGCAGTTGACCTTCCCGACTGGTTCGATCAGTTGGGCCTCTCTCGCCAACTGTCACCGTCACGCAGTAATGGCCTGAATGCCGTGCTGCAGCGTATGCGGGCATTAAGTCTTACACAAAACTAAATGTGGGAGGGGGCTTGCCCCCGATTGCAGGGCGTCAGTCACTGGATAAGTTGGCTGACCCACCGCTATCGGGGGCAAGCCCCCTCCCACATTTGAATTGTGTAGGGTTCCGAGATTTAAGTGGGCTTGACCCGCTCCGACGGCCTGCGCACCCCGGCCACAATCTTGTCCACCGCCTTGGTCGCCGCCACCATGCCGAACGTGGCCGTCACCATCATCACCGCACCAAACCCACCCGCGCAGTCCAGCTTCACGCCATCCCCGACAAAACTCTTCTGCAAACAAATGCTGCCATCCGGCTTGGGATAACGCAGTTGCTCGGTGGAAAACACGCACGGCACGCTGTAATGACGGGTCACGGTGCGTGAAAAACCATAGTCGCGACGCAGGGTGGAACGCACTTTCGAGGCCAGCGGATCGTTGAACGTGCGGTTCAGGTCGCAGACCTGGATCAGTGTCGGGTCGATCTGCCCGCCGGCGCCGCCGGTGGTGATGATCTGGATCTTGCGGCGCTTGCACCAGGCGATCAGCGCAGCTTTGGCGTTGACCGCGTCAATGCAGTCGATCACGCAATCGATGTTGGGGGTGATGTATTCGGCCATGGTGTCGCGGGTCACGAAGTCGGCCACCGCATGCACCGTACAGTGCGGGTTGATGCCGCGCAGGCGCTCGGCCATCACCTCGACCTTGGGTTTGCCCACGGTGCTGTCCAGGGCGTGCAACTGGCGGTTGCTGTTGCTGACACAGACGTCATCCAGGTCAAACAGCGAAATCTCGCCCACCCCACAACGGGCCATGGCTTCCGCCGCCCAGGAGCCTACGCCGCCGACGCCGACGATCGCCACATGGGCCGCTTTCAAGCGCTCCAGGCCTTCAATGCCATACAAGCGGGCGACGCCTGCAAACCGCGGATCTTCTGTACTCATGACCATTACCCCAAAAACCGGCGCGCATTATAGGGCTACGCAGCGACAAGTTCGAAGCTTCAAGCTACAAGTTAAGAACTAAGATGGCCTTTCGCTGACTAATGTCCGGTTTTTCTCTGCTTGCTGTACGGTCAGGGAAGGGCCGGTGTAGGATGCGCGCCGTTCGGCGCAGGCCGACACCTCTTTTCGTTCCACACCTTTTGGAACCCGAAATAGCCATGGCATCGCGTAAATTTGGACTCAACCTGGTGATCGTGCTGGCAATCGCCGCGTTGTTCACCGGCTTCTGGGCGCTGATCAACCGCCCCGTCACCACCCCCAACTGGCCCGAACAGATCTCCGGTTTTTCCTACTCGCCGTTCCAGCAAGGCCAGTTCCCACAGAAAGACCAGTACCCGACCGACGACCAGATGCGTCAAGACCTTGCGATCATGAGCAAGCTGACAGACAACATCCGCACCTACTCGGTCGACGGCACCCTGGGGGACATCCCCAAGCTGGCGGAAGAGTTCGGCCTGCGCGTGACGCTGGGGATCTGGATCAGCCCGGACCTGGAGCGCAACGAGCGAGAAATCCAGCGTGCCATCGAAATCGCCAACACCTCGCGCAGTGTGGTGCGGGTAGTGGTGGGTAACGAAGCCCTGTTCCGGGAAGAAATCACCCCTGAGGCACTGATTGTGCTGCTGGACCGGGTGCGCGCCGCCGTGAAAGTACCGGTGACGACCTCCGAGCAGTGGCACATCTGGGAAAAGAACCCGCAACTGGCCAAGCACGTCGACCTGATCGCCGCGCACATCCTGCCGTTCTGGGAATACATCCCGATGGACAAGGCCGGCCAGTATGTACTCGACCGTGCCCGTGACCTGAAGAAACTGTTCCCGAAAAAACCGCTGCTGCTGTCGGAAGTGGGCTGGCCGAGCAACGGCCGCATGCGCGGGGGTAATGAAACCTCCCCGGCCGACCAGGCGATTTACCTGCGTACGCTGGTAAACAAGCTGAACCGCCAGGGCTACAACTACTTTGTGATCGAGGCCTTCGATCAGCCGTGGAAAGTCAGCGACGAAGGCTCGGCGGGCGCCTACTGGGGCGTGTACAACGCCGCACGCCAGCAGAAATTCAACTTTGAAGGCCCCGTGGTCGCGATCCCGCAATGGCGCGTGCTGGCCATCGGTTCGGTGGTGCTCGCGCTGTTGTCGCTGACGCTGCTGATGATCGACGGCTCGGCCCTGCGCCAGCGTGGCCGTACCTTCCTGACCTTTATCGCGTTCCTGTGCGGTTCGGTGCTGGTGTGGATCGGCTACGACTACAGCCAGCAATACAGCACCTGGTTCAGCGTGACCGTGGGCATTCTCCTGGCCCTCGGTGCCCTGGGCGTGTTTATCGTGTTGCTGACCGAAGCCCACGAACTGGCGGAAGCGGTCTGGACCCACAAGCGCCGGCGTGAATTCCTGCCAGTAGTGGGGGATTCGGACTACCGCCCAAAAGTGTCGATCCACGTGCCCTGCTACAACGAGCCGCCGGAGATGGTCAAACAGACCCTCGACGCGTTGGCCGCGCTCGATTACCCGGACTACGAAGTCCTGATCATCGACAACAACACTAAGGACCCGGCCGTGTGGGAGCCGGTGCGCGACTACTGCGAAACCCTGGGCCCGCGCTTCAAGTTCTTCCATGTCGCGCCCCTGGCCGGTTTCAAAGGTGGCGCACTGAACTACCTGATCCCGCACACCGCCAAGGATGCCGAGGTGATCGCGGTGATCGACTCCGATTACTGCGTATCGCCGAACTGGCTCAAGCACATGGTGCCGCACTTCGCCGACCCGAAAATCGCCGTGGTGCAGTCGCCGCAGGATTACCGCGACCAGAACGAAAGCACCTTCAAGAAGCTCTGCTACGCGGAATACAAAGGCTTCTTCCATATCGGCATGGTCACCCGCAACGACCGCGATGCGATCATCCAGCACGGCACCATGACCATGACCCGTCGCTCGGTGCTCGAAGAACTGGGCTGGGCCGACTGGTGCATCTGCGAAGACGCCGAACTGGGCCTGCGTGTGTTCGAGAAAGGCCTGTCGGCGGCGTATTACCACGACAGCTACGGCAAGGGCCTGATGCCGGATACCTTTATCGACTTCAAGAAACAGCGTTTCCGCTGGGCCTACGGCGCGATCCAGATCATCAAGCGCCACACCGCGAGCCTGTTGCGCGGCAAGGACACCGAACTGACCCGTGGCCAGCGTTACCACTTCCTGGCGGGCTGGCTGCCGTGGGTGGCGGACGGCATGAACATCTTCTTCACCGTGGGTGCGCTGCTGTGGTCGGCGGCGATGATCATCGTGCCGACGCGGGTCGATCCGCCGCTGCTGATTTTCGCGATCCCGCCGTTGGCGCTGTTCGTGTTCAAGGTGGGCAAGATCATCTTCCTGTACCGTCGTGCGGTAGGCGTGAACTTGAAGGACGCATTCTGCGCGGCGCTGGCCGGTCTGGCGTTGTCCCACACCATCGCCAAGGCGGTGCTGTATGGCTTCTTCACCACCAGTATCCCGTTCTTCCGTACACCGAAAAACGCCGATAACCACGGCTTCTGGGTGGCGATTTCCGAAGCCCGCGAAGAGATGTTCATCATGCTGCTGTTGTGGGGCGCGGCGCTGGGGATCTACCTGGTGCAGGGCCTGCCGAGCAATGACATCCGCTTCTGGGTGGTGATGTTGCTGGTGCAGTCGCTGCCGTATGTGGCGGCGCTGGTCATGGCGTTCCTGTCTTCGCTGCCGAAACCGGCGGCGGCAACGCAACCCGCACCGGCTGCGTAAAAACTTGCGCAATGCACTAAACGGCGGCCTCTGGCCGCCGTTTTGCTATAAGATAACGGCCGTTTTATGAGTCTTGGCTCGGCCAATGCTTTGTGTGGGAGGGGGCAAGCCCCCTCCCACACTGAATCTGCGCCCCTTACGTCCTGCGCCCATCACATGCTTCCGGAGTTTCCAATGACGGCTCATGCCGACCTTTCGCCGACCCTTCAACTTGCCATCGACCTGATCCGTCGCCCCTCGGTGACGCCGATCGACGCCGATTGCCAGAAGCTGATGATGCAGCGCCTGGGCGACGCCGGTTTTGCGCTTGAGCCGATGCGCATCGAAGACGTGGACAACTTCTGGGCCACCCACGGCAAGCACGATGGCCCGGTGCTGTGCTTTGCCGGCCACACCGACGTGGTACCGACCGGCCCGGTGCAGGCGTGGCAGAACGACCCGTTCGACGCGCTGATCGATGAAAACGGCATGCTCTGCGGGCGTGGCGCAGCGGACATGAAAGGCAGCCTGGCGGCCATGCTGGTGGCGGCGGAGCGTTTTGTCGCCGACTACCCCGACCACAAGGGTTCGGTGGCTTTCCTGATCACCAGCGATGAAGAAGGCCCGGCGCACCACGGCACCAAGGCCGTGATCGAACGCCTGGCTGCACGCAAGGAACGCCTGGACTGGTGCATCGTCGGCGAACCGTCGAGCACCACGCTGGTGGGCGACGTGGTCAAGAACGGCCGTCGCGGCTCCCTCGGCGCCACCCTGACCGTGCGCGGCGTGCAAGGTCACGTAGCCTACCCGCACCTGGCAAAGAACCCGATCCACCTGGGCGCGCCGGCCCTGGCCGAACTGGCCGCCGAGCACTGGGATGACGGCAACACCTTCTTCCCGCCGACCAGCTTCCAGATTTCCAACCTCAACTCCGGCACCGGCGCGACCAACGTGATCCCCGGTGACCTGAAGGCGGTGTTCAACTTCCGTTTCTCCACCGAGTCCACCGTCGAAGGTCTGCAGCAACGGGTTGCCGAGATTCTCGACAAGCATGGCCTGGACTGGCACGTGGAATGGGCGCTGTCGGGCCTGCCGTTCCTCACCGAACCGGGCGCCTTGCTGGATGCGGTGTCGGCAAGCATCAAGGCGATCACCGGGCGTGAGACCCAGGCGTCCACCAGCGGTGGCACCTCCGATGGGCGTTTCATCGCCACCCTCGGCACCCAAGTGGTCGAGCTGGGCCCGGTCAACGCGACGATCCACCAGGTCAACGAGCGCATCCTGGCCAGCGACCTCGATGTGCTGACCGAAATCTACTACCAGACCCTGATCAAGTTGCTCGCCTGATGCTCGCCTGCCCCATTTGCAGCGCGCCGCTCAACACGGTGGACAATGGCGTGGCGTGCCCGGCCGGGCATCGTTTTGACCGTGCGCGCCAGGGTTACCTGAACCTGTTGCCGGTGCAGCACAAGAACAGCCGCGACCCGGGCGACAACCTGGCCATGGTCGAAGCGCGCCGCGATTTCCTCAACGCCGGGCACTACGCCCCGGTGGCCAGGCGCCTGGCCGAACTGGCCGCCGAACGCGCGCCGCAGCGCTGGGTCGATATCGGCTGTGGCGAGGGTTACTACACCGCGCAAATCGCCGACGCCCTGCCCCACGCCGATGGCTACGCACTGGACATTTCCAAGGAAGCGGTCAAGCGTGCATGCAAGCGCAACCCTGCGCTGACCTGGTTGATCGCCAGCATGGCCCGCGTGCCGTTGGCGTCAGGCAGCTGCCAGTTTCTCGCCAGCGTGTTCAGCCCATTGGACTGGGAAGAGGCCAAGCGCCTGCTCAGCCCCGGCGGCGGTCTGATGAAGGTCGGTCCGACCAGCGGCCACCTGATGGAATTGCGCGAGCGCTTGTACGACGAAGTGCGTGAATACACCGACGACAAGCACCTGGCCCTGGTGCCGGACGGCATGAGCCTGGCGCACAGCGAAACATTGGAATTCACGCTGAACCTGGCCGAGCCCCGGGACCGCGCCAACCTGCTGGCCATGACGCCTCACGGCTGGCGTGCCAGTGCCGAGCGCCGTGCACAAGTGATCGAGGCGGCCGAGCCGCTGGTGGTCACCGTGTCGATGCGCTACGACTATTTCGTGCTTCAATAAACACCTTTCCAATACCCGCGAATGGATTTTCGAATCCCGCAACGAGGAACATCCATGCGCCAACCCGATATCGAGATTTACCTGAAGGACGCCGACGTCGACCACAAGGCCATTGCCGCCTGGCTGGGCGCCGCCCTGGGCCCTTGCACCGATTGGGTCCAGAAAGGCCAGACCTACAAATGCAAGGCCGGCAACGTGCCGGTCACCTGGCTGCCCAAAGCCGTCGGCAAATGGAACAGCCTGTACCTGGAAAGTGACCAGACGCCGTGGGACGACGACATTGCCTGCGCCCGCGCTGCGTTTGCCGCACTGAACGTGGAAGTGCGTTGTGCACCGGGGACCTGGGTCGAGGAAGAAGGCGAAGAAAGCGCCGATACCTGGATTCGGATCAGCGTGGACGGTGAAGAGCAGATCACCTGGAAAACAGCCTGATCCTGAAAGCATGAGGGAAGGGCTTGTGTGGTGAGCGGGCTTGCCCCGCGCTGGGCTGCGAAGCGGCCCTAAAACCCTACGCCGCGGAGTGCCTGACACAACGCGGCGTTCTTATTAGGGCCGCTTCGCAGCCCAACGCGGGGCAAGCCCGCTCACCACAACAGGGGTTCAGCGCGCGTTAAAGCCCCACCACATCTTCCGCCTGCAACCCCTTCTCGCCGCTCACCACGGCGTACTCCACCTGCTGTCCCTCGGCCAGGGAGCGATGGCCTTCACCGCGAATGGCGCGGTAGTGCACGAACACATCCTTGCCGTCTTCGCGTTGAATGAAGCCATAGCCCTTTGCATCGTTGAACCATTTCACATTGCCGGTTTCACGCGTTGCCATTCTGTTTTTGCTCCCACAGTTTTTTATTGTTGGGTCAGTCGCATTGAACTGCCGAGTATAAGACAGGCTCAAAAACGATCAACTCAAGTTTACATCGCTGCTTTTTTGCCGATTTTCGGCGAATACGGCACACTACCCGCCCGAGCGCCTGCTCGGTTTTTTCCACTTGAAGCAGCACGCCTATGACCCGCTCCCCGTTCCGCCGTCTAGTGTTTGGCACCTTGCGCCGACTGTTGTACCTCTGGGTTCGCTCGGAGACGATCAACCAGTCGTCCCTAACCCTCAACCTGGACCGCAGCCGGCCGGTGTTCTACGTCCTGCAATCACCCTCCCTCACCGAATTGGCCGTGGTCGATGCCGAGTGCACCAAGGCCGGCCTGCCGCGCCCGGTGCTGCCGGTTTCGGTCGGCCCGCTGATGGAACCGGCGGCGTTCTTCTACCTCACGCCGGAACCGGACTGGCTCGGCCGCCAGGACAAGCGTGGTGCACCGCCCACGCTGACCCGCCTGGTCGATACCCTCAGCGAGCACGCCGAAGAGAATGCACAAATCATTCCGGTCAGCGTGTTCTGGGGCCAGTCCCCCGAGAGCGAGTCCAGCCCGTGGAAGCTGTTGTTTGCCGACAGCTGGGCGGTCACCGGGCGTCTACGTCGCCTGTTGAGCATCCTGATCCTGGGTCGCAAGACCCGCGTGCAATTCTCTGCGCCAATCAACCTGCGTGAATTGATCGAGCACAATAAAGGGCACGAACGCACGGTGCGCATGGCCCAACGCATCCTGCGTGTGCACTTTCGTAACCTGAAGACGGCGGTGATCGGTCCCGATCTGTCACACCGGCGCAATCTGGTGAAGGGCCTGGTCAACATGCCGCTGGTGCGCCAGGCCATCATCGACGAGGCCGAACGGGAAAAGATCAGCCCGGAAAAAGCCAAGGCCCAGGCCTTGCGCTACGGCAACGAAATCGCCTCGGACTACACCTACACCGCGATCCGCTTTCTCGAAGTGGTGCTGAGCTGGTTCTGGAACAAGATCTACGACGGCATCAAGGTCAACAACATCGAAGGCGTGCAAAAGGTTGCCCAGGGCTACGAGGTGATCTACGTCCCTTGCCACCGCAGCCATATCGATTACCTGCTGCTGTCCTACCTGCTGTTCAAGAATGGCCTGACCCCACCGCACATCGCCGCCGGGATCAACCTGAACATGCCGGTGATCGGCAGCCTGCTGCGCCGTGGCGGTGCGTTTTTCATGCGCCGCACCTTCAAGGGCAACCCGCTGTACACCTCGGTGTTCAACGAATACCTGCATACCTTGTTCACCAAGGGTTTCCCGGTGGAGTACTTCGTCGAAGGCGGACGCTCGCGTACCGGGCGCATGCTGCAGCCGAAGACCGGGATGCTGGCGATCACCCTGCGCAGCTTCCTGCGCTCATCGCGCATGCCGATCGTGTTCGTGCCGGTGTACATCGGTTATGAACGCGTACTCGAAGGTCGTACCTACCTCGGTGAATTGCGCGGCGCGAGCAAGAAGAAAGAGTCGATCTTCGATATTTTCAAGGTGGTCGGCGCCCTCAAGCAGCGCTTCGGCCAGGTCGCGGTCAACTTCGGCGAACCGATCAAGCTGGCCGAATTCCTCGACAGCGAACAACCGGACTGGCGTGCCCAGGAGCTGGGGCCGAACTACAAGCCGGCCTGGCTCAACGAAACCACCAACCGCCTCGGCGAACAGGTGGCACGCCACTTGAACGAAGCCGCCGCCGTGAACCCGGTGAACCTGGTCGCCCTGGCGCTGCTGTCCACCACCCGCCTGGCCCTGGACGAACAAGCCATGGCGCGCCAGTTGGACCTGTACCTGGCGCTGTTGCGCCGTGTGCCCTACTCGCCTCACACCACCTTACCCGAAGGTGATGGCCTGGCGCTGATCAAGCATGTGAAGGACATGGATTTGCTGTCGGAACAGAGCGATGCCTTGGGCAAGATTCTGTACCTGGACGAGCAGAACGCTGTCCTGATGACCTACTACCGCAACAACGTGCTGCACATCTTTGCCCTGCCGGCACTGCTGGCGAGTTTCTTCCAGAGCAGCTCGCGGATGAGCCGCGAGCAGATCCAGCGCTACACCCACGCGCTGTACCCGTACCTGCAATCGGAGCTGTTTATCCGCTGGTCGCTGGAAGAGCTCGATACCGTGATCGACCAGTGGCTGGAAGCCTTCGTCGAACAAGGTTTGCTGCGTTTCGAAAACAACGTATACCTGCGCCCGGCGCCGAGTTCACGGCACTTCGTGTTGCTGACGCTGCTGTCCAAGAGCATCGCCCAGACCCTGCAACGCTTCTACATGGCGATTTCGCTGCTGCTCAACAGCGGCCAGAACAGCATCAGCGCCGAAGAGCTGGAAGACCTGTGCACGATCATGGCCCAGCGCCTGTCGATCCTGCATGGCCTCAATGCCCCGGAATTCTTCGACAAGAGCCTTTTCCGACATTTCATCCAGACCTTGCTGGAACAAGATGTGCTGCGCCGCGATGACGCCGGCAAGCTGAGCTATCACGACCTGCTCGGCGAACTGGCCGAAGGCGCGGCCAAGCGCGTATTGCCAGCAGATATTCGCCTGTCGATTCGCCAGGTGGCATTGCATCGTGTGGATGGCGCGGCCGAAATACCCATCGAACCTGAAGAAAACCGCTAGATTTGAAAAGGCGTTGGTTGGATGCCGGCGCCGTTGAAAAGGAGCGACACCGTGAAAAAGATCATCCTCCTGGGCCTTACCGCCCTGCTCGGAGCTTGCCAGTCCATGAGCCCCACCCCCAAGGCCAGCCTCGATGGCGAAGTGTTCTACCTGCAACGCATCGCCCTGCCGCCAACCGCGACCTTGAGTGTGAGCCTGCAAGACGTTTCCCTGGCAGATGCACCGGCTGTGACCCTCGCCGAGCAGAAAGGCCCGGTCAAAGGCCAGGTGCCGCTGCCGTTTCACCTGAGCTACGACCCGGCCCAGGTCAAACCCGGCCACAGCTACTCGGTCAGCGCTCGCATCGAAGTGGATGGCAAGCTACTGTTTATTACCACCGAGCGACACGCTGTACAGCTCAACGGCCAGGATCCTCAACCACTGCGTCTGCGCGTTGACGCGGTGGCCCACTGAATTCGATAAAAAGGAAGCGCCCATGCTCCGTAACTCCCTTCGCCTGACTGCCCTGTGTGCCGGCCTGCTGCTCGGTGCCAACGCCATGGCCCTGGACCTCAGCAGCCTGTCCCAGGGCGACGCCAGCGGCGGCCTCAAGGACGCCCTGACCCAAGGCGCGCAAATCGCCGTGAAACAACTGGGTGTACCCGGTGGTTTCAGCAACAACCCGGAAGTGAAGATCGGCCTGCCTGGCAAGCTGGGCAAAGTCGCCGACAAGCTGAAGATGTTCGGCATGGGTGACCAGGTCACGCAGCTGGAAACCAGCATGAACAAGGCCGCTGAAACCGCCGTGACCCAGGCCCAGCCGATCCTGGTGAATGCCGTGAAAAACATGAGCGTGACGGACGCCAAGGGCATCCTCAGCGGTGGCCAGGATTCCGCTACCCAGTACCTGAACAAAAGCAGCCGTGAACAGATCCGCGCCAAGTTCCTGCCCATCGTCAAGGCGGCTACCGACAAGGTCGGCGTAGCCCAGCAGTACAATGCCCTCGCCGGCAAGGCTGCGGCTTTCGGTGCGGTGGACGCCAAGAGCGCCAATGTGGAGAGCTACGTGACCGAGCAGGCACTGGACGGGTTGTTCAAGATGATTGCCAAGCAGGAAGAAACCATTCGCGAGAACCCGGCGGCGGCGGCTACCAGTTTGGCGAAGAAGGTGTTTGGGGCGCTGTAATACCCGTAATGCCCACGGTTCAAGAAGACGTGGGCATTCGTTAAATTAACGAGAAGTCTTCAACCAGTTTTTTTGTATTTCTGCTTGATCACGCATTGAAAAAACCCATTCACGACCCTGCTTCTTCTTGACGAAGATGTTCAATTCAACAAGACCGTTCAGGACGGCTGACGCCGTGTTGTAGGAACAGCCCAGATTTTCCTTCACATTGACCGCAGTGAACTGCTTCGCGGTGCCACTCTTGGCGACCTGAAATACAGTCTTCTGTTTCTCGTTCAACTCTTTGTAAAGCCCTGACTCCCAGAGCCATTGCTCGAACGACTCAGCCTCCTTAACACTTTTTTCGTAAGACGCCTTGAAGCTATCAACCGCCCGCTGGACCACAGAGCACTGGTAGTCAATAAAGTAAGTCAGATCCAGTTCATCTGTCTCGGTATAGAGGTAAGACGTACCGTACTGAACGGCGGCATTCTTAAGCAGAACACTGATGGAGATATACCTGAATGCCGCGTAATCGCTTTTAAACATAAACCAATAAAACAACGCACGCGCCACGCGACCATTGCCATCCCGAAAAGGGTGCTCGTAACCCAGCGCAAAATGCAGAGAAATACCTTTGATCAACGGATGGAGGTAGCGGCTTGTCGTAGCGTCGTCGTGGCAGGTGTTGATCCAGTCAGCTAATCGCCCCAATCTTTTGGCGATGCCTTCTGCAGGAGGGGGCGTATGGACCACATTGCTATCACCATCTTGGACAACTACGTCATCATTTAGACGAAAGCTGCCGGGAGAATATTTGTCATCGTCAATGCCTTGAACACCCACCTCATGCATTTCAGCGATCAGTTCGGCACTGAGAGGAGCGTTTCTCTTATCCCAAGCGAAACGCATCATCCGGTAATTACCAATGATCATTTTTTCATCGGGTGTTCTGGGTAGCCGCTCTCTTTTCAACATATCTTTTGCTACGAGCGTCGTGGTTGCTGCCCCTTCCAGCTGACTGCTGCTGATGGCTTCATCTTCAATCAAATCATTGAGCAGATACTTGATGTGAGCGGCCTTCCCAATCTTGCTGCTCATGTACTCAAGTGCTGCAGTTGAGGCGTACCTGTCGACCGTGGATACCACGCGCTGTGCGGTCGGTGTCAGTAAAAACTTGCACCAGGCCTCAGGCGTACCGACGGGCAATATTTGCTGGTACAGACGAGAGCGCTCGTATTTTACGATGCCCCAGCATATCGCCTGATCCAAATGCTTTGGGAAGCGGTGACGTAGTTGATCAAAGTGTAAGTAACGCCCCTGGCTATCGGTTGGCTGAGTCAGCTTCATATAGTCAGAAAGATGCTGAAGATGGGGTTCCTGGCCAATTAAAACGAAAACCCCTTCCGGCACCCTCGGTGGCAACTTGATCATCAAAATCTCAATTTTTCGATTTCTGAGACTTGAGTACAGCAGAAAACTGCAACTATCTCAATAAACATCAAATCTGAGACGCGCGCTCCCTCAATTCACCATCGATTCCGCCAACCGCCCCACCATCAGCGTGGCAAAGCAGCCAATCGCAATAGAGGTCGCACGGTTGATCTTCAATGGCGTGAGCCAGGCCTTTTGAATTCCTTCAAAGCGGCTGCCCAGCATGATCCACCCCGCCCCCACTGGAATCACCACCAGCACCAGCGTGGCCATGAACCCGGCATAGCCGGGTAGCGTGGCAAAGGTGCCGAACGGTGCAATGAATGACACGATCAGCAATCCCTTGGGATTCATCACCGTCAGCCAGAAGAAGTACAGCCCGGAGAAACGGTCGGAACCGGGGTGGATGACACTGTTCTTACGCTGCCAAAGCTTGTAGGAGACATAGAGCAAGTAGCAGGCTGCCGCCAATTGCGTTGCCTTCAGCGCCCATGGCGAGTACGCCGACAGGTACAGCAATGCCACGCCCCATACCGAAACTTGCAGCAGGTACGCCAGGCACTCGACAAATGCCAGCCTCCACGAAGCCCGCAAGCCACACAACACACCGGCACGAAATAACAAGGTGTTGGTAGGGCCTGGGGCAAGCAACAACAACATCAGGGCTGAAACGGTGGCCAGCATGATTACGCGACGTCCTTCCTCACTCGGAACCACGCAGCATACAGGGCCGGCAAGAACAAAAGTGTCAACGCCGTCGCCACTATCAACCCGCCCATGATCGCCACGGCCATCGGCCCGAAGAACACACTGCGCGACAGCGGGATCATCGCCAATACCGCCGCGAGGGCGGTCAGCACAATCGGGCGGAAGCGGCGGACGGTGGCTTCGATGATCGCTTGCCACGGCGCCAGCCCCGCCTTGATGTCCTGCTCGATCTGGTCCACCAGGATCACCGAGTTGCGCATGATCATCCCCGACAGCGCAATGGTCCCGAGCATGGCGACGAAACCGAAGGGTTGGCGGAATACCAGCAGGAACAAGGTCACCCCGATCAAGCCCAGCGGTGCCGTCAGAAACACCATCGCGGTACGCGAGAAACTGCGCAACTGCAGCATCAACAAGGTCAGCACGACCACGATAAACAGTGGCACCCCGGCTTTCACCGAATTCTGTCCACGGGCGGAATCCTCCACGGTCCCGCCCACGTCGAGCAGGTAGCCATCCGGCAGTTCGGCACGCACGCCTTCCAACGTCGGCAGGATCTGCTGGACCAGCGTCGCGGGCTGTTCCTTGCCGTAGATATCGGCGCGTACGGTCACCGTCGGCAAGCGGTTGCGGTGCCAGATGATGCCTTCTTCGAAACCGTATTCGAGGGTGGCAATTTGTGACAGCGCCACGCTTTTGCCGTTGTCCGTCGGCACTGCCAGGCTCGGCAGCAATGACAGTTCGGTGCGTTCGTGCACGGTGCCGCGCAGCAGGATTTCGATCAACTCGTTGTCCTCCCGGTACTGGCTGACGCTGGAACCGGTCAATGAACTCTGCAGGAATTTCGACAGGTTGGCCGTGCTCACGCCGAGGGCGCGGGCGCGGTCCTGGTCGATATTGAGGTAGACGATCTTGCTCGGTTCTTCCCAGTCCAGGTGCACGTTGACCACGTGAGGGTTTTCGCGAACCTTGGCCGCCACTTTGCGGGCGAGCGCGCGGACCTCTTCGATATGTTCGCCGGTCACACGGAACTGCACCGGGTAACCCACGGGCGGGCCGTTTTCCAGGCGGGTGACCCGTGAGCGCAGGTCGGGGAATTGTTCGTTGAGGGTTTCGATCAACCAGGTACGCAGGCTTTCGCGCTCTTCGATGGTTTTGGCCAGCACCACGAACTGGGCAAAACTGGCGGCCGGCAGTTGTTGATCCAGCGGCAGGTAGAAACGCGGCGATCCAGTACCGACATACGCCACGTAGTTGTCGATGCCGGCGTGATCCTTGAGCAGGGTTTCCAGGCGCTTGACCTGCTCGGCGGTGTTGCTCAGGGAGGCGCCTTCGGCCAGCTTCAGGTCGACCATCAGTTCCAGGCGACCGGAAGCCGGGAAGAACTGCTGCGGCACAAAACGGAATAGCGCGACCGAGCCGATAAACAGCAACAGGGTCAGGACGATCACGGTTTTGCGGCGACGCACGCACCACTCCACCAAACCTCTTACGCGCTGGTAGAACGGTGTGCCGTAGGGGTCAGGACCATCGGTGCCATGTTTGGCTGCGTGAATTTTCGCCAGGTCCGGCAGGAGCTTTTCCCCCAGGTAGGGCACAAAGACTACGGCAGCCACCCACGAGGCGAGCAACGCAATGGTCACCACCTGGAAAATCGAGCGGGTGTATTCGCCGGTGCTCGACTGCGCAGTGGCAATCGGCAGGAAGCCGGCGGCGGTGATCAACGTACCGGTGAGCATCGGGAACGCGGTACTGGTCCAGGCAAAGCTGGCGGCCTTGAGCCGGTCGTAGCCCTGCTCCATTTTGATCGCCATCATCTCCACGGCGATGATCGCGTCATCCACCAGCAAGCCCAACGCCAGCACCAGTGCGCCCAGGGAAATCTTGTGCAGGCCGATGCCGAGGTAATACATGGTGGCAAACGTCATCGCCAGCACCAGCGGAATCGCCAGGGCCACCACCATGCCGGTGCGCACGCCGAGAGAGAAGAAACTCACCAGCAACACGATGGCCAGCGCTTCGGCCAGTACCTGCACGAATTCGCCGACGCTGGTCTTCACCGCTGCCGGTTGGTCCGACACCTTGCGCAGCTCCATACCCGCCGGAAGGTTCTTCTGCAGGCGTGCGAATTCACCTTCCAGGGCCTTACCCAATACCAGGATGTCGCCGCCATCGCGCATCGCCACGGCCAGGCCGATGGCGTCTGCGCCCATGTAGCGCATGCGGGGTGCCGGTGGATCGTTGAACCCACGGTGGATGTCGGCCACATCACCGATGCGGAAGGTGCGGTCACCCACGCGGATCGGGAAATTGCGGATCTCTTCCACGCTCTTGAAGTTGCCCGATACACGCAGTTGCACACGTTCACTCGGGGTTTCAAAGAAGCCCGCAGTGGACACCGCATTCTGTTCCTGCAACGCCTGTTGCACCGCCGCCAAAGGCAAGCCGAGGGTGGCGAGCTTGAGGTTGGACAGCTCGATCCAGATTTTTTCATCCTGCAGGCCGAGCAACTCGACCTTGCCCACATCCGCCACGCGCTGCAGTTGGATCTGGATGCGGTCGGCGTAGTCCTTGAGCACCGCGTAGTCGAAACCGTCGCCGGTCAGGGCGTAGATATTGCCGAAGGTGGTGCCGAATTCATCGTTGAAAAACGGCCCCTGGATATCCGGCGGCAAGGTCTGGCGGATGTCGCTGATCTTCTTGCGCACCTGGTACCACAGCTCGGGGATCTGCGCCGAATGCATGGAGTCGCGGGCCATGAAGGTGACCTGGGATTCGCCGGGGCGCGAGAAGGAGACGATACGTTCGTACTCGCCGGTCTCCATGAGTTTTTTCTCGATGCGTTCGGTGACCTGCCGCGAGACTTCCTGCGCCGTTGCGCCAGGCCAGTTGGTCTTGATCACCATGGCCTTGAAGGTGAACGGCGGGTCTTCACTTTGCCCCAGCTTGGAGTAGGACAGGGTGCCGACCACTGCCAGCAGGATCATCAGGAACAGTACGATCTGGCGATTGCGCAACGCCCATTCGGAAAGATTGAAACCCATCGGGGACTACTCCTTGGCCGCCAGATTCACCACACGGTTGGAGCGGTCCACCGGGCGCACTTGCTGGCCCTCGTGAAGCACGTGCACACCGGCGGCGATCACCCAATCCGTCGGGGCCAGGCCTTCCAGGACCGGGACGGTTTTCTCACCGAAGGCACCGATGCGCACCGGCGTGCGCTTGAGCGTGTTGTCGGGCTGGACGCGCCATACGTAGGACGCACCGTTCTCCGCACTGAGGGCAGACAGCGGCACCGACAACGGAACATCGCCGTCGACCTGTATGAATACCCGTGCGCTCTGGCCCAGTTCGGCCGGGACCTTGCCGCCGGTGAACGCCACACGCGCCGCAAACGTGCGCGACTTGGGATCGGCCGCCGGTGACAGCTCGCGAATACGCCCAGTAAAACGCTGATCCGGCTGGCTCCACAACTCCACAGAGACCGGCTGGCCGATCTTGAAGCGGCCGAAACCTTGTTCCGGCAGGCTGATCAGCACTTCGCGCTCACCATCGGTCGCCAGGGTAAACACAGTTTGCCCGGCGGACACCACTTGGCCGACTTCCACCGCACGCTTGGCCACCACCCCGTCCTGAGGTGCACGCAGAACGGCATAGCCGGCCTGGTTGCTGGCCACGTCGAACTCGGCCTTGATCTGCTTGAGGCGTGCTTCACCGGATCGGTAGAGGTTTTCGGAATTGTCGTACTGGGAACGGCTGACCATCTGACGGTCCATCAGTCTCTTGTAGCGGTCGCGCTCGGCCCGCACCAGGCTCAGGTTGGCCTCAGCGGCGGCAACCTGGGCGCGGGTCGCTTCCAGTTGCAGGCGCACGTCCTGAGGGTCCAGCTCCGCCAGCGGCTGGTTGGCCTTGACCCTTTCGCCCTCCTCCACCAAACGCTTGCTGACTTTGCCACCGATGCGAAAGGCCAGGTCCGGTTCATAGCGGGCGCGCACTTCGCCGGGGTAGCTGTCCATCGACTGCGAAGAAGGCTGAGGCTGCACCACCATGGCTGGGCGGATGGTAACCTGGGCCGCTTCTTCATGGCCGCAGGCGGCCAACAGCACGACCAAACTGACAGGCAAAGCAAAGGGCAGGAAGGTGCTGCGCATGCTGTAGGACCTTTCGCGAGTAGAGCTAGGAATAATTATACTGGCAGGTATGGTATTAATACCAAACTCGCCAGTCCAGTATTAAAGGTGAAAATGTCCGACAATCCTCTGAACACCAATAGCCCCGGGCGCCCCAAGGACATGGCAAAACGCCAGGCAATCCTCGAAGCAGCGAAAATCCTGTTTTTGAGCAATGGCTACGCCAGTACCAGCATGGACGCGGTGGCACTGGAAGCTGGCGTGTCGAAACTGACCGTCTATAGCCACTTCAACGATAAAGAGACCTTGTTCACCGCCGCGGTGGTGGCCAAGTGCGAAGAACAACTGCCGGTGATGTACTTCGAGTTGCCCGAGGGCATACCCGTACAAACTGTGCTGTTGAATATCGCGCGGGGGTTCCATCGGCTGATCAACAGTGAAGAGTCGGTCAACCTGCATCGCCTGATGATGACCACCGGCAACCAGGACGTGAAACTCTCGCAGATCTTCTTCGAGGCCGGCCCCATGCGCATGCTGCAGGGCATGGAACGCCTGCTCGGCAAGATCAACCAGAGCGGCGCGCTGAGCATCGACAAGCCATTTACGGCGGCCGAGCACTTCTTCTGCCTGCTCAAAGGCACGGCGAATTTCTGCTTGCTTTATGGCTGCGGCGGGCAACTGAGCGAAGAAGCCGCCGAAGCCCATGTACAGGAGGTGGTGGGGCTGTTTATGCGGGCTTATAGGAGAGAGGCAGCGGTAAGTTGTTAGCTGCAAGCTGAAAGCACTTTAGCTTGCAGCTTGTGGCTTAAGGCTTGAGTGCTTTTTTAGGGTAGATGTCATAGCGACTGGATTTGCCATCCAGCGCATGGCTCGGCTTTGGCCCGTCAATGCACGGCGCCTTGCGCGGGCGCTTGACCACCACGCGGTGGCTGGCCAGGGCCAGGGCGGCGGCCAGTAGCGCGGGGGCGTCAGGATCATCGCCAACCAGCGGCCGGAACAGGCGCATTTCCTTCTTCACCAGGGCAGTTTTCTCACGGTGCGGGAACATCGGGTCGAGGTAGATCACCTGGGGCGGCTCGCCTTCCCAGTTACGCATCACGTCGATGGAATTGCCCTTGAGCAGCTTCATGCGCGCCACAATCGGCGCCACTTCAAAATCCTCCGCGCCGCGCGCCAGCCCATCTTCGAGTAAGGCGCCGATCAGCGGCTGGCGCTCGATCAGGCTCATCTCGCAACCCAGGCTGGCCAGTACGAAGGCGTCCTTGCCAAGGCCAGCCGTAGCGTCGAGTACCCGTGGGCGCACGCCTTGGGCGATGCCCACGGCCTTGGCGATCATCTGCCCGCTACCGCCCCCATAGAGGCGCCGATGCGCCGCGCCACCCTCGACAAAATCCACGCGCACCGGCCCCGGTGCATCAGGCCCGAGCTGTTGCAATTGCAGGCCATGCTCCCCCACTTGCAGGGAAAAGTCCGCATCCGCCTGCAGCAACGGCAAGCCAAGCCGCTGCGCCCATTGCTCGGCGCGGGCCTGGAAAAACTTGCCCAAGGCCTCGACCTGGATGCGGCTGGCCGCTGGTTGTTCGCTCATCAATCGCTACGCTCAAAAATATTAAGGATCGGCAAACAGCGGCCGATAAAAACAACAGTCAGGTATTTTGCCAGAGCTGAGCGTCGACCGAGAAAAATGTCAGACATTCTTCCCCTAACCATCGGTGTACTGCCGACCCACAACCACTACGGCCTGCGCAATACTCAAGCGCTGGCCGGGGTGAGTCATGTGTGGCAGGACTTCTTCGCCCGGGCACTGGCCGAGCAGCTCGGCGATACGCCGGACACGCTCGCCGTGCAGGCGCCAGCACCGGCGGACCCGGCGGTAGAACCCAGCGAAGGCGCCGACCTGCTGTCGCAGATCCTCACCCAGCGTGAGTGCGACGTGAAAGATACCGAGATTGCCCCGCCGGAGCCGCTGTTCCTGCCGATTGCCGAGTTCGAGACTGACTTGCTGCCACCGGCCGCCACACCGTATCCGGAAGAAGAAATCGTCGCGCAGCAACGCCAGCAGAATTTCGAAAGCGGCTGGGTCCGCCCCATCGTGCTGACGGCCGGCCAGCCGCTGCCGGAACCGGGCCCAGCCCCGGAGCCGCGCCCTCTGCACCTGCCCATCGCAGAATTCGAACTGGACCTGCTGCCTCCACCTGCCACGCCATTCCCGGAAGAAGAGCTGGTCGCGCAACAAAAGGCCCTGGATTTCGATTACTACTGGGCTCGCCCACTGGTCACCCAGAACCTGCGCCTGGCCGCCTGAGTCTCAGCGACACACCCACCAACGCCCCATATCCAGGTGGAAGTGGTTGCGGTGCGCGGCGTTGTAGTCAGGGCTCAGCACGACATTGAAATCATCACAGGCACTGTCGCGGACCTGACGCAGGAACCGCGCCTTATCGCCCTCCCCCGGCCAGTCCTTGAGCACGCTGATGCTGCGCCCATCCGCCAGGCGAAAGCCGGCAATATCCAGCGCATTGGCCGACGCATGCTGGCTGAGTCGCCCTTCGGCACGGTTATACATATTGCGACAGGCAAAGCTGCCCAGGTGATCGACCCGCGTCACTGCCTGGCCGAATACCGACTGGGCCGCCGGTTGCAAGCTGTGACGCTCAAACAGGGCGAACGCCACCGCCAGTGGGCAACTGGCGAGAAAACTGCTGCTCAGCCCCACCGCCGAACCCTGTACGCGCAAGGTATTGCGCAGGGGGCAAGCGGCATCTGCCGGCGAGTCCGCCTGATGACTGACGCGCAGGCCCGAGGTTTCCAGCACCTGGTCGCACAATGCCGGATCATCCTGCAGACGACCCAATTTGTAGCGGGTCAACACGTTAGGGGTCGCCCGCACGTCCAGCGGCGCCCATGGGTTCCAATCGGCCGGCAGTGGGACCCATCCACGCCAGACACCCACGGCAACGGCACCCGCCAGGATCAGCAGCATGCCCATGACTTTGAAAAAACGCACCGCCTAGCCCTTGAAGAACTGGTTGGCCTGGCTGAACGGCATCTTGCGCTCGGTAAAGGTGAACGTGCCCCGTTCATAGATTTCCTGGGCTGCGCGATAGAACTCACCATAGGCGGCCAACGCCAGCGCCGAGCCGACGCTGATCCGCCGCACGCCCATCTCGCTCAACTGCGCCACGCTCAGGTTCAAGCCACCGGACATCAACACATTCACCGGCTTGGGCGCCACGGCCTTGACCACCGCCAGCACTTCCTCGGCACTGCGCAGGGCCGGCGCATACAGCACGTCGGCACCGGCTTCGGCGTAGGCTTGCAGACGGCGGATGGTGTCGGGCAAATCCAGGCGGCCATGCAGGAGGTTTTCCGCACGGGCCGTCAGGGTGAAGGCAAAAGGCAGGCTGCGGGCGGCGGCGACGGCGGCTTCCACACGCTCGACCGAAAGTTCGAAGGGATAGATCGGGTCGGCGGCAATGCCCGTGGCGTCCTCGATGGAGCCGCCGACAATGCCGACTCCCGCTGCGCGCAGGATGGTCTGGGCGCAGCCTTCAGGGGTGTCGCTGAAGCCGTTTTCCAGGTCGGCGGCCACCGGCAACGGGGTGGCGTTGGCGATCATACCGGCATTGACCAACGTGTCCTCCAGGGACAACGCGCCTTCCGCATCCGGTCGCCCCAGGCTGAACGCGTAGCCTGCACTGGTGGTAGCCAGCGCTTCGAAACCCAGGCTGGCCAACATTACAGCGGAGCCCGCATCCCACGGGTTGGGCATCACGAATGCGCGGTCGCGCTCATGCAAGGCCTTGAAGGTTTCGGCGCGAAGGGTTTGGGCATCCATGTCGGGCTCCTGGCGGAAAAAGGAGCCCTAGAGTAACCCCAGTTGCTCCACGGCGGGGGCACGATCCAGCACGGGCAGGGGCTGCAGGCCTGGTAGGCGCGCCATCAGTTGATCGTGGAAACGCAGGGCCAGTTGCGCGGCCAGGCGGTTATCCGAGGTGTGCAGGAACACGTAGGGGGTGCGCCCTTCTTCGATCCAGCCCGCGACTTTTTCCACCCATGGCATCAGGAACGAATCGTTGGCCTCCAATTCGGGATGGCCAATAAAGCGTACCTGGGGAAACTGCGTCAGCGCCGCCGGGCGGGGTGGCACCTTGGGCTTTTTGGATTGGGCGTGCAGCACGGCGGCCGAGGTGGACGTGCAACTGAACAACGCACGCGGATCCAGGCAGATGCGCTCCACGCCGCGGTCACGCAACAAACGGTTAAGCATGCGCTCGGCATCCCCCTTGGCGAAGAATTCCAGGTGGCGCACTTCCACCGCCATCGGCCGCTCCAGGCCATCGATAAAGCCTGCCAACTCCCCCAGGCGCTGCGGGGTGAAAGACGCGGGCAGTTGCAACCACAGCGGCGATACCCGCTCACCCAACGGGCTCATCAAGCCCACGAAGCTTTCCGCTGCCGGTAGCTGCTCGATCAGGTTGCCACTGTGGCTGATATCACCGGGAAATTTGGCGGTGAAGCGAAAGTCCTCAGGCATGATTTCGGCCCAGCGCTGCACGGTGGCGGCGGAGGGGCGAGCGTAAAACGTGGTGTTGCCTTCAACGGCGTTGAAGACCTGGGAGTACAGCGCGAGGTAATCGCTGGAACGGGCATCGGCGGGGTACAGGTACTCGCGCCAGGCATTTTCACTCCAGGACGGGCAACCGAGGTAGTAAGGCAGACGCATCAGATATGGATGTCGAGGCCCAGCACTTCCATATCCCATTCGACAAAGCCGGCGGTGGTCAGGTAGCTGGCCAGGGCGGTGGCGACGCTTTTGCTCATGGAGCGCGGGAAGACCATGTCTTGCTGACGGGCGGGAAGACCGCTGATACGGGCTTGGGCGTTGGCTTGCGCATCGGCTTGGACTTCGATGAAGTCCGGCGAGTCCTCGACCGACTCATCCACCGTGACGTTCGCCTTACGCGGCTTGCGCTTGATTGGGTAAGACTGTGAGGAAAAGCCATCAATACGCATGGGCGCGAACTCGCTATCAGTAATGGCATTTTGGCAGCACTGTCCGTAGTGCGCAAATGCTCTGGTGATAACTAGAACACATAATTTGAAAAAGGTTTAAAACCCAGGGGAAATTCTGACGATTGGTGCAAGTTTGGGGGATTTTAGCGCTGCTTCGCAGCCCAATGCGGGGCAAACCCGCTCGCCACAATTAAAGGCCGCGCTCTGCCTTGGTCTGCGCCACTTTATCGCGCAGATAGACCGGCGCCGCCTGGTCGGCCGGAATCGCCTCGCCACGCGCAAAGGCAAAACGTGCCAATGTCAGCAAGTCCTCGGCGTGAGGCAACATCGCCGCGTCCTGGCCCACCAACGGCACAGCGAGGCGCTCGCCATACCCCCAACCAGTACCAGCCCCGAACCAATCGCCGCTGGCGTCGGCTGGCAATTGCGATGACTCCGGCGGTTGCACGGCTTCCACGCCGACCAGACGCATCTCGCCCGCCGTTTCGCGGTAGCAACCCCAATAGACTTCATCCATGCGCGCATCGATAGCCGCCGCCACCTGATGCGCGCCATGTTCACGCAAGGCGCGCTGGGCCAGCACGGCCAGGTTGGACACCGGCAACACCGGACGCTCCAGCGCAAACGCCAGGCCCTGCACCACGCCAATGGCGATACGCACACCCGTGAATGCACCCGGTCCGCGACCGAAGGCGATGGCATCGACCGCAGCCAGAGTGGTGCCGGCGTCTTCCAGCAGTTGCTTGATCATCGGCAACAGCTTCTGCGCGTGCAGGCGCGGGATCACCTCGTAGTGGCTCGTTACCTTGCCATCGTGCAGCAAGGCAACGGAGCAAGCTTCAGTCGCGGTGTCCAGGGCCAGCAGGGTGCTCATCGGTGTAGGTGTCCAAGTCGAAAAAAAGTGCGCCAGTATAAACAACAACGGCCCGCAAGCGGGCCGTTATCCATGAAGCCGGTCGAGGGATCAGCTCAGTGCTTGCAGCACTTTGGCGGTGATCGCCTCAACCGAGCCGACGCCAGGAATGTGGCTGTACTTCGGCTTGCCTTGGGCGGCGGACAGCTTCTGGTAGAAGTCCACCAGCGGCTTGGTCTGGGAATGGTAGACCGACAGGCGATGACGCACGGTTTCTTCGGTGTCGTCTTTGCGCTGCACCAGGTCTTCGCCGGTGACGTCGTCCTTGCCTTCCACCTTTGGCGGATTGTAGACGGTGTGATACACGCGCCCCGAGGCTTCGTGGACGCGACGACCGGCGATACGCTGGACGATTTCTTCGTCTTCAACCGCGATTTCGACCACGGCATCCAGCTCGACGCCGGCCTTCACCAGGGCCTCAGCCTGGGGAATGGTGCGCGGGAAGCCGTCGAACAGGAAACCGTTCTTGCAGTCTTCCTGGCTGATGCGTTCCTTGACCAGGTTGATGATCAAGTCATCGGAAACCAGGCCACCGCTGTCCATCACGCTCTTGGCGATCAGGCCCAGCTCGGTGCCGGCCTTGACGGCCGCGCGCAGCATGTCGCCGGTGGAGATTTGTGGAATGCCGAATTTTTCAGTGATGAACTTTGCCTGAGTACCTTTACCGGCCCCGGGAGCTCCCAGCAGAATGACGCGCATTGATGTGCTCCTCAATTTTTTATAGAGATGACGCTCGGATTCGCCGCGGCGGGCCAATCGCGTAAAAATAGAATTCGGGCCGCCCAAACGGCCAAAGGCTGATCAAGATACACAGCAGGCCTTAAGCACACAAGCCGCCAAAAGTCGCAGGAACCCGTGCAGCGCTTACGTCATAGGTAGGGTGTGCCTGGGTGCAACCCGACGCCATAAACGCCGACCGCCCTTTTCAGGGCGGCCGCCGTGGTTTATCTGCAAGCCGTTGAGAACATGCAAAAAACCTTAGCCGGTATTACGCAAACCGGCGGCAATACCGGCCACGGAGACCAGCAGCGCCTGTTCCAGAGGGCTGTCCTGTGCCGCTTCCTGCTGGCGCGAACGCGCCAGCAACTCGGCCTGCAACAGGTGCAGCGGGTCGAGGTAGGTGTTGCGCAGGCGGATGAACTCCAGGGTGTCCGGGCTATGGGCCAGCAGCTGCGACTGGCCAGTCAGGCCAAGCACCACCTTGCAGGCCTGCGACAATAGGTCGCGCAAATGCGCACCCAGTGGCAACAGGTCCGGCTGCACCAGGCGCTCGTCATACAGACGGGCGATGTCGGCGTCGGCCTTGGCCAGCACCATTTCCAGCATGTCGATGCGGGTGCGGAAGAACGGCCACTGCTCACGCATCTGCCCCAGCAAGTCGCCTTCACCACGTTCCAGGGCCTTGCTCAGCGCCGCTTCCCAGCCCAGCCAGGCCGGTAGCATAAGACGGGTCTGGGTCCAGCCGAAGATCCACGGAATCGCACGCAGGCTTTCAATCCCGCCCGCACGGCGCTTGGCCGGGCGGCTGCCCAACGGCAAACGGCCCAGCTCTTGTTCCGGCGTGGACTGGCGGAAATACTCGACGAACTGCGGATTCTCGCGCACCACGGCGCGGTAAGCGCTGACACCGTCTGCCGCCAATTCGTCCATCAAATGGCGCCAGGCCGGTTCGGGCGGCGGCGGTGGCAACAGGGTCGCCTCCAACACGGCGGCCAGGTAAAGGTTGAGGTTCTGCTCGGCAATATCCGGCAGGCCGAACTTGAAGCGGATCATCTCGCCCTGTTCGGTGGTACGGAAGCGCCCCGCCACCGACCCAGGCGGCTGCGACAGGATCGCCGCGTGGGCCGGGCCGCCGCCACGCCCCACGGTGCCACCACGCCCGTGGAACAACAGCAGTTCCACTTGCTGTTCACGGCAGATATCCACCAGGCGTTCCTGCGCCCGGTACTGCGCCCAGGCAGCGGCAGTGGTGCCGGCGTCCTTGGCCGAATCCGAGTAGCCGATCATCACTTCCTGCGGGCCTTGCAGCCGCGCGCGGTAGCCCGGCAGCAGCAACAGTTGCTCGATCACCGGGCCGGCGTTATCCAGGTCGGCCAGGGTTTCGAACAGCGGCACCACGCGCATCGGCCGTTGCACGCCTGACTCTTTAAGCAGCAACTGCACCGCCAGCACGTCCGACGCAGCGCCGGCCATGGAGATGACATACGAGCCCAGGGACGCCGCCGGGGCCGCGGCGATTTCCTTGCAGGTGTTGAGCACCTCGGCGGTATCCGCCGACGGTTTGAAATAACCCGGCAGCAACGGTCGACGGTTGGCCAGTTCCTTCATCAGGAAGCTGATGCGCATCTCTTCGTTCCAGTCCTCGTAGCGACCGAGACCAAGATAATCGGTGATTTCGGTCATGGCCGCGCAATGGCGACTGGAATCCTGGCGCACATCCAACCGCACCAGGAACAGGCCGAAAGTCACCGCCCGCCGCAGGCAATCGAGCAACGGCCCATCAGCGATCACGCCCATGCCGCATTCGTGCAGCGACTGGTAGCACAGCTCCAGCGGCTCCAGCAGGTCGCGGTTGTTCTGCAATACCTCGGCAGGCGCTGGCGTGCTGCTGCTCAACGCCGTATGCGCCCATTGGCGCGTGGCACGCAGGCGTTCACGCAGTTGCTTGAGCAAGGCACGATAGGGTTCGACGCTGTCGCCGACCCTGGCCTGCAACGCCGGGCTGGCGCGCTGCATCGACAGCTCGGAGGCCAGGTGATCGATATCGCGCAGGTACAGATCCGCAGCCATCCAGCGCGCCAGCAGCAACACTTCGCGGGTGACCGGTGCAGTGACATTCGGGTTGCCGTCACGATCGCCGCCCATCCAGGACGCAAAGCGGATCGGCGCCGCTTCCAGCGGCAATCGCAGGCCTGTGGCGGCGTGCAGGGCCTGGTCGGCCTTGCGCAGGTAATTGGGAATAGCGTGCCACAGCGAATGCTCGATCACCGCGAACCCCCACTTGGCTTCGTCTACCGGCGTGGGCCGGGTGCGGCGGATTTCTTCGGTGTGCCAGGCCTCGGCGATCAAGCGTTGCAGGCGCTGGCGGATCTGCTCACGCTCGGCCGTGGTGAGGTCGCGGTGATCCTGCAGTGCCAATTGGGCGGCGATGGCATCGTATTTCTGGATCAGGGTGCGGCGCGCCACTTCGGTGGGGTGGGCGGTGAGGACCAGTTCGATCTCCAGGCGCCCCAACTGGCGGGCCAGGGATTCGTTGCTGTGGCCTTCGGCTTGCAGGCGCGCCAGCAACTCAGGCAATACGCGGGATTCGAAGGGTGCCGGTTGCGACTCATCGCGTCGATGAATCAGCTGATACTGCTCGGCAATGTTGGCCAGGTTGAGGAACTGGTTGAAGGCACGGGCGACCGGTAGCAGCTCATCTTCCTGCAACTGGTTGAGGCTGGTGCTCAGTTCATCGCCTGCGCCACGGCGGTCGGCCTTGGCGCCCTTGCGGATCTGCTCGATCTTGTCGAGGAAATCATCGCCGTATTGCTCTCGAATGGTGTTGCCCAACAGTTCACCCAGCAGGTGAACATCCTCACGCAAGCGTGCATCGATATCACTCATCAGCCAATCTCCAGCCAGAAATCCGGGACGCGCAGGTTTGCCAGAGTGCCGCCAGCGCTCATTTATGACAAGACTTTAAACCTTGCGAGTTGCAGCTAGTCTCAACACTAAGTCGCCGCGTTTATCCGCGCGAGCGGCGGGTCACTCATCACCGCCTGCTATCGCAGGCTTTACTGAGGTTGCCATGAAAATCCGAGAACTGGCCCAGCATTGGGAAGAGAACGCCAAGGGTCGCCTGACCAAGACCGAGTACGCCATCCATCTGGATGTGGAAGCTGCGGCACGCCTGGCAGCGATCGCCGAGATGTACCCCAAGCGCAGCACCGAAGAACTGCTCGGCGAACTGATCGGCGCCGCACTGGAAGAGCTGGAAGCCAGCTTTCCGTATATCAAGGGGCAGCAGGTGATCGCGACTGATGAAGAGGGCGACCCGCTGTACGAAGATGTCGGCCCTACTCCGCGCTTTCTGACACTGTCGCGTCGCTATCTGCATGACTTGTCAGCAAGCAGCGACAAACCGAACCACTGAAACCCCTTGTACGCCGGACTCTTTATGGGTCCGACGTACCGCTGCGCAACGCAGAAGTTCCAAGTTTTTTCGCTGACCGAACAGTCAGATATTTTTTTAGGCAAATCGCCATCTTCTCTGAACTTTTGAAAAAAGCCTCCGGTCACAGCCAGTAAGCCATCACTTGGAACGGCCGTTTTAAAGGGCTTTTTGTACATCACCCTGAAGCCCCGGCCGAGTACCAGTGACATGGATTTTGATGTTTTTCAGGAGTTATCCAATGGAGTTGAAGACGATGAAGACCAGCACTGCCAAATCCTCGTTTAACCACCTGCGCGGGCTCAAATTGGCCGCGCTGGCAATCGGCACCAGCTTCGTTCTGGCGGGCTGCGCCGGCAACCCTCCGACCGAGCAGTACGCGGTGACCCAGTCCGCAGTCAACAGCGCAGTCAGCGCTGGCGGCACTGAGTTTGCGGCTGTGGAAATGAAGTCGGCTCAGGACAAGCTCAAAGAAGCTGAAATCGCCATGCACGACAAGAACTACGACAAAGCTCGCCAGTTGGCTGAACAAGCCGAGTGGGACGCTCGCGTCGCAGAGCGCAAGGCCCAGGCTGCCAAGGCTCAACAGGCTGTGAAGGATTCCCAGAAGGCTGTTGACGAACTGCGTAGGGAAGGCATGCGTCCGGCTGCTATCCAGCCGAAGTAAGACGCCCCTTGACTGCTTCGCACTTGATATCGAATTGAAAGGACGACACGACTATGCGTAAACAATTGATGATCCCTGCCCTGCTGGCGATGAGCGTTGCCCTGGCGGCCTGCTCCACCCCGCCTAACGCGAACCTGGAAAACGCACGGACCAACTTCTCTTCCCTGCAGACCAACCCGCAGGCCACCAAGCTCGCGGCGCTGGAGACCAAAGACGCCAGCGAATGGCTGGACAAGGCAGACAAGGCCTACCGCGACAAGGAAGACGAGAAGAAAGTTGACCAACTCGCCTACCTGACCAACCAGCGCGTTGAAGTGGCCAAAGACACCATCGTGCTGCGCGAATCCGAAGCCAAGCTGAAAAATGCCGGTGACGAACGCGCCCGCGCCCTGCTGGAAGCCCGTGACGCGCAGATCAAGCAACTGCAAGACAGCTTGAACGCCAAGCAGACCGATCGTGGCACCCTGGTGACCTTCGGTGACGTGCTGTTCGCCACCAACAAGTCCGACCTGAAATCCAGCGGCCTGGTGAACATCACCAAGCTGGCGCAGTTCCTGCGCGATAACCCGGACCGTAAAGTGATCGTCGAAGGCTACACCGACAGCACCGGTTCCGATGCGTACAACCAGAGCCTGTCGGAGCGTCGTGCGGCCTCCGTACAACGCGCACTGGCGCAACAGGGCGTGGATATCTCGCGCATCGTGACCCAGGGTTATGGCAAAGAATACCCGGTTGCCGATAACGGCAGCGTTTCCGGTCGTGCCATGAACCGCCGCGTTGAAGTAACCATCTCCAACGACAACCAGCCGGTCAAGCCACGGTCTTCCGTCGCCAACTGATGCTGGATGCCCTAAAAGCCCCGTCTATATAGACGGGGCTTTTTAATTTCTTGTGTATTTGAAAGGCACTGAGATTTTAGTAGTTGATACCCACACGGCGATTGCCGTTCTGACCAGAGTTGATGTAACTGCTGAACCCGCCGAAGTTGCCATTATTCCCATAGTTTCCGTAGTTGCCGAAACCCGCGTAGTCACCGAGCGAGTCCCTCCACCGCCCGATCATTTCATTGCCGTTCTGCCCGTGATTTGCATAGTGACTGTGTGCGCCGCGATTTCCGTTATTGCCGTAGTTACCGTAGTTACCGTTATCACGGCCACCTTGTGCACGACCCCATACCCGTTGCCCTCCCACCGTCTTCCAAGTGTGCTCATCAGAATAACGCGGATAAGATTGAGTGTAGTGGTCATATCGCGAGCCTAATCGCTGAGTCATATTGATACCCTCTCCAAACTGAATAATTTATAAACCAGGCCATAACAAGCCACACTGTATTAATACGCTCTGAACTTTGACGCCTCAGGCGCGAATGCGCTAGGCCAGGCCAGGCTGGGAGAACCTGGCGCTTGCGGAATTTCGAAGATTGCCGTTGCTACCGTGATTGGCATAACGGCTGCCACTTCCGCTGTTGCCGTTATTTCCATAGTTCCCGAAATTGCCGTTATTCATACTGCCGTTGCCGCTATTGACGTGCACGCCGACCTGGGATGACTTAACATCCCCGACACTCACATAATTCGTGTTGAACACATAGTTGATATGGTTGACCGTAGACGGTTGTTGCAACGCCGGCGGTTGGGCGCCGGAAAACCTTGGTTGCTGGCTCGGTTGAGAGCGGGAGTAATGAAGTGTGTTGCCGCTCCACCTGCCACCTCTACCCTGCCCTGTAAAAACATTCCATGTCGTGTGAATAGTCGCGAGGGTATTCATCAAAACCGTACTCATCAACGAGTCCAATCTCATTATTTCACTCCAAATTTAATTTCCCATGAGTCCGGGTTTGATCTCCTGACCGATATAGCAGTGGTCGCTGACAGCTATCAGTTCCCGACGGTATACGCTGGTAATAAATGTTGGGATGAAAATAAAAAACCCACCAGGAACGGTGGGTTTTTCACACTTAGAATTTGATCGGACGCTTGTCGCTTTCGAAGCCTGCATAGCCAGGTTTCTCCTGGGACCGCTCCCCCTGCTCCTTTTTCGCGATATCGTCGACGGCTTCACGGAGCGCTTCAACGAGCTCCTGCGTCCTGGACATCTTCAACATCCTGTCTATCGCGCTTATCTCACCCAACATAACCATGACACTCCCCTGGCTGGCGGTTCGCAAATCTCACCATGAACGCTGACAAGCCCTTGAGTGGTCTGTTACGCAAAACGGTTCCAGATATTCCAGGTGCGATGCGTCCGGCTTACTGCTGGAGTTGTGGTGTTTCCTGCCCCAGGCAGCGCACAGCCTGTTTCTTGTTATTCACCAACACACCGCTCAGGCCTTTCTGCTCAGTGTCGAACATCACCAGTACACCATCCACGCATTGCGCCACCTGAGCGGCTGGCGCCAGGGAGATCTTGTAGTCCTCGCCGGGCACGGTCTTGAGCATGGTGAAGTCGCTGAGCAACAACGCATCTTCCGGCTTGGCGAAGTGCAGGTAGCCGTAATACCACAGGCAACCGACAGTACCGATGATGGTGCCGATACCGGTGAGGATCAGCGGGATCATATTGCGTTCTTCGCTCATTGCGGGCTCTCTGATGAGTCAACTTTAGGAATCGGGTAATTCGGGATTTCGCCCAGGCGACGCAGGCCGTTGAAGTGCTGAGGGTCATCCAGGTAACGCAGCATCACGGTTTGCCAGGTCTTGTCGGCAAAGGTCTGCACATGCCCGCCGCGGGTCAACTGCAACACCCTGGGTGGCGGTGCGGCCTGGTACAGGCGGATCCCGTTGGCCACCGGCACAATCGGGTCATCCAGGCTGTGGAACAGCAGCTTGGGTACTCCTGTCAGCCGGGGCATGGCGTAAATGGCACTGTCGGCGTCCGGGACCAGCCAGGACAACGGCACCTGAAACGGCCATGTTAACCAGGAGGTACTCAGGGCGAATTGTCCTACGTCACGATAACTGGCGGGCACGCCGTCCAGCACCAGCGCCTTGAGCCGGGGTTGGCGCTCCGGGTGGGCGGCCAGGTAATGCACCGCCAATGCGCCACCCAGGCTCTGGCCCAGTACTATCAACGGCTGGCCTTGGGTTTCGGGAGCCTTGTCGATCCATTGGAACGCCGCGTCCAAATCCTGGTAGATCGCCGGTAATGATGGCTTCCCCTCCGACAAGCCATAACCGCGATAGTCCACCAACAGCACTTGGTAGCCCTGCTCGGGCAACCACCAACTGCCGCCCAGATGCCAGGCCAGATTGCCGCCGTTGCCATGCAGGTGCAGCACCGTTCCCTTGAGCGGCACTCCGGGGTTGGCCGGTAGCCACCAGGCGTGGAGCTTTATGCCGTCGGCAGTGGTGAGGGTGACGTCACGGTATTGAAGGTGAGCTTTTTCCGGCGTGAACGGCAGGCCGGGCTCGGGGTAGAACAGCAGGGAACTGCAGCCGTTCAATGTGAGTAGCAGGCACAGAATGCCGAGGATTCTCATCCGTTGAAGCCTCGCGAATAGCACGGTTTAAAGGATATTGGAGTAATCCGCCTCGATCCGATCCAGGCTCAGGTGGTTGAGGAAGTTGGAGAAGCACATCCACGCCGCCAGCGCGTTCATGTCGCGGAACTGCTCGGGCAGGTACTTGGGTGGCACCACCAGGCCTTCGTCGACCAGTTGGCGCAGAGTACGCATGTCTTCCAGGGTGGTCTTGCCGCAGAACAGCAGCGGTACTTGTTCCAGCTTGCCTTTGCGCACGGCCAGCTGGATGTAGTTGTAGACCATGATAAAGCCCTTGAGGTAGGACAGGTCCTTGGTGAACGGCAGACCGGTCGGCACCGAACCACGGAAAACACGACTGGCGTTGCCGTAGCTTTCAGCCATCTCAAAGCCTTGCTCACGGAAGAACTCGAACACCTGCAGGAAGTCGGCGCCCTCTTCCACCATATGGATGGCGCGGGTGCGGTTGGTCAACTTGCGCAGGCGGCTCGGGTAGGAGGCGAAGGTGATGATCTCCATCAAAATCGCCAAACCTTCCTGGGTCACGGTGGACGAGGGCGGGCCCTTGGACAGGAAGGTGCAGATCGGCTGGTTCTGGCCATTGAGGGTAGTGCCGACATGCACCAGGCCTTCATGCACCTCCAGGGCGCGCACGTCGCGGTCGTTGAACATCGCGTCGGCGCGGATCTTGATGTAGTCGGCGCCCGCTGCGGCGTCAGCGACAATACCGTCGGACTCGAACACGCGGATGGTCTCTTCGGCCTCACCGAACACCTTGTTCAGGCGGGTTTGCAGCAAGGCGACGGCGTCCTTGGCGGTGAGCGTCTTGGCCTCATCCTTCAGGTCACCACGGCCATCGATATTGTTAAGGTAATCGGAAAGCATCAGGCCCAAGTCAGCCAGGGTCGGGTCGCCGGCGTGAAACGCATCGGAGGCAGCGCCATACAGTTCCTGGGAAATCAGGCCGAAATCCTCGGTACCACGCGCTTCGAGCATGCGCACCACCATGCGGTATTCCTTGCACATGCGGCGCATGATCTGCCCCACCGGGCTGAATTGGCCGAGGCGGCGGGTGATGTCGCGCTCGATGTTCTGGAACTCCAGCTTCACCGCACTGGAGTCGAACGACAGTGGCCGATTGAGGTAGTAGTCGCGGCTCACCGCCGGCATTTCCTTGCCCTTGGCCTTGAGGAATCCCTGGCGAATGTTTTCGTCCCACTTCACGGCGTCGAGGACGCGAATCGGTGTTTGCGCCAGCACAATGCGATCAGACAAGGTGCGTATCGTCTGCTGGTAATCGTCCACCCGGTGCTTCCTCTTTAAACGTTATTGGCCCGTGTGCTGGTAGCGCACGGCTTCCACGAATACATCGGCATTGGCCGGGTCATCCAGGTAGGCAAACACCTGGTCCAAGGGGCTGTCGACCAGCACCCCGGCGCCCTCGACCGTGTCCACGGTGCTGCCGTGCAACGCCTGCTGGCCTATGGCTTGGTGGATCTGCTCAAGGTCGAGGTTGTAGACCACCAATTCGTGCTTTTCGTTGATCTCAAACCCCGCCAGGATGAAATGCCCACCCAGCTTGGCCGGCAGCGGCGCCGACAAATACCAGCGGCTGCCATGGCGCGAAACGGTAAACAGGTATTCGTCACGCTGGCCGGGCTTGGCTGTAGGGTAGCTCACGGCTTTATAGCGGTGTTCACCAACGGCACTGATATGCAGGTTGAGCGGCTCGCCCCAGGCATTTTTGCTCGACCACTGGCCGAGCAGGGCCGGCGGCGCGGCCTCATGGGCTGGCAGCGGGTCCTTGAAGGTCACCAGGCAACCGCTGAGCAGCAGGAACGACAAGGCGATTGCAACCACGCGCCAGGCTTTCATTGGACATCCCCCGGTGTCAGACCGAAGCCAACACCAAATGCATATAGCGCTTGAGGATCTCAAGCATCTCTTCACCGGTCAGAGGCTCTGCGCTGCCCAGCAGGCCCTGATATTCCATCCGACTGATTATCGCCGTCAACACTTTGGCATCCTGTTGCGGCTCGCGCGAGCCCAACACCTGGAAGAACTGCCCGGTCCCCTGCAACAGAATCTGCTGGTGGGAACGCACCAGCTCCGCCAGGCGCGGGTTGAGCAGGGCTTCCTGGCGAAACGCCTGCTCGGCCATCAGGTATTCACGGCGGTTGGTCAATTGGCGCAGGACGTAATCAGCGGTCAGCCGTGCAATGTCATCGGCCAGTTGTGAACGCGATTCGGGGCTGCCATCGCCATAGGCGACCATTTCGCGCAGCAGGCCTTCGTTACGCACCCACAGCTTGCCCATGAATGCGGCGCTGCGCTCGACGTATTGGGCGAAGGTATCGGTGAGCAGGTCATCGATATCCTTGAAGTAATAGGTGGTGGCGGACAGGGGCACGCCCGCCTCCGCCGCCACCGCTCGATGGCGCACGGCCCGTACGCCGTCACGTACCACGATGCGCATGGCCGCATCGAGAATGTCTTGCCTGCGTTGCTCGCTGCCCCGACGACTGGCCTTGCGGCCCTGGTACTGGACGCTTTCAGCCACGGCAGCGGCAATGCCGGCGGCGCCTTCTTGAGCGGTTACGCGGTTCACGACACACATCCTTGAATAGATCAAAACCTGGCGCTGTTTGCTTGACGCTTATTAACGCCACATAAAAAAGCCGCCTTATAAAAGGCGGCTTCGGATTTCGCTACGGTTACGCTTGTGGCCGCATGTGCGGGAACAAGATCACGTCGCGGATCGATGGCGAGTTGGTCAGCAGCATCACCAGGCGGTCGATGCCGATCCCTTCACCGGCGGTCGGCGGCATGCCGTATTCCAGGGCGCGGACGAAGTCGGCATCGTAATGCATGGCTTCGTCATCGCCGGCGTCCTTGTCGGCCACCTGGGCCATGAAGCGCTCGGCCTGGTCTTCCGCGTCGTTCAACTCGGAGTAGGCATTGGCGATCTCACGGCCGCCGATGAACAGCTCGAAACGGTCAGTGACGTTCGGGTTGTCGTCGTTGCGACGGGCCAGCGGCGACACTTCGAACGGGTACTGGGTAATGAAGTGCGGCTGTTCCAGCTTGTGCTCCACCAACTCTTCGAAAATCATCACCTGCAATTTGCCCAGGCCTTCGAAGCCCAGCACCTTGGCGCCGGCTTTCTTGGCGATGGCGCGGGCCTTGTCGATGTCGTTCAGGTCGTCGGCGGTCAGTTCAGGGTTGTACTTGAGGATCGAGTCGAACACCGACAGGCGCACGAACGGCTCGCCGAAGTGGAACACCTTGTCGCCGTACGGCACGTCGGTGCTGCCCAGGACCAGCTGCGCCAGTTCGCGGAACAGTTCTTCGGTCAGGTCCATGTTGTCTTCGTAGTCGGCGTAGGCCTGGTAGAACTCCAACATGGTGAATTCTGGGTTGTGACGGGTCGAAACGCCTTCGTTACGGAAGTTGCGGTTGATCTCGAAGACTTTTTCGAAGCCGCCAACCACCAGGCGCTTGAGGTACAGCTCCGGCGCGATACGCAGGAACATTTCCATGTCCAGGGCATTGTGGTGGGTTTCGAACGGCTTGGCTGCGGCGCCGCCAGGAATGGTCTGCAGCATCGGCGTTTCGACTTCCAGGAAGTCGCGCTTCATCAGGAAGCTGCGGATGTGCGCGATCACTTGCGAACGCACGCGGAAGGTCTGGCGTACTTCTTCGTTGACGATCAGGTCAACGTAGCGCTGGCGGTAGCGCTGTTCGGTGTCGGTCAGGCCGTGGTGCTTGTCCGGCAGTGGGCGCAGCGACTTGGTCAGCAGGCGCACGTTGGTCATTTCCACGTACAGGTCGCCCTTGCCGGAACGGGCCAGGGTGCCTTCGGCGGCGATGATGTCGCCCATGTCCCAGGTTTTCACCGAGGCCAGGGTTTCTTCCGACAAGGTCTTGCGGTTGACGTAGACCTGGATACGCCCGGTCATGTCCTGGATCACCATGAACGAGCCACGGTTGAGCATGATGCGACCTGCCACCTTGACCGGGATCGCAGCCTCTGCCAGTTCTTCCTTGGTCTTGTCCGCGTACTGTTTCTGCAAGGCATCGCAGTAGTTTTCGCGGCGGAAGTCGTTGGGGAAGGCATTGCCCTTGGCGCGCTCGGCAGCAAGCTTTTCCTTGCGCAGGGCGATCAGGGAGTTTTCTTCCTGTTGCAGGGCTTGCGGGTCGAGTTGTTGGTCGCTCATGTCTTTTGAAATTCCATCACAGATACGTTTTCCCCAGCCTTCGGCTGGGGATCGCGGGCAAGCCCGCTCCTACAAGGTTCTTTAGAGGCCGGATTTCAGGCTGGCTTCCAGGTATTCGTCGATATCGCCGTCGAGCACCTTGTCACAGTCGCTGCGTTCGATGTTAGTGCGCAGATCCTTGATCCGCGACGCATCCAGCACATAAGAGCGGATCTGGTGACCCCAGCCGATGTCCGACTTGGTGTCTTCCAGCGCCTGGGATGCGGCGTTGCGTTTCTGCATTTCCTGCTCGTACAACTTGGCCCGCAGCATTTTCATGGCGGTGTCCTTGTTGGCGTGCTGGGAACGTTCGTTCTGGCAGCTGACCACGGTGTTGGTCGGTACGTGGGTGATACGTACGGCCGAGTCGGTGGTGTTTACGTGCTGGCCACCGGCACCGGAGGAGCGGTAGGTGTCGATGCGCAGGTCGGCCGGGTTGATCTCGATCTCGACCTTGTCGTCGATCTCCGGCGAGACGAACACCGCGCAGAACGAGGTGTGGCGACGGTTGCCGGAGTCGAACGGGCTCTTGCGCACCAGGCGGTGCACGCCGATTTCGGTACGCAGCCAGCCAAAGGCGTACTCACCCTTGATGTGCACGGTCGCGCCCTTGATTCCGGCAACTTCACCGGCGGACAGCTCCATGATGGTCGCTTCGAAACCGCGCTTGTCCGCCCAGCGCAGGTACATGCGCAACAGGATGTTGGCCCAGTCCTGGGCCTCGGTGCCGCCGGAACCGGCCTGGATGTCCAGGTAGGCGTTGTTCGGGTCCATTTCATGGCTGAACATGCGGCGGAATTCGAGTTTGGCGAGGTTTTCCTCGAGACGGGCCAGCTCGGCGACGACATCGCCCACTGCGCCTTCGTCGTTTTCTTCGACGGCCATGTCCAGCAGGTCACGGCAATCGGCCAGACCGGTGTTCAGCTCGTCAAGTGTATCGACGATCTGCGCCAGCGCAGCGCGCTCGCGCCCCAGTTCCTGGGCGTATTCAGGTTTGTTCCAGACAGCAGGATCTTCAAGCTCGCGATTGACTTCGGTCAGACGCTCATGCTTTTGATCGTAGTCAAAGATACCCCCGAATAGTTTCGGAGCGCTCGGACAGGTCCTTGATGGTGTTAAGGATCGGGTTGATTTCCATGGCGGGCAGCACTCGTTGGCGAACTTTTGAAAGCCGGCGAGTATAACGGCAAATGGGGGGGAACGGCAGTCCGCTGGGCGAAAAGGCAGGATTTGTACACAACCCAAGACCCATCAAGATCCCAATGTGGGAGGGGGCTTGCCCCCTCCCACATTGAATGGGGTAAGACTTCAGGTCACTCGATACCGACCTGATTGCGCCCATTATGCTTGGCCGTATACAACCCCTTGTCCGCCGCCACAATCACCTGCCGACAATCCGTGCCCTGCTGCGGCGTCATCGTGGACAAACCAATGCTGATGGTCAGGCTGGAACCCTCGGTCGGCGCAATGTGCGGAATTTTCAGCGCAGCCACCGCCATCCGCAGCTTCTCGGCCACCAACCGCGCCCCGCCCGGCGAGGTATTCGGCAGCACCAGGGCAAACTCCTCACCGCCATAGCGCGCCGGCAAATCCGAAGGCCGACTGCTGGCCTCTCGGATGGTCGCCGCCACCTTGCGCAAAGCCTCATCACCTTCGACATGCCCGAAGCTGTCGTTGTAAGTCTTGAAGAAATCCACATCAATCATCAACAACGACAACTGAGTCTGGTCACGCATGGCACGCCGCCATTCCAGTTCCAGGTACTCGTCGAAATGGCGACGGTTGGACAGCCCGGTGAGGCCATCGGAGTTCATCAGCCGTTGCAGCACCAGGTTGGTGTCCAGCAGTTGTTGCTGGCTGACCCGCAACGCACGGTACGCCGCATCCCGCTGCAACAGGGTCATATAGGAGCGCGAGTGATAGCGAATGCGCGCCACCAATTCGATGTTATCCGGCAACTTGACCAGGTAATCATTGGCCCCGGCCGAAAACGCCGCGCTCTTGATCAGCGGGTCTTCCTTGGTGGAAAGCACGATGATCGGGATGTTCTGCGTGGCCGGATGGTTGCGGTATTCGCGCACCAGGGTCAGGCCATCGAGGCCGGGCATTACCAGGTCTTGCAGGATAACGGTCGGCTTGATGCGGATCGCCTGGGCAATCGCCTGGTGCGGATCGGCGCAGAAGTGGAAGTCGATATTTTCTTCATGGGCCAGGCCACGCCGCACGGCTTCGCCGATCATGGCCTGGTCGTCGACCAGCAACACCATGGCGGCGTTTTCGTCGGTCTTGATGTCGTCGATCTGTAAATCATTCATGTGCAGTCACCTGAATTACTGCCTGCAAGCCAGCACCGCAAGAGGCCTTGTTCATTTGGCAAAGACCTCCAGCAATCGGGGCGCAATTCTATCCAGTGGGCGAATTTCAACAGCAGCATCAATCGCCGCCGCCGCTTTGGGCATGCCGTACACCGCCGAGCTCTGCTGATCCTGGGCGATGGTCAAATAACCTTGTTCACGCAGCAATTTTAGGCCCTGGGCCCCGTCGCGCCCCATGCCGGTCAGCAACACGCCGACGGCATCGCCATTCCAGTGGCTGGCCACGCTTTCGAAAAACACGTCGATCGACGGCCGGTAAATCTCGTTCACCGGCTCTGCGGTATAGGCTAGCGTGCCATTCTTCAATAAACGAATGTGGTGGTTGGTACCGGCCAGCAGCACCACCCCGCTTTGCGGTGGCTCGCCCTCGCGGGCCAGGCGTACCGGCAGGCCGGAGGCGCTGCTCAGCCACTCGGCCATGCCGGCGGCGAACACCTGGTCCACATGCTGCACCAGTACGATGGCGGCGGGAAAGTCCCGGGGCAAGCCCTTGAGCAGGATTTCCAGGGCAGCCGGGCCACCTGCCGAAGACCCGATGGCCACCAGGCTCTGGCGTTTGCCGGTAGTCCGCGGCGTGACGGTTTCGGCGCGTACACGGCTGCCGCGCTGGCCGATCAGCCAGCCGATATTGAGGATCTTGCGCAGCAGCGGCGCCGCCGCATCCTTGGGATTGCCCACGCCCAGGGTCGGCGTGTCCACCACGTCCAGGGCGCCATGGCCCATGGCTTCGAACACCCGGCTGACGTTGGCCTGGCGGTCGACGGTCACGATGACGATGGCGCACGGGGTCTCGGCCATGATCTGGCGGGTAGCCTCCACGCCGTCCATCACCGGCATGATCAGGTCCATCAGGATCAGGTCCGGGGTCAGCTCGGCGCAGCGCTGCACCGCTTCCAGGCCGTTGCTGGCCACCCACACCACTTCGTGCGCGGGCTCGAAACTCAAGGCGCGGCGCAAGGCCTCTACCGCCAGGGGCATGTCATTGACGATCGCAATCCTCATGCCCGTGCGCCTCCGATCAGCTCCACCACGGCGTCCAGCAGGGCGTCATCGTGGAAACTGGCTTTGGCTAAATAATAGTCGGCGCCGGCGTCCAGTCCACGACGTCGGTCTTCTTCACGGTCTTTGTAGGACACCACCATCACCGGCAACGATTGCAGGCGACTGTCACGGCGCAAGAGTGTGACCAATTCAATACCGTCCATACGAGGCATATCAATATCAGTGATCAACAGGTCAAAGTCTTCGGAACGCAAGGCGTTCCAGCCGTCCATCCCATCGACCGCCACGGCCACTTCATAACCACGATTAAGCAGCAATTTGCGTTGCAGTTCGCGCACTGTCAGCGAGTCGTCCACCACCAGCACCCGCTTGCGCGGTGCCTCGGTGGCTTGCTGGCTGCGCCGGGCAATGCGCTCCAAGCGGCCGGTGTTGAGCAGTTTGTCCACCGAGCGCAGCATGTCTTCGACGTCGACGATCAACACCACCGAGCCGTCGTCCAGCAAGGCACCGGCGGAAATATCCTGGACCTTGCCCAGGCGATCATCCAGCGGCAACACCACCAGCGTACGCTCGCCGACAAAGCGCTCCACGGCAATCCCATACACCGCATCACGCTCGCGGATCACCACCACTTTCAAGGTGTCCGACTGACTCTGCCCCGCCGGGCGCTGCAACAACTGGCTGGCGGCGACCAGCCCGACATGCCGGCCCTCGTGCCAGAAATGCTGGCGGCCCTCCAGTTGCACGATGTCGTCGGGCGCCAGGTCGCACATGCGTTCGATATGGGCCAGCGGGAACGCGTAGGCTTCTTCGCCGACCTCCACCACCAGGCTGCGCACCACCGACAGGGTCAGCGGCACCTCCAGGTGGAAACGACTGCCCTGCCCTGCCGTTTGCTCCAGCACCACCGCACCACGCAGTTGGCGGACCATATGCTGCACCGCATCCAGGCCGACCCCGCGCCCGGACACTTCGGTGACCTTGTCGCGCAGGCTGAACCCCGGCAGGAACAGGAACGTCAGCAGTTCTTCTTCGCTCAGGCGCAGGGCGGTTTCCACCGGTGACAGGTGCCGGTCGACGATGGTGCCGCGCAGGCGCTCCAGGTCGACGCCATTACCGTCATCGCTCAATTCCAGCACCAGCAACCCGGCCTGATGGGAGGCGCGCAGGCGGATCAAACCTTCCGCCGGCTTGCCCGCCAGCAGACGTTGCTCAGGCATTTCGATGCCGTGGTCGACGGCATTGCGCAATAAATGAGTGAGTGGCGCTTCGAGCTTTTCCAGCACGTCGCGGTCGACCTGGGTCTTTTCGCCTTCGATCTCCAGGCGTACCTGTTTGCCCAGGCTGCGACCGAGGTCGCGCACCATGCGCACTTGCCCGGCCAGCACATCGGCAAACGGGCGCATGCGACAGGCCAGCGCGGTGTCATACAGCACTTGGGCGCGCTGGCCGGCTTGCCAGCCAAACTCGTCCAGTTCAGCGGTTTTTTCCGCCAGCAGGGCCTGGGCTTCGCTGAGCAGGCGGCGGGTGTCGGCCAGGGCTTCCTGGGCTTCGAGCGGCAGTTGTTGAGTCTTGAGTTGCCCGTCCAGCGTATCCAGCGCTCGCACGCTCTGGCTCTGAAGGCGCTTGAGACGCTGCAGGCTGGCCAGATACGGCTTGAGCCGCTGGGTCTCCACCAGGGATTTACTCGACAGGTCGAGCAGGCTGTTCAAACGCTCGGCGGTCACCCGCAGCACGCGTTCGCCGCCTTCGGTCATGCGTTTGTTCTGGCGTGGCGGCTCGGCGACCACCGGCGGCGCGGGCTCCGGTTCGGGTTCGGGCTCCGGCAGCAGTGTTTCGACGATGGGCGCTGGCTCTGGCACAGGCGCCTGGGACGGGTCCAGCAAGCGCTCCATCAACGCCACATAGGCGTCGATGTGCGCCGGCCCCACATCATTGCCCGGCGTGGCAATGCGCATCAGCAGGTCGGTGCCTTGCAGCAGCGCATCGATATGTTCGGGTTGCAGGTACAGGCGACCTTCCTGGGCACTGACCAGGCAATCCTCCATGACGTGGGACACGCTGACTCCGGCGTCCACCCCAACGATCCGCGCGGCGCCTTTGAGCGAGTGCGCCGCGCGCATGCATGCTTCAAGCTGATCGGCCTGGGTCGGGTTGCGTTCCAGGGCCAGCAGGCCCGCGCTCAATACCTGAGTCTGCGCATCGGCTTCCAGGCTGAACAGTTCCAGCAGCGAGGCATCGCGCATCTGGTCGGGGGTCATGTGAGGCTCCGGGTCACGGCAGACAACAATTGCGCCTCGTCCAGCCAACGCAGGCTGCGGCCTTTCCACTGCAACACGCCTTGGGTGAAGCGCGCACTGGCCTGGGCGCCCGAGGCCGAGGCGGCCTTCAAGGTGCGCTCATCGATGGCATGGATGCCGTCGACTTCATCCACCGGCACCACCACCGGACCATCCTGCGCGGCGATGATCAACATGCGCGGCATGATGCGCCCACCGCTGGCGCCGTTGCCGGTGGCATCCAGGCCCAGCAGTTCCACCAGCGACAGGCACGCCACCAGCGCACCACGGACATTGGCCACGCCGAGCAAGGCGCGGGAACGCTGGTGGGGCAGCGAATGAATCGGTTGCAGCGGCGCAACTTCCACCAGGCAGCGGGTGGCAATGCCCAGCCATTCCTCACCGAGGCGGAACATCAGCAGGGAGCGGGTGACCACGTCTTCGCCGACGTCAGCAGCGGCAACCGGACGATGATCATCCTGCTGCAAGGCATAACGGTCCAGCAAACGTGTGGCCGCTGCCGAGTACACCGAGCAGTTGCGGCAGTGAATATGGTCCGCCAGCAGCGGGCAGGACTTGTCGCCATGGATGCCGATGCGGTTCCAGCAGTCGTCGATGGCCTGGGTATCGGCCAGGGTCAGGTCCAGCCCTGCGGTATCGAGTGCGTCGGTGTTACTCATCGTTTGGACTCACTGTCAGCTCGCTCACTCCGCGCGGCACGCGCCTGCAAGCGGCGCGCCCCCGCACTGTCGCCCTGGGACTCGAGCAACGCCGCCAGGTGCATCAAGGCCTGCGGGTGCTGGGGTTCCAGGTACAAGGCTTTTCGATAATAACCCTGGGCTTCCAGGGCGCTGCCGGCCACATCGCTGAGCAGCCCCAGCCAGTAGAACACCTGGGCGGCCGGCGGATGGTTACTCAAATACTGTTCGCATGCAGCGCGGGCTTCGGCGCTTTTGCCTTCGTTGGCCAGGGTAGCGATGCGGCTGAGCAAGTCGCCCGCATCGGTTTGCACCGTCTTGATCGGCACCACCTGGGCGCTGGCCTTGCTGAAAGGCCGTGGCTTGCTCGGGATCGGTGCCGCACTGCGTTGCGGGACGGGCGCGGCGCTCGGCACAAATACCGGCTCGGGCTTGACCGGCTCGGCATGCCGACTGAACGCAAAGGACTGCGGCACACCAATCGAACGCATGCCGTGGCGCCCCAGCAGGCTGCCCTCGGCCGGACCGATAAACAGCACGCCGTCCACGTGGGTCAGGCCCTTGAGCACCTCGAACACTTGTTTCTGGGTCGGCTGGTCGAAGTAGATCAGCAGGTTGCGACAAAACACGAAGTCGTAGCTCGCCTCATTGGCCAGCAGTGTCGGGTCGAGCAGGTTGCCGACTTGCAGGCGCACCTGTTCGCGCACGCGGTCGGCAATGTGATAACCGTCACCGTACTCGGTGAAATGGCGGTCACGGAAGGCGATATCGCCGCCGCGAAAGGAGTTTTTGCCATACACCCCACGCCGTGCGCGCTCCACCGACAACGGGCTGACATCCACGCCCTGCACCTTGAACTGATGCGGCGCCAGCCCGGCATCCAGCAACGCCATGGCGATCGAATAAGGTTCTTCACCGGTGGAGCACGGCAGGCTGAGGATGCGCAGTGCGCGCATCTGCTTGATTTCGGCCAGGCGCGCCTTGGCCAGGCGGGCCAGGGTCGCAAAGGATTCGGGGTAACGGAAAAACCAGGTTTCCGGGACGATCACCGCTTCGATCAGCGCTTGCTGTTCATCCTGGGAGCTTTGCAGGTACTGCCAGTATTCGCCGGGGGTCTGCGCGTTGACAGCCTGAGTGCGTTGGCGCACCGCCCGCTCGATAATGGCTTCGCCGACCGAGGCAACGTCCAGGCCGATGCGTTCTTTCAGGAAGGCAAAGAACCGCGGATCGTGGCTCATAGGCTCAACCCGGGGCAAAACAGCACGGCGCGCACGTCGTCGGTCAGCAGGTCATTCACGCCGATCCACTGCATCAGGCCCTGCGCATCTTCGCGCACCGGTCCCAGGTACGGCGCCTGGCGGTTGTCCAGGCCATAGGGCTGGAACTGGGCCGGGTCGCAGCGCAGGGTGTCGGTGGCCTGTTCCAGGATCAACCCCAGCCAACGCGGCTCGCGCCAGGGCTCCGGCTGGTAATTGACCAGCACCAGCCGCGTGCTGGTACGCGCCTGGGCAGCGGTGCCGAAAGTCAGAGCGCTGAGGTCGATCACCGGCACCAGCGCGCCGCGATGGGCAAAGATGCCCGCCACCCACAGCGGCGCATGGGCAATCGGTTTCAATGGCAGGCGCGGCAGCACCTCGGCCACTTCCGTGGCCTTGAGGGCATAACGTTCGTTGCCGATGTGGAACACCAGGAACAACGCCTTTTTCGCTGCCGGGACGGCGCCGCGTTTAGCCGCGAGGTCGCTCATCAGACTTTGAAACGCGACACGCCGCTGCGCAGACCGACCGCCACCTGGCTCAACTCATCGATGGCAAAGCTGGCCTGGCGCAGGGACTCGACGGTCTGGCTGCTGGCATCGCCCAGTTGCACCAGGGCGTGGTTGATCTGCTCGGCACCGGTGGCCTGGGCCTGCATGCCTTCATTGACCATCAAAACCCGCGGCGCCAGCGCCTGTACCTGGTGGATGATCTGCGACAGTTGCTCGCCCACTTGCTGCACTTCGAACATGCCGCGGCGTACTTCTTCGGAGAACTTGTCCATGCCCATCACGCCCGCCGACACCGCCGACTGGATCTCGCGCACCATCTGCTCGATGTCGTAGGTGGCCACGGCAGTCTGGTCGGCCAGACGCCGCACTTCGGTGGCAACCACGGCAAAACCACGCCCGTATTCACCGGCTTTCTCGGCTTCGATGGCGGCATTCAACGACAGCAGGTTGGTCTGGTCGGCGACCTTGACGATGGTCACCACCACCTGGTTGATGTTGCCGGCCTTCTCATTGAGGATCGCCAGCTTGGCGTTGACCAGGTCGGCGGCGCCCATCACCGAGTGCATGGTTTCTTCCATGCGCGCCAGGCCTTGCTGGCCGGAACCGGCGGCAACCGAGGCCTGGTCGGCGGCGGTGGACACTTCGGTCATGGTGCGCACCAGGTCCTTGGAGGTGGCCGCGATCTCGCGGGAGGTAGCGCCGATCTCGGTGGTGGTGGCGGCAGTTTCGGTGGCGGTGGCCTGTTGCTGCTTGGAGGTGGCGGCAATCTCGGTCACCGAGGTGGTCACCTGCACCGACGAGCGCTGGGCCTGGGACACCAGGGCCGTGAGCTCGGTCATCATGTCGTTGAAGCCGGTTTCGACCGCGCCGAACTCGTCCTTGCGTTCCAGGTTCAAGCGTTTGCTCAGGTCACCGTCGCGCATGGTTTCGAGGATATCGACGATGCGCTGCATCGGCGCCATGATCGCGCGCATCAGCAGCAGGCCGCACAGGCCGGCAGCGAGGATTGCCAGGGCCAGCGATACAAACATGCTGATTTTCGCGGCGGATACTGCATCATCGATCGCGTTGGTCGCACGGTCGGCGACGTTCTTGTTCTCGGTGATGATGTCGTTGAGCTTCATGCGGCCTGCGACCCAGCTGGGCGTCATCTGCGTGTCGAACAGTTTGCGTGCGCCAGCTATGTCCTTGTTCTGCAGGCGCTCTACGACGGCAGCCAGCGCCTTGTTGTAGGCCTGGTGCTGGATTTCGAATTTATCGAACTCGGCCTGGTCCTCGCCCCCACTGATGGTCGCCTGGTAGTTGGCCATCTGCTGCAGGATGCGCGCTTCATAGGACTTGAAGTCGGCTTTGTCGGTGTCGGTGAGCCCCTTGTCTTCACGCAGGCCGATCAACTCCAGGGTCTGCAGGTAACTGTCGACCCACGCGCTACGGATCATGGAGCTGAGGTAGACCCCGGGCACCGCGTCGTCGCGCACCGCGACTTCACTGGTTTCGATCTTCAGCAACCGTGAATAAGAGACCACGACCATTAACAGCATGATGGCGATAATGACCGCAAAACTTGCCAGGATGCGTTGGCGCAAGGTCCAGTTCTTCACAGTAATTCCTCGGAGGGCCATTCAAATGGAGGGGAGTATAGCTGAGCAGAAGCCCTCATTTATCAACGGGTTTTGCTGTAGCGTCCACAGAATGCAAATGTGCGAGGGGACTTGCCCCCGATGGCGATGTGCCAACCAACTGTAAATAGGCTGAAACACCGCTACCGGGGCGAGTCCCCTCGCACATTTTGATCGCTGCACGCCCCGTCTTTACGCGTTCAGCCGCACCTGTTTTTCCAGTTCCAGCTTCAAGCCGGGCTCGAGCTTCAGTTGGCGGGCCAGCTCGTCAAGGTAGGCTTTCTCCATGAAGTTCTCCTCGTCCACCAGCATCACGCTGGCGATGTACATCTCGGCCGCCATTTCCGGAGTGCCGGCAGCCCGCGCCACATCGGCCGGGTCCAGGGGTTTGTTGAGTTCGGCGTGCAGCCAGCTTTGCAGCTCGCGGTCGTTGTCCAGTCTGGTGAATTCGCCTTCGATCAGCGCACGCTCGCGCTCGTCCACATGGCCATCGGCTTTGGCCGCCGCAACCAGCGCCTTGAGGATGCCCTGACTGTGTTGCTCGACCTGGGCCGGTGGCAGGCGATCGATAGTCTGTGGCTCGCCCTGGGGCGCGCTGGCCTGATTGGCCTGCCAGTTGCCGTAGGCCTTGTAGGCGATAACGCCCAACGCCGCCAGACCGCCGTAGGTCAGCGCCTTGCCGCCGAATTTACGCGCCTTCTTGTTGCCCAGCAGCAGGCCCATGGCCCCCGCCGCCAGCGCGCCGCCGCCAGCACCACCGAGCAGGCTGCCCAGGCCGCCACCGCCGAGCAGACCGCCCAGAGCACCTTTGTCGTCCTGCCTACGCTGGCCGCCAGCCTTGTTTTGCAGCATGTCCTGGCCAGACTTGAGCAACTGATCGAGCAATCCACGGGTATTCATTCGCAGCCTCCAGACACTTGGGTTCATAGGACCAATAGGCCCCCAGCGTAAAACTAAGTGCCAAAAAGCCCTGATCTAGAGTGCTTCCAGATGTAACGCGACCGCCCTTCACTTAAATCGATATACACTCGAACAAATCTATAAAAACACCCCACTGGTAATTCCAGCATGATGACCTTGCGTCAAATCCGGCACTTTATTGCCGTGGCCGAGACTGGTTCGATCTCCGCCGCCGCGCAGACGGCGTTTATTTCCCAGTCGACCCTGACCCTGGCGATCCAGCAACTGGAACAGGAAATCGGCGTCAACCTGTTCAACCGTCACGCCAAGGGCATGACCCTCACCCACCAGGGCCATCAGTTCCTGCGCCAGGCGCACCTGATCCTCGCCACCGTCGACAACGCCAAGCGCAGCCTGCAACAGAGCACCGACCAGGTCGCCGGGCAGTTGATCATCGGCGTGACCAGCCTGGTGGCCGGTTATTACCTGGCCGATTTGCTGACTCGCTTCCAACGCGCCTACCCCAATGTGGAAATCCGCGTGATGGAGGACGAACGCCCGTATATCGAGCATTTGCTGGTCAGCGGCGAAATCGACGTGGGCGTGTTGATCCTCTCCAACCTCGAAGACCGCCACGCCCTGCAGACCGAAGTGCTCACCCACTCCCCGCACCGGCTTTGGCTGCCCGCACAGCATCCGCTGCTGGAGCACGACAGCATCAACCTGGCCGACGTGGCGCGCGAGCCCTTGATCCAGCTGAACGTCGATGAAATGGGCCACAACGCCCAACGCCTGTGGACCAGCGCCGGCCTGCAACCGCGCGTGACCCTGCGCACCGCCTCCACCGAAGCGGTGCGAAGCCTGGTGGCGGCAGGCCTGGGCGTGTCGATCCAACCCGACATGACCTACCGCCCCTGGTCGCTGGAGGGCGACATTATTGAAGCGCGGCCGATTGCCGACCTCAGCCAGACCCTCGACGTGGGCCTGGCCTGGCGCCGTGGCACGGCGCGCCCGGCGCTGGTGGACCCGTTCCTGACCGTTGCCCGCGAACAGCCGCACCCGCGCAAGCCATCTATTTAATCGAATGCTGTATTCAGTATTTAGTATTTGTTGACCTCGCGCCTGACCTCTAGTCTCTGCTTATCCCCTAAGAGAAAGGTCAGGCCCTCGTAAGAGAACGCCCATGGCCGCACAAGAAAAGAGATCACGAAAAATGTCCGGCGCGCCCACCCCGCTGCTCACTGCGTTGCTGATCGACGGCGAACTGGTCCCGGGCCAGGGTTTTGCCGAGCCGATCCTCAACCCGGCCACCGGTGAAATCCTCACCCAAATCGCCGAAGCCAGCGCCGAGCAGGTCGAGACCGCGATCCTTGCCGCCCACCGTGCCTTGGCCGGTTGGTCGCGGACCACGCCGCAGCAACGTTCGAACATCCTGCTGGGCATTGCCGACGCCATCGAAAAACACGCCGATTACCTGGCCCGCCTGGAGTCCCTGAACTGCGGCAAGCCGCTGCACCTGGCACGCCAGGATGACTTGAGCGCCACCGTGGATGTGTTCCGCTTCTTCGCCGGGGCCGTGCGTTGCCAGACCGGGCAACTCAGCGGTGAATACCTGCCGGGCTACACCAGCATGGTGCGTCGCGATCCGATTGGCGTAGTGGCCTCGATTGCGCCATGGAACTACCCGCTGATGATGGCCGCGTGGAAAATCGCTCCGGCCCTGGCGGCCGGTAATACGCTGGTGTTCAAGCCATCGGAACACACGCCGCTGTCGATCCTCGCCCTCGCCCCGGTGCTCAAAGACCTGTTGCCGCGTGGCGTGATCAACATTCTGTGTGGCGGCGGCGAAGGTGTCGGCAGCCATCTGGTCAGCCACGCCAAGGTGCGCATGGTTTCGCTGACCGGCGATATCGTCACCGGACAGAAGATTCTGCAGGCTGCCTCCAAGACCCTGAAACGCACGCACCTGGAACTGGGCGGCAAGGCGCCGGTGATCGTATGCAACGACGCCGACCTGCAAGCCGTGGTCGAGGGTGTGCGCGCCTACGGTTACTACAACGCTGGCCAGGACTGCACCGCCGCATGCCGCATCTACGCCCAGGCGGGTATCCACGACAAACTGGTCGCCGAGCTCGGCGCCGCTGTCAGTAGCCTGCGCTTTGCCGGCAAGCGCGACACCGACAATGAGCTGGGGCCGCTGATCAGCACACGCCAGCGCGACCGCGTGGCCAGTTTTGTCGAACGCGCCCTCGGCCAGCCACATATCGAACGCGTCACCGGCGCCGCCGTGCATTCCGGTGCCGGCTTCTATTACCAGCCGACGCTGCTGGCCGGCTGTAAACAGAACGATGAAATCGTGCAGCGCGAAGTGTTCGGCCCGGTGGTCACCGTAACGCGCTTCGACGAACTGGAACAGGCGGTGGACTGGGCCAACGACTCCGAGTACGGCCTGGCCTCGTCCGTGTGGACCCAGAACCTGGACAAGGCCATGCAAGTGGCGGCGCGTCTGCAATACGGCTGCACCTGGATCAACAGCCATTTCATGCTGGTCAGCGAAATGCCCCATGGCGGCTTGAAGCGCTCGGGGTATGGGAAGGATCTGTCCAGCGACTCGCTGCAGGACTACAGCGTGGTGCGGCACATCATGGCGCGCCACGGCCAGCATCTTTAAAACAACAACTAAGCTCTTGCGTTACCGGTTCAAACAACTGCCCCGACCATAATTAAAGAAGAGGGAACCCCCATGTCTGCGCACAAGACCGCACTGCTCAGTGCTTTGACTACCGCGCTGCTGGCCAGCGCCAGCCTGCAGGCCGCCGAACCGCTCAAAGCGGTGGGTGCCGGTGAAGGCCAACTGGATATCGTCGCCTGGCCCGGCTATATCGAACGCGGCGAAAGCGACAAGGCCTACGACTGGGTCAGCGGTTTCGAGAAGGAAACCGGCTGCAAGGTCAACGTGAAAACCGCCGCTACCTCTGACGAAATGGTCAGCCTGATGGCCAAGGGTGGCTATGACCTGGTGACCGCGTCGGGCGATGCGTCGCTGCGGCTGATCGTCGGCAAACGGGTGCAGCCAATCAATACCGCACTGATCGCCAACTGGAAGAACATCGACCCCCGCCTGAAGGACGCGCCGTGGTACGTGGTTGGCCAGCAAACCTACGGCACCCCGTACCAGTGGGGGCCAAACGTGTTGATGTACAACACCAACGTATTCAAGACCGCGCCCACCAGCTGGAATGTGCTGTTCGACGCGCAGAACCTGCCGGACGGCAAGCCGAACAAAGGCCGTGTGCAGGCGTATGACGGCCCGATCTACATCGCCGACGCGGCGCTGTACCTCAAGTCGGCCAAGCCGGAACTGGGCATCCAGAACCCGTACGAACTCACCGAAACACAGTACAAGGCCGTGCTTGAATTGCTGCGCGCCCAGCAACCGCTGATCCACCGCTACTGGCACGACACCACCGTGCAAATGAGTGACTTCAAGAACGAAGGCGTGGTGGCCTCCAGCGCCTGGCCGTATCAGGTCAACGGCCTGCAGAACGAGAAGCAGCCGATTGCCTCGACCATTCCGAAGGAAGGCGCCACCGGCTGGGCCGACACCACCATGCTGCATGCCGAAGCCAAGCACCCGAACTGTGCCTACAAATGGATGGACTGGTCGCTGCAACCGAAGGTCCAGGGCGATGTGGCCGCCTGGTTCGGTTCGCTGCCAGCCGTGCCGGCAGCCTGTAAGGAGAGCGAGCTGCTCGGCGCCGAAGGCTGCAAGACCAACGGCTTCGACCAGTTCGACAAGATCGCCTTCTGGAAAACCCCGCAGGCGGAAGGCGGCAAGTTCGTGCCCTACAGCCGCTGGACCCAGGATTACATCGCGATCATGGGTGGCCGCTAGACACCATCGGTCTCCTGTGGGAGGGGGCTTGCCCCCGAGTGCAGTGTGTCAGTCAGCACATCTGTAACTGATCCACTGCTTTCGAGGGCAAGCCCCCTCCCACATTGACCGCATTCACAGATGTTTTGTTTTTTCAGAAGTCCAGGCCGGGCCGCTGCGACGACCCGTGCCTTTTCGGAGCACCGCACCATGACACTTGCAGTCCAATTCACTCACGTTTCCCGTCAGTTCGGCGAAGTGAAAGCCGTTGACCGGGTTTCCATCGATATCCAGGACGGCGAGTTCTTTTCCATGCTCGGGCCTTCCGGCTCGGGCAAGACCACCTGCCTGCGCCTGATCGCCGGGTTCGAGCAGCCGAGCGCAGGCTCGATCCGTATCCACGGCGAGGAAGCCGCCGGCTTACCGCCCTACCAGCGCGACGTGAACACCGTGTTCCAGGATTACGCGCTGTTCCCCCATATGAATGTGCGCGACAACGTCGCCTACGGCCTCAAGGTCAAGGGTGTGGGCAAGACCGAGCGCCTCAACCGCGCCGAAGAAGCCCTGGCCATGGTAGCCCTCGGCGGCTACGGCGAGCGCAAGCCGGTGCAGCTCTCCGGCGGTCAACGCCAACGGGTGGCCCTGGCCCGCGCCCTGGTCAATCGCCCGCGTGTGTTGTTGCTGGATGAACCCTTGGGCGCCCTCGACCTCAAGCTGCGCGAGCAGATGCAGAGCGAACTGAAAAAGCTGCAACGCCAGCTGGGCATCACCTTTATCTTCGTGACCCACGACCAGACCGAAGCGCTGTCGATGTCCGACCGCGTCGCAGTCTTCAACAAAGGTCGCATCGAGCAGGTCGACACCCCGCGCAACCTGTACATGAAACCGGCCACCGCCTTCGTCGCCGAGTTCGTCGGCACCTCCAACGTGATACGCGGCGAACTGGCGCAGCGCCTCAGCGGCAGCACGCAACCCTTCTCGATCCGCCCGGAACACGTGCGCTTCGCCGATGGCCCGCTGGGCGCCGGCGAAGTGGAAATCAGCGGCCTGCTCCACGACATCCAGTACCAGGGCAGTGCCACCCGCTATGAACTGAAACTGGAAAACGGCCAGGCGCTGAACATCAGCCAGGCCAACAACCAGTGGCTGGACATCAGCAGCGGCCACCAGGTCGGCCAGTCCATCACCGCCCGTTGGGCGCGGGAAGCCATGACCCCGCTGACCGACAGCGCAGGCGAGGTGTGACATGAGCCTGGCTATTTCCCACCCGCCGATGCGCAGGTTTTCCAACCTGCTCTACCGCAAGCCCAACCTCTACCTGGCAATGCTGCTGGTGCCGCCGCTGATCTGGTTCGGCGCGATATACCTCGGTTCGTTGCTGACCCTGCTGTGGCAAGGTTTCTATACCTTCGACGACTTCACCATGGCGGTCACGCCAGACCTGACCCTGGCCAACTTCGCCGCGCTGTTCCAGCCGTCGAACTTCGACATCATTGTGCGCACCTTGAGCATGGCGATCGTGGTATCGATCGCCAGTGCCATCGTGGCCTTCCCCATCGCCTACTACATGGCGCGCTACACCACGGGCAAGACCAAGGCGTTCTTCTACATCGCGGTGATGATGCCGATGTGGGCCAGCTATATCGTCAAGGCTTATGCCTGGACCTTGCTGCTGGCCAAGGGCGGCGTGGCGCAGTGGTTCGTGCAGCACCTGGGCCTGGAGCCTGTGTTGCAGTTCGTGCTGGGCGTTCCCGGCGTGGGCGGCAGTACCTTGAGCACCTCGCATCTGGGACGGTTCATGGTGTTTGTCTATATCTGGCTGCCGTTCATGATCCTGCCGATCCAGGCGTCCCTGGAGCGTTTGCCGCCGTCCTTGCTGCAAGCCTCTGCCGACCTGGGCGCCAAACCGCGCCAGACCTTCATGCAGGTGATATTGCCGCTGTCGGTGCCAGGGATTGCCGCAGGTTCCATCTTCACCTTCTCGCTGACCCTGGGCGATTTCATCGTGCCGCAACTGGTCGGCCCGCCCGGCTACTTCGTCGGCGGCATGGTCTATGCGCAGCAAGGCGCCATCGGCAACATGCCCATGGCGGCGGCGTTCACCCTGGTGCCGATCGTGCTGATCGCGGTTTACCTGTCCATCGTCAAACGCCTGGGGGCCTTCGATGCACTCTGAAAAATCCTCATTGGGCCTGAAGATCGCCGCCTGGGGCGGGTTGGTGTTTCTGCACTTCCCGATCCTGATCATCTTTCTTTATGCCTTCAACACCGAAGAAGCTGCGTTCAGCTTTCCGCCCCAGGGCTTCACCCTGAAGTGGTTCAGCGTGGCGTTCGCGCGGCCGGACGTACTGGAGGCGATCAAGCTGTCGCTGCAGATCGCCGCCATCGCCACGCTGATCGCCATGGTGCTCGGCACGCTGGCCTCGGCGGCGCTGTATCGCCGCGAGTTCTTCGGCAAGCAAGGCGTGTCGCTGATGTTGATCCTGCCGATTGCCCTGCCGGGGATCATCACCGGTATCGCACTGCTGGCGACGTTCAAGACGCTGGGTATCGAGCCTGGGATGTTCACCATCATCGTCGGCCACGCGACCTTTTGCGTGGTGATCGTCTACAACAACGTCATCGCCCGCTTGCGCCGCACCTCCCACAGCCTGATCGAGGCCTCGATGGACCTGGGCGCCGACGGCTGGCAGACCTTCCGCTACATCATCATGCCCAACCTGGGCTCGGCGCTGCTGGCCGGCGGCATGCTCGCCTTTGCATTGTCGTTCGACGAAATCATCGTCACCACCTTCACCGCCGGCCACGAGCGCACCTTGCCGCTGTGGCTGCTCAACCAGTTGAGCCGCCCACGGGATGTGCCGGTGACCAACGTGGTGGCGATGCTAGTGATGCTGGTAACGATGTTCCCGATTCTCGGTGCCTATTACCTGACCCGCGGCGGTGAAAGCGTGGCCGGGAGTGGCGGCAAATAACGATGCTATTGAAGGAACACGGTTCAAATGTGGGAGGGGGCTTGCCCCCGATGGCAGTGGGTCAGTTGTAGAGGGTGTGACTGGAAGATTGCTATCGGGGGCAAGCCCCCTCCCACATTTAGAGCCAGTTTATTCAAGGAAATAACGATAGTTGGTGGAGAGCTGAACCATGCAAACCAAATTACTGATCAACGGCCAACTGGTCGAAGGCGAAGGCCCGGCACAAGCCGTATTCAACCCGGCGCTCGGCCGCGTACTGGTAGAAATCAAGGAAGCCAGCGAAGCCCAGGTCGACGCCGCCGTGCGCGCCGCCGACGCGGCCTTCGAAGGCTGGTCGCAAACCGCGCCCAAGGATCGTTCGCTGCTGCTGCTGAAACTGGCGGACGTGATCGAGGCCCACGGCGAAGAGCTGGCCAAGCTGGAATCGGACAACTGCGGCAAGCCCTACAGAGCCGCGCTCAACGATGAAATCCCGGCGATTGCCGATGTATTCCGTTTCTTTGCCGGCGCCAGCCGTTGCATGAGCGGTTCGGCCGGCGGTGAATACCTGCCCGGCCACACCTCGATGATCCGTCGCGACCCGGTGGGGGTGATCGCCTCCATCGCGCCGTGGAACTACCCGCTGATGATGGTCGCCTGGAAAATCGCCCCGGCCCTCGCCGCCGGTAATACCGTGGTGCTCAAGCCGTCGGAGCAAACCCCGCTGACCGCATTGCGCATGGTCGAACTGGCCGCTGAAATTTTCCCGGCCGGCGTGCTCAACCTGGTGTTCGGCCGTGGGCCTACCGTGGGCAGCCCACTGGTGACGCACCCTAAAGTGCGCATGGTGTCGCTGACCGGCTCCATCGCCACCGGCGCAAATATCATCTCCAGCACCGCCGACAGCGTGAAACGCATGCACATGGAGTTGGGTGGCAAGGCGCCAGTGATCATCTTCAACGATGCGGACATCGACGCCGCCGTGGAAGGCATTCGTACCTTCGGTTTCTACAACGCCGGCCAGGATTGCACGGCGGCCTGCCGGATTTACGCGCAGGCGCAGATCTACGACAAGTTCGTCGAAAAACTCGGCGCGGCGGTCGCCAGCATCAAGTATGGATTGCAGGATGACCCGGCCACGGAGTTGGGCCCGTTGATTACTGCGCAACATCGCGACCGTGTTGCCGGGTTTGTCGAACGCGCCGTGGCGCAACCGCACATTCGCCTGGTCACGGGTGGCAAGGCGGTGGAAGGCAATGGTTTCTTCTTTGAACCCACCGTGCTGGCCGACGCACAGCAGGACGACGAGATCGTGCGCCGCGAAGTATTCGGGCCGGTGGTCTCAGTGACCAAGTTCAACGACGAAGCGCAGGTGCTGGGCTGGGCCAACGATTCGGACTACGGCCTGGCGTCGTCCGTATGGACCGCCGATGTAGGACGTGCCCACCGCCTGGCGGCACGCCTGCAGTACGGCTGCACCTGGGTGAACACCCACTTCATGCTGGTCAGCGAAATGCCTCACGGCGGTCAGAAACTGTCTGGCTATGGCAAGGACATGTCCATGTACGGGCTGGAGGACTACACCACCGTGCGTCATGTGATGTTCAAGCACTGACGATTCAACCCGGCATTCCCTCTGGATGCCGGGAACCTATAACAATAATTTTCAGGATCCCCCATGGATATCACCCGCCGCGACTTCCTCAACGGCGTCGCTGTCACCCTCGCCGCCGGCATGACCCCACTGCAAATCCTGCAAGCCGCCCCTGATGGCCGTTACTACCCACCCGCCCTTACCGGCCTGCGCGGCAGCCATGCGGGCTCGTTCGAAGTGGCGCACCAGATGGGCTGGGAAAAGAAGGTGTTCGACACCGACAAGCTGCCGGTCACCGAAGACTATGACTTGGTCGTCGTGGGCGGTGGCTTGAGTGGGCTGTCGGCGGCGTGGTTCTATCGCGAGAAGCACCCCAAGGCGAAGATCCTGATCCTGGAAAACCACGACGACTTCGGCGGCCACGCCAAGCGCAATGAATTCCAGGCCGGTGGCCGCATGATCATCGGCTACGGTGGCAGCGAGGCGTTCCAGTCGCCCAACCACCTGTACAGCAAGGAAGTGAACGGGCTGCTGAAAAAGCTCGGCGTGAACATCAAGCGCTTCGAAACCGCCTTCGACCGCCGGTTCTACCCCGGTCTCGGGCTGTCGCGCGGGGTGTTTTTCGACAAGGAGAACTTCGGCGAAGACAAGCTGGTGACCGGCGACCCGACGCCGATGGTCGCCGACGACATCGCCCCCGACCAACTCAACGCACGGGCGATTCGCGATTTCATCAATGACTTCCCGTTGCCGGCGGCAGACCGTCAGGCCCTGATCGAGCTGCACACCGCGCCCAAGGACTACCTGCCGGGCAAGACCGCCAAAGAAAAGGCCGACTACCTGGCAGCCACCAGCTACCGCGATTTCCTGCTCAAGAACGTCGGTTTGTCGGAAGGCGCGGTGAAGTACTTCCAGAGCCGCACCAACGACTTCATGGCGCTGAGCATTGATGCCGTGGCGTCGGCCGATGCCTACAGCGTGGGTTTCCCAGGTTTTGCAGGGATGAACCTGGCGCCAATCAGCGAAGAAGCGGCAGCCGAAATGGAAGAGCCCTACATCTATCACTTCCCGGACGGCAATGCGTCGGTGGCACGGTTGCTGGTACGCAGCCTGATCCCGGGCGTGGCGCCGGGACATACCATGGACGATATCGTGCTGGCGGCATTCGACTACGCCAGGCTCGACCAACCCAAGGCGGCGGTGCGGCTGCGCTTGAACAGTACGGCGGTCAGCGTGCGTAACGTCGGCGACGGCGTGCATATCGGCTACAGCCGTGGCGGCCAACTCGCACAGGTGCGTGGAAAACGCTGCATCCTGGCCTGCTACAACATGATGATTCCGTATTTGTTGAAGGATTTGCCGGCACCGCAGGCTCACGCCTTGAGCCAGAACGTGAAGTACCCGCTGGTGTACACCAAGGTGGTTATCCGCAATTGGCAGTCCTTCCAGAAGCTCGGCGTTCACGAGATTTACGCGGCAACCCAGCCCTACAGCCGGATCAAACTGGACTACCCGGTGAGCATGGGCGGCTATGACCACCCGCGCGACCCGACGCAGCCGATCGGCTTGCACATGGTCTACGTGCCCACCAGCCCCAACAGCGGCATGAACGCCCGCGACCAGGCCCGCGCCGGGCGTGGCAAGTTGTATGGGCAGACGTTCGAACAACTGGAAGCGCAGTTGCGCGACCAGTTGCAACGCATGCTCGGGCCCGGCGGTTTCAATCATGAGACCGATATTCTGGCGATCACTGTCAACCGCTGGTCACACGGTTATGCGAGCTTCTCCAACAGCTTGTTCGATCAAGCCGATGAAACCGAAGCGTGGATGCAACTGGCGAAAAAGCCGGTGGGGCATGTGAGCATCGCCAACTCGGATGCGGCGTGGAGTGCGTATGCCCATGCGGCGATTGATGAGGCTTACCGAGCGGTGGGTGAAGTCGCCTGAAATGCAGTCTAAATGTGGGAGGGGGCTTGCCCCCGATTGAGTTGGACCTGCGCAGTATTCAGTGACTGGCACACCGCTATCGGGGGCAAGCCCCCTCCCACATTTGGATCTTCATATTTCTTAACTGATGTGTTCGGTCACAGAATCGGAAATGTCTTGTCGCATTTGCAACGCCATCACCACGCTATCAATCAATTTTCCTGCGTCATCGAACCGCTTAAGCTATCCGGCGTCTGTTTAATGTCCGTTGCGTTTGGTCGAAGGCATGTCCGAACCGTAATTTCTGATCCGCTACGTGCCAGGAACGGCGCGGGATTTGCTCACGACAGGTTGTCTCTATGCACCGCAGGAATTTGCTCAAAGCGTCCATGGCCATTGCGGCTTACACCGGCTTGTCGGCCAGCGGCCTGCTCGCCGCCCAGGCCTGGGCCGGGAACCGTGCTGCCGATGGCAAGGCCGTGGCGTTCGACTTCGACACGCTCAAGGCCCAGGCCAAACAACTCGCCGGGACCGCTTACAAGGACACCAAACAGGTGTTGCCGCCCACGCTGGCGACCATGACCCCGCAGAATTTCAACGCCATCGGCTACGACGGCAACCATTCGCTGTGGAAGGAATTGAACGGCCAACTGGACGTGCAATTCTTCCACGTCGGCATGGGCTTCAAGACGCCGGTGCGCATGCACAGCGTCGACCCCAAGACCCGTGAAGCCCGTGAGGTGCATTTCCGCCCCTCCCTGTTCAACTATGAAAAAACCACGGTCGACACCAAGCAACTGACCGGCGACCTGGGCTTCTCCGGCTTCAAGCTGTTCAAGGCGCCGGAACTGGATCGCCATGACGTGCTGTCGTTTCTCGGTGCCAGCTACTTCCGCGCGGTGGATTCCACCGGCCAGTACGGCCTTTCTGCCCGTGGCCTGGCCATCGACACCTACGCGAAAAAACGCGAGGAATTCCCCGACTTCACGCAGTTCTGGTTCGAAACCCCGGACAAGAACGCCACCCGCTTCGTGGTCTACGCACTGCTCGACTCGCCGAGCGCCACCGGCGCGTACCGCTTCGATATCGACTGCCAGGCCAACCAGGTAGTGATGGCCATCGACGCCCATATCAATGCGCGTACCACCATCGAACAATTGGGCATCGCGCCGATGACCAGCATGTTCAGTTGCGGCACCCACGAACGCCGCATGTGCGACACCATCCACCCGCAGATCCACGATTCGGACCGCCTGGCGATGTGGCGCGGCAACGGCGAGTGGATCTGCCGACCGCTGAACAACCCGGCCAAGCTGCAATTCAACGCATTTGCCGACAAAGACCCGAAGGGGTTCGGCCTGGTGCAGACCGACCATGAGTTCGCCAGTTACCAGGACACCGTGGACTGGTACAGCAAGCGCCCGAGCCTATGGGTCGAACCGACGACCGCCTGGGGCGAAGGCTCGATCGACCTGCTGGAAATCCCGACCACCGGCGAGACCCTCGATAACATCGTGGCCTTCTGGACGCCGAAAACACCCGTGGCCGCTGGCGACTCGCTCAACTACGGCTACAAGCTGTACTGGAGCGCGCTGCCGCCGGTGAGCACACCGTTGGCGCAAGTCGATGCAACCCGTTCGGGCATGGGTGGCTTCACCGAAGGCTGGGCACCGGGTGAGCACTATCCGCAAGTCTGGGCGCGTCGTTTTGCCGTGGACTTCAAGGGCGGCGGCCTGGATCGCCTGCCGCCAGGCACCGGGATCGAGCCGGTGGTGACCTGTTCCCATGGCCAGGTGAAGGACTTCAGCGTGCTGGTGCTGGATAACATCAAGGGCTACCGCATCCTGTTCGACTGGTACCCGACCAGCGACAGCGTGGAGCCAGTTGAGCTGCGCCTGTTCATTCGCACCCAGGACCGCACCTTGAGCGAAACCTGGCTGTACCAGTACTTCCCGCCGGCGCCGGACCAGCGCAAGTACACCTGATGCACCGCGTTCCCACGCTTGCGTGGGAACGCCCCCTCTTCGGTTCAGAACCGCGACACACTCTTCATTGCCCCAATCAAATAGCGCATCGCCACCTGATCGTTCTCGGTCAGCGCTCGATACTGCGCCAGCAACTCCATTTCATCCGAGCTCAACCTTCGCCCCCGCAATGACACCCTGCGGGTCAGAAAAGACGCTACCGCACCCGCCACACCATAGGACTTGGCCATGGACTGCTTCTCCTGTTATCCAACAAATACTCCTGGTGCCCATAACCCCTTCCCGTGAAGCGCAATGCCTGCGTGGGAAAACCGACTGACTCCCTGGGCCAGAAATCAGGCTTACCCTAAGCGTAGAAACGATCTCGCCAAGCGTGCGATTTTTTTAGAGTAATCACTTAAATAATTACATCGGTAACGAATACCTACAGTGCTATCCCACGCTATGACCGTAAAAAAACCCACCGGGTCAGGGTGGGTTTCGGCGGAGCGTGTCAGGGCTCAATCTCTCAAATCCGACTCGTGGATGGGTTGGTCACGATGGGTAGCACGCTGGTACTGCGCCGGCCAGATCGCCTTGCGCCCGCCCAGGTCATCATCGGCGTGCAACGGCCAGTACGGGTCGCGCAACAGCTCACGGGCAAGGAAGATAATATCGGCCTGACAGGTGCGCAGGATGTGCTCGGCCTGGGCCGGCTCGGTGATCATGCCCACGGTGCCGGTGGCGATGCCCGACTCCTTGCGCACGCGTTCGGCGAAGCGGGTCTGGTAGCCGGGGCCAGTGGGGATCTCGGCGTTGGCGGCGGTACCGCCTGACGAAACGTCGATCAGGTCCACGCCCAGCTCTTTCAGGCGACGCGCCAGCTCCACGGTTTCATCCGGGTTCCAGCCGTCTTCCACCCAGTCGGTGGCCGACACCCGCACAAACAGCGGCAGCTCCTGGGGCCAGATATCACGCACGGCCCTGGTCACTTGCAGCACCAGGCGGATGCGGTTTTCGAACGAGCCACCGTACTGATCCTGACGTTGGTTGCTGATCGGTGACAGGAATTGATGCAGCAGGTAACCATGGGCGGCGTGGATTTCCACCACTTCAAAACCGGCGGTCAGCGCACGTTTGGCAGCGGCGACGAAATCGGCGATCACTTGCTGGATCTGCCCTTCGTCCAACTGCCTGGGTTGGGTGTGCTGAGGGTCGAAGGCAATCGGCGACGGCCCCACCGGCACCCAGCCGCCGTCCTCCGGCTTGACGCTGCCATGCTTGCCGATCCACGGCCGATGGGTGCTGGCCTTGCGCCCGGCGTGGGCCAGTTGAATGCCGGCCACCGCGCCCTGGGCGGCAATGAAGCGCGTGATGCGTTGCAGCGGTTCGATCTGGGCGTCGTTCCAGAGACCCAGGTCCTGTGCGGTGATGCGGCCATCGGCGGTCACGGCGGTGGCTTCGGTGAAAATCAGCCCGGCGCCACCGACGGCGCGGCTGCCAAGGTGCACCAGGTGCCAGTCATTGGCCAGGCCGTCATCGCTTGAGTATTGGCACATCGGTGAGACCGCGATGCGGTTGAGCAGGGTCAATTGACGGAGGGTATAGGGTTCGAGCAGCTGACTCATGGCGCACCTCTTCTGGGTTCTGTGGGCACTATTCAAACGGTGCTTAGAGCCTAGTCGACAACGCTGGATTGCACAGGGTTCAGAAGGAAAAGCGGGAGCCGATTGCCGGCCCCCGGTTGGCTGCCGCTTACATTTCGACCTGGGTGCCCAGCTCGATCACGCGGTTTACCGGCAGTTTGAAGAAGCGCAGGTTGCCGTTGGCGTTCTTCAACATAAAAGCGAACAACGCTTCGCGCCAGCGGGCCATGCCTTTGATTCGCGAAGCGATCACCGTTTCGCGGCTGAGGAAGTAGGTGGTGCGCATCGGGCTGAAGTCCAGGCCATCCAGGTGACACAACTTCAGCGCTTCGGGCACGTCCGGCTCATCGGTGAAACCAAAGTGCAGGATCACGCGGAAGAAGCCTTCGCCGTAGGAATCCACCTCGAAACGCCGTGTGGCCGGTACGCGGGGAATATCCTCGTAGACCACCGTCAGCAGCACCACTTGCTCATGCAACACCTGGTTATGCAGCAGGTTGTGCAACAGCGCGTGGGGCACGGCGTCCGGACGCGCCGTGAGGAACACGGCGGTACCCTGCACGCGATGGGGCGGTTGCACGCGGATACTGCCGATAAAGATCGGCAGCGGCAGGCCGCCTTCGTCGAGGCGCTCAACCAGCAATTGCTTGCCGCGCTTCCAGGTGGTCATCAGCACGAACAGCACAATCCCCGCCAGCACCGGGAAAGCACCGCCCTGGATGATCTTCGGCACGTTGGCGGCAAAGTACAGCCCGTCGACCAGCAGGCAGCACACCAACACCGGCACGGCCAGGATCGGGGGCCATTTCCACAGCAGCAGCATCACCGCCGACACCAGGATGGTGGTCATCAGCATGGTGCCGGTCACCGCCACGCCGTAGGCCGATGCCAGTGCGTTGGAAGATTCGAAGCCGAGCACCAGCAGGATCACGCCGACCATCAACGACCAGTTCACCGCGCCGATGTAGATCTGGCCCTGTTCGGCGCTGGAGGTGTGCTGGATATGCATGCGTGGGATGTAACCCAACTGGATCGCCTGGCGCGTCAACGAGAACGCACCGGAAATCACCGCCTGGGATGCGATCACCGTAGCCAGGGTGGACAACACCACCAGCGGGATCAGTGCCCAGCTCGGGGCCAGCAGGTAGAACGGGTTGCGCGCGGCTTCCGGATCGCCCAGCAGCATCGCACCCTGGCCGAAGTAATTGAGCACCAGCGCCGGCAGCACCAGCATGAACCAGGCCCGGGCGATGGGTTTGCGCCCGAAGTGGCCCATGTCGGCATACAGCGCTTCGGCGCCGGTCAGTGCCAGCACCACCGCGCCAAGGATGGCCACGCCAATGCCGGGGTGAGCCTCGAAGAAGCGCACGGCCCATATCGGGTTCAGCGCACTGAGCACTTCAGGGTGCAGGGTGATGCCATACACACCGAGGCCACCCAGCACCAGGAACCAGGTCACCATCACCGGCCCGAACAACTTGCCGATGTGATCGGTGCCGTGCTTCTGGATCAGGAACAGCGCCACCAGCACCACCAGGGCGATGGGCACGACCCATTTCTCCAGGCCGTCGAACGCCAGTTCCAGGCCTTCAACGGCGGACAATACGGAAATGGCTGGGGTGATCATGCTGTCGCCATAGAACAGCGCCGCGCCACACAGGCCGCACACCACCAGGAAACTGCGCAGCTTCTTGCGCTCCCCTGCCGCCCGCCGTGCCAGAGCCGTAAGGGCCATGATGCCGCCCTCGCCCTGGTTGTCGGCGCGCAGCACGAACAGCATGTACTTGATCGAGACCACCCAGATCAGCGACCAGAAGATCAGCGCCAGGATCCCCAGCACGCCATCATGGTTGACCTGAACCCCATAACCGCCGTTGAACACCTCTTTGAGGGTGTACAGCGGGCTGGTCCCGATATCGCCGTAAACCACCCCGACCGCTGCCACCAGCATGCCAATCGGCTTGGCGTTTGACTGCTCGGCACCTGCTGCCTGACTACTCGCGTGACCCATCAACCACTCCTGCCCTTTGACCTGCGGTCTTTTATTAACAACGCGTCTAAGCTGACCCTAGCATGCGCCGTTTTACTTCTCGTAACAGACGTTTTGTTGACCTTAGGGTTTTACCTACGCACAACGGCGCGAAGCATAGCGCAGCACTCGTCGCATTTCCCTGCATAAAGCTGGTCAAGTGCGCTGCCCGTCGCTAGAATTGCGCACTTTTTGATCAGAGGCGCGCCAAGCGCCCGTCCGCAGCCCTGTCGTGCCCGATGGGCGGCGTCATTCAATACCGAGGTTAGACATGTCCACCACCATCGCAAAAGCCAACCCCAAGGTTGGCTTTGTTTCCCTGGGTTGCCCGAAGGCTCTGGTCGACTCCGAGCGCATCCTCACGCAACTGCGTATGGAAGGCTATGACGTTGTGTCCACCTACCAGGACGCTGACGTGGTGGTGGTCAACACCTGCGGCTTCATCGACTCGGCCAAGGCAGAGTCGCTGGAAGTGATTGGCGAGGCCATCAAGGAAAACGGCAAGGTCATCGTGACCGGCTGCATGGGCGTGGAAGAAGGCAATATCCGCAACGTGCACCCGAGCGTGCTGGCCGTGACCGGCCCGCAGCAGTACGAGCAGGTAGTCAACGCCGTGCACGAGGTGGTGCCACCGCGCCAGGACCACAACCCGCTGATCGACCTGGTACCGCCGCAAGGCATCAAGCTGACGCCGCGTCACTACGCTTACCTGAAGATTTCCGAAGGCTGCAACCACAGCTGCAGCTTCTGCATCATCCCGTCGATGCGCGGCAAGCTGGTCAGCCGTCCGGTCGGTGACGTACTCGACGAGGCCCAGCGCCTGGTCAAATCCGGCGTCAAAGAGCTGCTGGTGATCTCCCAGGACACCAGCGCCTACGGCGTCGACGTGAAATACCGCACCGGTTTCTGGAACGGCGCGCCGGTGAAAACCCGCATGACCGAACTGTGCGAAGCCTTGAGCAGCCTGGGTGTGTGGGTGCGCCTGCACTACGTCTACCCGTACCCGCACGTGGACGAGCTGATCCCGCTGATGGCCGCCGGCAAGATCCTGCCGTACCTGGACATCCCGTTCCAGCACGCCAGCCCGAAAGTGCTCAAAGCCATGAAACGCCCGGCCTTCGAAGACAAGACCCTGGCGCGCATCAAGAACTGGCGCGAGATCTGCCCGGAATTGATCATCCGTTCGACCTTCATCGTCGGTTTCCCCGGCGAAACCGAAGAAGACTTCCAGTACCTGCTGGACTGGCTGACCGAAGCCCAACTGGACCGCGTCGGCTGCTTCCAGTATTCGCCGGTGGAGGGCGCCCCGGCCAACCTGCTGGACCTGGCCGTGGTGCCGGACGACGTCAAGCAGGACCGTTGGGAGCGTTTCATGGCGCACCAGCAGGCCATCAGCTCGGCGCGCCTGCAACTGCGCATCGGCAAGGAAATCGAAGTGCTGATCGACGAAGTCGACGAGCAAGGCGCCGTTGGCCGCTGCTTCTTCGACGCACCGGAGATCGACGGTAACGTGTTTATCGACGATGCCAGCGGCCTGAAGCCGGGCGACAAGGTCTGGTGCACCGTGACCGATGCCGATGAATACGACCTGTGGGCTGAAAAGCGCGACTGATCGGCGTAAAAATTTGAAAAAGCCCTGCTTCTGGACAAGATGCGGGGCTTTTTTAGGTCTATCGTTTTGCCCATCAACGCCGATCATCGGCAAGGGGCAGCGGGCATGCGTCAGCATTCGGTTATCCACACACCTAAAACCAGCGACTACACCGAGTTGGCGCGGATCTGGGAGGCCTCGGTACGCGCCACCCATGACTTCCTGCCGGACAGTTACATCGAGTTGCTGAAAAACCTGGTGCTGACCCGCTATCTGGATGCCGTGATGCTGATCTGCACCAAGGACGCCCGTCAGCGCATCACCGGGTTTGCCGGGGTCGCGAGCGGCAAGGTGGAGATGCTCTTCATCGACCCGCAGCACCGGGGCCAGGGCCTCGGGCGGCAGTTACTGCGCTATGCCATCGAACACCTGAATGCCGACGAACTGGATGTCAACGAGCAGAATCCCCAGGCGCTGGGGTTCTACTTCAAACAAGGCTTCGAGGTGATCGGACGCACGGAGCATGACGGCCTGGGCCAGCCTTATCCGTTACTGCATATGCGTCTGGTAACGCCTGACACAATGGTGAACAACTGTGGGAGGGGGCTTGCCCGCGATAGCCGATCACCAGCCACTGGTTTCTTTGCTGATACACCGCCATCGGGGGCAAGCCTCCTCCCACATTCAGACCGGGTTGAGCCAAATAAGACCGCGCCCTGAAATGGAGCCGGGATTAACCGGCGCCAGGCAGGTACAATAGCCACCCCCTTTTGTTACGGCCCTTGTCATGACTGACCCCATACGCCTCTCCAAACGCCTCATCGAGCTGGTCGGTTGCTCCCGTCGGGAGGCTGAGCTGTTCATCGAAGGCGGCTGGGTCTCGGTGGACGGTGAAGTGATCGACGAACCGCAGTTCAAGGTCACCACCCAGAAGGTCGAACTCGACCCCGAGGCCAAGGCCACCGCGCCCGAGCCGGTGACCATCCTGCTGCACGCCCCGGCCGGCGTGGATGCCGAAACGGCCATGGCGTCGATCAGCGCCGAAACGCTCTCGGAAGAACACCGCTTCGGCAAGCGCCCGCTCAAGGGCCACTTCCTGCGCCTGACCGCCAGCGCCGACCTGCAGGCCAAGGCCAGCGGCCTGCTGGTGTTCACCCAGGACTGGAAGATCCTGCGCAAGTTGACCGCCGATGCCGCCAAGATCGAGCAGGAATACGTGGTGGAGGTTGAAGGCGACATGGTTGCCCACGGCCTCAACCGCCTGAACCACGGCCTGACCTATAAAGGCAAGGAACTGCCGGCCGTCAAAGCCAGCTGGCAGAACGAAAACCGCCTGCGCTTTGCGATGAAAAACCCGCAACCGGGAGTGATCGCACTGTTCTGCGAAGCGGTTGGCCTGAAAGTCATCGCCATTCGCCGTATCCGCATCGGTGGCGTGTCCATCGGCAAGGTGCCAGTCGGCCAATGGCGTTACCTGTCCGGCAAAGAGAAGTTCTAAGCCGCCGCACTTTTTCCGACACCGCCTGATTGGCGGTGTCCTCAGTTGAATACCAGGATTGCCCACCATGATTCACAACGACGTACTGCGCAGCGTGCGCTACATGCTCGACATCAGCGACAACAAGATGGTCGAGATCATCAAGCTCGGCGGCATGGACGTGACCAAGGACGACCTGCTCACCTACCTCAAGAAGGACGAGGAAGAAGGCTTCGTGTTCTGCCCGGACGACGTCATGGCGCATTTCCTCGATGGGCTGGTGATCTTCAAGCGCGGCAAGGACGAAAGCCGTCCGCCGCAGCCGATCGAAACGCCAGTGACGAACAACATCATCCTCAAGAAACTGCGTGTGGCCTTCGAACTGAAGGAAGACGACATGCACGCCATCCTCAAGGCCGCCGAGTTCCCGGTGTCCAAGCCGGAACTGAGCGCGCTGTTCCGCAAGTTCGGCCACACCAACTACCGTCCATGCGGCGACCAGTTGCTGCGTAACTTCCTCAAGGGCCTGACCCTGCGGGTTCGTGCGTAAGCCATGAGTTACCAGGTCTCGCCCGTCGGGTTCGTGCGCTCCTGTTTCAAGGAGAAGTTCGCCATTCCGCGCCAACCGCAGTTGGCGCCAGCCGCCCGTGGCATATTGGAGCTAGTGGCGCCGTTCGACAGCGGCGAGGCGGTGCAGGGCCTGGAGCAGGTCAGTCATGTGTGGCTGCTGTTTCTGTTCCACCAGGCCCTGGAAGACAAGCCACGCCTGAAAGTGCGCCCACCTCGCCTGGGCGGTAACACGTCCATGGGCGTGTTTGCCACCCGCGCAACCCATCGCCCCAACGGCATCGGCCAATCAGTGGTGAAGCTGGACAAGGTGGAACCGGGGCGCCTGTGGATTTCCGGGATCGATTTGCTGGATGGCACGCCGGTCCTGGATATCAAGCCGTATGTGCCGTATGCCGACATTGTCGACACGGCCACCAACAGCATCGCCAGCGCAGCGCCGCAGCTGATCCCCGTGCAGTGGCTGAAGACTGCGCTGCAACAGGCACAAGGGCATGCTCACCGCCTTGGCGAGCCCCTGGTGGAACTGATTGATCAGTGCCTGGCGCAGGATCCACGACCGGCGTATCAGGTGCCGGGACCGGAGCGCGAATACGGCGCGCAGTTCTGGGATGTGGATGTGCGTTGGCACTATCCCGAGGCGGGGGTGATTTGTGTGTTGGAAGTGCTACCGGCTGGATAAACCGAAAACCCAATGTGGGAGGGAGCTTGCCCCCGATAACAGTGTGTCAGCTACAGATGTATCAACTGACACGCACTCATCGGGGGCAAGCCCCCTCCCACATTTGGATACTCTGTGTTGCACAGCCAGCACATGGCCTGACTCTCTTACTTCTCGACGAACGCGCGCTCGATCAGGTAATCACCCGGCTCACGCATGCGTGGCGAAACCTTCAGGCCGAAGCTGTTCAGCACTTCGCTGGTTTCATCCAACATGCTTGGGCTGCCGCACAGCATGGCGCGGTCGTCCTCGGGGTTGATCGGGGGCAGGCCAATGTCGCTGAACAGCTTGCCGCTGCGCATCAGGTCGGTCAGGCGGCCTTCGTTCTCGAACGGCTCGCGGGTCACGGTCGGGTAATAGATCAGCTTGTCACGCAAGGCCTCGCCGAAGAATTCGTTCTGCGGCAGGTGCTCGGTGATGAATTCGCGGTAGGCGACTTCGTTGACGTAACGCACGCCGTGGCACAGGATCACCTTTTCGAAACGCTCGTAGGTTTCCGGGTCCTGGATCACGCTCATGAAGGGAGCAAGGCCGGTACCGGTGCTGAGCAGGTACAGGTGTTTGCCTGGCTTCAAATCGTCAAGCACCAGGGTGCCTGTCGGTTTTTTGCTGATGATGATCTCGTCGCCTTCCTTCAGGTGTTGCAATTGGGAAGTCAGCGGGCCATCAGGCACCTTGATGCTGAAGAACTCCAGGTGCTCTTCCCAGTTCGGGCTGGCAATGGAGTAGGCGCGCATGAGCGGGCGGCCGTTGGGCTGTTGCAGGCCGATCATCACGAACTGACCGTTCTCGAAGCGCAGGCCCGGATCGCGGGTGCACTTGAAGCTGAACAGAGTGTCGTTCCAGTGATGAACACTGAGGACACGCTCGTGGTTCATGTTGCTCATGTACGGGGGACTCCTGGAAATGGGTCTGCGCCAAATGTAGTTGCGCAATTGCACAGCATTCTAATGGCGGCGACAATATCTGTTAACTGGATTATTAAGATAAGGGTTATCGGTTATATCGATATGCGATTTACTCTCCGTCAACTGCAAGTCTTCGTCGCCGTCGCCCAGCAGGAGAGCGTCTCCCGCGCTGCTGGCCTTCTGGCCTTATCTCAATCCGCCGCCAGCACTTCCATTACCGAGCTGGAGCGTCAATCCAGCTGCCAATTGTTCGACCGTGCAGGCAAACGCCTGAGCCTCAACGCGCTCGGTCATCAACTGTTGCCCCAGGCGGTAGCGCTGCTGGACCAGGCCAAGGAGATCGAAGATCTGCTCAACGGCAAGTCCGGCTTCGGCTCCCTGGCGGTCGGCGCCACCCTGACCATCGGCAACTACCTGGCCACCCTGCTGATCGGCAGCTTCATGCAGCAGCACCCCGAGAGCCAGGTGAAACTGCATGTGCAGAACACTGCACATATCGTGCACCAGGTTGCGCATTACGAAATTGACCTGGGTCTAATCGAAGGCGACTGCAGCCACCCGGATATCGAGGTGCAAACCTGGGTGGAAGATGAACTGGTGGTGTTTTGCGCGCCGCAGCATCACCTGGCCAAGCGTGGTATGGCGAGCATGGATGAGTTGACCCACGAGGCGTGGATCCTGCGGGAGCAAGGCTCGGGCACACGCTTGACCTTCGACCAAGCCATGCGCCATCACCGCAGCGCGCTGAATATCCGCCTGGAGCTGGAACACACCGAGGCGATCAAGCGTGCGGTGGAATCGGGACTGGGGATTGGCTGTATTTCGCGGCTGGCGCTGCGCGACGCGTTTCGCCGCGGCAGCCTGGTGCCGGTGGAAACCCCGGACCTGGACTTGGCCCGGCAGTTCTACTTCATCTGGCATAAACAGAAGTACCAGACCTCGGCCATGCGCGAGTTCCTGGAGTTGTGCCGCGCCTTCACCGCCGGGGTTCAGCGCAGCGACGAGATCGTGTTGCCGAGCATTGCCTGAGGCTCAGATCAGGATGACGGCCCACACCAGGGTGATCATGGTCAGGGCCACGAATTGCGCAGCGCTGCCCATGTCCTTGGCGTTTTTCGACAGTGGGTGGCGGTCCAGGGAGATGCGGTCGATCGCCGCCTCTACCGCTGAATTGAGCAACTCGACGATCAACGCCAGCAGGCACACGGCGATCAACAACGCTCGCTCGACCCGGCTGACATTCAGGAAGAAGCTCACCGGGATCAGGATCACGTTGAGCAACACCAACTGACGGAACGCCGCCTCGCCGGTGAACGCCGCGCGCAGGCCATCCAGGGAATATCCCCCAGCATTGAAGATACGTTTGATACCGGTTTGACCCTTGAAAGGCGACATAGATGTAGGCAACTGAACCAAAGAAGTGGGGAAACTAGATCACGCAAAGTCAAAAAAGCGTGAATCGGTAACAAGCTAGTGCTGCGAAATTGACTCAAGTTGTTGCAAGAGCAGCGCCGCCTGGGTGCGTGTACGTACGCCCAACTTGCGGAAAATCGCCGTCACATGCGCCTTGATCGTCGCTTCCGAGACGCTCAGCTCATAGGCAATCTGCTTGTTCAACAGGCCTTCGCAGACCATGGTGAGCACCCGGAACTGCTGGGGCGTCAGGCTGGCGAGGCCATCACGGGCAGCCTTGGCTTCGTCGGACACGTTGATTTGTTCAAAAGCCTGCGGCGGCCAGGACACGTCGCCATCCAACACTGTGCGCACGGCTTTCTGGATATCTTCCATCGCACTGGACTTGGGAATGAAACCGCTCGCGCCGAACTCCTTGGAGCGCACGACCACGTCGGCTTCTTCCTGGGCCGAGACCATCACTACGGGGATCTGCGGGTATTGGCCGCGCAACAGCACCAGCCCGGAGAAACCGTAGGCGCCCGGCATGTTCAGGTCGAGCAGCACCAGGTCCCAGTCGGACTTTTCGGTGAGGCGGGCTTCCAACTCGGCAATGCTGGCCACTTCAACCAGGCGCACGTCCGGGCCGAGGCCCAGGGTCACGGCCTGGTGCAACGCACTGCGAAACAGCGGGTGGTCATCGGCTATCAGGATTTCGTATGTGGCCATTGATTAAATGATCCTGTTTTCAGGGGTGCCCTGATCGGCGCCCAGCATGCCCAGCGTAGCCTGGAGGGTCAAGCACTACGCCCGTGGGCATTTTAGCGGGTTGCGGGTGCGTGGTGCCATCATGCAAACGTCGTCTGGTTATGCCGTCGGAATATAGGGCGCAAGGCGCGTATGCACAGTGTCCGCAGGATCCAGCGGCATCTGGAACTTGGCGGCCAGGTAATGGGTGCTGAAGACATCCAGATAGGCGTCCAGGACTTCACTGGCTGCCAGATCATCGGCCAGCTCAAGGCACAGGGCAGCGACTTCAGCGGTACAGAAATGGTCGTCGCGCTTGGAGCGGCGCAATTTGTAGCGCGACAGCTGTTCCGGCGCCAGGCTGAGTACCGGCAAATGCTCCAGGTAGGGGCTTTTGCGGAACATCTTGCGCGCTTCACTCCAGGTACCGTCCAACAGGATGAACAGCGGGCGCTTGCCCTCCTCCACCTTCACTTCACTCACAACGCGCTCGGGCACGACGAATTCGCCGGGGAACACGATATAGGGCTGCCAATGCGGATCGGCCAGCAAGGTGAGCAGTTCAGGGTCGACCTCAGTGCGCGACCAGGCGAATGCCGTGGTGTCCTGGATGACATCGGCGATCAACCAACCGGTGTTGCTGGGTTTCATCGGCTCAACGTCATGCATCAGCAGGCACATGGCGGAGCGCGCTTCGACCTTGGGCCGCCAGGCGCATAGGCAGTATTCGGGGATGACTCGGCAGCCAGGGCAGCGTTCGGCACGCGAGCCACGATTGAGAAACGGCCGCACGGCACGGGCCAGGCGCTGGGTGCGCAGGCGGGAAACGGCGTGGCTCATCGGCTGTGCCGTAGGGACGGGTAAATCGACACGGTGAAAACTCGTGGAAGGCGGAAGTGGCGGCAGTTTACCAGCGATACGCCTGGCTGTAGTGGCAACGGCTCACCTATAATTGCGCGCCACTGAACGCACAGCGCAGTGGCTGGTCTATGCACCAGTAACCGAATCAGGAGAGTTTCATGCTGCGTTCCATGCTGCGTCTTGTCGCCCCATCCGTCGCCCTCGCGCTGGTATTGCCCGTGTGCGCCCAGGCGGCCTCGCTGCTGGAGGCCCAAATGAACCGGAAGCTGCAAAGCGTCGCGGCCGAAAGCAACAAGGACCTGCCCCGGGAAATCGACGAAAAAACCCTGGAAGTGGCCTACACCGTGGAAGGCATGCAACTGATCGATCACCTGAGCGTCCTGCCTGACCGCGCCGAACAAATGCGCGCCAACCCCAAGGCGGTGTATTTCCAGCTGGGCCAGAGCGTGTGCCTGAACAAGGGCTACCGCGAGCTGATGGCCAAGGGCGCAGTGATGCGTTACGAAATCACCGAGAACAAGACCAACCGTCCTGTGGCCTCGGTGAAATTCATCGAAGCGGATTGCCCGGCACCGGCGGCGGCAAAGAAGAAAAAGTAACAGCATGGCCTTCGCGCGCTGCCGTCCGGTGGCGCGTACTCCCCCGCTTCAACGTCCTGCCAACGGCTAAACTCCCTGATGAGTGACCAATAAGCGGTTGCCAGCCAAGGGTTTTGCGGCCCATGATCAAGTCATCCCGACCATTCATTCACAGCACTTTTCATGCTGTTCTGTAATATTTTCAGGGCAAAAGAAGGTTGCCCCCTGCGGCAAGCTACGACACATGCAGTGTCGTCGCCTCCGGCGAACGGCTCGTCGGCCACCCGGGCCCTGCAATAAGGAGAAGTTGAATGCCTTACGAACCGAATGAGCGCCTGCTTCGGCACTTTGAAGAAAACGGTGCTGACCTCACGCAGCAGGTCGACGCTCAACTCCAGCTGATCGCTCCCAACAGCCCGAATATTCCCCTGTATCGCGACATGATCCTCACCGTGCTGCGCATGGCCCAGGACGACCGCAATCGCTGGAACGCCAAGATCACCCTGCAAGCCATCCGTGAACTGGACAATGCCTTCCGCGTGCTCGAACAGTTCAAGGGCCGCCGCAAAGTGACGGTATTCGGCTCGGCCCGTACTCCGGTGGAAAGCCCGCTGTACGCCCTGGCCCGCGAAGTCGGCGCTGCGCTGGCACGCTCTGACTTGATGGTGATCACCGGCGGTGGTGGCGGCATCATGGCGGCGGCCCACGAAGGCGCGGGCCTGGAACACAGCCTGGGGTTCAACATCACCCTGCCGTTTGAACAGCATGCCAACCCGACCATTGATGGCACCGAGAACCTGCTGTCCTTCCACTTCTTCTTTACCCGCAAGCTGTTCTTCGTCAAGGAGGCCGATGCGCTGGTACTGTGCCCAGGCGGTTTCGGCACCCTGGATGAAGCGCTGGAAGTACTGACCCTGATCCAGACCGGCAAGAGCCCATTGGTGCCGGTGGTGTTGCTGGACGCGCCCGGCAGCGGGTTCTGGCAAGGCGCCCTGGACTTTATCCGCAGTCAGTTGGAAGCCAACCGCTACATCCTGCCTACCGATCTCAAGCTGATACGCCTGGTGTACAGCGCCGAAGAGGCCGTGGAAGAGATCAACCAATTTTATGCCAACTTCCACTCCACCCGCTGGTTGAAGCGTGAGTTTGTGGTGCGTATGCATCACCCTCTCAGCGATGGGGCATTGACTCATTTGCAGACTGAATTTGCCAGCCTGCGGTTGAGCGGAGAGTTTCAACAGCTCGCGTACACCGGCGAGGAACATGATGAGCCACGGTTCAGCCATTTGACGCGGCTGGTGTTCAACTTCAATGGCCGCGATCAGGGCCGGCTGCGGGAGTTGGTGGATTACATCAACCTGCCGGAGAACTGGGCGCAGGCTCAGGGGAAGGCGCAGCAGCGGGTTACGCCGGAGCCGGCTTGATTTTTTGAGGGCAAAAAAAAAGACCCACTATTTTCATAGTGGGTCTTTTTGGTGGTGTTTCAGGTGGAGTGGAGGCGAGGCATTTGGGGCTGCTGCGCAGCCCAACGCGGGGCAAGCCCGCTCGCCACAACAAGCTCGCTCGCCACAGCAAGCCCGCTCACCACAACAAGCCAGCTCACCACAACAAGCCAGCTCGCCACAACAAGCCCGCTCACCCCAACAAGCCAGCTCGCCATAGAAGTCTGCTCATCAATGCGGCCAGCATAGCAAGGTGTTCAGTCGTCCATATCCCGACCACTCAACAAGCGGCTTATCATTTCCATCGAAAACCCGCGATAACTCAGGAAGCGACCTTGCTTCGCACGCTCCCTGGCATCAATCGGAAGATGGCCAGCGAACTTGCGTCGCCAGGTGTCTTCCAACTGCACCTGCCAACTGATGCCGCACTCACGTAGGGCAAGGTCGATATCAGCTCGCTGCAGGCCACGCTGGCTCAGCTCTTCGCGAATACGCGCCGGGCCGTAGCCTGACCGGGCTCGATAGGAGACAAAACTTTCAAGGTAACGGGATTCGGAAAGCAGCCCCTCTTCCGTCAAGCGGTCGAGGGCGGTTTCGATCATCTCGGGCTCCGCGCCGCGCTGACGCAGTTTACGCGTCAGCTCGACTCGACCATGCTCGCGGCGAGCGAGCAGGTCCATTGCGGTGCGCCGAACGGCGACGAGTGTATCCAGTACAACGGTCATCGTTTGCTTCAGATATCAGTGTCAGCTTCTTCCACTTCTTCAACCGGCTCGCGGTTGGCGGCAGCTTTCACGTCTGGTGCTGCGGTCAGCAGCTTGTCGCGAATCTGCTTCTCAAGCGTGGCGGCGATGTCCGGGTTATCCGCCAGGAACTTGGCCGAGTTGGCCTTGCCTTGGCCGATCTTGCTGCCGTTGTAGGCATACCAGGCACCGGATTTCTCGACGAAACCGTGCAGTACGCCCAAGTCGATCATCTCGCCGTTCAGGTAGATACCCTTGCCATAGAGAATCTGGAACTCGGCCTGACGGAAAGGCGGAGCCACTTTGTTCTTCACGACCTTGACGCGGGTTTCGCTACCCACAACCTCGTCACCTTCTTTCACCGCGCCGGTACGGCGGATGTCCAGACGGACCGAAGCGTAGAACTTCAGCGCGTTACCACCGGTGGTGGTTTCCGGGCTGCCGAACATCACACCGATCTTCATACGGATCTGGTTGATGAAGATCACCAGGCAGTTGGCATTCTTGATGTTACCGGTGATTTTACGCAGCGCCTGGGACATCAGACGGGCTTGCAGGCCCACGTGCATGTCACCCATCTCGCCTTCGATTTCAGCCTTGGGTACCAGGGCTGCCACGGAGTCGACCACGATCACGTCGATGGCGTTGGAGCGCACCAGCATGTCAGTGATTTCCAGGGCCTGCTCACCGGTGTCCGGCTGGGAAACCAGCAGGTCGTCGACGTTGACGCCCAGCTTGCCGGCGTATTCAGGATCCAGGGCGTGCTCGGCATCGACGAAGGCGCAGGTGGCGCCCATTTTCTGTGCCTGGGCAATCACCGACAGGGTCAGGGTGGTTTTACCAGAAGATTCAGGACCGTAGATTTCAACGATACGGCCTTTTGGCAGGCCGCCAATGCCGAGCGCGATGTCCAGACCCAGAGAGCCAGTGGAAATAGCCGGGATCGCCTGACGGTCGTGATCGCCCATACGCATTACGGCACCCTTGCCGAATTGACGTTCGATCTGACCCAGGGCCGCAGCCAAGGCTTTCTTCTTGTTGTCGTCCATTAAAGTCCTCACGTAATCAATAAGGCCTGGTCGGCCAACACCTGTATAAGTAGACAGTATTGTTCCACAAAGATCAGAGATCGCCTACCCCTGATTTTCTATTTCTGCTGCAGCTCGTCGCAACAAGCCCTCTAGCGCGGCCTTTACCGTTTGTCGGCGGACCTCATCGCGGTTGCCGGTGAAGTGCTCAAGCTCGGCCGTGATCTCTTCGCCCACGCCAAACGCCAGCCATACGGTGCCGACCGGTTTGTCTGGCGAACCACCGTCCGGCCCTGCCACACCACTGACGGCGACAGCAAACCGCGCCAGGCTTTTTTCCTGGGCGCCACGAACCATTGCCTCCACCACTTCCTGGCTGACCGCCCCGACTTTTGCAAACAATGTCTCCGGCACATTCAATTGCCGGGTCTTCTGCCGATTGGAATAGGTGACATAGCCCGCCTCGAACCAGGCCGAGCTGCCCGGAATTCGCGTGATGGCCTCCGCGATACCGCCGCCGGTGCAGGACTCGGCCGTGGTGACATGGGCGTTGAGCACCTGCAGGCGGCGGCCCAGTTCGGCAGCCAGTTGAGTGATTTCCTTCACGGTCGTCTCCAGTCGTGGGCGGGGGTTCGCCTACCCTACAGGAGACAATCTCACACGCAAGTGACGGACTGTCTCAAGACACTAACGGGCGACGGCGCGCACATACGCCTGGCAGGCGCGCAAGGCAATCAGGGCGCTGTCGCCGTCGTCGGTGATGCGGATAATTCGCTGAGCATGCGCTGGGTCAAGTCGGGCTCGCGGGGCTGCATGAACCACGCTGCCGGCGGCGGTGGCGGCCGGCATTGGACAGCCACTGGAAGCGTCGAGAAGGACTGACAGCCGCACATCAGCAGTAGCCAGGCGATCACGCAAAGCTGCTTGAGTACGTTGGGCATCGCTCAACTCCCGCGCATGTTGTTGGTCGATGGCACTGAGCTGTTGCTCAAGGGCCAGCCGTCTGTCTTGTTCGGCCTGCTGTAGATGCAGGGCTTTCTGGGTCTGTGCGGCCGACAAGCGTTCAATCTGTGCCCCGTACCGCCACGCCTGCACCTGCCAGACAACGACCACCAGCACGCATACGCCAATCGCAACTAAGAAACGCATAACACCGCCTTCGCCCGCGCCCACAGCTGCAAACGATCCTCCAGGCCATTGAGCCCGCCGTTGATGCGCCGGGTGATGGTGGTGAACTGGTCCTTGTCGGCGAGTTCATTCAAGCCATTGCTTTGCCAGAACCAGGCGGCGGATTCACAGGCCCATTGCGGTTGCTCCAGCAGCTCGGGTTGTTGCAGCAAGCGTTCGTCGCCAAACAGGGCCTGGCTGCAGGCCAGGTAGTTGCGGCGACCGGTGATCTGGATCAGACCCCGGCCCCGGTACTTCTGGCCGTCGCCGTCCGCTTCGGGGGTATTGCCCAGGCGCGCAGCCAGTGTGCCGGTGTCGTACTTGCTCAAATAAGTATCGCTGCCGAGTTCGCGCACGTAGTGCAGTTCGCCGGACTCGTGGCCGATCTGCGCGAGAAAAGCAGCAGCGCGCAATACGCTGTTGATTTCGTACCGAGCAAAAGTCGCATTCAGCGCGGTTGAAAAAAGGCCCGCCATACGGCGAGCGCCTGGCATGATTTGAATCAATTGAGGCTGCGTTATCAACACCACAGTCACCTTGAAAGCCCCCCTAGGTAGACAAACCAACGTCCGTGTTGGAACTGCGATAGGCACTGACCATCCCAGTCAGGTGCAACGAACTCGCGCCCCCCCCTGTGATTAAGAAGATCACCCAGGCATGCCAATCCGCCAGGTAGTCCTTGTGCCACCAACTGGCGATCACCGCCCCAACGAGGCCCGCGATCAATAATTCGAACCTGTCGATCTTGTCGAGCAGGCGCTGTAGATACTCCATGCGCTCGACTCCGTGGGGCATGTTTGAAATAGGTCAGCCCCAGCAGCACTCCCAGCTCGGAGCGATGTGTGTGGAGGAGCCGAAAACGGAAAGGCCCCGCACGATGGCGAGGCCTTGGATAGTTGCGCGGCCTATGCCGCGCGGTATTGCCTAAAAGCCCAGTACGAGATCAGGGCTATGTCCTTCAGCGCGGCCTATGCAACGGTACCGTCTGCGTTCAGGGTGTCCCACGACAGTTTGGTTGGCAGAACGTAGTTCTGAATGTTGTAGATATAGACACCAAGCCCAGCCGGTACGGCCAAATCGTTGTAGGCGAGGACGTTTGGGGCAACTTCCTGCAGAACACTATCGTCCCGATCTTTGACGGTAGGAACCTTTGGCCCAAAAGCCATGGTGCCGGCACCGTAGAAAGATCGAAGGATGACGCCATTCACATTATCTGCTGGAGAGATCAGCACTGTGATGGGATTAGTCATCCCGTTGATGGTCTGGTTTTTGAATTTTTTACCAAGTTCGCGTACAGGCATTTCTGTTCACCTATTAAGTCGAATGAATTGTCGCGGAGGATTCCGCTTTCATGTCGCTCAAAGGCGATGGGAGAGGTTCATGACCTTCTGGTTGGTGGGCCCGAGAAACTACTACTTACGGCAGCAGGTCGTAGGTCACATAAGCAGTACCGCCGCCATTCTGAGTCATTGCTACCCACAGGCCCTGACCGGCAGGGATGGTCACAGAGAACGGGAGAGTGGAAGAACCGCCAACGGCGGACAAGATAACGGGCACGTTTGTCACCCAGCGCCCTTCCGGAATGGTCGTGCCTGTACTAATAAATCCATTCCCGACGGGGCTGATCATCGTAGCTGTTCGAACTACCGCGCCATTGACGTTCTGCGCCGGAGTAAAAACTGCCTCTGCGTAGCTTGTTGCGATCGATTTGAAACGGCTGCCGATTTGTACTGGTTCCATATCTTCACCTATTGAGTCGACTGATTGTTCGCGGAAGATTCCGCATTCATGTCGCTCAAAGGCGATTGCTCGAGGCTCATGGCCTTCACATGATTCAACGTGCCGCATCGGGGACACTTGATCTGGAGCTCTGTAAACCCACCCGTACGGGCGAGAAGTCGGTTGCAGTTACCGCATCTGAATTCTTTCAACATCTGCAAATTCCTTTTACTGAACCACCTTTTCCGTGTGATTGAGTAGAAAGCGGCGTTACATTCGCCGCCCTCTCACACCCACCTACATACAGGTCCGTAGACGGCGGCATGCCTGCGGGATTTTTGAGCAGAGACCGTCCGAGGTAGAAGTTCTGGGTAAAGGATACAAACCAAGTGTCGTAATCCGTTTCCGCACCGTTGAGCACGGAAGGTGCCGCGACAATCGCAGTGGGCAGGTCGCATTGCTCGGGCGGCAGGCCCCAGCGGTTATCCAGAGCCAGGTCCATCAATTGACTGGCCAGATCGCAGGCATCAAACGGTGCCGAGCCGCCGGCGACCATGACCTTGAGTGAAACCGACAAGGCGTGCGCCTTGCGCCCGGCAAGGGAGCGAACGCCCGGGCCATTGCGATCCACGCTGATCAAAATGCCCGTTTTATCGCCCGCTCCAGAAAAGTCATGATGATTACCAACCCGCAGCTGTGGGAACGCACTCTTCAGTGCGTCCCCAATCGCCACAGGCAGTTGGGAAGGTTTTTCGAGAAGTGTCATCTGCTTGCATCCTTGCAGCGCTTACTGCTGATCCGGGCGAGAGTTCGGGGCCTGGTTGACCCCGATGCGCTTGGCGGCCCAGCGTTCATAAAGGCCGATGGCCACGTCCGCACCGGCCATGGCGGTGAGGCAACCAATGGCCCCGGCGGTCCAGATCGACATGCCGGCGGCGTAGCACAGCATCAAGGCCGAGACCCCGCAGACCATGCACGCCCCGGACCGCAGGGCCAGGCGCCGGATCAACGACCAACCGCGGGCGCCCTCCTTGTCGGCGCGCCACATTTCGCCGGACACCCCGCCGATCAGGGCCAGTACGATCACCAGCCAGATAGGCATTTCCGCTAACGCTTGCTGCTCGTTTGTCATGTCACGCCTCCTGGCTGAGCACTACCGGCGCCGGGCCGGCTCTTGGGTAAATCCATTTCGTAGGTAGGCATTCCAAAAAGCCCGGTTGCCCGGGCTTTTCAGTAATGCGGTCCATATTCGATCTTTCGGCGCTACTGGCGCGGTACGGATCTTTCCTTGATGTTTTTCCGACCACGATCCCTGTCTGCCGGATAACTGCTTCTGGTGCTTTACGCTGCACACCCGGGTCAGTTGCCAACCCTCTGAACCGTTATGAGGCCGGTTCATCGCTGCCTGTGTTGGTCATGCTTTGAAACTAAAGAGCGTCGGCATCCTTGCCGGTATTGCCTGACATCCCTGCCATCGCTCAGATGGCGTCCTTGCCGGTGTTGCGTGCCTTCCTTGTCTTTCCTGGCAGCATCCTTGCCGCCTCCACCAAGCCTTGTTTGGCTGGCTTGAGATGAAGAATAGATATGTATGCATATACAGTCAATGCACAAATGCATTTATTTTTACCAAATAAATGCATTGGCGCATTTACAGCCTTGTAGGACGGGGGTTTGGCGATTTTCTGCAGACGGAAAAAAGCCCGCTCGTTGGCGGGCGTTGTCTTACGCGGGAAGGTTAACGGGCGTACATACCCCACCAGAACACATGACCCAGAATGCTGATCTGCTCATCCTGGATTTCCTGGAAGCTGTAGTCCTCATCCGGGTGCTCATCGCGGTTGAAACTGCGCAGGCGGATCCCTGAAGGCAGGCGATAGAGCTGTTTCACGCGCAATTGGCCGTTGTGATTGATGGCATACAAGTCACCATCGACGATATCGCCGATGCCACTCTTGCCCGCGTTCACCCCGACCGTCGCACCGTCGCGCAGCACCGGCAACATGCTGTTGCCGCGCACCGTCACGCACTTGGCCTGGTCGAACTGCACACCGTTATGCCGCAGGCTGCGCTTGCCGAACCGCAGGCTGGCCTTCTCGCTTTCCTCGATGACGAATCTTCCTGATCCAGCAGCCAATTCAACCTCGCGCAGAAAGGGGATCGACACCTCGTCATCATTGACGGGCGTGTCGTCGTCCCACAGGCTTATGTCCTTGAGTTCCGAATGCATCGGGTCGCGCGCGTCATCGCGCAACGCGCCCATCGCCGCGCGCCCGCGCAGGTAATCGGTACTGACACGGAAGTACTCGGCGATACGGGAGATGTGCTTGTCCGACGGATCAACGATCTTGCCGCTGAGAATCCGGGACAACGTGGATTGTGGCACGCCGGTGCGCCGGTAAAGCTCCGTGGGGGAGATCCGGTCGCGGTCCAGCAGTTCTCTTAAAACGATAGAAACGTTGCGTTTTTGCATAACGAGGATAGTGACGGGAGTTTTTTGGCTTGGCAAATGCTAATTTGCATTTTTTATGCATACTATCACGCACTATGACAATCAGAACCTCCGTCCACGCCTCCCGCGCCGAGTACGCCCGGCGCATGAACCGCGTACTCAACTACATCGACACCCACCTGGAGACCCCCTTGGAGGGTGCCCGGTTGGCCGATATCGCCAACTTTTCGCGCTTCCATTTTCATCGGATTTTCGCGGCGTGGATGGGCGAGACATTGGGCAGTTATGTCCGCCGGCGGCGACTGGAGAAGGCGGCGTTCCGCCTGTCCTGCGGCAACCACGAAACCATACTGGAAACAGCATTGGCCAGCGGTTTCAACTCGGGCGAAGCATTCGCACGGGCTTTCAAAATACAGTTTGGCTGCACGCCATCAGAGTGGCGCACCAACACACCGCAGCGACTGGCAGCGCAGGCGGCTGCCATCGGCCCGCGCCCGGGTGCGCAGCAGAGCAATCCTGATCAGGTCTTCGGCAATGCCCATCAGGCACATGAGCGTACGTTCGACGACGCTGGGCTCTCTTCTCCTTCAACGAAAGAGCCCACCATGGACGTACGCATCATTGATTTACCCAAGGTACGCGTTGCCTACCAACGCCTGATCGGCCCCTATGGCCCCGCAATCGGCCACTTCTGGCGCGGGACCATGGCGCCGTGGATGCACTCCAATGGCCTCGGCGATGAACGGTGTTACGGCATAGGGTATGACGACCCATCCATCACGCCCCCGAACAAGTGCCGCTACGATGCTTGCGTTGAAGTGCCAGCCTCTTTTGTGACCAGCGCCCAGGCAGACACCCAGACCCTGCCGGGCGGCCGCTATGCCGTAGCGAGCTTCAAAGGGAAAACAGAAAAAATAGCCGATGCCTGGATGTGGCTGACGCGAGAATGGATGCCTTCCAGCGGTCTGCAATGCGATGACCGACCATGTTTCGAGATGTTCTTTGCGGCAACCGCAACCGATTCTGACACCGGTGAGTTCATCTGCGACATCTGCATCCCTGTGCGGTCGCTGTAATACAAAGGCATGAAAGATACCGGCGGCGCGTTTACTTGCAGTTAAGTAAATGCAGCGCCGGCTTTTGCGTTTTACCTATCCGTTTGCGACCTGCGAAGCTCCGACCTCGCATGTTAACCTTGCGCCCATCGCAAAATCGCAGGGCGGAATGCCCCACATTTGCCCCACTCCTTTCAACGAATTTGCCTACGACCAATGAGTAAAACCACTTCAGACCTGTCCTCCCACACCCCGATGATGCAGCAGTACTGGCGCCTCAAGAACCAGCACCCTGATCAGTTGATGTTCTACCGCATGGGCGACTTCTACGAGATCTTCTACGAAGACGCGAAGAAGGCCGCCAAGCTGCTGGACATCACCCTGACCGCGCGCGGGCAATCGGCGGGGCAGTCGATTCCGATGTGTGGGATTCCTTACCATTCGTTGGAGGGTTACCTGGTCAAGCTGGTGAAGCTGGGCGAGTCGGTGGTGATCTGTGAGCAGATCGGCGACCCGGCGACCAGCAAGGGGCCGGTTGAACGCCAGGTGGTGCGAATTATTACGCCGGGAACGGTGAGTGATGAGGCGCTGCTGGATGAGCGTCGCGATAACCTGATTGCCGCCGTGTTGGGCGATGAGCGTCTGTTTGGCCTGTCGGTACTGGATATCACCAGCGGCAACTTCAGCGTGTTGGAGATCAAGGGCTGGGAGAACCTGCTGGCGGAGCTGGAACGCACCAACCCAGTGGAGCTGTTGATCCCGGATGATTGGCCAAAGGATCTGCCGGCAGAAAAACGTCGTGGGGCCAAGCGCCGTGCGCCGTGGGATTTCGAGCGTGATTCGGCGCTGAAAAGTCTGTGCCAGCAGTTCTCCGTACAGGACCTCAAAGGCTTCGGGTGCGAGACCCTGACCCTGGCCATCGGCGCCGCCGGTTGCCTGCTTGGCTACGCCAAGGAAACCCAACGCACCGCCCTGCCGCACTTGCGCAGCCTGCGTCATGAGCGTCTGGACGATACCGTGGTGCTCGATGGCGCCAGCCGTCGCAACCTGGAGTTGGATACCAACCTGGCCGGTGGTCGCGATAACACCTTGCAATCGGTGGTCGACCGCTGCCAGACGGCCATGGGCAGCCGCCTGCTGACCCGCTGGCTGAACCGTCCGCTGCGGGACCTGACAGTGCTGCAAGCACGCCAGACGTCCATTACCTGCCTGCTGGACGGCTATCGCTTTGAAAAGCTGCAGCCACAGTTGAAGGAAATCGGCGATATCGAGCGCATCCTGGCGCGGATCGGCCTGCGTAACGCACGACCCCGTGACCTGGCGCGCCTGCGCGATGCCCTCGGTGCCCTGCCGCAACTGCAGGTGGCGATGACCGAGCTGGATACGCCGCACCTGCAACAGCTTGCAACTACAGCCGGGACTTACCCGGAGCTGGCGGCCTTGCTGGAAAAAGCCATCATCGACAACCCGCCGGCGATCATCCGTGACGGCGGCGTACTCAAGACCGGTTACGACAGCGAACTGGACGAACTGCAGTCCCTGAGCGAAAACGCCGGGCAGTTCCTGATCGACCTGGAAGCCCGCGAAAAAGCCCGCACCGGTCTGGCCAACCTGAAAGTCGGCTACAACCGTGTGCATGGCTACTTTATTGAGTTGCCCAGCAAGCAGGCCGAATCGGCGCCGATCGATTATCAACGTCGCCAGACCCTCAAAGGCGCCGAACGGTTTATCACCCCGGAGCTGAAAGAATTCGAAGACAAGGCACTGTCGGCCAAGAGCCGCGCCCTGGCTCGAGAGAAGATGCTCTATGAGAATCTGCTGGAGGACTTGATCAGCCAATTGGCACCGCTGCAGGACACTGCCGCAGCGCTGGCCGAACTGGACGTGCTGAGCAACCTCGCCGAGCGTGCGCTGAACCTTGATCTGAACTGCCCGCGTTTTGTCAGCGAGCCGTGCATGCGCATCGTGCAAGGTCGTCACCCGGTTGTAGAACAGGTGCTGACCACGCCGTTCGTTGCCAACGACCTGTCCCTGGACGACGATACCCGTATGTTGGTGATCACCGGTCCGAACATGGGCGGTAAATCCACCTACATGCGTCAGACCGCTTTGATCGTGCTGTTGGCGCATATCGGCAGCTTTGTGCCGGCGGCCAGTTGCGAGCTGTCCCTGGTGGACCGCATTTTCACCCGGATCGGCTCCAGCGATGACCTGGCCGGTGGGCGCTCGACCTTTATGGTGGAAATGAGCGAAACCGCCAACATCCTGCATAACGCTACCGAACGCAGCCTGGTGCTGATGGACGAAGTGGGTCGCGGCACCAGCACCTTCGACGGTTTGTCCCTGGCCTGGGCGGCAGCCGAACGCCTGGCGCACCTGCGTGCCTACACGCTGTTTGCCACGCACTATTTCGAGCTGACGGTGTTGCCGGAAAGCGAGCCGCTGGTAGCCAACGTGCACCTGAACGCCACTGAGCACAACGAGCGCATCGTGTTCCTGCACCACGTGCTGCCAGGGCCCGCCAGCCAGAGCTACGGCCTGGCCGTGGCGCAACTGGCGGGGGTGCCGAACGATGTGATCACCCGCGCTCGCGAGCACCTCAGCCGCCTGGAAACCACGGCCCTGCCCCATGAGACGGTGGTCGCCAGCCCAGCCAAAGCCGCCAGCAAACCGGCTGCGCCGCACCAGAGCGACATGTTTGCCAGCCTGCCCCATCCGGTGCTGGATGAATTGGCTAAGCTTGACTTGGATGGCTTGACGCCGCGAAAAGCGCTCGAAATGTTATATGCACTGCAAGTTCGGATATAACGCAGACGCTTGCAAGCTGGTAGACTCTCGCGCGGTTTGGGATGCTGCAGGCTATTAGCCTGGCCTGCAGACTATCGCTCCCAAACCTCGCGAGCCCTGCCACAAAGGGTTTCGCTGCCGCCGCCTGAGGAGAAAATTAGAAATGACCTTCGTCGTTACCGACAACTGCATCAAGTGCAAGTACACCGACTGCGTCGAAGTGTGTCCGGTGGACTGCTTCTACGAAGGCCCGAACTTCCTGGTTATCCACCCGGATGAGTGCATCGATTGCGCCCTGTGTGAACCTGAATGCCCGGCCGTCGCTATTTTCTCCGAGGATGAAGTCCCGGCGGAGATGCAGGAATTCATTCAGTTGAACGTCGAGCTGGCGGAAGTCTGGCCGAACATCACTGAGCGCAAAGATCCGATGCCGGATGCAGCGGAGTGGGATGGCAAAAAAGGTAAGATTGCACACCTCGAACGCTGATAGCGTCGCCCCATCCAAAAGGCCCCTTGCGGGCCTTTTTGCGTTTCTAGGTGGCCGGTTTCTCTTTCCTACAGGCAAAAAAAAGGGGCGGTATGACCCGCCCACATTTTTTCCCTAGTCCCTGTATTCCTTTTCATCATCCTGATGAATCGCATCCTGCGACGTTCCTTCAACCATCGTTCCTTGATGGCCGTGCCAATCCGTGGACACAGGGCTGATCTTAAAGAGTTCCAAAGGAAGTTCAACGGGATCCTACCCATGAACTGACATGCAATCGCCCTGAATACGGAATAATTAATTGTTAATTTTCAATTGGTTAGAAAAAAGCTTCGAAGAAAACCGACGTCCGTGGAAGGTAAAAAAACCAAACACTTACGAAAAAGTAAGCAAATGCTTACACGACCAACTGCGTGATTGAGAAACAAACACACCTTGACCATCTTCCAGACATGAAAAAGCCCCGACACGTCGGGGCTTTTTTCCCTTCAACCGCCTCAGTCGTCGCTGACGGTGATGGTCGGCATGGCTGGCGTGGCTGCTTCCTGCAGGACGATCCGCGCACCTACATGACGCGCCAGCTCCTGATAGATCATGGCGATCTGGCTGTCCGGTTCAGCCACGACGGTAGGCTTGCCACCATCCGCCTGCTCGCGGATGAGCATCGACAGCGGCAACGAGGCCAACAGTTCCACGCCGTACTGAGTGGCCAGCTTCTCGCCGCCGCCTTCGCCGAACAGATGCTCGGCATGACCACAGTTGGAGCAGATGTGCACCGCCATGTTCTCCACGACGCCCAGCACCGGGATGTTGACCTTGCGGAACATCTCTACACCTTTCTTCGCGTCGAGCAGCGCCAGGTCCTGGGGCGTGGTAACAATCACCGAGCCGGCCACCGGGACTTTTTGCGCCAGGGTCAACTGGATATCGCCGGTGCCTGGCGGCATATCGATCACCAAGTAGTCCAGGTCGCCCCAGGCGGTCTGGGTAACCAGCTGCAGCAAAGCGCCGGAGACCATCGGGCCGCGCCAGACCATCGGCGTGTTGTCATCGGTGAGGAAGGCCATGGACATTACTTCCACGCCCAGGGACTCGATCGGCACGAACCACTTCTGGTCCTTGACCTTCGGCCGTGTGCCTTCGGCGATGCCGAACATCACGCCCTGGCTCGGGCCGTAGATATCCGCATCGAGAATGCCCACGCGCGCACCTTCGCGGGCCAGGGCCAGGGCCAGGTTGGCCGCCGTGGTGGATTTACCCACGCCGCCCTTGCCGGACGCCACGGCCACTACGTTCTTGACGTTGGCCAGGCCAGGGATCTGTGCCTGGGCCTTGTGCGCGGCGATCACGCACTGGATGTCGACCTTGGCCGAGCGCACGCCGTCGAGGCCTTCAATGGCCATTTGCAGCATCTGTGCCCAACCGCTCTTGAACAGACCAGCTGCATAGCCCAGTTCCAATTGGACCGACACCTGGTCACCCTGGACGTCGATGGCGCGTACACAGCCGGCACTGACCGGGTCCTGGTTCAAATAAGGGTCGGTGTACTGGCGAAGCACGGCTTCCACCGCTGCGCGATTGACGGCGCTCATGGGCTACTCCCGAAAAAGACTGACTGAAACAGGCGGCTATCCTAACCGTTCCAGCGGCGTTACGGCATGCTTTCGCAGGTTGGGAAGATTCTGAAACAGCACCACGGGGTGAAATATATTTCCCGGCGCTTTATAGTGGCCGACCTCCGTTTCATCAAGTAGCCGAGCCCCATGTCCGAGCCACGCAAGATCCTCGTCACCAGCGCCCTGCCCTATGCCAATGGTTCCATCCATCTTGGCCATATGCTTGAGTACATCCAGACCGATATGTGGGTGCGCTTCCAGAAGCATCGCGGCAACCAATGCATTTATGTCTGCGCGGACGACGCCCACGGTTCGGCCATCATGCTGCGCGCCGAAAAGGAAGGCATCACCCCGGAGCAACTGATCGCCAATGTGCAGGCTGAACACAGCGCCGACTTTGCCGAGTTCCTGGTGGATTTCGACAACTTCCACTCAACCCACTCCGAAGAAAACCGTGAACTGTCGAGCCAGATCTACCTGCGGCTCAAGGAAGCCGGGCATATCGACCAGCGTTCGGTGACCCAGTATTTCGACCCGGAAAAGAAAATGTTCCTGGCCGACCGTTTCATCAAGGGCACCTGCCCGAAATGCGGCACTGAAGACCAGTACGGCGACAACTGTGAAAAGTGCGGCGCAACCTATGCACCCACTGACCTGAAGGATCCCAAGTCGGCGATCTCCGGTGCTACCCCGGTGCTCAAGGATTCCCAGCACTTCTTCTTCAAGCTTCCGGATTTCCAGCAGATGCTGCAAACCTGGACCCGCAGCGGCACCCTGCAGGATGCCGTGGCCAACAAACTCTCCGAATGGCTCGACAGCGGTCTGCAGCAATGGGACATCTCCCGGGATGCGCCGTACTTCGGTTTCGAGATCCCGGGCGAGCCGGGCAAATACTTCTATGTATGGCTGGATGCGCCGATCGGTTACATGGCCAGCTTCAAGAACCTTTGCGACCGCACGCCGGAGTTGGACTTCGATACGTTCTGGAGCAAGGACTCCAGCGCCGAGCTGTACCACTTCATCGGCAAAGACATCGTCAACTTCCACGCCCTGTTCTGGCCGGCGATGCTCGAAGGTTCGGGCTACCGCAAGCCAACCGGCATTGCCGTACACGGCTACCTGACGGTCAACGGCCAGAAAATGTCCAAGTCCCGTGGCACTTTTATCAAGGCGCGCACCTACCTGGACCATCTGTCACCGGAATACCTGCGCTACTACTACGCGTCCAAACTGGGCCGTGGCGTCGACGACCTGGACCTGAACCTGGAAGACTTCGTACAGAAGGTCAACTCGGACCTGGTCGGTAAAGTCGTCAACATCGCCAGCCGTTGCGCTGGGTTTATCCACAAGGGCAACGCGGGTGTACTGGTAGCCAAGAACGCTGCGCCGGAACTGACCGACGCCTTCCTGGCCGCCGCGCCGAGTATTGCCGACGCCTATGAAGCCCGCGACTTCGCCCGTGCGATGCGCGAGATCATGGGCCTGGCCGACCGCGCCAACGCCTGGATCGCCGACAAGGCACCATGGTCGCTGAACAAGCAGGAAGGCAAGCAGGCGGAAGTCCAGGCGATCTGCGCCACAGGCATCAACCTGTTCCGCCAGTTGGTGATCTTCCTCAAACCCGTGCTGCCACTGCTGGCCGCAGACGCCGAGGCGTTCCTCAACGTGGCGCCGCTGACCTGGAACGATCACGCCACCCTGCTCGGCAATCATCAGTTGAACGAGTTCAAGCCACTGATGACCCGTATCGACCCGGTGAAAGTCCAGGCCATGACCGACGCTTCGAAAGAAGACCTGGTCGCCAGCCAGACCGACACTGGCGAATCGACGCCAGCGGGTAATGGCGAGCTGGCCAAGGATCCGATTTCCGCGGAAATCGACTTCGACGCTTTTGCTGCAGTGGACCTGCGTGTCGCGCTGATCGTCAAGGCCGAAGCCGTGGAGGGTGCCGACAAGTTGCTGCGCCTGACACTGGACCTCGGCGGCGAGCAACGTAACGTGTTCTCCGGGATCAAGAGCGCTTACCCGGACCCGTCCAAACTCGATGGCCGCCTGACCATGATGATCGCCAACCTCAAGCCTCGGAAAATGAAGTTCGGCGTGTCTGAAGGCATGGTAATGGCGGCCGGCCCTGGTGGCGAAGAGATCTACCTGCTCAGCCCTGACAGTGGTGCCAAGCCGGGTCAGCGCATCAAGTAAGCTACCTTGCATGGGCATGTTGTGGTGAAGGAGCTTGTTGTGGCGAGCGGGCATGCCCCGCTCACCACAACAAATCCCTGCCCTCCCATTAAACCCAGTTTGCTATGCCTGTGATCACAGCATGAACCTCATTCAACGCATCGACGCACTGCTGCCGCAGACCCAATGCGGCAAGTGCGGGCACCCGGGTTGCAAGCCTTACGCCGAGGGCATCACCCGTGGCGAGGCGATCAACAAGTGCCCGCCCGGTGGCCAGGAAACCATCGCCGACGTTGCACGGTTGCTGCAGGTGCCGGTGCTGGATCTGGACGCCAGTCGCGGGGAAGCGCCCGCCCAGGTTGCCTACATCCGCGAAGCTGAGTGCATCGGTTGCACCAAGTGCATCCAGGCCTGCCCCGTAGACGCAATCGTCGGCGCCGCCAAGCTGATGCACACCGTCATCATGGATGAATGCACCGGTTGCGACCTCTGCGTCGCGCCCTGCCCCGTCGACTGCATTGAAATGCGCCCGACAACCACTGTATTGCCGATTGTCGGTGGCCTGGCGACAAATGATCAGCAACGCCATGAACGCCACCTCAAGCGCGACCGGGCAAGGCGACGGTATGAGCAACGCAATGCGCGCCTGCAACGGGAGGAAGCGCAAAAACTCGCTGAACGCCAGGCCCGGACCAAGCGCTCCGTGCCGGTTTTACCTGTGCAAGCCGATACGGCACAGGATGTCGCGATCAAGAAAGCTAAAATCGCTGTCGCAATGAGCCGGGCCCAATTGCACAAATCCTTGAAGGCGTTTGGTCACCCTCCGACCTTTGAACAGCAGTCGCAGTTGATCATCCTGCAACGGCAATTCGAAGCGGCGGAACAAGCGCTGGCCGCCTTGGAGGTGGGTGTCGTACCGAAAGCAGCGACGTCATCCAGCAACACTGCTGATCTGAAACGCGCCAAAATCCAGCTGGCGATGCGTCGGGCGGAACTGAAGAAAGCCCAGGACCTGAACATCGAACCTCGGCAACTGGCCGAGGCGCAACGCAAGCTGGAGGACGCGCAGCGCCAAATGGATGCGCTCAACAACGCCTGATCTGCAAACCGGGTGTGTGTTGATACAATCCCGCCGACCTTCTGCAAGGAACCCACCGCCCCATGAACGCCGCAAAACGCCTGGAAATATTCCGCAGGCTTCACGAAGACAATCCAGAACCCAAGACCGAACTGGCCTACACCTCGCCGTTCGAGTTGCTGATTGCGGTGATCCTGTCGGCCCAATCCACCGACGTCGGCGTCAATAAGGCCACGGCCAAGCTGTATCCCGTGGCGAACACACCAGAGGCGATCTATGCCCTGGGTGTGGAAGGGTTGTCTGAGTACATCAAGACCATCGGCCTCTACAACAGCAAAGCCAAAAACGTTATCGAGACTTGCCGCCTGCTGGTGGAACTGCATGGCGGTGAAGTGCCACAAACCCGTGAAGCCTTGGAAGCCCTGCCAGGAGTCGGTCGTAAAACTGCCAATGTGGTGCTCAACACCGCGTTCAGGCAACTGACGATGGCGGTGGACACCCATATCTTCCGGGTCAGCAACAGAACCGGCATTGCCCGTGGGAAGAACGTGGTTGAGGTCGAAAAGCAGTTGATGAAGTTTGTACCCAAGCCCTATCTACTGGACTCTCACCACTGGCTGATCCTTCATGGACGCTACGTTTGCCAGGCCCGCAGGCCGCGTTGCGGCAGCTGTCGTATCGAAGACCTGTGCGAATACAAGGACAAGACGTCCGACGATTGAGGGATCATTGGTTTTCTCGATCAGCCGATTGAAAAAATCTTTTTTACCCGATCATGGATTATCGTTATAAGGAGCGCCAACGGCAGTCCTAGCCCGGAGTGAACCTTATGAGCACTGGCAAAGAACAACTGGAAGTGGAAGACGACCTTGTTGAGTCGGATGACGATGGGGCAGAAGCACCCATTGAGGTAGCCAAGACCAATTTGAGCAAACGCCGCACCATCGACAATCTTCTGGAAGAACGACGCTTGCAAAAACAGCTGGCAGATTACGACTTCGATCTGTGATCGAACGGTCGACGGCCGGAAGCCTCCCTTACGGAGGCTTTTTTCTGCCGGTCACCCAGACAATGTGCGCTGCAGTGCCCTCCTCTATACCAAGCCGTTACGCTGGGCCAGTTCGATCAGGTCCACAAGGGAGCGGGCGTTGAGCTTGAGCAGCAAACGTGTCTTGTAGGTGCTGACGGTCTTGTTGCTGAGGAACATGCCGTCGGCAATCTCCTTGTTGGTCCGGCCCCGGGCCAACTGCTGCAATACCATCATTTCCCGACCCGACAGACGCTCGACCATATCGGCCTCGCTGGCATTGCCCATGGTGGAGCGTACCGAGTTGAGTGCCTGGTTGGGGAAGTAGCTGTAGCCCGACAGCACCGCCTTGATCGCACTCAGCAACTCGGTCAGGTCCTGTTGCTTGCACACGTAGCCGGCAGCCCCCGCCTGCATGCAACGCATGGAAAAATGGCCAGGGGCCTGGGACGTCAGCACCAGCACCTTGAAGGGCACGGATTGCTTGGTAGAAGACAGCCGGCAAATAACTTCCAGCCCGTCAAGTTTGGGAATCCCAATATCCAGTATGACAATGTCCGGCATATGCTCCCGTGCAAGTTGCAATGCATCGACACCGTTATCGGTCTCGGCAACGACCTCATAACCATGACGCTCCATTAGCATACGCACAGCAAGACGAATGACGGGATGATCATCCACGATCAGCACTTTATTCATGAGAAAGTCCAATTTCGCTGTTCGAATTATTTAGAGCAAGCACAATAGCCTAGTCGTTTCCTGGTTGGCATAGCGTTCCCCCCCGAGCAACAGCAAGCAGAGACCCACCCCACAGCGATAAAGGAATCGCCCTACAAAAAAACGCCAACTCAGATGTATCCAGTTTTATAGATCCTTTCAGACCTTTCCGGGGACTTACATATTTTGAGTGAAATATCCATGGAGCATCAGGGGGTGGGTAAACGTGCCGCACACAACTCTCAGGAAATGCCCCTTCCCTCTGCACTCCACTCAAGAATCCCGACAAGAAATGTCCGACTGTTTTAGTTCCATTTAACATATTCTCTTACACCCTTAATTCCTACAGCGTATTCCGTGCTTTATACGTTTGCCTCACTTTCATGAGTGAATCTTCTGTAAGACCAGTTCCTAGTCAGGTGTAAAAAAATCATTCGCCCTACAAACTTTCAACAACAGCACCCTCGAAGGTGCATTTGAAAATGCGTCGACTGAAAAACATCAACAAATGTTTAACCAGCTATAAACATCGCAATTCCACACAAAATCCATAGACAAAAAAATGGCCCCTGAATAAGGGGCCATTCTTAAAACCGGCTGAGACTTAGAACAACGAGCGACCTTTGTTGGCCGCAATGCGCATGCGCAGTGCGTTCAACTTAATAAAGCCTGCTGCGTCCGCCTGATTGTAGGCGCCGCCATCTTCTTCGAAGGTAGCGATGTTGGCGTCGAACAACGACTCATCAGACTTGCGACCGGTGACGATCACGTTGCCCTTGTACAGCTTCAGGCGCACAACGCCGTTCACATGCACCTGGGAAGCATCGATCATCTGTTGCAGCATCAGACGCTCAGGGCTCCACCAGTAGCCGGTGTAGATCAGGCTGGCGTACTTGGGCATCAGCTCGTCTTTGAGGTGAGCCACTTCGCGGTCCAGGGTGATGGATTCGATGGCCCGGTGGGCGCGCAGCATGATGGTGCCGCCTGGGGTTTCGTAGCAACCACGGGACTTCATGCCCACGTAGCGGTTCTCGACGATGTCGAGACGGCCGATACCGTGTTCGCCACCGATACGGTTCAAGGTCGCCAGCACAGTGGCCGGGGTCATTTCGACGCCGTCCAGCGCGACGATGTCGCCATTGCGGTAGGTCAGTTCCAGGTATTGCGGCTTGTCTGGAGCGTTCTCCGGGGAGACGGTCCATTTCCACATGTCTTCTTCGTGCTCGGTCCAGGTGTCTTCCAGCACGCCGCCTTCATAGGAGATGTGCAGCAGGTTGGCATCCATCGAGTACGGGGACTTCTTCTTGCCGTGACGCTCGATCGGGATCGCGTGCTTTTCAGCGTAATCCATCAGTTTTTCACGGGACAGCAGGTCCCATTCACGCCAAGGGGCGATCACTTTCACGCCTGGCTTGAGTGCATAGGCGCCCAGCTCGAAACGCACCTGGTCGTTGCCCTTGCCGGTAGCACCATGGGAAATGGCGTCGGCGCCGGTTTCGTTGGCGATTTCGATCAGGCGCTTGGCAATCAGCGGACGTGCGATGGAAGTACCCAGCAGGTACTCGCCTTCGTAGACGGTGTTGGCGCGAAACATCGGGAAGACGAAATCGCGGACGAACTCTTCGCGCAGGTCGTCAATGTAGATCTCTTTCACGCCCATGGCTTGCGCCTTGGCACGTGCAGGTTCGACCTCTTCGCCCTGACCCAGGTCAGCGGTGAAGGTCACCACTTCACAGTTATAAGTATCCTGCAGCCACTTTAGGATCACCGAAGTGTCCAGGCCGCCGGAATACGCGAGAACGACCTTGTTTACGTCGGCCATGCCATCACTCCACGGGGTTGTACGGAAAGGCGTCGATTCTACCGACCAAAACCGTGGATTTACAGGGGCGCGACAGCAAATGAAGATAAAGCGACAGATTATGTCGAACGGGCGACCGATGGTCGCACCTTAAGACGTGTGTGCAGGATTACTTGCGCCAGTGGCTTGGGGCGCCGGCTTCTCGGGGGCTGCCACGCGTTCAAGCTGGATATTCACACGACGATTGCGTGCCCGGTTGGCCGCATTGGTGTTGGGCGCAAGGGGGTAGCTTTCGCCATGGAAGCGCAGGGTGATCTGCGACTCCTGGATACCGTTGGCCTTGAAGTAGTCCATCACCGCCAAGCCACGGCGGCGAGAGACGTCGCGATTGGTCAGGCGGTTGCCGCTGTTGTCCGAATGGCCATTCAACTCGATATGGTTGACCGTCGGGTCGGCTTTCATGAATGCAAGAATCACGTCGAGTTTCTTCTTGGCGGCTGCGTCCAACTCGATACCGCCACCCGGGAATCCGACTTCGGTCTGTTTGACCTGATCGTAATTCATCGGCAACAGCTTGGCGGTGCACAGCTGGTAGTCGTTATAAGCCTTATTGAATTTCACCGGCAACAAGCGGATTTCGGAGTAGCCGCCTTCACGGCCGTAGTGGCGGACCGTCGGGCTGCGCCCTTCCAGCAGTCCGGTGAACAGGCGACCGGCCTGGGCCTGCGAGCTATTGAACAACACATCGCCACTACCGGCACGCACGGCGCCGAGGTTGATATCGCCTCGGCCTGGCTGCCAAGGGGCGGCGGCGGCCAACAAGGTGGCCGAGCCTGTGCCCAGCGAACCGTTATAGGCTTTCAGACGAAATGTTGCCTGCTCACCCGCCCGGCGCACGAACTCACCCGAACCGAAGTCTGTGATCGGCTGGGTCAGACGGCACTCGAACTGGTCGCCCTCTACCTTCCACTCAATGTTCTCCAGACGTGTCTGGAACGTGAGGGCCATCGCGGGCAGGCTGGCGAACACACTGAGCAGGGCTAGATAATGCTGGCGCACGGGAGGCTCCACTGGTTTCTACAACACTTCAAAGCGTCATACATCGATAAGGCATACAAAAGGCTATCGGTTGCATCCTGCAAAACTTGATAGCGAGTGCCTGATAGAGTCTTTTCCGGTAGCATTCCCCCCAGATTGACCCGCCTGGAATCCCCAATGTCCGACCGCCTGACCCTGCTGCGTCCCGACGACTGGCATATTCATCTTCGCGATGGTGCTGCGTTACCCCACACCGTGGCCGATGTGGCGCGTACCTTTGGCCGCGCCATCATCATGCCTAACCTGGTTCCTCCGGTGCGTAACGCCGAGCAAGCCGATGCCTACCGCCAGCGTATCCTCGCTGCACGGCCGGCCGGCAGCCGGTTCGAACCGCTGATGGTGCTGTACCTTACCGACCGCACCCAGCCCGAAGAAATTCGCGAGGCCAAGGCCAGTGGGTTTGTGCACGCCGCCAAACTGTACCCGGCCGGCGCCACCACCAACTCCGATTCCGGCGTGACCAGTATCGACAAGATCCTGCCGGCCATCGAAGCCATGGCCGACGTCGGCATGCCGCTGCTGATCCACGGTGAAGTCACCCGTGGCGATGTGGACGTGTTCGATCGCGAGAAGATCTTCATCGACGAACACATGCGTCGCGTGGTGGAGCTGTTCCCGACCCTCAAGGTCGTGTTCGAGCACATCACCACTGCCGATGCAGTGCAGTTCGTCACCGAGGCCTCGGCCAACGTCGGTGCGACCATCACCGCGCATCACCTGCTGTACAACCGCAACCACATGCTGGTAGGCGGGATTCGGCCGCACTTCTATTGCCTGCCGATCCTCAAGCGCAACACGCACCAGGTGGCCTTGCTGGATGCGGCGACCAGCGGCAATCCGAAGTTTTTCCTCGGCACCGACTCCGCGCCTCACGCCCAGCACGCCAAAGAAGCCGCGTGCGGTTGTGCCGGCTGCTACACCGCCTATGCCGCCATCGAGCTGTACGCTGAAGCGTTCGAACAACGCAACGCGCTGGACAAGCTCGAAGGGTTCGCCAGCCTCAATGGCCCGCGTTTCTACGGCCTGCCGGCGAATACCGATCGCATTACCCTGGTTCGTGAAGACTGGACCGCCCCTGCCAGCCTGCCGTTTGGCGAGCTGACTGTCATCCCGCTGCGCGCCGGTGAAACACTGCGCTGGCGCCTGCTGGAGGAAAGCAAGTGAGTGAAGACCATTACGATGACGAACACGAGCACAGCGGTGGCGGATCCCGTCATCCGATGGCCGAGCGGTTCCGCGGCTATCTGCCGGTTGTCATCGACGTAGAAACCGGTGGTTTCAACTGCGCCACCGATGCGCTGCTGGAAATCGCCGCGACGACTATCGGCATGGACGAACAGGGTTTTGTGTTCCCGGAACACACCCACTTCTTCCGCGTCGAGCCGTTCGAAGGCGCCAATATCGAAGCGGCTGCCTTGGAGTTCACCGGTATCAAGCTCGATCACCCATTGCGCATGGCAGTAAGTGAAGAAGCGGCACTGACCGATATCTTCCGTGGCGTGCGCAAGGCATTGAAGGCCAATGGCTGCAAACGCGCGATCCTGGTCGGCCACAACAGCAGCTTTGACCTGGGCTTCCTGAATGCCGCCGTGGCGCGGTTGGACATGAAGCGCAACCCGTTTCACCCGTTCTCCAGCTTTGACACCGCTACTCTCGCCGGGCTGGCGTATGGCCAGACCGTGCTGGCCAAAGCCTGCCAGGCAGCCGGCATCGACTTTGACGGTCGTGAGGCTCATTCGGCCCGCTACGACACAGAGAAGACGGCCGAGCTGTTCTGCGGCATCGTCAACCGCTGGAAACAGATGGGCGGCTGGGAAGACTTCAACGACTGAAGTGGAATCCCGCGCATAAAAAAACCGGCCTTCTCAGGCCGGTTTTTTTTGCCGCAAACGTGGCTTACAGCTTGCCAGCGTTCTCGGTCAGGTAAGCCGCAACACCTTCCGGCGAAGCGTTCATGCCTTTGTCGCCTTTTTTCCAATTGGCAGGGCAGACTTCGCCGTGCTCTTCGTGGAATTGCAGGGCGTCTACCAGACGGATCAGCTCTTCCATGTTACGACCCAGTGGCAGGTCGTTGATGATCTGGGAGCGAACCACGCCTTTGTCGTCGATCAGGAACGCGCCACGGAAGGCCACGCCGCCTTCGGACTCAACGTCGTAGGCCTTGGCGATGTCGTGCTTCATATCGGCAGCCATGGTGTATTTCACTTTGCCGATGCCGCCATCATTGATGGCGGTGTTGCGCCAGGCGTTGTGGGTGAAATGGGAATCGATGGAAACGGCTACCACTTCAACGTTGCGCGCCTTGAAATCGTCCATGCGGTGGTCCAGAGCGATCAGCTCCGACGGGCAGACGAAGGTGAAGTCCAGCGGGTAGAAGAATACCAGGCCGTATTTGCCTTTGATGGCTTCAGACAGTTTGAAGCTGTCTACGATTTCGCCATTGCCGAGGACGGCAGGTACGTCGAAATCCGGGGCTTGTTTGCCGACGAGTACGCTCATTGGTTATCTCCTGATGTAAGGGTGACGATTGAAGTAAAAGGACAGGCCTCGAGTCTGCCGTTTATAAGCGACAGCCCTGTGACGCAGTCACGCTTCGTGAAGACCGACCATCATACACTGAAAAAACCGTTCGTCAGTGCGGGCACGGTGCCAGTGAATACCCTACGATTCTACTTTGACAATCATTCTCGTTAACATTAAGATCCACCGCACTTAAGCCTTAAACCCGCGATGGTTCTCCCTTATGTATGTGTGCCTTTGTACTGGCGTCACCGACGGAAAAATCCGCGAAGCAATCTATGAAGGTTGCTGCAGCTACAAGGAAGTGCGTGAAGCCACCGGCGTTGCCAGCCAGTGTGGCAAATGTGCTTGCCTCGCCAAGCAAGTGGTACGGGAAACCCTGACACAGCTGCAGACCGCTCAGGCTGCGCTCCCCTATTCAGCAGAATTTACACACGCCTGATTAGGCATGTTTTAAAGAACCGGACTTAGTGTCCGGTTTTTTTATGCCCGCAATTCAATAAGTTAGCGCTAAGACGCGGAACACAAACATTCTTATTCCGATTAATTTTCATTTATTATTCAATAACTTAGGTTTGACACTAGGGATTTCGCCGCTCAAACTCCGCTTTATACACAGCTATTACAGGGCAGGACCCCAGTCATGAAAGGCGACATCTCAGTCATCCAGCAACTCAACAAAATCCTTGCCAATGAACTGGTCGCGATCAATCAGTACTTTCTGCATGCACGCATGTATGACGATTGGGGCCTGGAAAAGCTGGGCAAGCGCGAATACAAAGAATCGATCAAAGCCATGAAGGACGCGGACGCGCTGATCAAGCGCATCCTGTTCCTGGAAGGCCTGCCGAACGTGCAGGACCTGGGCAAGCTGAACATCGGCGAGCACACCCAGGAAATGATAAGCAGCGACCTGGGTTTCGAGCGCAAGAGCCACAGCGACCTCAAGGCCGCCATTGCTCACTGTGAAACCAAAGGTGACTTCGGCAGCCGCGAACTGCTGGAAGACATCCTGGAAGACCAGGAAGAGCACATCGACTGGCTGGAAACCCAACTGGGCCTGATCGATAAAGTCAGCCTGGAAAACTACCTGCAGTCGCAGATGGGCGAGTAACCCCGCTTCCTGTAGAAGCAAAAAAGCCCCGCTCTCTCTCGAGAAGCGGGGCTTTTTATTGCAGGCCAATCACGCGTCGGTCTTGGCCGCCGCATTTGCCGCTGCTTCTTTGATCAGCGTTTGCAACGAACCATCAGCCGCCATCTCAACGATGATGTCGCTGCCGCCGACCAGTTCACCGGCAACCCACAGTTGTGGGAAGGTCGGCCAGTTGGCGTACTTCGGCAGGTTGGCGCGGATTTCAGGGTTTTGCAGGATATCCACGTAAGCGAATTTCTCGCCGCACGCCATGATGGCCTGGGAAGCTTTCGCGGAGAAACCGCACTGAGGAGCATTAGGCGCGCCCTTCATGTAAAGCAGAATGGTGTTGTTGGCAATCTGCTCTTTGATCGTTTCGATGATATCCATGGAACACCTCGGCTGGAACTTTGCGACTCACAGGTCGGCACGGTGGCGCATTGTAACGCAAAATTCCAGCGTGGTGCTCAGGCGGCTGCTACCTGCACCGGAACGCCATTGAGTGCGGCATTGCCCGACAACTCATCCAACTGCCGCTCGTCGGTCAAATCGTTGGCGCTCGCCCCCGGCTGTCCGCTGGCGATTGTCATCTGCACGCCTGGACGGCCATGGCCCCAACCATGCGGAAGGCTGACTACGCCGGGCATCATGTCCAGGCTGGCCAGGACTTCCACTTCAATCATGCCGATGCGCGAACTCACGCGCACGCGCTGCCCATCGCTCAACTGCCGACTGGCCAGATCATCCGGGTGCATGAGCAATTGATGACGTGGCTTGCCCTTCACCAGCCGATGGTAGTTGTGCATCCAGGAATTATTGCTGCGCACGTGACGGCGGCCGATCAACAGCAGTTCGTCAGCCGCCGGCACTGGCTGCGCGGCAAAACGCGCCAGGTCGGCAAGGATCACCCCCGGCGCCGCCTGTACCTTGCCATCAACGGTTTTCAAGCGTGCCGCAAGATTGGGCTGCAGCGGCCCCAAGTCCACACCATGAGGATGGTCCGCCAGCACGGCCACCGACAACTTGTGGCTGGACGCATCACCGTACACCCCGGCACGCAGCCCGAAGTCGATCATCTGCGCAGGCGGCATGGTCGGCTTGAGCGCCGCGCCCGTCTGTGCGGCAAAGGCCTTGGCCAGTCCGACAAAGATCTCCCAGTCATGCAGCGCGCCCGCAGGCTTGGGCAGGATTGCGCGATTAAAGCGGGTGACATTGCGCACCGCGAACATATTGAAGGTGGTGTCGTAGTGATCATTCTCCAGCGCCGACGTGGACGGCAGGATCAGGTCGGCATAGCGCGTGGTTTCGTTGATATAAAGGTCGATGCTGACCATGAACTCCAATCCGTCGAGGGCTTGCTCCAACTGCCGTCCGTTGGGCGTCGACAACACCGGGTTGCCCGCCACCGTTACCAACGCACGGATTTGTCCTTCCCCTTCGGTGAGCATTTCTTCGGCCAATGCTGACACCGGAAGCTCGCCGCCATACTCCGGGCGCCCGGAAACCCGGCTCTGCCAACGATTGAAATGCCCACCACCAGTCGATGCCACCAGATCCACCGCCGGCGTGGTGCACAGCGCCCCCCCCACGCGGTCCAGGTTGCCGGTCACCAGGTTGATCAGTTGCACCAGCCAATGGCACAGCGTGCCGAACGCCTGGGTCGATACCCCCATGCGTCCGTAACACACCGCCTTGTCGGCGGCAGCAAAGTCCCGCGCCAACTGGCGGATCTGTTCGGCAGGCACCGCACACTGACGGCTCATGGCCTCGGCGGTAAAGCCAGCGATGGCGCGACGAACCTCCTCAAGGCCTTCAACCGGCAAATGGCTGGTGCGGGTCAGGTTCTCGCTAAACAACGTGTTGAGCACTCCGAACAGCAATGCCGCATCACCACCCGGGCGCACGAACAGGTGCTGGTCGGCCATCGCCGCCGTCTCGCTGCGCCGTGGGTCGACCACCACCACTCTGCCACCCCTGGCCTGGATCGCCTTGAGGCGCTTCTCCACATCAGGCACGGTCATGATGCTGCCGTTGGACGCCAGTGGGTTGCCGCCCAGAATCAACATGAAGTCGGTGTGATCTATATCCGGGATTGGTAACAGCAGGCCATGGCCATACATGAGGTAGCTGGTGAGGTGATGGGGTAACTGGTCTACAGAGGTGGCGGAAAACCGATTGCGCGTCTTCAACTGGCCCAGGAAGTAATTGCTGTGGGTCATCAGTCCGTAGTTGTGCACGCTGGGATTGCCCTGATACACCGCCACTGCATTCTGCCCGTGCCGCGCCTGAATCCCTGAAAGCCGCTCGGCTACAAGCGCAAAGGCGTCTTCCCACGCAATCGGCTGCCATTCACGGCCCACCCGCAGCATCGGCTGGTGCAGGCGGTCGGGGTCATTCTGGATATCCTGCAGCGCCACAGCCTTGGGGCAGATATGCCCGCGACTGAATGTATCCAGCGGATCCCCTTTGATCGAGGTGATCGCCAGGCTGCCGTCGTCGGCCTGGGTGGTTTCCAGGGTCAGGCCACAGATGGCTTCACACAGATGGCAGGCACGGTGGTGGAGAGTCTTGGTCATGGCCAGTCTCTTTTATAGGGGCTTTGATCCCACTATGGGCCGGGAGCGGCAGGCGCGCCAGCAACGTTCGCCACGTGAATCGACCAGCATCAGGCCCGGCCATGAGCAAGCGTGAGCAAATGTTTCAAAACCCGCCCCATAGCCTCTGAAACCGACGCAGCCCGGTCTGCGCCCGCCTCCGCGCATTGCAAAAGGTCTCGGCGCCAGTGTACAAATGGCCCGCTGCTGTCTGGAATTCATCTTCAAAAGCGCTTCGGCGCCCTGCTTGAACACCCTTAAAAACCGTAGCCCTATTGGTAAGACGCGACATTTAATTATAAGATCGCGCCTTCCCCTATTTCGTCGCCCCGTGCGGCTTTCGCCGCAGGTCTCGCCCGTTGTCACAACAAACAAGGCTTTGAGTATCTGCGGTCTGTTGCAAAAAGGTAGTTAATGATGAGCGCAAGGCACTTTCTCTCCCTGATGGATTGCACGCCCGAAGAGCTGGTCAGCGTGATCCGTCGAGGCATTGAGCTTAAAGACCTGCGTAAGCGCGGCGTACTGTTCGAGCCTTTGAAAAACCGCGTGCTCGGCATGATCTTCGAGAAGTCGTCGACCCGCACCCGTGTGTCGTTCGAAGCCGGCATGATCCAACTCGGTGGCCAGGCTATCTTCCTGTCCTCGCGCGACACCCAACTGGGCCGTGGCGAGCCGATCGCCGACAGCGCGAAAGTGATGTCGAGCATGCTCGATGCCGTGATGATCCGTACCTTCGCCCACAGCACCGTGACCGAATTTTCCGCCAACTCCCGTGTACCGGTGATCAACGGCCTGTCCGATGACCTGCACCCGTGCCAACTGCTGGCCGACATGCAAACCTTCCTTGAACACCGTGGCTCGATCCAGGGCAAGACCGTGGCCTGGATCGGCGACGGCAACAACATGTGCAACAGCTATATAGAAGCGGCCATCCAATTCGACTTCCAACTGCGCGTGGCCTGCCCGGCAGGCTACGAGCCTGACGCGCGCTTCCTGGCACAAGCCGGCGACCGCGTGACCCTGGTCCGCGATCCGCGTGACGCGGTGATCGGCGCCCACCTGGTGAGCACCGACGTGTGGACCTCCATGGGCCAGGAAGACGAAACCGCCAAGCGCCTGGCCCTGTTCGCCCCGTATCAGGTGACCCGCGCCCTGCTCGACCTGGCCGCGCCCGATGTCCTGTTCATGCATTGCCTGCCGGCCCACCGTGGTGAAGAGATCAGCACCGACCTGCTCGACGACCCTCGCTCGGTCGCCTGGGACCAGGCTGAAAACCGCCTGCATGCACAAAAGGCCCTGCTCGAATTCCTCGTGCCACCGTCGTACCACCACGCATGAGCCATCCATTACTGCTGAACCTGCGCAACCTGGCATGCGGCTATCAAGATCAACGGGTGGTACAGAACCTCAACCTGCACCTCAATGCGGGCGACATCGGTTGCCTGCTGGGCTCCTCGGGCTGCGGCAAGACCACCACGCTACGAGCGATTGCCGGGTTTGAGCCGGTGCACGAAGGTGAAATCAGCCTGGCCGGCGAAGTGATCTCCAGTGCCGGCTTCACCTTGGCCCCTGAGAAACGTCGCATCGGCATGGTGTTCCAGGACTACGCGCTGTTTCCTCACCTGAGCGTGGCCGACAACATTGCCTTCGGTATTCGCAAGCACCCGCAAAAAGACCGGGTGGTTGCCGAGTTGCTGGAGCTGGTAAACCTGAAGAACCTGGGCAAGCGCTTCCCTCATGAGCTATCCGGCGGCCAGCAACAACGCGTCGCCCTCGCCCGTGCCCTGGCGCCAGAACCGGCCTTGCTGTTGCTGGATGAGCCTTTCTCCAACCTCGATGGCGAGTTGCGACGCAAGCTCAGCCACGAAGTGCGCGACATCCTCAAGGCTCGCGGCACCAGCGCGATCCTGGTGACCCATGACCAGGAAGAAGCCTTCGCCGTCAGCGACCAGGTCGGCGTGTTCAAAGAGGGCCGTCTCGAGCAGTGGGACACGCCCTACAACCTTTATCACGAACCGCAGACACCTTACGTCGCCAGCTTTATCGGCCAGGGTTACTTCATCCGTGGTCAATTGAGCTCGCCGGAATCGGTCAGCACCGAACTGGGTGAGCTGCGCGGCAACCGCGCCTACACCTGGCCTACCGGCGGTGCGGTGGATGTGTTGCTGCGCCCGGATGACATCGTCTACGCGCCGGACAGCGGATTGAAAGCGCGGATCGTCGGCAAGACGTTCCTCGGCGCATCGACGCTGTACCGCCTGCAACTGCCGACCGGCGCGCAGTTGGAGTCGATTTTTCCGAGCCATGCCGATCATCAGGTCGGTGCGGATGTGGGAATTCGAGTGGCCGCCGAGCACCTGGTGTTGTTCCAGGCGTCCGGCAGCACGGCCGCACACCTCCCTCCAGTCGAATCCGGCGTACGGCGTTACAGCCCGGTATAAAGCCCCGTCATACCCGGCCAATTTCCGCGAACTTGGCCTGGGTATGCTCAGCCAGCACCGCCGCCGGCAGCTCAACCTCCAACCCGCGCCTCCCCGCGCTCACAAAAATCGTCGCGAACGGCTGCGCCGTCACATCGATAAACGTGCGCAGACGCTTTTTCTGACCCAGCGGGCTGATGCCGCCCAACAGATAGCCAGTGGAGCGTTGCGCGGCCGCCGGGTCGGCCATTTCGACTTTCTTGACGCCTGCCGCGTGCGCCAGGGCCTTCAGATCCAGACTTCCGACGACCGGCACCACTGCCACCAGTAATTCGCCCTTCTCGCTGCTGGCCAGCAAGGTCTTGAACACCTGCGCCGGGTCCAGGCCCAATTTTTCCGCGGCCTCCAGCCCATAGGACGCCGCCTTTGGGTCATGTTCGTAACTGTGGACTCGATGTTCGGCGCGAACTTTTTTCAACAGGTCCAATGCGGGCGTCATGGTATCTCCGAGGCATGGCAAACAGATGGCCAATTCTAGGCCAAGCCCACGTAAAACGCTCTAGTCCGCACACTCTTGTGCTACAAGCGCAATGTGACAAGCGTGATCATTCACCAGACCAATAGTTTGAAAGTGACTGACAGTTCACTTTCGACCTTTGACAGCCGTCATTCTTGTCTATATTTTTTCGTTTCCGAATACTGTAGGAATACACCCGCAGCGTTCAAAGCAGTAAGCCATGGTCGGGATGGGGATCCCTGCCACGGTGAAAATCGCGCAACAGCCCGTTGAGGTTGTGCGCCAGACAAGAACAACAACTGAGGTTTTCCATGACAACTGCTCTTCAACAGCCTTCACTTTCGAGCCAATGCATGGCCGAATTCCTGGGGACTGCGCTTTTGATCTTCTTCGGTACAGGATGTGTCGCTGCGCTCAAGGTCGCGGGTGCCAGCTTTGGCTTGTGGGAGATCAGTATCATCTGGGGGGTCGGCGTCAGCATGGCGATCTACCTGAGCGCCGGTATTTCCGGAGCCCACCTCAACCCGGCTGTCAGCATCGCGCTGTGCATTTTCGCCGACTTCGAAAAGCGCAAACTGCCCTTTTACATTCTCGCCCAGATCGCCGGCGCCTTCTGCTCGGCGGCCTTGGTATACACGCTCTACAGCAACCTGTTTTTCGATTACGAACAAACCCACCATATGGTGCGCGGCTCCCAGGCCAGCCTGGAATTGGCGTCGGTGTTCTCCACCTACCCCCATGCGCTGCTGAGCACCGCCCAGGCGTTCCTGGTGGAAATGGTCATCACCGCCATCCTGATGGGCGTGATCATGGCCCTCACCGATGACAACAACGGCCTGCCACGCGGCCCGTTGGCGCCCCTGCTGATCGGCCTGCTGATCGCAGTGATCGGCAGCGCCATGGGCCCGTTGACCGGCTTTGCGATGAACCCGGCGCGGGATTTCGGGCCCAAGCTGATGACCTTTTTTGCGGGTTGGGGTGAAATGGCCTTCACTGGCGGCCGCGATATTCCTTACTTCCTCGTACCGATTTTCGCGCCGATTGTCGGCGCATGCCTCGGCGCCGCAGCCTATCGCGGGCTGATTGCCCGTCACCTGCCGAGCGCCGCACCTGCTATAGCTGAAGCAACACCTGACACGGCTGTCAACGGCAAGACCCGTATTTCCTGATAGCGCCAGCCTGAACGTACCTGCCCTTTTTACGGCCCAGGCTGATTACCGACTTTCTTATTTTCCAAGGCATTCGACATGACCGATATTCAGAATAAGAACTACATCATCGCCCTTGACCAAGGCACCACCAGTTCCCGGGCGATCATCTTCGATCGTGACGCCAACGTGGTCTGCACCGCCCAGCGCGAATTCGCCCAGCATTACCCGCAGGCGGGCTGGGTCGAACATGACCCGATGGAAATCTTCGCCACCCAGAGCGCCGTGATGGTCGAGGCCCTGGCTCAAGCGGGCCTGCACCATGACCAGGTCGCCGCCATCGGTATCACCAACCAGCGTGAAACCACCGTGGTGTGGGACAAAGTCACCGGTCGCCCGATCTACAACGCGATCGTCTGGCAGTGCCGCCGCAGCACCGAGATCTGCCAGCAGCTCAAGCGCGACGGCCACGAGCAATACATCGGCGACACCACCGGCCTGGTCACCGACCCGTACTTCTCCGGCACCAAGCTCAAGTGGATCCTCGACAACGTCGAAGGCAGCCGCGAGCGTGCGCGCAACGGCGAGCTGCTGTTCGGCACCGTCGACAGCTGGCTGATCTGGAAATTTACCGGCGGCAAGACCCACGTCACCGACTACACCAACGCTTCGCGCACCATGCTCTTCAACATCCACACCCTCGAGTGGGATGCGAAGATGCTGGAGATCCTCGACGTGCCGCGCGAAATGCTGCCGGAAGTGAAGTCCTCCTCGGAAATCTACGGCCGTACCAAAAGCGGCATCGCCATCGGCGGTATCGCCGGCGACCAACAGGCCGCCCTGTTCGGCCAGATGTGCGTCGAGGCCGGCCAGGCCAAGAACACCTACGGCACCGGCTGCTTCCTGCTGATGAACACCGGCGACAAAGCGGTGAAGTCCAAGCACGGCATGCTCACCACCATCGCCTGCGGTCCGCGTGGCGAAGTGGCCTACGCCCTGGAAGGTGCTGTATTCAACGGCGGTTCCACCGTGCAGTGGCTGCGTGATGAGCTGAAAATCATCAACGATGCTCACGACACCGAATACTTTGCCGGCAAGGTCAAGGACAGCAACGGCGTGTACCTGGTACCCGCGTTTACCGGCCTGGGCGCGCCCTACTGGGACCCGTATGCCCGTGGCGCACTGTTCGGCCTGACCCGCGGCGTACGCGTGGATCACATCATTCGTGCCGCCCTGGAGTCGATTGCCTACCAGACCCGCGACGTGCTCGACGCCATGCAACAGGACTCCGGCGAACGCCTCAAGGCCCTGCGTGTGGACGGCGGCGCGGTGGCCAACAACTTCCTGATGCAATTCCAGGCCGACATCCTCGGCACCCAGGTCGAGCGCCCACAAATGCGTGAAACCACCGCACTCGGCGCCGCCTACCTGGCCGGCCTGGCATGCGGTTTCTGGGGCAGCCTGGACGAGTTGCGCGGCAAGGCGGTGATCGAGCGCGAATTCGAACCGCAACTGGACGAAGCCGCCAAGGAAAAACTCTACGCCGGCTGGCAAAAAGCTGTCAGCCGCACCCGTGATTGGGAGCCGCACGAAGGCGCTGAATAAGCCAACGTCGGGTTGTAACTGGCAGGGAGCGGATTCCTGCGTCATCATGGGCCACTTTTGTATGGCAGCCCAAAGGACGCCCCATGAATCTGCCTCCCCGCCAACAACAAATCCTCGAACTGGTCCGCGAACGCGGCTATGTCAGTATCGAGGAAATGGCGCAGCTCTTCGTTGTTACCCCGCAAACCATCCGCCGCGATATCAACCAGCTGGCGGACGCCAATCTGCTGCGCCGCTACCACGGCGGCGCGGCCTATGACTCCAGCGTCGAAAACACCGCCTACGCCATGCGGGCCGACCAGATGCGCGACGAGAAACAGCGCATCGGCGAAGCCATCGCCGCGCAGATCCCCGATCACGCCTCATTGTTCATCAATATCGGCACCACCACCGAATCCATCGCCCGTGCGCTGCTCAACCACAACCATCTGAAAATCATCACCAACAACCTCAACGTCGCCACCATGCTCAGTGCCAAGGACGACTTCGACGTGCTGCTGACCGGCGGCAATGTGCGGCGTGACGGGGGCGTGGTCGGTCAGGCAAGTGTCGATTTCATCAACCAGTTCAAGGTCGACTTTGCCTTGGTGGGCATCAGTGGTATCGATGAAGATGGCAGCTTGCTCGACTTTGACTATCAGGAAGTCCGGGTTTCCCAGGCGATCATCGCCAATGCGCGCCAGGTGATCCTGGCGGCGGACTCCAGCAAGTTCGGGCGCAATGCCATGATTCGCCTGGGGCCGATCAGTTTGGTGGACTGCCTAGTGACTGACCAGCAGCCGGTGCCGGCGTTGGTGCAGTTGCTCAATGACCACAAGGTTCGTCTGGAAGTGGTGTAGCGTCTGCACTGACGCCATCGGGGGCAAGCCCCCTCCCACATTGGAATGTGATCAGCCTGTGGGAGGGGGCTTGCCCCCGATAGCTATTGACCTGACCACCCATTTCTCCAGCCAGCACTGGCTGATGTTCAAAAATCTTCCTTTCTCCGCCCTTCGATGAGTTTTTTCAATCGAACTCAGGTGGCTGCGCGCGCGTTTATCCGCTACCATTTTCGCAAATGAACATTAATGTTCGAATTCCAATACGAAAAAGATCGCGAGGCCAGCCGATGAACCCTTCTACCTTGCCTGCTCCACCGCTCGCCGAAGTCTATGACGTTGCCGTTATCGGTGGCGGAATCAATGGCGTCGGTATTGCAGCAGACGCAGCCGGTCGCGGTTTGTCGGTATTCCTTTGCGAAAAGGACGACCTGGCCAGCCACACCTCCTCCGCCAGCAGCAAGCTGATCCACGGCGGCCTGCGCTACCTCGAACATTACGAATTCCGCCTGGTGCGCGAAGCCCTGGCCGAACGTGAAGTGCTGCTGGCCAAGGCCCCGCACATCGTCAAGCAGATGCGCTTCGTGCTGCCGCACCGCCCGCACCTGCGTCCGGCGTGGATGATCCGCGCCGGCCTGTTTCTGTACGACCACTTGGGCAAGCGCGAAAAACTGGCCGGTTCGAAAAGCCTCAAGTTCGGCGCCGACAGCCCGCTGAAAAGCGAAATCACCCAAGGTTTCGAATACTCCGACTGCTGGGTCGATGACGCCCGCCTCGTGGTGCTCAACGCCATGGCCGCCCGCGAAAAAGGCGCACACATCCACACCCAGACCCGTTGCATCAGCGCCCACCGCAGCAATGGCATGTGGGAAATGAACATGGAGCGCGCCGACGGCAGCCTGTTTTCGATCCGCGCCCGGGCCCTGGTGAACGCTGCCGGCCCGTGGGTCGCCAAGTTCATCAAGGACGACCTGAAGCTGGATTCGCCCTACGGCATCCGCCTGATCCAGGGCAGCCACCTGATCGTGCCGAAACTGTATGAAGGCGCCCACGCGCATATCCTGCAGAACGAAGACCAGCGCATCGTCTTCACCATTCCGTACCTGAACCACCTGACCATCATCGGCACCACCGACCGCGAATACACCGGCGATCCGGCAAAAGTGGCGATCACCGAAGGTGAAACCGACTACATGCTGAAAGTGGTCAACGCGCACTTCAAGAAGCAACTGAGCCGCGATGACATCGTGCACACCTACTCCGGCGTACGCCCGCTGTGCAACGACGAATCGGACAACCCGTCGGCCATCACCCGTGACTACACCCTGGCACTGTCCGGTGGCACGGGCGAAGCGCCGATCCTGTCGGTGTTCGGCGGCAAGCTGACCACCTATCGCAAACTCGCTGAATCGGCCATGGCGCAACTGGCACCGTACTTCACCCAGATGCGCCCGAGCTGGACCGCCACCGCCAGCCTGCCGGGCGGTGAAAACATGACGACGCCAGAAGCCCTGGCCGAAGCGATTCGTAGCAGGTTCGACTGGATACCGAGCGAGATCGCCCGCCGTTGGTCCACCACCTACGGCAGCCGCACCTGGCGCCTGCTGGAAGGTGTGCAGTCGCTGGCCGATCTGGGTGACCACCTGGGCGGTGGCCTGTATACCCGCGAAGTCGATTACCTGTGCGCCGAAGAGTGGGCCACCCAGCCCCAGGACGTGCTGTGGCGCCGTACCAAGCTCGGCCTGTTCACCACCCCGGAAGAACAGGACAACGTGCAACTTTACCTGTCCAAGGTCGAGCAGACCCGTGCAAAGATTGAAGCGGCCTGATCAGGTCGCCCCGCAAAGCCCCTGCGCCGGAAGGCCCAGGGGCTTTTTTATGCAAGATAAATCCCACACGCCCTATTCGGTTTTCCGAACGCCATACCACAGCCTATTCGGATTGCCGGATCACAATGTGACAAATTCCTCGAAGAAAAAATTTAATACCCTTATAAATCAAAGATATAACCTTTTATTCGAGGTATGGCACGACTCATGCTCTACACTCCCTGACGATTGCCTGAGACGCCTCAGGAGCCGTCACGGGCATTCGCTGTACAAGAGAGCCGTCTAGCCGGCTTCATAAAAAAAACAAATGTCGAGGAAGTATTGATGCGCATCGTTCCCCATATCCTGGGCGCAGCTATCGCTGCTGCTCTGATCAGCACTCCAGTTTTCGCCGCCGAACTCACCGGCACACTGAAGAAAATCAACGACTCCGGCACCATCACCCTCGCTCACCGCGACAGCTCCATTCCGTTTTCCTACATCGCGGATGGCTCGGGCAAACCTGTGGGCTACTCCCACGACATTCAGCTGGCTATCGTTGAAGCCCTGAAAAAAGACCTGAACAAACCCGACCTGAAGGCCAAGTACAACCTGGTCACTTCGCAAACCCGTATTCCGCTGATCCAGAACGGCACCGCGGACCTCGAGTGCGGTTCCACCACCAACAACGCCGAACGCGCCCAACAAGTTGATTTCACCGTCAACATCTTCGAAATCGGCACCCGTCTGCTGGTCAAGAAAGACAAGGATGGCAAGCCGAGCTACGCCGACTTCGCCGACCTGAAAGGCAAGAACGTCGTGACCACCGCTGGCACCACGTCCGAGCGCATCATCAAGGCGATGAACGCCGACAAGCAGATGGGCATGAACGTCATCTCCGCCAAAGACCACGGCGAATCCTTCCAGATGCTGGAAAGCGGCCGCGCCGTAGCGTTCATGATGGACGACGCCCTGCTGGCCGGTGAAGAAGCCAAGGCCAAGAAGCCGGACGACTGGGTCATCACCGGCACTCCACAGTCCTTTGAGGCCTACGCCTGTATGGTTCGCAAAGGCGACCCGGACTTCAAGAAGGCTGTAGATGACGCCATCGTTGCCCTGTACAAATCCGGCGAAATCAACAAGATCTACAGCAAATGGTTCGAGAGCCCGATCCCACCAAAAGGCCTGAACCTGAACTTCCCGATGAGCGACAAGGTGAAGGAGCTGATCGCCAACCCAAGCGACAAACCAGCCCCTGACGTAAAAATCTGATACCTGACTAAGCTTATCTCCTGAGGGAGCCAACCTCCCTCAGGCGTCTGTTACTACCTGCTGGCTTTATTGTGGAACACTCGACCTGGCGGTTTTCGAGCCGATCGCGTGTGCCTGGCGTTCATCGCCAGGCGGGAAAGGATCTTCCCCAAGCGGGTGCTTGTACATCGATCGATCTCGAGGGGAGACCCTAATGAATTACAACTGGGACTGGGGCGTGTTCTTCAAGTCCACTGGCGTGGGCAGCGAGACTTATCTCGACTGGTACATCGCCGGATTGGGCTGGACCATCGCCATCGCTGTCGTGGCATGGATTATCGCCTTGCTGCTGGGGTCCATTCTGGGCGTCATGCGCACCGTGCCAAACCGCATCGTAGCGGGCATCGCGACCTGCTACGTGGAACTGTTTCGTAACGTGCCGCTGCTGGTTCAGCTGTTCATCTGGTACTTCCTGGTACCCGACATGCTGCCGCAGAACCTGCAGGACTGGTACAAACAGGACCTCAACCCGACCACCTCGGCCTACCTGAGCGTTGTCGTGTGCCTGGGCCTGTTCACCGCCGCCCGTGTGTGCGAGCAAGTGCGTACCGGCATCCAGGCGCTGCCACGCGGCCAGGAATCCGCTGCACGCGCCATGGGCTTCAAGCTGCCGCAGATCTACTGGAACGTGCTGCTGCCCCAGGCCTACCGGATCATCATTCCGCCGCTTACCTCGGAATTCCTCAACGTCTTCAAGAACTCCTCCGTGGCGTCCCTGATCGGCCTGATGGAACTGCTGGCGCAAACCAAACAGACCGCCGAGTTCTCGGCCAACCTGTTTGAAGCCTTCACCCTGGCCACGCTGATCTACTTCACCCTGAACATGAGCCTGATGTTGCTGATGCGCGTGGTCGAGAAGAAAGTCGCAGTGCCCGGCCTGATCTCCGTGGGGGGTAAATAATGGACTTCGATTTCAGCGGCATCATCCCCGCCATCCCGGGCCTGTGGAACGGCATGGTCATGACCCTGCAGTTGATGGTCATGGGCGTGGTCGGCGGTATCGCGCTGGGTACGGTCCTGGCGCTGATGCGCCTGTCGTCCAGCAAACTGCTGTCGCGCGTTGCCGGCGCTTATGTGAACTACTTCCGCTCGATCCCGCTGCTGCTGGTGATCACCTGGTTCTACCTGGCGGTGCCGTTCGTATTGCGCTGGATCACCGGCGAAGACACCCCGATCGGGGCGTTCACCTCCTGCGTCGTGGCGTTCATGATGTTCGAAGCCGCGTACTTCTGTGAAATCGTGCGGGCCGGCGTGCAGTCGATCCCCAAGGGCCAGATGGCGGCTGCACAGGCCATGGGCATGACCTACGGCCAGACGATGCGCCTGATCATCCTGCCCCAGGCGTTCCGCAAGATGACTCCGTTGCTGCTGCAACAGTCGATCATCCTGTTCCAGGACACCTCGCTGGTCTACACCGTGGGCCTGGTGGATTTCCTCAACTCCGCCCGTTCCAACGGCGACATCATCGGCCGCTCCAATGAGTTCCTGGTTTTCGCCGGTGTCGTCTACTTCATCATCAGCTTTTCCGCCTCGCTGCTGGTCAAGCGTCTGCAAAAAAGGTTTGCCGTATGATCTCTATCAAGAACATCAACAAGTGGTATGGCGACTTCCAGGTGCTGACCGATTGCAGCACCGAGGTTAAAAAAGGCGAAGTGATCGTGGTGTGCGGGCCGTCCGGCTCGGGTAAATCCACCCTGATCAAGTGCGTCAACGCGCTGGAACCGTTCCAGAAGGGCGACATCGTGGTCGACGGCACGTCCATCGCCGACCCGAAGACCAACCTGCCGCAGCTGCGCTCGCGCGTCGGCATGGTGTTCCAGCACTTCGAACTGTTCCCGCACCTGACCATCACCGAAAACCTGACCATCGCGCAGATCAAGGTGCTGGGCCGCAGCAAGGAAGAAGCCACCAAGAAAGGCCTGCAACTGCTCGAGCGCGTCGGCCTGTCGGCACATGCGCACAAGCACCCGGGCCAGCTCTCCGGCGGCCAGCAACAACGTGTGGCGATTGCCCGCGCCCTGGCCATGGACCCGATCGTCATGCTGTTCGACGAACCGACCTCGGCGCTGGACCCGGAAATGGTCAACGAAGTGCTCGACGTGATGGTGCAACTGGCCCAGGAAGGCATGACCATGATGTGCGTGACCCACGAAATGGGCTTCGCCCGCAAAGTGGCCGACCGCGTGATCTTCATGGACGCCGGTAAGATCATCGAAGACTGCCCGAAAGAAGAGTTCTTCGGCGACATCAGCGCCCGCTCCGAACGCGCGCAGCACTTCCTCGAGAAAATCCTGCAGCACTAAGAAGCAACTCGCTGCTCTGTCTGTGAAGACGGGCTTGTTGTGGCGAGCGGGCTTGCCCCGCGTCGGGCTGCGCAGCAGCCCCGGTACTGAAAAATGCCGTGTATCAGGCATCTCTCAGTACCTGATTTTGGGGCTGCTGCGCAGCCCGACGCGGGGCAAGCCCGCTCGCCACAGAATAAGCACCATCAGCACAACTGGTTGACCCAAGGCATCTGTGATGAAATGCGACCCCAACCAATTTCGCGCCGCACCGCCATCACTTGCCGTGAAACCACGCCTGATCCGCCAACTGTTCCTGCCGCCACTGATCATCGCCCTGATGATCGGCCTGGGTTTCATCGGCTTCTGGGTCAGTGAGTACTACGGCATCCGCACCCTCAGCGACACTGGCGAACGCCAGTTGGAGTTGCATGCCCGCACCGTCGAAAGCGAGCTGAGCAAATACACCTACCTGCCCAGCCTGCTGGAACTGGAGTCCAGCGTCTCCACGCTGCTGGCCGACCCGAACCAGGAAACCCGCAAGACCGTCAACGAGTACCTCGAAGGCCTGAACCGACGCAGTCGCAGTCGGGCCATCTACGTGATGGACACCACCGGCCGCGTGCTGGCCACCAGTAACTGGCGCGATGCCGACAGTTACCAGGGTGAAGACCTGTCCTTCCGCGCCTATTTCCAGAACGCCGTGCGGGGCCAGCCAGGTCGCTTCTACGGCATCGGCAGCACCAACGGCGAACCCGGCTACTACCTGGCCCACGGCCTGGAAGAGCATGGCAAGATCATCGGCGTCGCGGTGGTCAAGGTACGCCTCGAAGCCCTCGAAGAGCGCTGGCAACGCGCACGCCTCGAAGCGTTCGTGAGCGACGAAAACGGTATCATCATCCTCTCCAGTGACCCGGCCCGGCGCCTCAAGGCCGTGCGCCCGCTGAGCGATGACACCAAGGACCGCCTGGCCCACAGCCTGCAATATTATTGGGCGACGCTGAACGAGCTGGAGCCCCTGGCCCGCGAGCGCCTCAACGAAGGTACCGAAAAGCTGACCTTCCCAGCCAACAGCGAAGTGGTCAACGACGCCCACGAAGTCAGCTACCTGGCGCAGACCCGTCCGCTCAACGACACGCCGTGGAATTTCACCCTGCTCACTCCGCTCAACGACCTGCGCCGCGCCGCAATCAACCAGGGCATCCTGGTGGCCGTTGCGTTTGGCCTGGTGGCGTTTTTGCTGATTGCCTGGAACGAGCGACGCAAAGTCATCGCCACCCGCCTCGCCGCACGGGAAGCCTTGCAGGAAGCCAACAGCCAGTTGGAACGACGGATCGCCGAGCGCACCGCCGACCTGCGCGCCAGCAACGAACGGCTCAAGGGCCAGATCCGCGAACGGCGCCAGGCCGAAGAAACCCTGCGCCGTGCCCAGGATGAACTGGTGCAGGCCGGCAAACTGGCGGCCATCGGCCAGATGTCCACCAGCATCGCCCACGAATTGAATCAACCACTGGCCGCGCTGCGGACCCTGTCCGGCAACACCGTGCGCTTCCTGGAGCGCGGCGCCCTGGATACCGCCAGCGCCAACCTCAAGACCATCAATGAACTGATCGACCGCATGGGCCGTATCACCGCCAGCCTGCGCTCCTTCGCCCGGCGCGGAGACGACCAGGGCGAAGCCAGCCTGGCCAAAGCGGTAGACGCCGCGTTCCAGGTGCTCGGCGCACGCCTGGACAGCCTGCCACTGACCCTGCACCGCGACTTTTCCCACGCCCAATTGCAAATCGACCAGACGCGCCTGGAACAGATCCTGGTCAACCTGATCGGCAATGCCCTCGACGCCATGCAAGCCCAACCGGCCCCGCAATTGTGGCTGGAGGGCAGCAGCAGCGAGGGCAAATACCGCCTGCAAGTGCGCGACAATGGCCACGGCATCGATCCCGAGGCGCGCAAGCATTTGTTCGAACCGTTCTTCACCACCAAGCCCGGCGAGCAAGGCCTGGGCCTGGGCCTGACGCTGTCCGCCAGCCTCGCGGCGGCCACCGGCGGCAACCTCGCCGTGGAACACCCGGCCAGTGGTGGAACGGCCTTTGTCTTGTGCCTGCCGCTGGCGGGCACTCAACAAGCTGAGTCGACATGAATACAAACGCTACCGCCGTTAAAGAAGACCTCACCGTGCTGATCGTCGAAGACGACCCCCACGTGTTGCTCGGCTGCCAGCAAGCCCTGGCCCTGGAAGATATTCCCAGCGTCGGCGTGGGCAGTGCCGAAGAAGCCTTGAAGCGCATCGGCGAAAACTTCGCCGGCATCGTGATCAGCGACATCCGTTTGCCGGGCATCGACGGCCTGGAGCTGCTCACCCGCCTCAAGGCCCTGGATAAAAGCCTGCCGGTGGTGCTGATTACCGGGCACGGCGATATTTCCATGGCGGTCGGCGCGATGCGCAACGGCGCCTATGACTTCATGGAGAAACCCTTCTCCCCCGAACGCCTGGTCGACGTCGCCCGGCGCGCCCTGGAGCAGCGCGGGCTGGCGCGGGAAGTCTGGTCGCTGCGCCGCCAATTGGCCGAGCGCGATTCGTTGGAAGGCCGCATCATCGGCCGTTCGCCGGCCATGCAGAACCTGCGCGAACTGATCGCCAACGTCGCCGACACCTCGGCCAACGTGCTGATCGAAGGCGAGACCGGCACCGGCAAGGAACTGGTCGCGCGCTGCCTGCATGATTTCAGCCGGCGTCACGCCCACCAGTTTGTCGCCCTGAATTGCGGCGGCCTGCCGGAGAACCTCTTCGAAAGCGAGATTTTCGGCCACGAAGCCAACGCCTTCACCGGTGCCGGCAAGCGCCGCATCGGCAAGATCGAACACGCCCACGAAGGCACGCTGTTCCTCGATGAAGTGGAAAGCATGCCGATCAACCTGCAGATCAAGTTGCTGCGGGTATTGCAGGAACGCACTCTGGAACGCCTGGGGTCGAACCAGAGTGTCGCAGTGGATTGCCGGGTGATCGCCGCCACCAAGTCCGACCTCGACGAACTGAGCCGCGCCAACCAGTTCCGCAGCGACCTGTACTACCGTCTCAACGTGGTGACCCTGGAACTGCCGCCCCTGCGCGAGCGTCGCGAAGACATCCTGCAACTGTTCGAACACTTCCTGCAGCAGTCATCCCTGCGTTTCGACCGCACCGCGCCGGAGCTGGACAACCAGACCCTGTCGAGCCTGATGAGCCACGACTGGCCGGGCAACGTGCGCGAATTGCGCAACGTCGCCGAACGCTTCGCCCTCGGCCTGCCCGCCTTCAAAAAAAGCGGCGCCGGCAGCGGCGGCCAGGGGCTGGCCTTTACCGAGGCAGTGGAGGCCTTCGAACGCAACCTGCTCAACGATGCACTGCAACGCAGCGGCGGCAACCTGACCCAGGCCAGCCAGGAACTGGGGATGGCCAAGACCACGCTGTTCGACAAGGTCAAGAAGTACGGGTTGAGTCACTGATGGACTTGCTATTGAAAGCCGCCCTTGGCGCGGCAGTAGTGCTGATTCTGGCGGCGCTGGCCAAGACCAAAAACTATTACATCGCAGGGCTGGTGCCGCTGTTTCCGACCTTTGCGTTGATCGCCCACTACATCGTCGGCAAAGGGCGCTCGGTAGACGACTTGAAGACCACGATCCTGTTCGGGATGTGGTCGATCATTCCGTATTTTGTGTACCTGGCGACCTTGTATGTGATGGTCGATCGGATGCGGCTGGAAGCATCACTCGCCGTGGCTGCCGTGGCTTGGTTGATGGCCGCGACGGTGCTGGTGAGCATCTGGGTACGCGTCCACACCTGACCCAACACGGTCAAAACTGTGGGAGGGGGCTTGCCCCCGATGGCGGTGTATCAGAGACAGAAAAGCTGTCTGACCCACTGCAATCGGGGGCAAGCCCCCTCCCACATTTTTATCCCGGTTGAGTCAGCGGACGATCTTGTCGACCTGGATACCCAGCTTCTTCAGGCGATACCAGAAGCTGCGCTCGGAAATACCGATCTTCGCCGCCGCTGCGGCCTGCACCCCGTTGCTCTCCTGCAACGCTGCCAGAATATAGGCCTTCTCCACCTCTGCCAGCGCCGCATCCAGGTCCTGGGGAATGCCCGGCCCATCGCTGAGGATCGCCGTCACACCCCCCTCGCTCGGTTTGGATGCAAACAGGTAACCCGGCAGGTCGATATCCTCGATTACCGGTGAGGCCGCCACGATGGTCGCGCGCTCCACGCAGTTCTGCAGTTCACGGATATTGCCCGGCCAGTGATACGCCGCCATGGCCTGCAAGGCTTCCGGGCTGAAGCCAGTGATACGTTTGCCGGCGGTGGCACTCAGGGTGTGGGCGAAGTGGCGGGCCAACGGCGCGATGTCTTCCACTCGCTCGCGCAAGGCCGGCAATGGGATCGGGAACACGTTGAGGCGGTAATACAGGTCTTCGCGAAACTCTTTGTTGGCCACCGCGTCCAGCAAATTCTTGTTGGTGGCGGCAATCACCCGCACGTCCACCTTGCGCTCGCGCGGGTCGCCCACCGGTTCGATCACCCGCTCCTGCAATGCACGCAGGATCTTCGCCTGCAACGCCAACGGCATGTCGCCCACTTCGTCGAGAAACAACGTGCCCTTGTCGGCCTGCTGGAAGCGCCCTACCCGGTCGGCCACGGCGCCGGTAAACGCGCCTTTGCGATGGCCGAACATTTCGCTTTCCAGCAGCCCTTCCGGGATCGCCGCACAGTTGACCGCCACGAACGGCTGGTCGGCACGGCTGCCGTGTTTGTGGATGGCGCGGGCGACCATTTCCTTGCCGGTGCCGCTTTCGCCGGTGAGCAGGATGGTGGCGCTGCTGTCGCGCACCGAGTCCACCGCCTGCAGCACTTTGCGAAACGCCGGGCTGTCGCCCACCAGGCTGTCGAACTGTGCGTGCTCGTCCAGTTCGGCGCGCAGGCGCGCGTTGTCGCGCATGATGTCGCGAAACTGCAGGGCCTTGGCCACGGTGATGTCCAGCTCGTCGATATCGAACGGCTTGGCGATGTAGTCGTAGGCGCCATTGCGCATCGACTGCACCGCGTTTTTCACGGTGCTGTAGGCAGTCATCACGATCACCGGCACGTGGGGGTAACGCACCTTGATCTCGGCCAGCAGCGCCGGCCCGTCCATGCCTGGCATGCGCCAATCGCTGATCACCAGGTCGATGTCTTCCTGCTCCAGCACCTTGAGCGCGTGCAGGCCGTTGCCGGCGATGAACACCTGCACGTTGTTCTGGCCCAGGGCCGACGCCAGCAGGTCGCAGAGCTTGGGTTCGTCGTCGACTACCAGAATGTTATGCGTCATGACTGTCCTCGTCGTCTTCGCCCATCGCCGGAATGTACAGGCTGAACGTGGCGCCGGCATCTTTTTCACTGGCGCATTCGATGCTGCCGTCGTGACTTTCCATGATCGAATAGACTTTGGCCAGGCCCAGCCCGGTGCCCGAGGCCTTGGTGGTGACGAAAGGGGTAAAGATACGTTCGATCATGTCCGCCGGAATGCCCTGGCCGGTGTCGGCGATGCTGATCACTGTGTTGTCGTCCACCGAGCGAATGCCCAACGTCAGCCGCCCGCCTTCGGGCATCGCGTCGACAGCGTTGAGAATCAGGTTGAGACACGCCTGCTTGAGCTGCTTGGCGTCAGCATAGATGGTCGCTCCCGGCGCCTGGTCATCGACATGCGCATCGATCGCATGGGTGGCCAGTTCCGGCGCGCAGAAGCCGAGGATCTCGTCCACCAGCGCGCGCGCCGGTTGCAACACGCGCAGTGGCGGGTTGGGCTTGGCGAAGTCGAGGAACTCGGTGATCAGGTCGTTGATGCGGCTGACTTCACTGACCACGTATTCCAGGTGACGCTTGTCGGTTTCCGGCAGATCGGCACGCCGATGCAACAGTTGCGTGGCTGTCTTGATGATGCCCAGCGGGTTGCGGATCTCGTGGGCCAGGCCCATGGCGACTTCGCCCAGGGCGTGCAGGCGATCGCGTCGGCGCAACTGGGCCTCGAGGTAATGCAACTCGCCCAGGCGCTCGGTCATATGGTTGAAGGTGCTGCTCAACTGCGCCAGCTCATCGCCGCCGCTGACCGGCACACGGTGTTCGTAGTGACCCGAAATCACCGCGTCCACACCTTGGGACAGGTCGCGCAGCGGTTTGGTCAGGCGCCGCGACACCAGCACCCCGGCCGCCAGCGACAAGGCCGAGCTAAGCAGGAAGATCAGCACGAACAGGTTGCTCTGGTTGACCAGCCCGACCAGGCTGGTGTGGCGCAGCAGGCCGCTGAAAATCACGCCCTGCAAATCCCCCGCATCATTGAAGATCGGCCAGTACAGTCCGCTGTAGTTGTTGGTGAACTGCTCGCTGGGCTGGCGGGTGCTGCGCATCGCCGCTTCGACGCTCTTGGGGATGCGCGAGGGGTGATCCACGAAGCGCTGGGTCGAGAAGATCTCGGAAAAACCGTCGGGGTTGGCCAGGTACAGGCGCAGGTCGAGGGAATGCACATCGGCCACGCTGGTGAGGAAACTGCTGTCCAGGTAGGTGGCGACCAGCAACAGGTAGTCGACACCGTCACGGCTGGTTTCAAAGGTCGACACCACCAGGCCGGTATTCACCCCGGCCACCTGCACGGTCTGCAACACCGCGTTGCTGGTCAGGTTGATCTGTTTGACGATGTCATCGGAGGCGGTGCTGAATTCGACCTTGTGGTCGCTGGCGCGAATCAGCGCCACCACGTCGATGTCGGTAGCGTCGGCAATGTCGGCGGTCAGGCGGTCGTGCTTGGCGGCTTGCCGGCTTGACGGCGGGCTCGTGTAGCGCAGGAACAACTTGGCCATGCGCGCGTTGTCGTGAAGGATGTCGCCGATTTCGTCCTTGACGATCTTGGTCGACTCCTGCAGCCAGATGCGCACGTTGCTGTCGAAGATCTGCGACAGCGTGGTCGCGGCCAGCTCGGCCGCGATCATGGTAGGAATCACGCTGACCAACCAGAACGCCAGCACCAGCTTGCGCTGGACGCTCCAGCGCGAAATGGCAAAGGGGCGGGCTTTCTGGCGGGTCTTGGTGATCATCAGGTTTCGCTTATCGCAGCAGCCATGGCAGGGTCGGAACGGTCCGGTCGAATAAACAGTTTTACAAGCTTGAGCAGGCCGTTGACCAGCCGGTTGCGGTGACGGAAAAACACACTGTTGCCCTGGAACTCGCAACCCAGGCGCAGCTTACTGGCATACCCGGCCTGGCCGCACTCATACACGGCAATATTGTGTTGAATACAGTAGTCGACATTGGTCAGCCAGCTGCGGAAGTACAGGTTGTAGTCGCGGGTGAACGCCACGTCATGCCCGAAAAACTTGTCCACCAGCCGGTGTTGGTCGACCAGCACCAGGTTGAACGCCACCAGTTGCTCGTCCACCCAGTAAAGAACACAGACCGCGCGCTCATCCAGGCGTTCGAGCACACCGGTGAAGTAACCGGCGGGCAGCCGTTCGAACTGCAACTCGGCACGCGTGAGCGTGGCCTCGTACAAGCGCATCACCTCGGGCAGCACGTCGTCGATATTGCGCCGCCACTCCACCCGCGGCCCCGGCGCACGCAGCTTGCGGCGCAGGTCCTTGCGCGTGGATTTGCCCAGCGAACCCAGGTAGGCATCCACCGAGCCGTACGGCAGCGGCAACACGCCGGTGGGCAAGCTCGGCATGCTCTGGAAGCCTGCCGCGCGGCAGCTCTGGAGCCAATGCGGGTCCTTGCTCGGCGCATCCTTGACCGCCACCAGGCCGATGCCGAAGTCATTGGCATCCTGGCGGGCGGCGCCCAGCAGGTGCTTGAGCAACAGCGGACGCTGGGCGTCCGGCACGCTGCTGGCGAAACCCGCGTCGCAGCGTTCGGCCACCGGCGATCCGAGGGCATACAGCCCCAGCTGCAAAAGCCCCGGCCACAATCGCTCGACACGTTCGGTCAAGCGCTTGCCGGCGCCCGACACCGTGGTGTCGAGGCGATAATGCGTGATGAACGCGGCAGCCACGGCCACCAGCGTTCCATCTTGATAAACCGCGAGATAACGCCACTGGAAATCATCAATGGCGGCGTTTTCCACGGCGACGTAATAGTCCCAGTCCTCCAGGGCCCCCGGGAAACAGTCGTTCCAGGCACTGCGCTGGATAGCCCGGATGGTCGGGAAGGCTTGGGCGGTGATCACATCGTGTCCTTTGTCAGAGTCTATGGCCGAGAGTGGGCTTGCTGTATCGAGTGGGCTCGCCACAAAGTGAACTGGCGCCCATGGCGGAGGTGTGTTGTTCGACGAAATCGGCGCTCAATTCGATCACCCGGCGGTATTGCAGGTCGACGGTGATCATGTGGTAGCAGTTGTCCAGCAGGATCTTGGTCACCGGCCCGCCGAGGTGGCGTTCCACGTAATCGGCGTTCCAGCGGCTGGTGATGTCGTCCTCGATGGAGTGCAATACCAGCGCCGGTACGTTGATCGACGGCATGCGTTTCTTGACCACGGCGTTCATCCAGTGCAATTCACGCACCGTCACGCCCTCCATCGTCAACAGGCCCGCCTCGCTGCTTTCGCCTTCCTTCATCTGCCGTTCAACGATGGCGCGCAGGCGTTCGTTCTTGATGCCGTAGGGCGGCTTCTCGGTAAAGCGGAACAGGCGCACGCCGAACGGGATACGGATGAGCAACGGCGTGATAAACGCCATTTTGTTGATGCTCCACCCGTCGTACTTGAGCGTGGTGGAATACATCAGCAAACCGGCCACCTGGCCCGGATGCTCCGACGCCAGGTACATCGACATCACCGCGCCCATCGACAAGCCGCCGACAAACACCTGCGCGTGGCGTTGCTTCACGCCCACGAAGGTCTTGCGCACGCCTTCGTACCAGTCCATCCAGCCCGTGGCCTGCAGGTCGCTGTTGTCACCGCAGTGCCCGGCCAGGGTGGGCACGTACACCGTGCAATTGCCCACCTTGGCCAGGCCCTTGGCGACCTGGCGCAACTCCGTCGGGGTGCCGGTCAGGCCGTGGATCAACAGGATCCCGACCGGACCGTCACCGAGAACGAAACCGGCATCACCTTCACCGAGGTCGATCCCGACGCTGTTCACCGGTTGGTCGCCCGCACCAGCAGTTGCTCGAGCAGCTTCAGGCCCAGCTCGATTTCCGGGTAGCTGATTTCCAGGGACGGTGCCAGGGTGATCACGTTCTTGTAGTAGCCGCCCACATCGAGGATCAGCCCGAGTTTCTGGCCGTCCACCACCATGTCGCCCTTCATGCCTTCTTCGACCATGTAGTCCAGGGTCGCCTTGTCCGGTGTAAAACCATCCGGGGCGCAGATTTCGCAGCGCAGCGCCAGGCCCAGGCCGTCGACATCGCCAATGATCGGGAAACGTTTCTGCAGGTCCTGCAGGCCTTCGAGGAAGAACTTGCCCTTGGCCATGACCATCGCGCCGTAGTCGATCTCGTTGGTCATCTTGAACATTTCCAGGCCTACCGCCGTGCCCAACGGGTTGGAGGCGAAGGTGGAGTGGGTCGAACCTGGCGGGAAGATCTTCGGGTTGATCAACTCTTCACGGGCCCAGATGCCGCCCAGTGGGTTGAGGCCGTTGGTCAGCGCCTTGCCGAACACGATCACATCCGGCTGCACGTCAAAGTGTTCGATCGACCACAGTTTGCCGGTGCGGTAAAAGCCCATCTGGATCTCGTCGGAGACCATCAGGATGCCGTGTTGATCCAGCACGTGCTTCAACTCGCGGTAGAAGTTCATCGGCGGGATCACGTAGCCGCCGGTGCCCTGGATCGGCTCGACGTAGAACGCGGCGTATTCGCTGGAGCCGACTTTCGGGTCCCACACCCCGTTGTATTCAGTCTCGAACAGGCGGGCGAATTGCTGCACGCAGTGGCTGCCGTATTCTTCCTTGGTCATGCCTTTGGGGCCACGGAAGTGGTACGGGAACGGGATGAACTGCGCGCGCTCGCCGAAGTGGCCGTAGCGGCGACGGTAGCGGTAGCTGGAGGTGATCGACGAAGCACCCAGGGTGCGCCCGTGGTAGCCGCCCTCGAAGGCGAACATCAGGCTCTTGCCGTTGGTGGCGTTACGCACCACTTTCAGGGAGTCTTCGATGGACTGCGAACCGCCGACGTTGAAGTGCACGCGACCGTCGAGGCCGAATTTCTTCTTGGCGTCGACCGCGATCATTTCCGACAGCTCGATCTTGCCCTTGTGCAGGTACTGGCTGGCGATTTGCGGCAGCGTGTCGATCTGCTGTTTCAACGCGTTGTTCAGGCGCGGGTTGGCGTAGCCGAAGTTGACCGCCGAGTACCACATTTGCAGGTCGAGATAGGCCTGGTCTTCGGTGTCCCACACGTAGGAGCCTTCGCAACGGCTGAAAATACGCGGCGGCTCGATGTAGTGAACGGTGTCGCCGTAGGAGCAATACTTGGCTTCTTTGTCCAGAAGGATCTGGTCTTCGGCGGTAGCGATACGGATATCAGACATGATGGAAGAGTTCCTGGTTGTCAGCAGTAAAGGTGGTGGCGTTGGCGGCGATGCCCTGAGGCAGCAGGGCCAGCAATGCAGGCAGTTCGGCAAAGGTGTCGAAGCGTGCGTGAGGAATGTCGTTGGCTTCGCAGTACTTGGCGAGGCTGCCCTTGGCGAACACGAAGTCGGCGGTGGAGGCCACGCACATATCGGACTTGCCGTCGCCGATCACCAGCACGCGCTTGTTGCGTGGGGTGGACTTGCACTTGCAGTTGCCGGAAGCGGCACGGCAGGCGTCGCTGGCATACGGGAAATCGATGCGCCAGCTGTTCTGGTCGACCTGGCGCAGGCGGTTGGCAAGGATCGGCAGCAAGGTCACGTAGTTGCGCGACAGGATGCGGGCAATGCCCTGCTCGATGCCGTCGCTGACCACTTCGATGGTCGCACCCAGTCCCATGACGTGGTCGACGAAGTCGGGGAAGTCCGGGTCGATCTCGACGCTGTCGAAGTACGCCAGCAGCTCGGAAGGTGTGGCCTTGATCAGCGCCAGTTGGCGGCTCAGGCATTCGCGTGAACCGATATGCCCATCCAGCCATTCCTGTTCGATGGTTTCCCACTCGGGGCCGGCGAAGCGTTGGAGGACGTTGTCGATGACATCGGTGGGGGTAATGGTCCCGTCGAAGTCACACACGATATGCCACTGGATCATCGTTGTTTACCTTGGAGGAGCGCGCTGTGTGCGCTTGCACCAGAGGTAGAGCAGGGACTGTGCCAACTGGCCACCACCCAGCAGGGCTGGGCCCCTGGCGCGTATCGAGGGCGGAATGTGTCGTCGAAGCTACAATTTTTGTAGCTTGCTACAAACAAGATGAGTGCTTGCGTGAAGCGGGCCCTTCGCGCGTTCATGCGCACGTAATCAATCAAGGAACCTGACCATGTACAGGATCACATGCGCTGCATTCGCCGGTTTGCTTGGCCTTTGGAGCTTTTCAAACGCTGCCCTGGCCGAAGGCATCACCGGTGAAGTGGGCGCAGGCATCAGTTATCAACCCCATGACCCCACCGCCAGCCGCTACGAAGTCCGCCCCGTGCCCTACCTGGACCTGGATTGGGGCAGCGTCAGCCTGGGCACCGATGACGGCTTGACCTGGAGCGCGCTCAACACCCACGGCTTTACCGCCGGCCCCTATATCAACTACCTGTCGGGGCGCACGTCCAATGGCGATCTGCAAGGCCTGCGCAATGTGTCGGACATGGCCGAGGTGGGTGGCTTCGTCCAGTACGCCCCGGCTGATTTCTGGCGGGTCTACGCGCAAGTGGGGCAAGCCGTGGGCGGTGGGCATTCGCAGAGTGGCGCCCTCGGCAAACTGGGCGGCGAACTGGGCTACCCGCTGGGCGGTGGGATCATCGGCAGCAGCGGGCTGGTCGCGCATTTTGCCGATGCACGCCAGACCAACACGTTTTTTGGCGTGGATGACAACGAAGCCGCTTCCACCGGCTTTCGTCCCTACAACGCCAGCGGTGGCTTCCAGAACCTGACACTGACCCAGAGTTTCGAATTTCCCCTGGCTGCCAACTGGTCCTTGCTGACCAGCGCCAGCTGGATTCACTTGGTGGGATCGGCCGCCAACAGCAGCATCGTCAAAGAGACCGGCGATGTGAACCAGGGCCAGGTGCAGACGGCCATCAGCTACAAGTTCGATTAGGTTGGTCTGGGGTTTGCAACAAGGTGCTGGAATCCACTTTTCCAGGACACTCTTCATGGCTCGCCCCGCTTACCGCCTGCTCCATCACTCGCTCTGGGACCTGGTGCCCATCGCCCTGGGCCTGGCGCATTTCGCGTTTGTCGTCTGGCTGGTTGCCGCCTTCCATCACCTGAGCTGGTGGGCCCTGGTGCCGCTGGCGCTGCTTTACGCAGTCAGCCTGTCGTGGAGCATCAACAGCATCTCCCACAACCAGATCCACAACGCCTACTTCACCCATCGCGCCATGAACCGGGCCTTCGACCTGCTGCTGTCGGTGACCATCGGTTTCTCCCAGACGCTCTATCGCGACATCCACAATCGCCACCACCGTGGCAACGCCGACCTGCCGGGGCCGGACGGTAAAACCATCGACCCACTGTCGATCTACCAGCGTGGCCACAACGGCCAGCCGGAAAACCCGTGGGCCTATACCTTCCTGAGTTTTTTCCGCGACGACCCCAAGCCCTTCTATGACGAGATGAAGCGCAAACGCCCGGCCGATGCGCGCTGGGTGAAAGTCGAGATCGGCGTGACCGTGGCGTTCTACATCGCGCTGGCGTTCTACAACTGGCAGGCGGTGCTGTGGCTGTTGCCGTTCTGGTACCTGGGCCAGTGCCTGTCATCGCTCAATGGCTACTACGAGCATTTCGGCGGCAACCCGGACCTGCCAATCGCCTGGGGCGTGAGTTCCTACAGCGTGTTGTACAACCTGATCTGGATGAACAACGGCTACCACGCCGAGCATCACTACCGGCCGAAGATGCACTGGACCCAGGTGAAGGCGTTTCATCGGGAGATTGCCGGGCAGCAGCGGGAGGCAGGGGTCAAAACACTTCCGGTGTCCCATGGTCTAGGGTTTTTGGTGGCACACCGCAAACCCTAGGCACTCAGTTTTCTTCGCCCTCTGCCAGGAGGGCGATACCACCGATAATCACCGCCACCCCCACCCAGTGCAGCGGGCTGATATGTTCCCCCAGCCCCAGCCACGAACCCAGCAACACCACCACGAACACCAGTGAACTCAGCGGAAACGCCAGGGACAGGCTGCTGCGCCGCAGGATCAGCATCCACACGAAAAACGCGCCGATGTAGCTGGCAATCGCCGCCAGGATTCCAGGGTTGCGCACCACCTCACCCAACCACTGCCAGTTGAAATCCATCTGCCCCAACTGGTCGCCAGCGACTTTGGTAAACAGCTGGCCGGCGCTTTCCGTGCAGATCAGCAAGGCCCACAGCACCACCGTGCCCAAACGCCCATGCAACCATCCCGTATTCATCGTTTGCGTACTCATGCCTGACTCCCTGCAATCGCCACCAACATCACACCCAAGGTAATCACCAGCGTACCGAGCCAACGGCGCCGGCTGACGGTTTCGCCCAGCACCACCTTGCCCGCCAGCACCACCCCGCAATACGCCAGCGCGGCCGCCGGAAACAGCAGGCTCAATGGCGCACGCGAGAGGGCTTCGAGCCACACGAAAAATTCGACGGCATAGGCGCCGATCCCCGCCCACAGCAACGGCGCATTGAACACCTGGCCCCAGAACGCATTCAGGCGAAAACCGCCGTCCAACTCCGGCAAACGGTCCAGGCCGATCTTGAAACACAGCTGGCCGATCACATCGAGCACGATGGAAAACGCCACCAGCAACACCACGGTCAAGGTCACGGGAACAGCTCCTCAAACAGGTCAATCAGGGCTTCATTGGTCGCGGCATTGCGCTGCAGATCCTCAGGGCTCCAGCGTTCGGGCGGCGGCTGGTCGGACTTGGCTTCCCAACGCTTGAAGGCATTGCTGAACGCCGGCGTGGCGAACTCGCCGCACACGTCGATGCCGATGATGCGCTTGCGCGCCGCCAATGCGCGCAGGGCTTGCAGCAGGTGGGTCAGGCGCATGCCGCCCTGATCCCAATTGGTGGCGGCGTCTTCGCTGGCGAGTACGTCTTTGTCGAGGGTGATCCAGATTGCCTCGGTGGGCAGGCTGTCGATCATCTGCTCAAGGAACGCCGCCCAGTCCAGCTCGGCCAGGTTGCGCCAATGCAGGTGGTTTTCCCGCTGCTGGTGACCAGCGCCGTCCCCTACCCGCCCCCAGACTTTGGAGGGCGCATGCTGCCAGGGAAACAGCTGCAATTGCCCGCGCTTGAGGGCACCGAGGTTGCCGCCGCGCAGTTGCGGGTTGTGCAGGTCGTCGCTGCACGGGCCGAGGGTGACGATGCGTTTGATCGCCGGCATTTTCAGCGCGCGATTGACCCACGAACCACAGTGACGCTTGGGCGCAAAGCGCACCCAGTCGGGGTGGTTGTCGAAGTGGATCAGGCTGATGGGCTCTTTCAAATCAGCCAGGAATGCCGGCGTGAGGTGGTGATAATCGCCGGAGCCGACAAACAGGATTTCCGGCCGTGCGTCGGAAGGCCGGGGCCGTTGGGCCAGGCGTTCGGCGAAGCGCTTCCAGGTTTTTTCGGTGGACCACAGGCGCAGCTTGGGGCCAAGGTCCAGCAGGTCGATACGATGGGCGCGCCCACTGGCCAGGCGCCGTGCAATCGGTGCCTGGCCGGTGAGGCTGTGGTCGAGGTCAAGAATGTTCAAGGCAGTGTCCCCTAAGGCTTTAAGGGGTCAATGCAAGGGACGGGCCAGCACCTGTCTCAAGACCAATGGAGAACAATGTGGGAGGGGGCTTGCCCCCGATAGCAGAGTGTCAGTCAACACATGTCTTAACTGAACCACCGCTATCGGGGGCAAGCCCCCCTCCCACATTTTGACCTGCGTTCGGCTTTAGCTTTTGGCTTCGCTGATGATCTGCCGGATCGCCCCCACAAAGGCTTCAGCCGGCTGGCCACCGCTCACGGCGTACTGGTCGTTGAACACGATGGTCGGCACCGAGGTCACGCCACGGGAGATCCACAGTTGTTCCTGTTCGCGGACTTCGGCGGCGTACTCGTCGCTGGCCAGAATCTCGGCCGCACGCTGGATATCCAGCCCGACGCTCTCGGCAATGATCGCCAGGGTCGCGTGGTCGGACGGGTCCTGCCGGTCGGTGAAATACGCCTTGAACAACGCTTCCTTGAGGTTGTATTGCAAGCCCTCCAGCCCGGCCCAATGCAACAGGCGGTGCGCGTCGAAGGTGTTGTAGATGCGGCTCTGGCCGTCAGTGCGGAAGGCGAAGCCCAACCCGGCGCCCATGTCGCGGATGCGCTCGCGGTTAGCCTGGGATTGCTCGGCGGTGGAGCCATATTTCTCGGTGATGTGCTCGACGATGTTCTGCCCTTCGGCGGGCATGTTCGGGTTCAGTTCGAACGGCTGGAAGTGGATCTCGGCTTGCACATCGGCGCCAAGCTGGTCGAGGGCTTCGGTCAGGCCGCGCAGGCCGATGATGCACCAGGGGCAGGACACATCGCTGACGAAATCGATTTTCAGGGGAGTACTCATGGCAGGCAACCTCGCTGGCAGTAATGCGCCGTAAAGGTTGCACGATACACCAATGTCACAACACCTTCGAAGGCTCGCCCAGGTCAATCTGCGCCCAGTGCGCCGCATCTTCCCGATGTGCTTGCAGGTACGGCAACACGGCCGTCAACAGGGGCGCCTTGAACGCTTCCTGGAACCGATGGGCCATGCCGGGAATCAGCTTCAACTGGCTGCCCTGGATATGCGCCGCCAGGTGCACGCCGTGCATCACCGGCAACAACGGGTCGGCCGTGCCGTGCACCACCAGGGTCGGCACGCGCAGTTGGTTGAGCAACGGCACGCGGCTCGGTTCGGCGAGGATCGCCATGATCTGGCGCTTCACGCCGTCCGGGTTGAAGGCGCGGTCGTAGGACAGCGCCGCCTGGTGCAACAGCGCCTGGCGATCATCCTTGACGTTCGGGCTGCCCAGTGCGGCGAGCAAGTCGGCCTGCTGCTCCAGGGCCACTTCACGATTCGGCGCGCTGCGTCGCGACAACAGCTGTACCAGCGCGGCATTCGGCGCCGGCAGGCCTTCGGCGCCGGAACTGGTCATGATCAGCGTGAGGCTCTCGACCCGCTGCGGCGCCATGGCGGCCAGGTGCTGGGCGATCATCCCGCCCATGCTCGCGCCGAGTACGTGGAATTGCTGGATCTGCAACGCGTCCATCAGGCCTATGGCGTCATCGGCCATGTCGGTCAAGGTATACGGAGCCGCCACCGGCAGGCCGAGTTTGTAGCGCAGCACTTCGAAGGTCAGGTTGGCATTGGCCGGAGCCTGGCGCCAGGTGGACAGGCCGACGTCTCGATTGTCATAGCGGATCACCCGGAACCCTTGCTGGCACAAGGCGACGACCACCTCGTCAGGCCAGTGGATCAACTGCCCGCCCAGGCCCATCACCAGCAGCAAGGCAGGGTCGGACGCACGACCGATGCTCTGGTAGGCGATGCTCACCTGAGCCAGGTCGACCATCTGGGTCGGGACATTCACATCACATCGAGAAGCCGCAAAAGACGGCAGGCCGAACACTAAGGCGGCCAATAAAAACAACACACGCATGGAAAACACCGAAACGCAGAACCCCAGTAGAGCGCGAGTCTGATGAAGTTTGTTCAAGCGCGCTGCCACAGTTGCGTGACAGTTTGATGAAGAGTGCTCAACGGTCACTGTCGACACGGCTTGTAACATGAGACAAACTCACGTCATTCCGATTCGTCACAAATTGTATTCATGGAGAGCCCGTGCTCGAGATCCGTCACCTCAAGACCCTGCACGCCCTGCGCGAAGCTGACAGCCTGGTGGAAGCGGCCGAGCGCCTGCACCTCACGCAATCAGCGCTGTCCCACCAGTTCAAGGAACTGGAAGAACGCCTGGGCATGCCGCTGTTCGTGCGCAAGACCAAGCCGCTGCGTTTCACCAGCGCAGGGCTGCGCCTGCTGCAACTGGCCGACGCCACCCTGCCGCTGCTGCGCGGCGCCGAACGGGATATTGCGCGCTTGGCCGGCGGCACCGCCGGACGCCTGCACATGGCGATCGAGTGCCACAGTTGCTTCCAGTGGCTGATGCCGACCATCGACCAGTTCCGCGATGCCTGGCCCGAAGTCGAGCTGGACCTGGCCTCGGGTTTCGCCTTCGCCCCGCTGCCGGCCCTGGCCCGTGGCGACCTCGACCTGGTGGTCACCTCCGATCCGCTCGAGTTGCCCGGCATCACCTACGTGCCGCTGTTCACCTATGAAGCCATGCTGGCCGTGGCCAATCAGCACCCGTTGGCGAACAAGGCGTACATCGTGCCGGAGGACCTGCTGACCGAAACCCTGATCACCTACCCGGTGGAGCGTGACCGCCTGGACATCTTCACCCGCTTCCTGGAACCGGCCGACGTGGAACCGGCCCAGGTGCGCACCTCGGAACTGACGGTGATGATGATGCAACTGGTGGCCAGCGGCCGTGGCGTATGCGGCATGCCCCACTGGGCGCTGCATGAATACAGCTCGCGTGGTTATGTGAAAGCCAAGCGCCTCGGCGAGAAAGGCTTGTTCGCGACGTTGTATGCGGGGATTCGCGCCGACATGCTGGATGCACCGTACATGCGCGACTTCCTGCTGACGGCCAAGGACACCTCGTTCTCCACCCTGGATGGGGTCAGCGCGGTTCGCTGACCGCCCCCCATCAAGCGGACGTCGCGCAGCCGGCCAGCGATTCGCGGTAGAACGGCAGGATCAGGTCGCGGGTCAACGGCGCCAAGTGCAAGCCGCCGTCGCCCATGGGATCGATCCAGCGTATTTCTTCGATTTCAGCGGCAGGCGTCACCGGTACGTCGATCCGCACCTGGAACAGCTCGGCTTCCACGGTGAAACCCGGCTCGTTGGCGGCCGGCGCCGAGAAGTGCCCCAGGTACAAGGCCTGGCCTGGATCGATATGCAGGTTCAGCTCTTCGTGCAGCTCGCGGGCCAGGGCCTGGGCGGGTTGCTCACCGGCATCGATCTTGCCGCCCGGTTGCATGAAGGCCTGGGTGCCGCGCTTGCGGACCAGCAACGTGTGGCCATCACTGCCGATCAGGAGGGCGGCAGCAATGCGGATAATGGTGGACATGCAATAAACCTCAGGCGCAAAAGCGGCAAGGATCACATGGGCTTGCGTTGCAGGCAATCGCCCCCGGGCACGCGTTCACCCACACACATGCACCGCAACACGTGCAACCGCCAACCCTAGACTCCGAACTCTGATCCAGCCGTGCGCAGCAAGCGCCTTCCATACGAGTTCACCATGTACCAGTCATCGCTTCCCCCCTCAGATGCCCCGGAACCACTCTTGCCGGTCAACGGGCCTGCCAACCTCTCGCAACCCGTGACCCTGCCGGTGGTACCCGCCGCCAACCAGACCGGCGACACCCAGCAAGTGCTGCTTATCCAGGCACTCGGCAGGTTCAATACCCAGACCGACGAACTGCTCCAGCAACAGCCGAATCTTGAAACGGTGTATCAGCAACAGTTGGCTGCCTTGTTTCCTGATTTGCAGCGGCCCATCAATCCCAACCACATTTTCTACAGCCGCTATCGCGAGGACGTACCGGGCCAGAAACAATGGCTGGGCAGCGAACCCCTGGGATCACTGCTGGCCAGGTTACGCGGCTCTGACGCGCAGGCTTATCTGACGCAAGAGAGCGGTGCCTTCTACCGGGAAAGCGGTACCGTGGACGAGGGCAAACGCCTGTCTGCGGCCAGCCCGACCGCCACACTGGCGGGCGTGCTGGAAATCGCCTTCACAGTCAAGCTCAATGAATTCTGGAGAGATCGGGAAGGCGACCAACCGACCCTCGAGGAGCGACTGGTCGACCTGCGCCGGCAGGTCCTGGCCCACCAATTGGCCCTGCGCACGCTGGACGGCACATTGTCGGCCGCGTCACGGACACTGGCGGACACGGTATTGAAATACCCCACCGCCGCGGCGCGCAAAAAGGTGTTTCCCACAGGCCCCAGACCTGCCGTGTACCGGCTGGCGCTGGACAATGGCAGCGAGTTCGCCGCCGCGTTCATCCTGAACGCCACCGGTGGCACACCGCCCGTTGGCAGCGTGCTGCTCTTCAGCCCTGGCGAAGGCTTCGAGGAATTTGAAAACCTGGCGCGGTTGAATGAAACCGTGGCGGCACGTCTGCGCGCCAGCGACCCCGCGGGCCAACGCCTGATTACCAGCCTGCCGCTGGCCGCTCAAGCACACGCGAGTGACACGCCAATATTGGCGAGCGACCCGGCACGGATCGAGGCCGACGTGATCGCCGACCACGTCCGCTCCCTGCGGGTACGGCAGTACTTCAACACCCGGGCGGCTCTGCGCCAACAGACGTTGCCACTGGCCGGTGAGATCGCTCTGGTTGCCGACCTGGCGCCACACCTGGATGTATCCGCGGCCCTCGCGGCACGCAACCTGCGCCTGGTCGCGCCGCACGACCCCGTCTGGCTGAGCACGGCCAGCCCGGCGGACCAGCAGTTGTACCGACAGCTGGAAACAACCCTGGTCGACAACAATGAGGCGCTGCGCCCACTGCTTGAACAGATTTCGACCCTGCCAGCGTTCGCGGAGGATGAAACCCGCAAGGTGCTCAGCCGCCAGAAACCGGAATACGCCAATGTGGACCTGGACGTCCACAAGAGCCTGGTACGACTGCGTGTGAGCACGTCAATGCCGGTCAAGGTCACGGGTTATCGAGACGACGAATCCGAAACGGTCTACATCTGCGAAGACCCACAGCTCGATATTCCCCTGGTGTTGACGGAGCAGACACTGACCTTCGGCACCTGGAACGCCAAAGAAGTCGTGGACCTGCGCACCCTGGGAAGCTATGCCCGGCGCAACATCGATGCGTGGTCGCCCCATGAATTGCACAGAACGATCACCGCCACTGCCGACCTTTTCGACACGCGAGGAGAAAAAGTCGGCAGGCTCGACAACGCAGACCTGCGCGCCCTTGCCCTACAGGCCGACATTGGCCAGCAGTACGCGGCGTACCTCAGGGCGGCGTTCGCGCCAGACGGTGAAGGCCGCGCTTTCGCCAGCGCCTGGCAGCGCGCGAATGCGGCAAGGATGCGCAAGGACGCCTTGGAGAGCCGGCTCAATCCTGCTGTCAACGACCTGTTTATTTTCAAGACACCCGGCGGTGGACTGGACTGGGCGCAGGCGGTTGCGCAGCATCCCGACCCCACCACCCGGCCCAAGGTCGGCCAGTTCGATATCGAGGTCAATCTCCTGGTCATGGGAGGCGGGCTTGAAGGGGGCCAGGGAGGCCAGGTGATCAACGGCGTGCTGGTCATTCAGCGCAAGGGCACCAGGCCCGGCGGCGTGTGCGTGCTCTACACACCGGAGGCCCCCGATGATGCGCCCTTCAGGGAATTGGTGCTGGGCCTGGCGGAACTCGACACGCTCAAGGCCAAACCCGAATGGCGTGCCTATTTCAGCCAACGGATGGCCACGCACGATGTGCGCGAACTCTCCCGGGTGTTCAATGACACGCGCAGCGTGCACCGTTATGCCCTGACCCCCGTCACCGTCGAGCTGCATGCCTATTTGTATTCGGCACAACTGGGCTTTCAGCTTTCCCATGCCGATTACCGTTCGCGGACCAACGCGGAAATTACCCTCGAATCGGCAGTCAACGGCTTTCTATTTTCCGTCGAAGTGGCTGATTTCCTCCTCGGACTGTCCCTGTTCAAGGCCCTGCGGCGCCTGGCCCATCGCTACATCGTCCGAGGGGTGCGCAACGCGCAGAAGTTGGGGCGCAGCATCCCGGGCCTGATCCGCAAAATCGGCGAAGACAAAAAAGCCTCCATCGTTCTCGCCAAACCCGCGATCCGCCCGCTGGACCCGGCCTGGGTCGATGTCGCAGAGTACCGACTGCCCCACTCGATCGACGCTCTTTTTGACGTCGAAGCGTTTGCCCAAACCCACCATTTTCGACTGTCGCGCGCGATGGGCGCGCCCAGTTTCATGGACAGTCGCAATCAGCAATTTGTCGCGATGATGGGCAACGACGGTCGCTACTACCTGTATGCGTCCCATGTGGAAGAAGGTGCGCGCTTTATCAAGCACCCGACGGGGAATAAGCCGGATTTCATGGTCGTGCCGGGCGATGCAAAAAGCTGGAAGCCACGCTTTGAGCGTACGACACGCGGGGGCGGGTCGGTGTTGGGCGTTCTCGGGGGGCGTACCGCCGAACAGCAAGTGCACGATGACCTGATCGCAGCGATGCGCATCTACTCCTCTGCTACCCATGGCGAAGCGATGCTCAAGGAGGTGACCGCGTCACAGAAACGTCGACTGCTGGACAACGCGCTGGAGCGCCTGGGTGTCGATGAGGCCACGTTCCGCCGCATTGTCTGGGGGCAGCGGGGGGCTCCCGCGCCGCGACTGCGCGAGACGTTATTGAACATTGAATTCGAAGCGAACCTTTATACACACCTGAACAAGACCACCTACTTCCTGTCCGGACAACTCACCCTCTCCAGCGAGGAGATGGAAAATCTGTTTATTAAAATCAAACGAATCGTTGGCCGGAACGACGACTTCTCAAAACACATCAGGGCATCGATCAGTATTATCGACCACGATACCGGCGCCACTTTCGTCGGTTATGCGTTCACCCAGAAACAGCTGAACAGCCTGACCAAGTTCGATAATAAGTTTCACTTGTCCACCTGGCGCCAGGAAACCCTCGAGGCGTTTGTGAGAGAAAAAGGACGCACGAAGATCGTCCAGGACATCGCTACACAACACAACATCAGCTTTAACGAGGCCTTGAAGAAACTGCTCGAGGCCCCGAGTATCCAGGAAGCCTTGGAAACGTTCAGGACCGAACGGCGCCGTGAGCTTTTACTGAAGCTCGGCGTCGATTCATTTTCAGACGATTTCAAAAAAGCCGGCATTCCCTACATTGCCTTGTCCCACGGCGAAAGGACCGGAGCAGTCTCCAGTTTCAAGGCGGTGGACAGCGTGACGGTCGCGGAATTTGAAAGAACCATTCCCAAATTCTCAACGCCTTTGGAATTTCAACCCGCACACCCGCCACTTCCTCGCGGTGAAAGGCTGCCTCAAAGGCCACAAACCCCTGTGCCACCTAGCCCCGTCACTCCCTCGGGCGACGGGGCGGCCCACATCGTCAGGTTCGACGAGCTGATGGAAACCCAACTGTCTCTGCTGCCAGCCAACGCCAAAAGCAAAATCGACGAAATCGTTCAGGACATTCAAGGAGGACGGGTCAGCGGCAAGAAAATCGGCAGCTACAGCTACGTGGATCTGCCGCAACTGGACCCAGGCGCCGGGCGCGGTCGATGGCGAGTGGCGCTCGAGAAAACCGGGAAAGACGGTGAGAAAGACGTGTACGTGCTCAGGGGCATCATCGACTATCACGGCAGCCGGCGTAAAACCTGGGGCCTGTAGGCAAGCCGGGCCCCGTACGGCGCGCACTAGGGGAGTTGCGCCTGCTCCTCGGGCGTCTTGATGAACACGCTGTACTTGGCGCCCTCCATCGCTTCGAACGCAATCAACTTGTCGACCAGCGGCAGGTTCAACACCTTGCCGGCGTTCAACAACAACATGCCGTTGTCGGCATTGAGGTTGCGGGCCAGGACCATGCCGGCCTCCAGCTCTCGAGTGGTGAGGACTTTTACCGTGGGGTCGCCCAGGGTCACGTCGCTCAGGAAGGTTGCGCAGGCCTGCACGAAATCTTCCACCAGGTCCGGATCGTAGAGGCGCCCGGCATATTTGCGGATAAACAGCAGGGCTTCATCGCTGTTCAAGTTGCGCTCGAGGATCAAGCCTTTCTGCAACTCGATGAAGTCCACCGCCAATTTCAACAGCCGTGAACCGGGAGGAATCGACTCGCCCTTGAGGTGGTCGGGAAAGCCCGTACCGTCCCAGCGCTCCTGATGATGGCGAATGATCCGCGCCGCGTCTTTCATCGGTTCAAGGGTCATCAACAGCGATTCACTCTGGGCCGGGTACTCGCGGTAGAGCGTGCGGTCGGTGCTGTGCAATTTGTCCGACGGCGACACCATCATGCTGTCGGTCCAGCTCAGCTTGCCGATGTTGTACAGCGCGGCGGCCATGGTCAGGTCACGGGTGCTGGCTTCATCCATGGCCTGGGCGGCGCAGTACACGCGGATCAGTTCGATCAGCGCGCGGTTGGTCTGCTTATCCCTGGGCAGACGCAGGTTGGCCAACAGCGAAAACACTTCGGTGCCGGTCACGTAGCTGCGCTTGAGTTCTTCGTAGGCCAGGTCGAGCATGTCGGCGGTTTGCTGCAACTCGGCGGTGCGCGACGCGACGCGCTTTTCCAGGGTGGCATTGAGCGCCTTGAGCTGGTCGTTCTGCACCTGGGTCAGCCGTTCAAGCCGCTGATGTTCAAGCGCCTGCTGCAGGATCAGCTTGAGTTCATCGTCATTCCACGGCTTGCCGATATAACGGTGGATCTGCCCTTCGTTGATCGCCTTGATGATGGTCGGCACGTCAGCGTAGCCGGTCAGCAGGATACGGCTGGTGGCCGGGTACAGCCGGTGGACTTCGGCCAGTAACTGCGCGCCATCCATGCCGGGCATGCGCGCATCGCTCATGATCAGGTCGATGGGCTGTGCCGCCATGATCTCCAGAGCCTGGGCGCCGCTGCCGGCCAGCACTACATCGAAGGCTTGACTGCGCAACAGCCGGCGCAGGCTATTGAGAATCGACTCTTCATCATCGACCAGTAAAACAGTGGGTTTCTCATCCATGGTGACCGCGCCTTCAAATCAAACAAAATTGAGCTAAATTGAACCCTTGTGCCCGGCCAGCTTCCTTCGCCTGAGGCGCGGGGTTGATTTGACGCCAACTGGCCGTCGATATCAAGCGACCTCGACTATGCTGACAGAACAGGTTGGCGCCCCGCTCCGAGGCGAAATCAGGGAAGGAATCGTTATGCAGTCAAACCTTTTGTCGTCACGGAGCAGGCCATGACTGCTGATTCCGCCAGGGCCAACCGGCGCATTCTGATCGTCGATGACACGGCCTCGATCCACCAGGACTTCCGCAAGATTCTCTGCGCCGATGCCAATGGCGAGCCTTCGTTGGAGAACCTTGAAGAAACGCTGTTCGGCACCGCCCCTAAAGTACGCCAGGCCTTCAAGCTGGACTCCGCCTACCAGGGTGAGGAAGCTCTGGAACTGGTCAACCGGGCCCTGGCCGCCAACGCGCCCTATGCCCTGGTGTTCATCGACATGCGCATGCCGCCGGGTTGGGATGGCCTGCAGACCATCGAACAGCTGTGGAACGTTGACCCCAACCTGCAGATCGCCCTGTGCACGGCTTATTCCGACTATTCCTTCGAAGCCATCGAGGCGCGACTGAAGTACAACGACCAGCTGCTGATCCTGAAAAAACCCTTCGATCATCTGGAGATCCGCCAGATGGCAAGCGCCCTGACCTGGAAATGGCAGCTTGCCCAGGACATAGCGCTAAAGGTGATCGGCCTGGAGCGCACTATCGAAGAACGTGTGCAGGAGCTGCTCAAAGTCTCGCACCTGCTGCAATACGACACCCTCACCGAATTGCCCAACAGCACGCTGCTGGGCGACCGGCTCACGCAGGCGATTGCGTTGGGCCACCGGCATGACACGCAACTGGCGGTGATGTTTATCGGGCTGGACCGCTTCAAGCGCGTCAACAATGCCTTGGGCTACCCGGTGGGCGATGAGGTACTGCAACAGGTCAGCCACAGCCTGGTGGCGAGCGTGCGTGCATCGGATTCGGTGTTTCGCTACGGCGCGGACGAATTTGTGGTTGTGCTCAGCGATATCGAGCATCCGCAGCAAACCCAGCATATCGCACAAAAAATCCTCACGGCCGTGAGTGCCACCCGACATGTCGCAGGGCACGACCTGAGCGTCACCGCCAGCCTGGGCATCGCCATCTACCCCGATGACAGCGGCAATGCCGTGGAACTGATCAAACACGCCGAGACCGCCATGCGCACCCGCAAGGAACAGGGCCCGGATGGCTTCAGCTTTTATACCGAAGACATGAACCGGCGCGCCCGACACCAGCAAAACCTGGAAAGCGCGATTCGCCAGGCGCTGGACCGCGAAGAGTTTGTGCTGCACTACCAGCCGAAGCTGGACCTGAAATCCGGCAAGATCGTCGGCGCCGAAGCGCTGATCCGCTGGTTCCAGCCACGCTCGGGCTGGGTCAACCCCGGCGATTTCATCCCCGTGGCCGAAGACAGCGGGCTGATCGTGCCCCTGACCCAATGGGTGCTGCGCCAGGCCTGCGAGCAAGTGCAGGCCTGGCGTGCGATGGGCCTGCCACCGCTGTGCATCTCGGTGAACATCTCGGCCATCGACTTCCGTCAACGCGACTTCGTCGACAACCTCGTCGCAATCTTGAAGCAGACCGATATGCAGCCACATCTGCTTGAACTGGAAATCACCGAAAGCGTGCTGATGCAGAATGTCGAAGAAACCGTCAAGACCCTGCACACCATCAAGGCCATGGGCGTGCGCCTGGCCCTGGACGACTTCGGCACCGGTTACTCCAGCCTCAGCTACCTGAGACGCTTCCCCATCGACGTGTTGAAGATCGACCAGTCCTTCGTGCGTGGCCTGAACGTAAATAGCCAGGACGAGCAACTGATCAGCGCTATCATCGGCATGGGCAGGAGCCTGGAACTGACTATCATCGCCGAAGGGGTCGAAACCCTCGATCAGCTGAGTTTCCTGCAAGCCCAGCTGTGTGAAGAAGGCCAGGGCTTTTTATTCAGCAAGGCCGTGCCTGCCAAAGACTTCGCCCAGTTGCTGCAAGTGGGCTGCGCGACATTGATGCCCACCCCATAGCCCTATGCTTGCAAGGAGTGCTCGCTTGAGCGATGTCTCAACTTACCGTCTTGGCCTGATGTTCATGCTGGGCCTGGCGGCACCGCTGCTGGCCGCACCACTGGATGAAGCGCTCAAACCGCTGCCTGCGGTTCCGGCGCTGGACCCGGCCAGGGTCGAGCTGGGTCGCCAGCTGTTCAACGAACCGCGCCTGTCGGTCAACGGCACCCTCTCCTGCGCCAGTTGCCATCGACTGGCGTCCGGCGGTGCCGACGACAAGCCGTTTTCCCTTGGCTTCGACGGCAAGCCGGTAGCGATCAACACGCCGTCGGTATTCAACGCCAGCCTGAACTTCAAGCAGTTCTGGAATGGCCGGGTGGATACCCTGGAAGCCCAGGTCGAACAGGTGGTGATCAGCCCGGTGGAAATGGGCAGTGACTGGAAAACCGTGGTGCAGAACCTGTCCGCCATGCCTGCCTACCAGACCGCGTTCAGCCAGGCCTACCCCGACGGCGTCACCGCCGCCAATGTGCAAAACGCACTGGCCACCTATGAACGCACCCTGCTGACACCCAACTCGCGATTCGACCAGTACCTGCTGGGCAACACCGAGATCCTCACGACCCAGGAAAAGTACGGCTACCAACGCTTCAAGGACTACGGCTGCATTGCTTGCCACCAGGGGGTCAATATCGGCGGCAACATGTTCCAGAAGTTCGGCGTGATGGGCGACTATTTCAAGGCACGGGGCAATCCGGTGGAGTCGGACCTTGGGCGCTACCTGCAGACCCAGGACGAAGAGGACCGCCATGTGTTCAAGGTGCCCAGCCTGCGCAATGTAGCCGTCACCGCCCCGTACTTTCACGACGCCTCGGCCAGGACCCTGGAAGAAGCGGTCGATGTGATGTTCAAGTATCAACTGGGGCGCAACCCGTCCCAGGAAGACAAGGACCTGATCATTCAATTCCTCAAGACCCTGACGGGCGAATGGGCGGGCAAACCACTATGACCCTGTCCAGACGCCGTACCAGCCAACTGCTGCTCGGCCTGATCACCGTGCTGCTGGCCTCGACGCTGGTCTTTCTGTACTTCAAGTCAGGCCGTGACCAGACAGCCAGTTACACTCACTCGCGGGACCTGATCCGGCAACTCCAGCAACTCAATGCCCAATGGGACAGTGAGGTGCTCAAGGCCAGGATCTCTATTACCCATAACTACGACCCCCTGGTCGCGCCACTGCTGGAAATGACCCGACTGTGGACCGAGCTGAAAAGCCGCGGTTCCTACCACGAGGCCACCGACCTGCCCCGCTGGCAGGCCGATCAACAAGCCTATGAGGCGGCCATCCAGGAAAAGGCCCGGTTGGTGGACCAGTTCAAATCCCACAACGCGGTGCTGCGCAACTCGCTGGCCTTCCTCCCGACTGCCGAGGACGATATCCAGGCCCAATTCAACCGGGTGGACGATGAGGGCAAGGCGCAACTGCAAAGCGTGGCCACCGACACCTACGACCTGCTGCTCAGCAGCCTGGAGTTCGCCCAGGTCACCAGCGGTGATCGAGCCGCCGACATTCTCGTCGGCCTGGGCAAGCTGGCCGTCAACAAAGAGTTGCTGCCTGTCGAGTTCCAGGCGCCGGTCGATATTCTCAGCAATCATATTTCGCTGATCCTGCGCGAACAGCCTTTGGTCAACAGCCTGCTCGAACGAATCGCGGCGGTGCCCGTGGCCGAACGCCTGGATGACCTGACCACCCATCTCAACCAGGACCAGCAGACGGCCGACCTGGTCGACCATCAATACCACCGTTACCTGCTGATTTTCTCGACCTTGCTGGTGGTGCTGTTGCTCTATCTGGCCGTGCGCCTGTTGCGCAGTTTCGCCGAGATCAACCGGGTCAACCGCGCCTTGCAGGCGGCCAATGAAACCCTGGAGCAACGCGTGGAGCGGCGTACGCGGCAGCTCAAGGATGCCCAGAGTGAACTGATGGACAGCGCCCGCCAGGCCGGCATGGCCGAGATCGCCACCAACGTGCTGCACAACGTCGGCAATGTGCTCAACAGCGTGAACATTTCCGCCGACCTGGTCAGCCGCAAATTGCGTAGCAGCAAGGCCCTGGGCCTGGGCAAAGCCATGCAGTTGATCAACGAACGCCAGGCTGACCTGGGCACGTTCCTTACCGAAGATGAAAAGGGCAAACTGTTGCCCGGCTACTTGAACCAGTTGGTGGAGGCCATCGCCGCCGAACAGCAGGGCATGACCGAGGAACTGGCGCAGTTGAGCAAAAGCGTCGACCACATCAAGGACATCGTCGCCACCCAACAATCCTACGCCGGTGCGTCCACGCTGCTGGAGCCGGTCAACATCAGTGCCTTGATGGAAGATGCCTTGCGCATGAATGCCGGTGCCCTGAGCCGTCACCACGTCACGGTGGTCAAGGAGTACGCACGGGTGCCGGAAATCCTGGGGGATAAGCACCGGCTGTTGCTGATCATGGTCAACCTGATCAGCAACGCCAAGTACGCCATGTCCAACCTCACCGACCGGCCACGACAAATGACCCTGGTTGTCCAGCCGGGTGCCGATGACACCTTGCAAATCAGCGTGAAAGACGAGGGCGAAGGCATTCCGCCCGAGAATATGACCCGGATCTTCACCCACGGCTTCACCACCCGCAAGGAAGGCCACGGCTTCGGCCTGCACAGCTGCGCCCTGGCCGCCGTGGAAATGAACGGCCAGCTCAGCGCACACAGCGATGGGCCTGGCCTGGGTGCGGTGTTTACCTTGACGATTCCTCTCACTCTTGCCGGAAGCCCCCCATGAACCAGCCTCCCAACCGGCGCATTTTGTTGATCGATGACACGCCGTCGATCCATGACGACTTTCGCAAAATCCTGATGCCAGCCGTCGAATCCAACCAGGCGCTGGATGACATGGAGTCGGCCCTGTTCGGCGACACGGCCAAAGCCCAGGCCCAGGTGTTCGAGTTGCATTCGGCATACGGTGGAGAGGAAGGCCTGCAACTACTCGTCACGGCCATGGCAAACAAACAACCCTACGCCCTGGCCTTTGTCGACATGCGCATGCCCCAGGGCTGGGATGGCGCGAAAACCATCGAGGAACTCTGGAAAGTCGCGCCCGGCCTGCAGGTGGTGGTGTGCACCGCTTACTCGGACTATTCCTGGGAAGACCTGCTGGAGCGCCTGCACGCCCATGATCGCCTGCTGATCCTGAAAAAGCCTTTCGACAATATCGAAGTCCAGCAAATGGCCAACACCCTGGCCAACAAATGGGACATGGCCCGGCGTGCCTCCCTGCAAACCGCGCACCTGGAACAGTTGGTGGAACAGCGCACCCAGGCGTTGCAACTGGAGATCGACGAGCGCAAGCACCTGGAAAGCCAATTGGTGCAGTCGGAAAAACTCGCGTCGCTGGGGCAACTGGCGGCGGGCGTGGCCCATGAGATCAACAACCCGGTGGGGTTTATCTCCTCCAACCTCAGCACCCTGGATGGCTATTTCAACCAGCTGCAACAGATGTTGGATGCCTACCGGACGGTCGAGCAAACCCTTGCGCCGGGAACACAGCGCGATCAACTCAAGGCGATGCGCGACGAGGTGGAACTGGACTTCCTCAAGGAAGACATTCCGATCCTGATCAGGGAATCCAAGGAAGGTATCAGCCGTGTGATACAGATTGTGAAGGACCTGAAGAACTTCTCCCGGGTGGACAACGACCAGACCTGGCAATTTGCCAACCTGCAACAGGGCATCGACTCCACGCTCAACATCGTCGCCAGCGAACTCAAGTACAAGGCCGATGTGGTCAAGCACTATGCCCCGCTACCGGAAATCGAGTGCCTGGCATCCCAGCTCAACCAGGTGGTGATGAACCTGGTGATCAATGCTGCGCAAGCCATGGGACCCGAGCGCGGCACCATCACCATCAGCAATGGCGTGGAAGGCGAGCATGTATGGCTGGAAGTGGCCGATAACGGCTGTGGGATTGCGCCTGAGACCGTGCAGAAAATCTTCGACCCGTTCTTCACCACCAAACCGGTGGGTGAAGGCACAGGGCTGGGCCTGTCGCTGTCCTACGGCATCGTCAAGAAACACCGGGGCGATATTTCCGTCAGCAGCGAACTGGGCAAAGGTACGAAATTTAGAGTGGTCTTGCCGATCCGGCAGACGGCGGCGTAGGACACGCCGCCATCATGTCGCTCAGGCCTCGGCTTTTTTCGGGCTAGAGCCAAACGACGCGAACCGCTTGTTGAACCCGGCAATGCGGCCTTCGGCCTGGGTCTTGCGCTGTTGGCCGGTGTAGATCGGGTGCGAGGCGCTGGACACGTCCAACGGAATATACGGGTAAGTGTTGCCGTCACTGTGTTTATGGGTGCGGTCGCTGTCGGCGGTGGAGCCGATCAGGAAAAACACGTCGGCGGCGGTGTCGTGGAACAGCACGGTGCGGTAGTCGGGATGGATACCAGCTTTCATAAGGCCTCCGGGGCGTTTGAGTGCATTTGATGCGTTATACAGTAACACAATCCACACACCCAAACGAGAACAGATTGCAATAAGCATATACCTGTCAGAACTCACAGCAGACGTTGTTGGTTGCTAACCAGACACTCCAGGCAAGCGAGTTGCCTCAATTGAGCAGCACGCGCCTCGGCTCCAGCCAGCCCTTGACTGTAACGACCAGCGTCACCAATACCGGCCCACGCGCAGGCGACGAAATTGTTCAGCTTTACCTGCGGGACGCTGTCGCCAGCGTCACCCGCCCGGTACGCCAGTTACGCGGCTTTCGCAAAGTGCATTTAGCAGCCGGCCAAACCCGGGAAGTGGTTTTCACACTCGATGAAAATGACTTTGCCTTACTGGGTGCGGATTTGGCGCCAGTGGTGGAGGCCGGCACCTTTACTGTTTTTGTCGGGGGTGACTCAACCACCGACAACCAGGCCCACGTCGAAGTCACTGATAGCCGCAAGCTCTCTATATCGGGCCAGTCCGTCTCACCCAGCGTGCCAAATTGAATATTCCCACAGGTTGTCTAGGGTTTCCTTACAGGCGCAGAATGCCGTACCGACCAAAAGAGTCTGAACCCAAGGAAACCGTATGAGCCTGTCGTTGTTAAGCCGTTACGCCTTCTTTGCCGTGTGCGTCCTGTTCACCCTTGCCAGCTTGCCCTTTATCGAACACGAATGGCTGTGGCCCATCACGGTGGTCACCGGCGTGTTGAGCCTGATCGGTCTGTTCGACCTGCTGCAAAGCCCCCACGCCGTGCGCCGCAACTACCCGATCCTGGGCAATATCCGTTACCTGGTGGAAGCCATCCGCCCGGAAATCCGCCAGTACCTGCTCGAATCCGACAGCGATGCCCTGCCCTTCTCCCGCGCCCAGCGCTCGCTGGTCTACTCGCGGGCGAAGAACGAAACCGCCGACAAACCCTTCGGCACCCTGATCGACGTGTACCAGTCGGGCTTCGAATTCATCGGCCACTCCATGCGCCCGGCGCCGCTCAGCGACCCCAGCGCATTTCGCGTGATGGTCGGCGGCCCGCAGTGCACGCAGCCGTATTCGGCATCGGTGTTCAATATCTCGGCGATGAGCTTTGGCTCGCTGAGCGCCAACGCGATTCGTGCGCTGAACCAGGGCGCCAAGCTCGGCAACTTCGCCCACGACACCGGCGAAGGCAGCATCAGCCCTTACCATCGCGAAAACGGCGGCGACCTGACCTGGGAACTCGGCAGCGGTTACTTCGGTTGCCGCACCAGCGATGGCCGCTTCGACCCTGAGCGCTTCGCCGTGCAGGCGCAGAACCCGCAAGTGCGCATGATCGAAATCAAGATGAGCCAGGGCGCCAAACCCGGCCACGGCGGGATCCTGCCCAAGCACAAGGTCACCCAGGAAATCGCCGACACGCGTGGCATCCTGATGGGCGAAGACTGCATCTCGCCGTCGCGTCACAGCGCGTTCTCCACACCGATCGAATTGATGCAGTTCATCGCGCAACTGCGTGAACTGTCCGGCGGCAAACCGGTAGGCTTCAAGTTCTGCCTGGGCCACCCGTGGGAATTCATGGGCATCGCCAAGGCCATGCTCGAAACCGGCATCCTCCCGGACTTTATCGTGGTCGATGGCAAGGAAGGTGGCACCGGGGCCGCGCCGGTGGAGTTCACCGACCACATCGGCGTGCCACTGCGTGAAGGCCTGCTGTTCGTGCACAACACCCTGGTGGGCCTGAACCTGCGCGACAAGATCAAGCTCGGCGCCAGCGGCAAGATCGTCAGCGCGTTCGATATCGCCAGCGTACTGGCCATCGGTGCCGACTGGGCCAACTCGGCGCGCGGCTTCATGTTTGCCATTGGCTGCATTCAGTCCCAGTCGTGCCACACCAACAAATGCCCGACCGGCGTGGCGACTCAAGACCCGCTGCGCCAGCGCGCCCTGGTGGTACCGGACAAGGCCCAGCGCGTGTTCAACTTCCACCGCAACACCCTCAAGGCCCTGGCGGAAATGCTCGCGGCGGCGGGCCTGGAGCATCCGTCGCAACTGTCGGCCAAGCACCTGGTGCGACGCATGTCGGCGACCGAGATCAAATTGTTCTCGCAGTTGCATGTGTTCCTCAAGCCGGGCGAATTGTTGACCGGTGAGGTGAATGGCGAGTTCTATTCGCGGATGTGGCAGATGGCGCGGGCGGACAGCTTTGAACCCCACGAAGCCAGCGCCGCGTGATATCAAGATAACGCCCCTCACCGCTGAACCGGACCACCGACGGCATCGTTGAAACAAGGAGATTCACATGCCGTTACTGGACTTTTCCGCCATGGCCGCGCAACTACCCGAGAGTTGGAAATCCAAGCGTCTGGGCCAGGTTGGCCCCGCGTGGATCAAGGTGTTGCGTATGGATGAGCAGGCGTACGAGGTAGAAACCCATGACTACAACGAAGGCCTGCTGGTGATCGATGGCCTGTTGCGCCTGAGCATCGGCGACGACGAAATCAGGGTAGGCGCCGGCCAGATGTACCTTGTGGAAGCCGGTATCGCCCACGCAGTGCTCGCCGGCAGCCATGGCACACTGGTCATCATTGATGTCTAGAGACATTCAGTAATATCCAACCTTTGCAATTGCTTACAAATACCGCCAACCTGCGCCCGCCCGACGTGCGGCGTACGACAACGCCCACGCTCACCTGTCCTTGTTAAACCTGACATTCAAGAGCCCGTAGCCATGCCTGACGGACGCGACCCACGCATCGATTTTTTTCGGGGCCTGGCGTTGATCTTCATTTTCTGGGATCACGTCCCCCACAACCCTCTCGGCCAGATCACCTTGCGCAACGTCGGTTTCAGCGACGCGGCGGAGGTGTTCGTGTTCCTCGCCGGTTTTGCCGCCGTGCTCGCCTACGGCAAGATCCTGCAGCGCGACGGTTACTGGCTGGCCAGTTTGAAAATCCTGCGACGCACCTGGGTGCTGTATGTGGTGCATATCTTTTTGCTGGCGCTGCTGATGGGCATCGTGTTCTTCGCCAACAGCCATGTGGAAACCCGCGACCTGGTCGAGGAGATGGGCCTGACGCACTTCGTCACCCACCCCCAGCAGGCGCTGACCGACGAACTGCTGCTGCGCTTCAAGCCCAACCTGATGGACCCGCTGCCGCTGTATATCGTGCTGTTGGGCGGCCTGCCGCTGGTGCTGCCGATGATGATGCGCAGGGTCGAGGCCGTGGTGGCCGTGTCGCTGGCGATCTACTTGATGGCGCCCTGGATGGGCTGGAACCTGCGCGCGATTGCCGACGGCGTGTGGTACTTCAACCCGGTCACCTGGCAGTTGCTGTTCGTGCTTGGCGGCGCGGCGGCGGTGTACAGCCAGCGGCCGAAACCTGTGCAGGTACGCCCGTTGTCGCGCCAGCCGCTGTTTGTCGCATGTGCCCTGTATGTAGTGCTGGCGGCGGTGATCACCCTGTCGTGGCGCTGGCCGCACGTGCATGACGCCTGGATGCCGGCCTGGCTCAGTGATGGGCTGTACCCGATCAGCAAGACCGATTTGTCACCGGTGCGCCTCGTGCACTTCCTCGCCCTGGCCTACGTTACGGCGAAGCTGTTGCCCCACGTCGGTTGGACGCAGAACCGCGTTGCCACTGAGGTGTGCCGCATGGGCCGCTACTCCCTGGAAGTGTTTTGCCTTGGGGTCGTGCTGGCGCCCCTGGCAGACATGATCAACGCCTTGGCCCACGATGCCGTCGCCATGCAACTGGCGACCGCCGTGGCCGGTGCGCTGTTGATGGTCGGCCTGGCTATGTGGCTGGACATGCTCAAGCGCCTGGACTCGGCCCCCAAGCCCGCGCTACATAGGTAGCGCCCGGCAAAACCGGCAGGGTGATTCCATTTCCTTCCACTTAACCCGTGAAAGGAAATGGCCCATGCCAACCCATCAACTGCTCAACGGCCTGTCGGGCAACCTGCAATCGAGTGATGCCTGGGGCCGACAGCAAGCCCTGGAGCAGATCCGTGAAACCCTCACGCGCACACTGAACACCCTGAGCCCTGACCAGCAGCGCGATTATGTGCGGCTGCAACGCAATGCTCTCCAGGCCCTGAAAGCGGTAGAGACAGAAAACAACGCCCTGATCGGCACGTTCAAGACGTGGGGGCAGGCCCAATTGCGCGCACGCATCGGCAACCAGGACCCCAAGCGCGTGTTCCTGCACACCCGCTACCTGGAACAGGTGCAGCCGCCGATGCCCTGGGAACCGCGCACCAGTTCCACCAGCCTCTCCCGGGAACGGCGGCGTTTTCGCCGGGCATACGATGAATGGAAATACCGCTCCCATGTGTCCACCCTCTCGTTGTGGGACGCCGCGTGCCTGAACTTCGACTTCACCACCGGCACACCGCAACGCCAGGGCAGTACCTTCGTCGATGCCTCCTACTTCACGGGCAATGAAAACCCGGTGTTGACCGTCCAGGGTTTTGTCGAGATCGCCCGCGAGCTGGACCTGGGCGGGCAACTGCAACGCACGCTCGATGCAGCCCTGGGCCGGGACGGGAGACTGCAACAGTTGCTGCAGGACAGCGCCCGTGCCTGCCTGCTCTTCGAAGCGTTGGAAGCCTATCGCAACCGCGCCGTGACAGGCGTCACCCTTGAACTCTACCACCGCCTGACCCAGGCCATTGATGGCAGTGGCGCGGCGCTGGAATTCGAAACACTTGGGATGAGCACCGGCATCACGCTGCTGCCGGCGGTGCCGTTCGTGCCCTCCGGCGAGACCATCCCGGTGCCGCTGCTGCTGATCCGGGTGGGCAGCCTCGGGGTAGTGTCCTACTTCCCGTTCCGTCCCGGCGGTGCGCTGCACTATCACATCGACAGCAACGCGGCCCACGCGCACTTCATGCAGCAACTCAAGGACAGCCACCGCCAACATGACCTGGGCTGGTTCGCACGACAACTGCCCGTGACCGAAATGACGGCGTTCAAGCGCCTCGACCAGCAGGAGCGACGCCCGGAGCACCTCAGCGCCCTCGCCGGCTTCCTGTACGACACGTTCCATCGCCTGTTCCCGGCCAAGACCCTGGACAGCCTGCGCTTCAGCCCAGACCCCAAGCACGGGCGTCCCGAAACCCTGGTGCAAGCCCTCACATACCGTCACGTCCAACACTACCAGGCCAATCTCTCCACCCTGGCCACCAGCCGCTCGACCCGCGACTTGCAGGCCGTCATGGACGGCGCTGCCGCCATCGCCGACGAAATCCTGCAATTGCTGCTGACGCCCATGCCCGGCGGCGTCACCGGCCTGAACCGGGTGATGCAGGCGGCGGTATTCGGCAGCCTCACCTACAGCACGATCGTCGGTATCAATGAAGCCGCGAAGGGCCAGCCCATGGACTTTGCCGCCGCATTGGCGGATGTGATGGACCTGGCAATCAACGGTCTGTTGATCACCACCGCCGGGCGGGTGCATCGGCTACGCATCCAAGGTTTGCTGCAACGCCTGGGCAACCCGCAAAAGCTGATGCGCAACGACGAAACCGGGGTGCTCTGGAAACCGGACATAGGCCCCTACGCCATTCTCGATCAGAACCTGCTCAATGGTCAGACGCCCAATGCCCAGGGCGTGTACCAGATCAACGGGCAGCAGTACGCCTGGTGGAACTACGGTAAAGAGCGACGCGTCGTGGAAATCAGCCATGACGCCAAGACCCTCAGGTTCGTGCTCAAGCAGGAAAACCGCGGCGACGCAGCGCCGCCGATCGTGTTCGACCCCGCCTTGCAAGCCTGGACCCTGGACTTGAGAAACGCCCATGACCTGTCCGACGTGCAACTGATCGAGCGCATGCTGCCCAATGGCTCAAGCCCGGTGCCCAGGCTCGACTTGGAACGCATGCTGCGCAGCATCTCGCCCAGCCGCGCCACCCTGGACAACGTCTGGGCCGGAGAGCCCGCCCCCGTCAACCTCACCGAAGGCGTCAGGCGCCTGCAGGTTGACCGGGTCATAGACCAGTTGATCAGCGACTTTCACCGCCGCGGCCACCTGCCGCCCCATGCCGATGGGGCGGTGCTGTGCCTGTTGCCTCACGTGCCCGGCTGGCCAGCAGATGCGTCCCTCCAGGTGCATGACGCCCAAGGCACGCTCATCGAAACCTATGCCGCCGCCGATACCCCACCGGCCACGGGCGCCGTTATCAAGCTCAAGCGCCGCGACGATGGCACCTATATCGCCCTGGACGGTCCGGACACCACCGTCGTCTCCCAGGAGCCGTTGTTCGAGCTGATCCTTGAGCAACAGCCTTCCGGTTCGGTACTGGGCAAAGAAGGCAGCCCGCATTTGACCACGGCGCAACGCATCGCCCGCGTGCGCCTGCAAATCAGCGAGCTGGCCCAGGCCCGGCGGTTGGCGCTGTTCAGCGCGCTGTACCGCTACGCCGGCCATGCCCGGCATGAAGTACCGGCCAGCGATCCCGCGCGCCTCTTTACGCCGCTGAAGGTCGCGCCTCCTTTGGTGGAGGTCACGCCTGTGCTGAAGACTCTGCGCGAGCGATTCGCCCCGTTGACCCCGGCAAACCTGGCACAGTTGCTCAACGACATGCCCTTGAGCGAGCCTGAGCAGGCGCGTTTGCTGCAGACCGGCAAATTGCCGCAGGCCCTGCACGAGCACCTGGAGCATCACCGTACCGCGCTGCGTATCGATGTGGTCATCGACGGCCTCTACCACCGCCGCGCATTCAACCCGGACACCGATCAATGGGCACGGGAGTTCGCCGCCAGCCTGCTACGCGACACCCTGGGACGACATTTCGTGGTCACCGATATGAGCAGCGGCGATCCCGGGCAACGTTACGAGTCCAGCGGACCCGACGACACCACGGTGGAATTGCTGTTCTACGGCGAAGGTCGCTACGAAGCCTACGACATGCGTAACGGCGGAGCGATCCCGGTATCGCCGGCCGTCGACAGTTTCTACCTGGCCATCGGCTCGGTGCTGCAACCCCACGAACGCTTGAAACTGGGTATGCAATCCGCTTCCGATGCCCAGGGGCTGCGCACCACCCTGGGCGACCTGATGAGCGCCCAGCGCAGCCCCAGCGGCTATGTCAGCCTCCTGGACCTTTCGTTGCACCAGTACGAGCAGAACGTGGTGCTGCCGGCACACTTGCAAGCGGGCGCCAATGGCCTGTATGACCTGGACGGGCAAACCCTGCTGCCGCTCTATGGCTCGCTGTATCCGGTTGTCTATGACAACAGCCTGCGCAAGTGGCGGCTCAAGCACCCGGAAAAAATCGGCGTCGACACGCCCACTCTGGAACACAACCGTCGGGGCGCATGGCGCTTGTCCACCGAGAATCCGATGACCTGGAGCGATCATCGCCTGCTCTACCGCCTGGGAGCCCAGGACTACAACGTGGACGAAACCACCGCCGCGCGTATCCTGAAAATCACCGATACCCCGGCACGGGCCCTGCGCGAGTCGCACAGCACTCAATTGCCGCCACCGCCGTTGCTGGAAGACACCTGCAAACGCTTTCGCATCGAGCGCGACATCCTGCACTTTATCCAGGCGATGACCACCTATTCTGCCCAACAGAATGCGCGACCGTCCTTGCAACTGCAGCTCGCCAGCCACTTGCCTACCTGGCCGGACAGCCACAGCCTGGAGGTTGTCGACGACAACGGCCGCGTGATCAGCCAGTACCGCTACCACCCCACTACCGAGAAAATACGCCTCACGGAGGCCGAAAGCCGCAGTCGCGAACCGTTGAAAAAGCTGGTGCAGAACGATGCCTTGACTCGCGCCTTGCTCGGCGAACTCCCGGCCACCCAGGAAGAACGCCTGTTCAAACTGGCCAAGGCCATCGCCGAATATGCCTACCGCGAACGCGCGCAACTGTTCGACAACCTGTACGCCCAGAGCGAGCAAGGTGGCAACCGGCTGGAACAGCGCTTGAAATCCAGTTTCCCGCAACTGCCCCGTAGCGCGGTCAGGGCCATTCTCGACCAAGCCACCCCACGGGAACTCAAGCAACTGCAGGACCATGGCCGGGTCGGCCTGCGCCTGGTCGAACAGGCCCGGCTCACCGCCGACGATATGCGCCTGAACCGCGCCTACGAAGGCCTTTACCTCAGGACCCTGGCCAACCCCGACAGCGAAAGGATCACCTTGCACCTGCTCAAGGAACTGCCCGGCTGGCCCCGGCAACTACGCCTGGACATCCACGACGGCAACGCCAGGGGCCGTCTGCTGGAGCGCGCAGGTCACCTCGCCGGTATCGATCGGCGCACCCTGGCGCGATTCAACGGCGGATTCCATGCTTATGACAAGCAAGGCCGCTTGCTCAACGACCCCGCCGATGTCGGCAGCGACCTGTTGAGCGCCATCGCCCTGCTGCTGTCGGAAACCGAGTGCCGGGCACTGGGCATTGCCGACAGCGTTGACCTGTCACCCCTGCGACAGGCGATTGCCGAGCTGGCGTTGAACCGGCGCATTGCAATCAAGGGCCTGCTCGGCCTACGGCATATACCGCCGTGGCTGCAACCGCCGATGCAGGTGGACAGCTCATTCATCGCCTATCCGTTTTCATTGAGAGGGCTGTGGCCATTCGGCGGGGACCAGCCGGTGGACTTGCTGAGCAAGGTGCGTGAACTCTACCCCAGCTTCAGCCAATTCCGAGCGCAGGAACTGATCGACAGCCTGGGCATGAGCGAACCCGCCGCCCTGATTGAATTGCAACGCCGCAAAGCCGAGTACCAGGGCCTGCAATTCGAATTGCAACGCTGGATCGGTCCCCCCCAGGCCGTCGACGCCCCGCGCACCGATCCGGTCGCTCGGAACTATGGCGTGCGTCGGCAATTGGCCGACAGCATCCTGCGGGCCTGGCGCCAGGAAACACGTGTGGCCTATATCAGCGGTACGGGTCTGTTCGACGCTCACCAACTGGTGCTGCGCCTGGACGGCAACAGCTTGCCTGACGCTGATTTCATCCTGAATAACCGAGGCTTCGAGCACATTGAATACCTGCGCATCGACGGCGACGCCTTCCCGGAGACCGGCAACGCCTTCCTCGGCAAATTCACCGGCCTGACCCACCTGAAAATCGACTGCATGCTCAATGAGCTGCCCGCCAGCCTGACGCAGATGACCCAGCTTGAGAACCTTGACCTGAGCGACAACACTATCGTGCTGACGGCCGAATCTCGCCAGCGACTGGCCGGTATGACGCGACTGGCCGAGCTCCACCTGGATGGTAACCCCCTGGGCCTGACCCCGGATATTTCCCGCATGACCCGCCTGCGCGTACTGTCGTTGCGTCAGACCAACATTGATCAGTGGCCCATCGGCGCCGAAACCCGCAGCAGCCTGCGCACCCTGTTATTGCAGGAAAACCGCTTGACCACGGTACCTGACGCAGTGTTTTCCGACGTGCGCATGGGGCCGACCAACCGCAACACCATCCTGCATGACAACCCATTGAGCGAAACGACCCTGGCCAGGATTCGCGACTACCGTCATCGCACCGGCATCGTCATCGGTGGCGCATTGCCGGGGACCTTGCACCAACAAGCCATGTCCAGGGAATTCAGCCGCTGGCTGGCCGGGGTTCCTGTCGCACAGCACAGTGAACGGCAACAGTTATGGGAGCAGTTGCAACACCACGAGGGGGCGAGGTCGGATGACGCGTTCCGGGTACTGCGCGACCTGATCCAGTCCTATGCCTACACCCACAGCCCGGCCAGCCAGCAAACCCTGACCACCAGGGTCTGGCACCTGCTCGAGGCCATGGGCCAATCGACCGAGCTGCGCGAGCAGATTTTCCTGAACACCTATGTCGCCGGTACGTGCGGCGATGGCGCCATCCTCGCCTTCATCGATATGGAGATTCAGCACAAGGTCCACCAGGCCCGGTCCCAGGCCGGCAGCAGCCAGGCCGACCACGATCTGCTGAGCCTTGCCAGAGGCCTGTTCTACCTGCGCAAAGTGGATGAATTGGCCGATACGCACCTGCAAAAGTTGCGTGAAGAGGAGATAGATCCGGACGATGCCGAGGTGAAACTGTATTACCGGCTGCGTTTTCGCGATGAGTACAACCTGCCGATTCTTCGCGAAGAGATGCTGTACTCCGTGGAGGATTGGGTCGACGAGCAAGATATTGTCGAAGCCCGCGATAGTCTGGCCGGGTTGGAGAGAACCCAGGCAGTGCAGAACTCGGTGCTGATGGAGGAGTTCTGGATCGAGTACCTGGCCCGCAGTTACCCGGAACCTTTCTCGACCATCGAGAACGTCGTGAGTCACCAATTGAAAAGCCTGAACCTGGAGATCTCGAACAGACGCTCGGAAGCCTACCTGGAACGTCGGCAATCGCTGATGGAGTTGGAGATCGCCGAACGCAATCGGCTGGTGCGCCAGTTGACCGAAGCGGCGCAACTGGCACAACAGCAGGTCAATTGAGCCTCACGCCGAACGCGTGGCCCCCTGGGCAGTGTTCAACGGCTGCAGCTTGAACACGTAGAACAACACGGTCAGCAGCACCAGGAACGCCGGCCCCACATACAGCGCCACGCGAGTGTCCGGGAAGTACGCCATCAGGCCCACCACCAGCACCAGGAACGCCAGGGCCAGGTAGGAACTGACCGGATACAGCCACATGCGGTATTTGAGCCCTGCCCGTTCGGCGGGGCTCAGGCCTTTGCGGAACTTGAGCTGGGCCAGCAGGATCATCAGCCAGGTCCAGATCGCACCGAAGGTGGCGATGGAGGTGACCCACACAAAGACTTTTTCCGGCACCAGGTAGTTGAGCAACACGCCCAGCAGCAAGGCAAAGATCGACAGCAGCAACGCCTTGCGTGGCACGCCATTGCTGGAGGTCTGGCCGAACGTGGCCGGCGCCTGGCCGTTCTGCGCCAGGCTGTAGAGCATGCGCCCGGTGCTGAAGATGCCGCCGTTGCACGACGACAGCGCGGCGGTGATCACCACGAAGTTGATGATGCCCGCGGCGGTCTTGATACCGAGCCGTTCGAAGGTCATCACGAACGGGCTGCCCTGGGTGCCGATCTCGTTCCACGGGTAGATCGACAGGATCACAAACAATGCGCCCACGTAGAACAACAGGATGCGCCAGAACACTGAGCCGATGGCGCTGGGAATGGTCTTTTGCGGGTTCTTCGCTTCACCGGCGGTGAGGCCGATCATCTCGACGCCCAGGTAGGCAAACATCACCATCTGCAACGACATCAACACGCCCTGCACGCCATTGGGCATGAAGCCGCCGTGGGCCCACAGGTTGGAAATCCCCAGGGCCACGCCGTCATTGCCGAAGCCGAAGGCGATGATGCCGACGCCGCCGATGACCATGGCAATGATGGTGACGATCTTGATCAGGGCGAACCAGAATTCGAACTCACCAAACGCCTTGACCGCGATCAGGTTGATGGTGCCCATGCTGATCAACGCCGCCAGGGCCCAGATCCAGCGCGGCGTATCCGGGAACCAGACGCCCATGTACACCGCCACGGCGGTGATCTCCGCCACGCAGGTCACCAGCCACAGGAACCAGTAGTTCCAACCGGTGAGAAAACCCGCCAAGGGGCCGAGATAGTCTTGGGCATAACGGCTGAACGAACCGGCGACCGGGTTGTGCACGGCCATCTCGCCGAGGGCGCGCATGATCACCAGGATCGCCAGGCCACCGATGATGTACGACAGCATGATCGCCGGGCCGGCCATTTCGATGGCCTTGGCCGAGCCGAGGAACAGGCCGACGCCGATGCAGGCGCCCAGCGCCATCAGGCGGATATGCCGTTCACCGAGTTCGCGTTTGAGCGGGCCGCCTTGAGCGGTCTCGCCATGGGGCAGTGGGTTGCCGACTGGCATAGGGTACAACCTCATTTTGTTATTGGATTGTCCGTCGAGTCTCCAGGGCGCGGGCCGGTAAGCCGGCACCCTTGCCGAGACCGGGGCCGCCTCATGGACGGGCCCTTCTTGCCAGGCAAGATCAGCGGGGCGTGCAGTATAAAAAGCCCGGAGCAGGGTCTTTCACTATAAAAGCGAGGCAATTTAGTGGAAGTGCTCGCTGTCTTGCAATTTAACAGGAGCATCTGACCTGCATTGAGCGGCAAAACGTCGCGGCAGGCCCGCCCCCATAACCGTCGGAAGGTTCTGACTCGAAAAACACATTTCCCTCACAAGCAGCGTCCAGCGACTACGCTTCAAGCAAGTCCGATCAATCTGCGTGAATGGATCAATCGACTATGGGCGCACTGTGGCAAACCGAATCGACCAAGGCTGCGAAACCACAAGGCAGTTCGGACCCAGCGCCTTTACCCGAAAGTAAACCCCGGCCGCGCCATGGGCGTCGCCTGTTCTGGTTGATCGTGCTGATGGCGCTGATCGCCCTGGGCTTTGCCGCCGCCGGGGAGATGCGCACCTCGCACCTGCAGGCCGAGGCACTCAGCCGGCTGGCCCGCGACCTGACTTATGACGTCAGGCCCGGCCCCAGCGATGCGATCGTTTACCCCGGCGCAGGCCCATTCGATCGTCGCCTGGGCTACAGCGACCTCGATACATTCCTGCCGCGCTTGCTCAAGCGCGGCTACGTGATCGAAGCCCAGGCGCGGTTTTCCCCCGCGTTGATGGACTACAGCGCCAAAGGGCTGTTCGTGCCCTACACGGAAAAAATCCAGGCGGGACTTTCCATCACCGATTGTCGCGCCGTGCCGCTGTATCGGTACGACTACCCGCAACAGTTGTACTCAAGCTTCACGGCTATCCCCTCACTGGTCGTGAACAGCTTGCTGTTCATCGAAAACCGCGACCTGCTCGACCCCGCGCAACCCCAGGCCAACCCCGCCGTGGACTGGCCACGCTTCGCCAAGGCAGCCTGGTCGCAAGTCGCCAAACTGCTGCACTTGCCGGGGCAAAGTGCCGGTGGCAGCACCCTGGCGACCCAGTTGGAAAAATACCGTCACTCACCAGACGGCCTGACGGTGTCAGGTGGAGAAAAATTGCGGCAGATGTTTTCCGCCGCCGTGCGTGCCTACCACGACGGCCCCGAGACCCTGGCGGCACGCAAGAATATCCTGCGCGATTACCTCAACAGCGTACCTCTGTCGGCAGTCCCCGGGCATGGTGAAGTGCATGGCATGGCCGAGGGTTTGCGGGTGTGGTACGGCGCCGACTTCAACCAGGTCAACCAGGCCTTGCGCGGCCCAGTGAATGCGCAGCAAGGCCTGGCGTTGCGTCAGGTGCTGTCGTTGATCATCGCGCAGCGTCGTCCTTCCCATTACCTCGCCAAAGGGCGGGACGAACTTGCCGACCTGACCGACAGCCATTTACGCCTACTGGCCCAGAATGGCGTGATCGGACCTGACTTGCTGAAGGTCGCCCTGGCGAGCAAGGTCACTTACCGCGACTGGGCACAACAACCCACGCTTCAACCAATAGAAACCAATAAAGGCATCAGTGTGGCCCGCAGCCGTTTGGCCGCATTACTTGACCGGCCGCTGTACGACCTCGACCGCCTGGACCTGTCCGCCACCACGACCCTGCAAGCGCAGTTGCAGGGCCAAGTCAGTGACTACCTCAAGCACCTCGCCGACCCCGAGTATGCCCGCCAGATCGGCCTGCTCGGCGAGCGCCTGCTCACCCCCGCCAGTACCGCCCAGGTGCGCTACAGCTTCACCCTGTTCGAACTGACCCCGGACGGTTCACGAGTGCGGGTGCAGACCGACAACACCGACCAACCCTTCGACATCAACGAAGGCAGCAAGCTGGAGCTGGGCTCCACCGCCAAGCTGCGGGTGCTCACCACCTACCTGCAAATCATCGCCGAACTGCACGGCAAGTACGCCGCACAAGCCCCCGCCGCGCTGAAAAAAGTCGCCGTCGACGACCAGGACCGCCTGAGCCGCTGGGCCCTCGATTACCTGATCCAGGCCCCGGACAAATCCCTGGCCGTCATGCTCGACGCGGCGCTGGACCGCACCTACTCGGCCAGCCCCGGCGAGCGCTTCTTCACCGGCGGCGGCTTGCACAGCTTCCATAACTTTCGCAGCCAGGACAACGGCCGCAGCCCGACCCTGCGCGACGCCTTGCGCGAATCGATCAACCTGCCATTTATTCGGCTGATGCGCGACGTGGTGCGCTATGTCACCTATTCGGGCGAGAACAACAGCGCCGAGTTGCTCAAGGACGACAGCGACCCGCGCCGCCAGGAATACCTTGCCGGTTTCGCTGACCGCGAAGGCACCACCTTCCTGCGCAAGTTCTGGAAGAAGTACCAGAAGAAAGACACCCAGGCACGCCTGGACACCTTCCTCGACAGCCTGCGCCCAACGCCGATCCGCCTGGCAGCCGTGCACCGCTACCTGTTGCCCGACGCCAGCCAGGCGAGCTTCAACCTGTTCGTGCGCTCACACCTGGCCGGCATCAAGACCCACGAAAAACTCACCGACGAACGCCTGCAAAAACTCTACAAGGACTACGGCCCCGGCACCTACGACCTGCCCGACCAAGGCTACATCGCCAAGGTGCACCCGCTGGACCTGTGGTTGCTCGGCTACTTGCTCAACCATCCCGAGGCAACGTTCAGCGAGGTGGTCAAGGCCAGCCAGTTCGAACGCCAGGAGGTGTACAGCTGGTTGTTCAAGAGCCGCCACCAGAGTGCGCGGGACAGCCGCATTCGCACCATGCTGGAGATCGAAGCCTTCCTCGACATCCATCAGCGCTGGCAGGCCGTGGGCTACCCCTTCGATCACCTGGTGCCGTCCCTGGCGACGGCGATCGGCAGCTCTGGCGATCGCCCGGCGGCCTTGGCTGAACTGATGGGCATTATTCTCAACGACGGGGTGCGCCCCAAGGTGCTGCGTATCGACAGCCTGTTGTTTGCCGCCGGCACGCCGTACGAAACACGCTTCGTCAACGACCCGGCACCCGGCAAACAAGTGATCCCGGTCGAGGTCGCCAGGGCCCTGCGCGGCGCCTTGTCCCAGGTGGTGGACGCCGGCACCGCCAAACGCGTCGCCGGCAGTTTCAAGCTGGCCGACGGCACGCCGCTGGCCATGGGCGGCAAGACCGGCACCGGCGATAATCGCATCGAGGCCATCGGCGCCGGTGGGCGCATCCTCAGTTCCAAGTCGATCAACCGCACTGCCACGTTTGTGTTCTACCTGGGCGAACACCACTTCGGCACGTTAACCGCGTTTGTCCCCGGCCAATCCGCCGAGCACTTCACCTTCACCTCGGCCCTGCCCGTGCAGGTGCTCAAGGGCATGGCGCCGTTGCTGATGCCGTACTTGCAACCCGGCAGCCAGACCCTGTGCCGGGCAAACGCTGACCTCAGTCGAGGCTGAAAAACAGACGCCTGGCCACGGCCAAGGAGATGGCTTGACGTTCGATCTCAGGCACAGGTTGCAACTGACCAGTCTGCCCGCGACGAATACGCGCAAACCTGTCCGCCTCGACTTCGGCCTGGTCCTGGCGGCCCAGGTATTCCTGTTCGGGGCGCTTGAGGTGGGCGGCCACGAAATGATCGTCCAACGCCTTCTGCGTCGGGTAATGGAAATGGGCGACACACAGCGCTTCGCCGTTCGCGGCATCGACGACGGCGTAGACCTGCAGATAGTCGTCGCGGTGCCCCTTGAGCGCCACCCGCCCGCCGCGCCGGGTTATCCGAACCTCGTGGTGGCGATGCAGGAACTCCAGCGTGTCCTGGGTGATGGGCCGTACCTTGCTCGCCTGTATGCGAGCCTCCAGGCCGGCGGCCTCCAGGCTCGCCACCGAGGCGTGCAAGCGGCTGACCATGGCCCGGGCGTTGGCCTGTTGCACCACTGCCAGCCGCGTACTGTCGAGCACACTCAGCTTCTTGTTGATGTCCTCGGCCACCCAGCGTCGACGGGTGGCCTGGGACTCCAGCAGGTATTGCAGGCTCGACGGCTGGTTGACGCCAGGGATCATGGCCTTGACCTGATTGATGGCTTTATCGACCGTCGCCAACAGGGCTTCGCCTTTTTCCATCAGGCTGCTCAATGCCGGATCGGGGCGGCGCCGGGCGGGTGTCGGCCGGGCATCCCACACGCCGTCTTCGGCTTCGGTGAAGGCGGCGATGACTTGGCCCGAAGGGTCACGCAGTTCGGCGGCTGGGTGGTCGGACGGCAGGTCGCTCAGTTGGGCAACATACAGGTCGCGGTTACGCGTGCGGATGATCTTCTTGCGTCTTGCCCCTGGTATGGGTGCGGGCGGCTTGGTCCGTGGCCTGGTCTTGGCGACCGGTTGCGTCAGGTCGTTGAGTTGGCCTTCGATGTACAGATGCAGCTGTGTCAGTAACGCCTGGAGTTTTTGCAGGTAATCCACGTTGAACTTGTCCGGCTCCATGGCCCGCCAGAACTCGATCTGATCGTCGGTTTGCGCGTAGACCTGGTCAACGCTCTCCAGCAATTCGATGCGCTCCTGGTCAGTGACCTCCACGTGACGCAAGTCCGCCATGGAACGGTTGGCCCGACGCGCCCGGTTGATGGTTTCGCTGATGCTGTCGAAGAAGGCGTCCTCCAAAGGCGGCCCCGCCACATCGATGGCGATACCCCATAACGTGGTGAACTGCAGGGCTTGCAGGTCCTGCACCGATGGCCGTGGGGGCAAGCCTGCCGTCAAGGCCTCGGCCTTGTCGCGGCCAAGCCTGGGAACCTGCCGCAATTCGTCCAGGTGAAGGTCCTCCAGGGTTCGCCAGTGAATAGCGTGGTCGTGCAGCGTCGCCAATTCGCGCAGGCCCTGTCCCAACTCCACATGGGCCTGGCGGTTGATGTCGGACTGAGCCTCATCCTCGGTTTCGTCCTCCAACAATTTGAACACCGGATCGAGTCGCGCGTTGGTTGCCACCATCTGGTCGCGGGTCAGGGAGCTGAGCAATTGCGTGCTCAACACAACCGACTCCAGGGCGCCGCACAGCTCTTCTTCATAACGCGTGCGCGGTGCCAACTCGCGCAATGCGCGCAGGGTGTGCAGTTCCTTGCGGGCGAAACCACAGGCGCGTTCGGCTTCCTGGTGATAACGCTGCCGGGCTTGCACCCGACGTTGCTCATCAATGGCGCCTTCAGGCTGTTCGACCAGTGCACGGGCCACCGCCATCGCCTGGCGGGCCCGCGCCTGGTCCTGGCGTGCCTGCTGGTAGTCGCGGGTCAGGCTTTCACGCCGTGTACTGGCTGCCTGGCGGGCTTCCTGCCGGGCAGAGTCGGCCGCGCCGCCACGCAGGTGCAGGCCCAGGTCGAGGTCCCAACGCCCGTTGCCCAGGTGTTTGAGCCAGGGCCCCAGGATTTCGCCCGTGGCACTGACCACCCGTACCCGCCCCTGTTGGATCTGAACGCGATAGACCCGCCCGCGTACCAGCGCCTGCCAGTACCCGCCGACAGCCGATGCGGGTTTCAACAACCCTTGCAACGGACCGCTGGCTTCAGCCTGTTTCAGATCGTCGGGCGTGGGCTGCGACTCGAGGCTCAAGGCCGTCAGCCGCGCCTGCATGGCCGGGGTCAGGGTATCCCGTGCGTTGGCCCAGCCAAGCGGCGCACTGAACGATGCCGGGGCCACCACCCGCACCGGCGCGGCAGGCAACGGTTCGGCGCGGGCCAATGGCGCAAACGCCGGATGTTCCAGGTCCAGATGGCGGTGCACGTCATGGGGGGCAGCCTGATGCGCTATCACGGCTATCAGGTTGACCAGCATGTCCGTGACGGCGGCGGCTCGCGCCTGGGCATCGGTACTGTGCAGGCTCTGAAGATCCTCTCGTACGCTGTCCGTCAACTGCAGCAGCCACCCGGACAACGCCGCCGGCCCACGCAGGAACGGCAGCAGGTTGGTAAACAGCAGCCAACCGAGTTTTTTCAGGGTGGCCCAGCGCTGTTCGGCATTGGACTGTGACTGACGGTCGGCCAGGGTCACCAGCGCCTCGGCGGTTGCAATGAAAACCTGTTGCGCCGGGTCGCCCTCGACCACCTGTTTGTGCAGTTGTGCGGGAGCCGGTTTGGTGTAGACCGTGAACTCATCCGTCGGTAAAAAATGCCGGATGTGCGGCTCGATGAAACCACCCTTGACATAGATCGCCTGGCGTCGTGCATCTATCCAGCTCAGCACCTGATCCTGCAGTTCGCCAGGGGCCCTGATCGCCTCGAGCAAAGCCGCCAGGCTTTCATACTCCTGCAACGTCGGGCTCAGCAGTGGCCGGTACAACAGGTGCGGCCCTTCGTGCCCGGCCTGGGGCCCGATGATGAACTGGTTGGCAACCACGTCCGCCACCTGATCGGGCGCAGCGCGAAACGCCAGCGGCCACAGGGCCATGCCTTTTCCATCGAGCAGGCGTTGGGCCGGAGTAGCTTGCAACGCGGCCTGCAAGCGCAGGAAACCGGTGCGGGTCAGGCCGTGCAGCCCCTGGATTTTGTATTGCAGAGCCAGCAGCGGCAGTTGGTTACGCAGTTGCCGGCTGAACAACCGCCGGCGGCGCGTGGCTTCAGATTGGTCCTCCACCAGCTTGCGCTTGAGCAACAGCGGATAGGCTTGCCCGATATCGACCTGCTCGATGCAGGTGCTCAGCAGGTTGTACGTCAACCACGTCGGGGCCTTTTCGCCCTTGAGGCTGATCGACTTGGGCGTGTGTGGAAAGCCGGCGAGGTTTTCCAGGGCCAATTGCACCAGTGTCACGGTGACGGGTTCGACTTCCCCGGCAATGAAGCCGCCCGGCAGCGGCACGGCAGCGGCAATCACGCGATCGAACCGCAGGCTGATGTCTTGTGCTTTCAGCTTGGCCGTCAAGGGCTGCTGCTTCAAACACCCTTGCAATTGCTCGATGGCAAACTGCTCAATCGTCGGGATACCTTCCAGGTAGTCGTGTGCGCCCTCGGCATGCCCGGCCAGCACCCAGCCACGCAGCAATTGGGCACAGGCGATACTGTCGGCGGCATCGGCCTGGCTCAGCCACAGCGGCAAGCCAGCACGCAACTTCTGTTGAAGAGAACTCAGGCGCGCGACAAACCAGTGAAAGGGGTCAGTGATGTCGTTCAGCAACTGTTGCAAAGCCTGGGGCGTGCGTGGCACCCGGCGGTCGATGCGGTCGAGGTCGCGCAACTGCCGCTCCAGGTAACTGGCCGCCAAAGCATCGAAGGGGTCCCCCTCCACCGGCTGGGAAAACCACTGTGCGACTTGCCCTGACGGTGACGGTTCCACCTCGGCAGCCAGCAAAGCCCCTATATCGTCTATAGCTTCAATGGGGGTGATTCCCGAGGCCGGGTTGTAGACCAACAAAGACGAACGCCCCAGCGCCAGGGTCCGCTCAAGCAACAGCCAAGGCAGCGTGCGCAGCTGGTTTTGCTGCAGGTGCAGCGTTTGCACGCGCAATGCCGCGCTGTGCAGGCTCCACTCACGGTCGGGCCGGGTCGCACGCAACAAGGTTTTCGGAAACAGCTCGGCAAAGCGCGCCGAGCTCATGCCAGGCGGCATGGGGGCATCGTAGAACAGCGCCAACAACTCATCGGACAAATACCCCCAGCGCACGCTGTCCACGGGCATTGCCTCATGCCACCACGCCTGCAATCGCTGGGAAAAAGCCTCCAGCAGAAAGCTACCGCATTCGTTGATCAATACCTCCAGTTCGGCAAGGCTCGGCCCACCCGGCTCAATCACCTCGCGTACGCGTCGGACCACCTTTTGATAGTCCTGCACCAGCAACACTGGCCGAGCAGTCGCCAGGCGCTCCACCACCATCTGCGCCAATGAGGCATAGCGCCAGGCGCCTTCATCGGGGTGATCTTCAGGGGTTGCGATATGGAGCCATCGCGCGTGCTCGTTACGCGCGCTGAAATGACGGTCCAGGTAAGCCTGGGCACTGTCCAGGGCGACTGCCAACAAGGAGGGAGGGTCGTTGAACAGGGTTTCGATCTGTTCAATATGAGCTTGGCGCAGGGCGCTGGCAGTGAGGGGCATCCAGGTCTCTCCATGGGGTGGGTCCCCTCAAGCTAATCCCTTGCGCCACCTCCGAAGACGTAGACAGTTAACACCGCCGACCGAGCCCCAGGAATAAAGCGCAGGCGACTTCAACTATCTACTGCCTCGCCCCCACCCCAGGGCACCTAGGCTGACGACCTTTTCTACACCTCAAGGTCATCTGCCATGCACCCGCCACCGCAGCCCGCGCCCGCGTCGTCCCTCCACCCAGACAAAGGCCCGCACTATGAATTGATCAAACAGAAGATCCCGCCATGGCTGCTCGCAACCTCGCCGGCCAGAGCTGAAGCCTTGAGCAAGGCCCGCCTGGACCTCGCGTCCTGGTATCACAGCGCGCCCCCTCAGGCTCACGCCAGCCTCAAGACGGCCAACGCCCAGGCATGGGTCACCCAGAACACGGTGGATGAGCGCCTCGAACAGGTCCAGGACGTCTATGCCTTCGCCGAGCCGTTGCTGACCCAGGCGCTCAAGACAACATACGGCGTGGACGCCAGCGTCCGGGACACCTTCCTGTTCCTGTACAGCGTCAAGGGCACGTTCATCCAGGGTGTCACCAGCCGCAGTGTGTCTCTGCTGGACGCCGCCCTGCACAACTTTGCCAAGGATGAGCACTTCACCGACGACTCCAGCTACACCAGCCGGCCCGACGCCCGCGGTCACTTCACCCTCAAGCCCCTCAAGCAGCAGATGAGCATTGCGCAGTTCACCGCCCTGTGCCGACAACTGGATCTGGGTGCCCAGTACCAGCGCCACCTGCAACAGCACCTGCTGCCCACCGACGAAACGCAACTGGCCGCGCTGCACGATGCGCTCATCGCCAGCCAGAAAGCCGCCCTGAACGCCGCGGCCCACCACGCCTTGCTCACGCACGCCATCGACGCCGCCAGTTTCCATGTGCTGCAACGCGCCCTCAACGGCGAGCGAGGCGTGCTGCAGTTTTATGAGTTGCAGATGATGGACTCGCGCCTGACCGGCATCCTGCTGATCGCCGCCGACCTTGAGCGCGCAACGGTCACCGTGCCGGTACTGGCGTATATCCCCCATGACCCACAGGCACCACTGATGGCATACCCCAGCAGCGCGGCGTTCATGCAAGCGCTGACCGATAAGTTGCGCACCGCCGCGTACCGCCAGTTCTTCAGCCAATTCATCGACCAGCAACAGCGCGGGCACTTTTTCGCCAACCTCGAACAACGCCTGAACCGCGTCCAGTGGTATCGCCGCACCGATCCGCTGGACACGCGCCCTACCTGGCGGGACACGCCGGTGGACCAGCCGCGCCTGCAATACGCCGCCGTGCCCATCGACGGCGACCTGTGGCGCCATCGCCTGCAACGTGGCCTCGACAAGATCTTCAATGACGCCCGCGACATCGTGGTATCCACCGCCGACAGCGACAGCCGCGCCCGCTGGGCCTGGTGGGATAATTTCAGCCGCGTGCTCAGCGAGATCTTCAACGCCGCCTTGCTGGTGATCACACCCTTCGTGCCGTGGCTGGGTGAGCTGATGCTGGCCTACACCGCCTACCAGTTGCTCGATGAAGTGGTCGAAGGTGTGGTCGACCTTGCCGAAGGCCAGGCCAGGGAAGCGGCCACGCACCTGGTCGGCGTGGTCAACGAAGTGGTGCAGTTGGGTGCGTTTCACATCGGCGGTCAACTGGTCAAGCTCATCCCTTCGCCCTTCGTCGATCAACTGCAGGCCATCGAACACAATGGTCAACCGCGCTTGTGGAACCCCGACCTGCGCCCCTACGCGTTGAAGGCCCCCGGCCTGCCCGGCGATTCGGCACCCGACGCGCTGGGCTTGCACACCCACGCAGGCCGCAGCGTGCTGCCCCTGGACGGCGAGCACTATGAAGTCAGGCTCGACGACGCCGGCCACCGTATCCAACACCCCAGCCGCCCCGACGCCTACGCACCGCGTTTGCAACACAACGGCCAGGGTGCCTGGACCCACGAGGCCGAAGACCCCAGGACCTGGGACGACCCCCAATTGATGCGGCGCCTGGGTCACAGCGTCAATGACCTGGACGCGGCGCAACTGGAACAACTGCGCCAGACCAGTGGCACCGAGTACAACGAACTGCGTGCGCTGCATCGCGACAACGCAGCCCCCTCTCCGCGCCTGGCCGACAGCCTCAAGCGCTGGCGGCTGAGGCAGCACACGGAGCGCCTGGCCCAACGTTTAAAGGTCGGCGAGGCGGTGGATGATGACACCTACTGGAGCCCTCACTTGGCCACCGAACTGCCGCAATGGCCAGCGGACCAGGCGATTGACGTGTACGAAGAAGATGACCTCGGCGGCGCGCCCCTGCGTTACGGCGCCACCGACGCCAACGCCGTGCTGCCGATCAGCCGCCAGGCCCTGAACAGGGGCGAGCTGGCGCCGCGCCTGCTCGACGTTCTCAACGAAGCGCAACTCCAGGCCCTCGCCGGCCCCTTGCCGCAGACACGGGCGGCGCGTATCGATGCATTGCGCCAGCGCCTGGCCGATCAGCTCGCCGTACGTCAACGGGCAGTGTTCGACTACCTCTACCAGCACAGCGAGAGCGTGAACCAGGCAACGGCGCTGCGGGTCCGCGAGGCGTTCCCCGAACTGCCCAAAAGCCAGGTCGAATATCTGCTGGAACAAGCGCGCCCGGACGAACGGGCGCTCATGACCCACGGCCATCACTTGCCCCTGCGCCTCAAAAGCCTCGGGCGCGCACTCCAACTGCAAGCCCGGGCCACTCACGCGTATGAAGGCTTCCACGCCGCGCCGCTGCTCAACGAGCACAGCGAGCGCATGATGCTCGGTGCGCTTGAGCAACACAGCCCGGCCCTCGCCGCGCTGCACTTGCAAGTGCGCAGCCAGTCCACCGGCGGTGCAGTGCGCGCCGAGGCGGGTCGCGGCGACGCCCGGCGTATCCTGGTACATCGCGAAGACGGCCAGTACGCGGTCTACGACGGCGCTCACCAGAGCCTGCACCCCGCCAGTGACTTTTACAGCGCATTGCTCAACGCCCTGCCCAGGCCAACGCGTACCGCGATGGGCGACGCCGCCGCCGACGGCCCGGCGTTGCGCAACTGGTTGATGGAGCGCCTGGTACCGCTGGAGGATCGCTGCCGAGTGCTCGCCGACCCCATCGGCGCGCCGCCCGAACGCGAGACCCTGCGCCTGGTGCAGGCGCCAAGGTTCAAATGGGCGAGCAAGCTGCTGGGGCTGTCGCCAGGCTCGGTGGAAGAACGCGTCAAAGCCTTGTACCCGGGATTGAGCGCGGCAAAGGTGCAGGAACAGGTGCAAGCGTTTGACTCACCGGATGGCCTCACGGCGCTGCGTGAGCTGGAGCGGGAGAAAAAGCAGCTGGCCAAGGACCTGAAGAAATGGGTGGAGGCCCCCACGAGCCGGCATCAGGGCAACATCGAAGAACAAACCGCCGAGCGACTGGTGCGCTCTCAACTGTCCCAGGCCTTGCGGCGCAGTTGGGAGAAATCGGCAAGTGGCTACCGCGACGGGTTTGGCGAGCGCCAGCCAGGCAGCCGCCTGGACCTGGAAGGCTGGCCGCTGGGTACCTACCTGTTGCATATGCCGACACTGCGCACACCGCTCAAACACATCACCAGTCTGAACCTTGGCGACACCGGACTGGGCGATGCGCAGGCCAGGTTCCTGGAATTGTTTCCAAACCTCATCACTCTGGAGCTGGCGCAGAATCGCCTGACGCGGCTGCCGGAAACACTCACCACTCTGCCACGCCTGACCCAACTGGGGCTGAGCGCCAACCCCTTGCAATGGGACGCCCATTCCCTGGCCCAACTCAACACCCTCAGCCGCCTCAAGGTGCTGGACCTGTCCTACAACCGCCTGCTGCGCGAGCCACCGGACATCAGCGGCATGCCCGACCTGCGCGAGCTGTACCTGACGAATACGCAGTTGACGCAGTGGCCGCAAGGGTTGTTCGAACAGCCACGGCCCGAGGATTTCCTGCTCGACCTGCAAAACAGCCCGATCAAGAGCGTGCCGAAGTTTCTGCCCTGGCAAGCCGAGGCGCTGTTGGTGGCGCGCACGCGGTTGGACCGCAACCAGCTCGGCCTGGACGACGAAGAACGCATGGTCAGCTATCGCCTTGGCGCCGGCCTCGACCCTTATCGCACCTACCCGCCGCGTGGCGAACAGGACAGCGCGTTCTGGCTGCAGGACCTGCCGGCCGAACAGGGTCCATCGCGTCAGCGCCAATGGGACGAGCTGGAACAGGAACACGGCTCCCAGGGTTTCTTCGAAGTGATCCGCAGCCTGCAGACGCCCAACTACTTCGAGACCGAGGGCGATCGGGCCGCGTACCTGGCCAACCGGCGGGCGCTGAGCCTGAACGTCTGGCGCATGCTCGACGCGATGCACGCCGATGAAGCGCTGCGCAGGCGCTTCTTCACCCTGGCCAGCGCGCCCGCCAACTGCGCCGATGCGGGTGCGCAGGTGTTCAATAGCCTGGGCGTGCAGACCCTGGTGTACGAGGCCTACGCTGCACGCCCGGCCCTGGAAGAAGGCGCCTTTGCCCGGCGACTGGCGCACCTGGCCTGGCAGGCCGCACGCCTGAGCCGCGTCACCGCCCTGGCCCGCCAGGAAGTGGCGCACCGACTGGCGCCGATTGACCAGGGTGGGCTCGGGTTGCGACTGACCAGCGAAGTGATCGATGGCGTACCGGGCAGCGTGGATGAAGTGCAGGTGCACACGGCGTTGCAGACCGCCCTCAAGGCACGCCTGCACTTGCCCTGGCTGGCAGAACATATGGTCTATCGTGTCACCGCGTCGGTGAACCCCGCACTGATCGAGACGACCTACAAGGCCGTCATCGAGAGCGAGGCCGGCGACGGCCGGGTGGATGCGTTGTTGAACGTCGAGTTCTGGGACCAGTACCTGGAAGCCACTCACGCCGAAGCGCTGGCGCTGAACACCCAGGTCCATCAGGACAAAGCCGCACGCCTGGACGACTTGCTGCAGGCCCAGCACGCCTGGGTGCAGGGCCAGGGTTCGCGGCAAAGCGTTGAGACCCTGGCCGATGCGCTGGGCGTGCCCCGTGCCAGCGTGCTGACCGACGCCCCCGTTAGCCAGGCAACCTATGAACGCTGGCTGGAAGACGTGGCGCAGGCCCACAAGGCCCTGCGCCGGCAATTGACCCGTGAGGCGCTGGGCCCGCTGCAAAGCGAGGCCGCGCCCTCAGACTTCGGAGTCCCAGACCACCGTAGCCGTTCCTGAATAGGTGGTGCCGCTGCCGTGTTCGAGCATCTGTGCCACACCGTCGGCCAGTACCGAAAAGTGCAAGGTGCTGGGTTGCCGGTAGATGTAGATGCGCGGCTGGAAGCGCTCGGTGCCGCTGCCGTCCAGGCGCAGCGGCAAGCGGTTGACCGGCCGCCCGGCACTGTCATACAAACCCGCCGGCAGGCTGACGGCCACCTCCAGCGGCACCTGGTGCGTGCCGTTGCTGACGCTGCAGGTGTTGCCCAGCGGCTGCCCGCACTCCAGGGTCATCTTGAAGGGGCCGCCCGACCACAGGCTGACGGTCTGGTCCCTGGCCAGGCGCGTCGGTTTGCGCCCGTTCTGCAGCCAGTTCTGCCAGCCGCCCTGGGGTTCCAATTGCACCCGGTTGCCGCCCGGCGGCACCTGTACGCGCAGGTGATGGTCCACTGTCAGGGTGAAGTTGAACGTCAGGACGTTATCGTTGGGGATCATCACATCGCCGAAATCGAAATCCCCACCCGGGCCTAGCACATAACTGATGCTGCCCGTGTATTCACCCGGCGCCATGGCCAACGGGTTCGGGGTTTTCAGGCCGTAGGCATACTCCATATTGCTGTAGTTGAACCAGTCGATGGTGGTGGAAGGCACCCGGTGACACACGCCAGCGTTTTCCGGGACCAGCCAGAAGAACAACACGAAGTTGGTTCCAGCGGCAAAATAGTTGATGCCGCGACAAGGGCTGGGCGCATCCCGCCACGCGCTGCTCCAAGGCAAGCCGGGTTGCCCCCAGGCACTCACGCCGGGGCGGCTGTTCCAGCGATGGCCGATGCCTGCGATGCGCATCTGTACCGTATCGGTCTGCCCGGTTTCGGTATGGGTGACCTGCACCGCACGCCACTCCGAAGGCACCTTCCACATGGCCCCCTGGCGGGGGCTGGGGTGGTTTGCGGGAATGGGCCCGTTGGCCTCGGCCGTGAAGGCGTTGGTGCGGATGGTGAAGATCCCCAGCGCGTTGCAATGCCCCGGGATATGCCCCGGGCAAATGCCGCTCTGGGGCGTGGTGTTGACGAACTCGTTGACCGTCGGGTTGGACGGGTCGGGGCGGAACTTGGCGGTGATGTCCTGGGTAAGTGCGCTGGCCAAAGGGCTGATCAACGCGGCCGTCAGCCCGGATGCCAGGATCAGTCTGCTGATCCAATAGTGACTCATTTAAACCTCCGAATCCCAGATCACGGTGGCTGTGCCTGTATAGGTACTGCCGCTGCCGTGTTCGAGCATCTGCGCCACCCCCTCGGATTGAATGGAAAAGTGCAGCGTGCTGGGCTTGCGGTCGACAAAGCGGGTCGGTTTAAACAGCTCGCTGCCACTGCCGTCAAGGCGCAGGGGCAAGCGGTTGACCGGACGTCCGGAGGCATCGCTCAAACCTGCGGGCAACGTGACAGCGATGTCCAGCGGCACCTGATGCGTACCGTTGCTTACGCTGCAGGAATTGCCCATGGGCGCCCCGCACTCCAGGGTCATCTTGAACTGAGTACTGGTCCACAGGTTGAGGGTCTGGTCGCGGTACAACCGGGTCGGTTTGCGCCCGTTTTGCAGCCACGCCTGCCACCCCCCTTGAGGCTCAAGCTGTACGCGATTGCCACCGGGGGGCACCTCGACCTTGAGGATATGGTCCACATCCAGTACGAAGTCCAGGATGGCGACGTTGTCGAACGGAACGACGCGGTCGCCGAAATCGAAGTCCATCCCCGGGCCTACGGTGTAGAGCTGGCTGCCACGGTAAATCCCGGCGGGCATATCCAATGGGTTGGGCGTACGCAGCTCGTAAGTGAAATACAGGTCGGGGAAATCCATATAGGGCAGATCAAACAGCGCCTGGGTGGCGCAGGCGCCCGCATTTTCCGGCACATGCCAGAGCCACTGGACCCAGTAAGCGGTGCCATTGATCATTCCGGTGGGGATACACGGTGCCGGCGCTTTATGCCAGCGTCCGGTACTCCACAATTGTTCGTAGTCTCCACCATTGGTGATCAGCGTCACATGCCCGCCGTGACGCTCGGTGCCACCGATCCCCGAGATACGCACCTCCAACTGACTGCTGTCGCCAGCAGCACTGGTGACCGTGATGGTTCGCCATTCGGACGGAACCTTCAGGTATACGCCCTGACGCGGGTCGGCGTGGTTGGCGGCAACCGGTCCGCCAGTGGTTTGCGGCCTTGGGCCGATGGGCATGTCCAGACTGAACCAGCCTCTAGGCTCGCAGTAATTAACGAAGTGCTTACAGAACCCCGTACTGGGCGTGACGTTGGTAAAGCGGTTGACCATCGGGTTGCTGGGGTCGGGACGGAATTCGGCACGGACCTCGGCGGAACCGGCCTGGGCTGCACTCGCAACCAGCGTGAGAACCAGGCCAAGGCCCCATTGGATATGACGTAAATACCTCATGGATTCGCCCCCGGCGCCAGCGCATCGAACACCATGTGCACCGTGCCGTAATAGTTACCCGGGGCGTAGTCATCCGCCGGTTTGATCGCGGCGATTTCCAAAGCCACGCGCTTGCCCGGCGCGGCATCGGTGCTGGACACCACTTCGCTGGAGGTCAGGCCCAGCTCTTGATTGTTGAAGGTCACGCGCAGGTCGATACGCTCCCTGCCGTTGAACAGAAACGGTTCGGCATCCAGCCGTGCGCCAATGGCGCCGCTGACGTTTTTCACATCGAATTGCGCACGCAGCGGCTTGAGTTGCGATGACACCGGGTTGTAATCCAGCGGCTGGTCGCGCTGCACCAGGGTCGGGTCCACCGGGAGCACATAAAACTGCGCCGTGGGGATTTCCACGAACACCTCGAAGGTTTCCCGCTCTACCGCAGCCCGGGCCGAGGGCAACACGCAAATAGCACTGAGCGAGGCGAATGCCAGCGTCTTGAAGAGTGTGATCACCCCTTGACCTCCATCGGTTTTTTCTCGCTGCCTTCGATCAGGCTGAAGCGGTAGGAGCGGCCAGGCTCTTTATCGAATCCATAGGAACGACCGGCCATGATGTGGTGCTTGACCGTCGGCCGGCATTCCAGGGTATTGGCCGCCGAGCAGTCCTTGAATTCATCGACCACCACGACACTGTTGCCCTTGTTGACCAAGGTGTAGCGCTTGCCTTCGTCACGCACCTGGGTGTCAAACCGCACGTTGCTGGGGCGTACGAAAAACACCGTGCCGTAACCCGCCAGCACGCGCACGCCAGCGGCCAGGCTGTCTTTGTATTGCTTGCGCTCTTCTTCGGTGACGGCGAACTCGTCTTCGGTCTCGGGCACCACCGGTACGAAGCGCACGCGGAAGTAGCGTTCCTTGTCACGGTTGCCCATGAACAGCAGGCGCGTGCCCTGGGTGCCGTTGGCCGGTACGATCAGCCGCGCCGGGCTGGCCATCAGGCCATCGCGCGCAGCGGCGCCGGGCTGGTTCTGCAACGGTACTTCACGGTAGGAGCCATCGGCGTCGTAGATCATTTCCAGGATGTTGACCTTGACGAACGCCGTGGAGGTGCCGCCATTGAACACCCGTTTCATATAGGTGCTCTTACCCGCCTCCAGGTAGTCGTACACCACGCCTACGTTGATCTGGGGGCCCGCCTGGGCCCCCAGGGAGAAAAGACATACGCATAACAACCAAAAACGTTTCATGCCACAACCTCATGTTTTGCAAGCGGCCAAGCGCGGCCATTTATCCAGGAACTATTCAACCCGCCGTTGCCGTGCCCAGGGTGGCCTCGGCCAGGGTGTCAGGGGTACAGCGCAGGTCACCGATCATCAGCACATCGCTCTCCTGGCGCGCCTGGCTGGGGTCAAGGCGGAACTGGCAGAGCAACTGGTTGGCGTAGCGCACTTCCAGGGTGGGCGAGCTGGCGTTCATCTCCATGGAGAAGAACCCGTCGACCTCGCTGACCCCGCGACTGGCGTGATTGATCACGTGGTGCCCCTTGAGCGGCCGGCCCTGGGCATCCAGCAGGCGACCGAGCACCGTGACGGTTCTCATCACGCTGATCTTGCGGTAGCCCACCCCGCCCTTGTTCAAGTGGTAGCTGGACCGCGCCGGCTGAATGTTGGCCGCCGGTGGATGGTTGCCCTCGAAGTCGAAACTCAGGGTGCTGTTCTTGTAGGCGGTGATGGGCACGAAGTTGCGCCCCGGCCGCAGGGTGCTGCTGCCGCCGGTAAGGTCGTCGGCGCGCAGGGTGATGTCGTCCAGGTCGGTCTCCACATCCACGATCATCCCGGCGCCGTGGCCTTGGGGCTGGCTGCTCAGGGCAACTTTCTGCCCGCCCACCGCGACGGTGCTGCTCAGGTTCAAGCCACCGGTGATCTTGTTGTTGAAGGAGGAACGCTGGGCAAAGGCATCGCCGTACAGCGCATCGGTCTGGAAGCTGGTACGACCGGACAACCCGACGCCGTAAGTATCGGCAATCGCCGTGGCCGACACGCTTTGCAGCACGTGATCGTCCAGGGTGCGCTGGTAGGTCAGCGAGCCATTGTTGTCGCGGCTGCCGTCACGGGCGGTGCGCGTACCGAGGCTGGCGGACCATTGCTCGTTGGGCCCGCCCAGGGCCAGGCTGACGCTCACGTCGACGCCCACGTTGCGTTTGTCGCCGGTGCTGGAGGTGGCCGGGCGATCGAACACCGAAAAACGCCAGTTGGCGTCGCTGCCGAGAAGCTTGCCGCGCTGGTTCCAGCCCAGGTCCAGGCCCAGCCCTTCGATGTTGCCCTGGCTGTAGGACAGGCGCGAGTTGATCGAACTCTTGTTGCTCAATCGATGGTTGATCGACAGCGACGAGTTGCTGGTCTGGCCGATAAAGGCGGTCCGCGGCCGCAGCCGTGTGCCGTCGGGGAGGATCTCGTAGGTGCGGCGGGTGTCCAGCCAACTGCGGTTGTGGCTGAGTACCACGCTGCCGTGCCCGTAGCTGTAGAGGCCTTGCATATCCAGGCCGGTGCCGTGGTCCTGGGTCTGGTAGACGTTGGCGTAGAGGCTGGTGCTGTTGGCCAGGGTCCAGTCGATGGACGTGCCGTATTGCATCTTCTCGCGCACTTTGCGCGTGGACAGGCCCAGGATCACCCGTGGATGGGCCAGGTAGTTGGCGCTGGCGCCGTAGGTCACGAACCCGGTGGCCTGTTCGTCCCAGTTACTGAGCAGCTTGGTTTCCCGACCGACGAAGGTGTTATAGCGCCAGCGTTCGTCGGCATTGCGCCAGTTGTTGGGTTTGTACACCAGTTCCTGGGTGGTGGCCGTGGTCAGCCCGTCTTCGATCAGGCGCACTTCGACTTCATAGATGCCCCCCGGCAGCGAGCGCGTGTCGAGGGTCTGCAGGCCCGCCGCCACCGGCTGGCTATTGATCAACAGGCCATTACGGTAGATCTCCACCGACGCCTGGCGGCTGGCGGTGACGTAAATCGGGTACACGCTGGGCTTGGGGTTGTTGATCAGCAGGCTGTCGGAGCTGCCGTACATCAGGCCCACGGCGGTGTCGGGGTTGGCGCCGAATGAGCGGACCTGCCGCGTGAGGCCATCGGAGCCAGGGGTGAAGTAACCCAGGCGCAGGAAGTTGCCTTCCATTTCACGCTGGCTGTAAAGCTCATGCACGGCGTGGTACAGCGTGGTATCGGTGCCGCCGAAACGCGACAGTTGCAGGTTCAGTGCCTGGGTCCAATTGCCGACGCTGGCGCTGGCTTCCAGGCCGTAACGGCCGCCCAACGCTTCATCCTGCCCACCATTGAGGTTCAATTGGTTATTGACGATCAGGCCCAGGCTTCCGGCCTCCGGCTGGTCGTAATAACGCTTGGTCTGCGTGGTGCGCTCGACGTTCTCGGTGAGGATCGAGACCAATGAGTTTTCCAGGCTGTAGTGCATCGCCAGGAGTTGCTCTGGGCAACTTCTTTCGCAACTTCCAAGGGTCATGCCCTGTTGCAGGAGTTGCTGCCACTTGGCCCGTTCTGAAGCCGCGAAGGGACTGTCGTTGGCGTCCGTGAATTCCAGCAAGGTAATACGGTCATTGCGGTCCAGCACAATCATGGCCTCGCCGAGAAACTGTTGGTCCAGTTCCACGCGCACGGCCAAGGGCACGTCAAAAAAGTGCTCTTCGAAATCGTTTGGCAATCCCTTGGACTGTGACAGCAAACTGCCCGGCGTCGTGCCAGGCGCTGTCGGCGCGGCCAGGGCGCCGGCGCACATCAATAGCGCCAGCGCGCCCGCAATAGGCGTCTTCGAAAACATGAACGGAATACTCGTAAATACGCACAGTCAGGGCTGCTTGACAAGGTCGGCAGCCATTGCCGGCAACCGACCTTGGGTCAATGCCCGCGTGATCGTCGCGATCACGGGGCCAGGGGTGCTCCGCGTCGGTTACGGATTCGGCGTACGCGGCACGGCGTCGAAGATCACCGTGTAACTGGCGGTGTACAGGCCATTCTGGGTGTCTGTCGGCTTGGCCGGAGTGATCACCAGGTCGGCCTGGGTGCCCGGGGTGGATTGAGGGTCGTCCACCACTTCCTGCGGGGTGCCAGTCAGGGTGACGCCGTTGAAGGTGTTGGTCAGCGCAATGCTGTTGGAACCGTTGTACAGCGCGGCCGACGTCGGGCCGCCTTCGATGTAGGCATGCACCGAACCGTCGGTGTTTTTCACGTCGAACGTGGCGCGCAGGGAACTCAGCTCACCGCTCACCGGGTTGTAGTTCATGGTTTCGTCTTTACCGAAGTTCGGGTCCCGTGGCTGCGCATGAAACTGCTTGGTCGGGATGTCGGCCTTGATGTTGATGGCGGTGCGCGCGTCATCGGCGGCAACGACCAGGGACGAATTCAAGGCGACCGCGACCAGAGCGGCCGCGACGGAAAGTTGTTTCAACATAGCGATATACCTGTTGGTTAAAAACAATTTAGTGAAGTCATTAAAAACCTGCATTACGCAAACTTTTCAACAACTTGCATTGACGAACGCACCGTCTCGCCTTATGCCCAACAAGTATTCTCAAAATAAAAGTTCAAGTAAGCAGTCCGCTTCTCTACTTCATGTAGCCGAGACACACCTAGTAATATGGGAAAAAAGTGGCATTTTGCCAAAACTTTAAAATCACCTGTAAGAAAAAGACTACTTGATAATAAACGAGAATAATTACGCACCGAACAAGTATGTAAGAACAATACGACATGCGCATAAAAACTCCAACATTCGCGTGCCGACAACGCGTGTAAGAGAACACCACTGACTACTTGAGTAGTTACTCTATTTATACAGAGTTGAATAACTCGAAACTTTCAGCCTGCTTTTCAGGCTCGTAATGCCTTGCGTGCCGTTGGTCGGGTGCGTTTGCCCTAGTCACAAGATATATCTTACGTTGTATCTAACCACGACAGGAGAAGCGCAATGAGAGGACACCCTCACCACGACAGCCACGACGGCTTCGAAAAACGCGGCGGTCGCGAACGCGGTGGCCGCGGCCCGCGGGTCTTTGCCCCAGGCGATCTGAAATTGCTGCTGCCGGCGCTGATCGCCGAACAGCCCTGCCATGGCTATGACCTGATCCGTCAGATCGAAAGCCTGTTCGACGGCGCCTACAGCCCCAGCCCCGGGGTGATCTACCCCACGCTGACCTTTCTTGAAGAAAGCGAGTTGATCAGCGGCGACACCGAAGGCGGGAAAAAACGCTACACAATCACCGACGCCGGTCGTCTCTTCTTAAGCGAGCAGACGGTTGCCCTCGACGGTATTCGTCTGCGCATGGACGTGAGCAAGCGCGCGCTGCGCGGCCAGGACCGACCGCCGGAAATCCACGAGGCGGTGCACAACCTGCGCCATGCCTTGCATTCGCACCACGGGCGCTGGAGCCCGGAAGAAATCGTGCGTGTCGCGGCACTGCTCAACAGCACCGCCCAAGCCATTGTCGACGGGAAAAACCAATGAATACGCAAACCATCCATCGCGTTACCCACGAAATCAAACGTCGCCGCCTGCACGTGCTGCGGGTGGTGGACATCACCCCACGCATGCGCCGCATCACCCTGGGCGGGCCCGAATTGACCGGGTTTGTCAGCCTGGGCAGTGACGATCACATCAAGCTGCTGTTCCCCCAGAACGCCGCCGAACAGGCCGCGCTGGAAAGCCCGACGTTCGCCATCAAGGGCGACGGGCCGCAACCGGCCATGCGCGACTACACGCCGCGGCGTTTCGACCTGAGCATCGGTGAACTGGATATCGACTTCGTGCTGCATGGCGACGGCCCTGCGTCGACCTGGGCCGAGCAGGCGCAGGTCGGCCAACACCTGTACATCGGTGGGCCACGGGGCTCGATGATCGTGCCGGATATCTTCGACAGCTACCTGTTGATCGGCGATGAAACCGCCATCCCGGCCATCGCTCGCCGCCTGGAAGAATTGCCGGCAGGGCGCACCGTGCTGGCCGTGATCGAGATCGCCAATACAGCCGAAAAGCAGGCGCTGCAAAGCGCGGCCGACGTCCAGGTGATCTGGGTGATTCGCGGCCAGGACGACCTGCTCGACACCGTGCGCGAACTGACGCTGCCGAGTGGCTCGCTGTACAGCTTTGTCGCCACCGAAACCAAGCTGTCGCGCCAGGTGCGCCGCGTGCTGCTGGACACGCACCAGGTCAAGGAGGAGTTCCTCAAGACCGTCGGTTACTGGCGCGCCGAAGGCAGCGACGAAGAATGAATCAGGGCTGGGGCTTGATGAGCTTGTCCAGCCCCACCACTGCCCCTGCTATCGCGACAAACCCCGCCAGAATGCCCCCCGCATTCACGAACACCTGTGGATAACCAAGGGTGCCCACATCAATGAACGGGTACTGATACTGCCCGAGCAAATCCCCCCGCAGCAGCACATAGGCAAAGTACACCAGCGGGTAAATCACCCAGCCGGCGATGTGCCTGAGGTGCAGGTTGCCCTTGGGCACGCACTGCCACCAGTAAATAAAAAACAGCACCGGCATTACGTCGTGCAGCAACTCGTCGGCGATGAACTGGAAGCCTTCGGGTTGCCACAGATGCCGCAGCAACAGGTTGTAAGCCAGGCCCACCACCAGGATGCTCACGGCGATCCCACTGCTGATGCCGGGCGCGAGGAAAAACCGCTTCGCGGGTGAATCGCGCTTCACCAGCGCATAGCTCAACACCACCACCGCGAGGGTGTTGGTGAGCACGGTGAAGAAACTGAAAAAGTTGACCAGCCCGCCCATCAGGCTGGCGCCGGATTCCCAGCGCGAATAGAAAATCAGGTATTGCTGAATCACCAACCCCACCCAACCAGCAAGCGCCGCCGCAGCCACAAACCGCTTCATGGGATCAGTCCAGCGGACGTTTGGTACGCATCAGTTTCACGTACAACCCTTCGACTTTTTCCCGCGCCCACGGGGTCTTGCGCAAGAACGTGAGGCTTGACTTGATGCTCGGGTCGCTCTTGAAGCAGCGTACGTCAATGCGTTCGGCCAGGCCGGCCCATTCGTAATGCTCCACCAGGGTGGTGAGGACGTGTTGCAGGGTCACGCCGTGGAGAGGGTCGTTGCTTGTCGCGGTCATGCCAGGCCTTTAGAAAAGAGAACACACAGCTGCGCACTTTAGCACGATCAAAAAAGTTCCCGTTTTCAGCGAAAAAGAGATGTTATATTGTAACCATACATCTCAAATCTTTTCGTTGCTTTACAAAGGAATGCCCAATGCTCTTCTCTTCCCTATGGCGCCTGTCCCCGCTCGCCGCCGCCCTCCTGATCGGCTCCGAAGCCCATGCCCTGGAGCTGCAACCCCAAGTCATCACCGGCAACCCGCTGGGCAGCGAGCAGCTCGCCTCGCCGACCACCGTGCTGGAAGGCGATGACCTGACCCTGCAACAAAAGGGCAGCCTCGGCGAAACCCTGAACAAGCAGCCAGGCGTGTCGTCGTCGTACTTTGGCCCGGGCGCCAGCCGGCCGATCATCCGCGGGCAGGATGGCGACCGCATTCGCATCCTGCGCAATGGCGTGGGTGCGCTGGATGCGTCGTCGCTGTCCTACGACCACGCGGTGCCGCTGGATCCGGTCAACGTGGATCGCGTTGAAATCGTGCGCGGCCCGGCGGCGCTGTTGTACGGCGGCAGTGCCATCGGTGGCGTGGTCAACACCTTTGACAACCGCATCCCCACCGAAGCCATCGAAGGCATCCACGGTGCCGGTGAATTGCGTTACGGCGGCGCCGACACCACGCGCAGCAGCGCCGGCAAACTGGAGGCTGGCAACGGCACGTTCGCCTTGCACCTGGACGCCAACGCGCGGGAATTCAACGACCTGAAAATCCCCGGTCAGGCGCGCAGCCGCCACGCCCCGGCAACCGACGACGCCCCCGGCAAGAATGGCCGCCTGGGCAACAGCGACGGGCGCCAGGACGGCGGTGCCGTGGGCGGTTCCTATACCTGGGACGACGGCTATGCCGGGTTGTCCTACAGCAACTACGACGCCAACTACGGCTCCCCTGCCGAACAGGATGTGCGCATCCGCATGAAGCAGGATCACTACGCCTTCGCTTCGGAGATCCGCAACCTGCAGGGTCCGTTCACCTCGGTGAAACTCGACGCGGGCTACACCGACTACGAGCACCGCGAAATCGAAGGTGGCGAAACCGGTACGATCTTCAAGAACAAGGGGTATGAAGCCCGGATAGAAGCCCGCCACCAGCCGCTTGGCCCGTTCGGTGGCGTGGTGGGCGCGCAAGTGACCCGCAACGAGTTCTCCGCCCTCGGCGAAGAGGCCTTCGTGCCGCAGACCGACACCAACGCCGGCGCGCTGTTTATCCTCGAAGAAATGCAGGCCACCGAGCGCCTCAAACTCAGCCTCGGCGGGCGCCTGGAACACACCAGCGTCGACCCGGATGCCAAGGGCAACGCGCGTTTTGCCAATGCCGACAAATCCAATGACTTCACCGCCGGCAGCTTGTCTTCGGGTGCGGTCTACACCCTCACACCCGTGTGGTCCCTGGCCGCCACCCTGGGCTACACCGAGCGTGCACCGACCTTCTACGAGCTGTATGCCAACGGCGCCCACGTCGCCACCGGCACCTACGAGCTGGGGGATGCCAACCTGAAAAAAGAAAAAGCCGTGTCCAGCGACCTGGCGCTGCGCTTTGACAATGGCACGCACAAGGGCAGCTTCGGGGTGTTCTACAGCCGCTTCTCCAACTACATCGGGCTGTTGGGCAGCGGTCGCACGCTGAACGATGAAGGCGAAGAAGACGCGGGCGGTATCCCTGAGTACAAGTACTCTGGCGTGCGGGCACGCTTCGCCGGCTTTGAAGCCCAGGATCACTGGAAACTTGGCGAAAGCGCCTACGGTAAGTTCGCGCTGGAACTGTCAGGCGACTACACCCGTGCGACCAACCTCGACACCGGCGAAGCCCTCCCGCGTATCGCACCGTTGCGCTTGAACAGCGGCTTGCTATGGGAACTGGACCGCTGGCAGGCACGTATCGATGTGGAACACGCGGCGGGCCAGGGTCGCGTGCCGGATAACGAAAGCGGCACCGATGGCTACACTACGCTCGGCGCAAGCATGGGTTATCACTTCAATATGGGTGGCAGCCAGTGGCTGGCGTTCGTGAACGGCGAGAACTTGACCAACCAGACCGTGCGCTATGCCAGCTCGATCCTGCGCGATATTGCCCCGGCACCGGGGCGCAGCGTGCAGTTCGGCATCCGCACCACCTTCTAAAAACCCCGCAAATCCAATCTGTTGGTCTGCTGTGGCGAGCGGGCTTGTTGTGGCGAGCGGGCTTGCCCCGCGTTGGGCTGCGCAGCAGCCCCAAAACCAGTCACTGAGTCTTTCTCAAAGAATGCGGTGAATTGACAGGGGGCTGCTTCGCAGCCCAACGCGGGGCAAGCCCGCTCGCCACAACAAGCCCGCTCGCCACAGGGCAGGGCTTCATGAAGCCAACGTTGCAGCGACTATCTGTCACTGTTACCAAATCTGAAATGATGCATCTTGCGATTTACGCTTTCTCTCGACGCCCTCTCCCTTTATCCTTGCCGCAACAAACTGAAACGTTTCACGCCCCCGGTCGACCTCATCTTGCTGATTATTCCCACCTGCAAAGACAGCGCTGTCTTACCCCGAGCTGCGCCTGGGGATAAATCGCCCGTCTGTGGATAACCCCACTTATCCCCAGAAAAACCGAATTAACGCTGAACCAAGCCCGTGCCGAATCGTCATCTACAGTGAAGCACGGGGTCACATAATTCCAACGTCACGGAGAAACACACTATGAGCACTGATGGTGCTTCGAGCCGAAGCCGCCTCCTGCCCAGGTTGCTAGGCGTCTTGCTGCTGATCATGGGCCTGGCCTTGCTGGCCGGGGGTATCAAGCTGACGATGCTCGGCGGGTCGCTGTACTACCTGCTGGCCGGTATCGGCATCACCCTGACCGGCATCCTGTTGCTGGCCACCCGCCGCGCCGCGCTGGGCCTGTACGCACTGGTGCTGTTCGCCAGTACCGTGTGGGCGCTGTGGGAAGTCGGCCTGGACTGGTGGCAGTTGGTGCCGCGCCTGGCGCTGCTGTTCGCCCTGGGTATCGTCATGCTGCTGCCGTGGTTCCGCCGTCCGTTACTGCGCGGCCAGCCTGCCCCACTGGGCACTGGCGCGCTGAGCGTCGCCGTGGTGTTGGCAGGTGCTACCGCCCTGGCCAGCCAGTTCACCAACCCGGGTGAGATGGTCAAGACCGGCCAACTGGACCGCGACGCGGTGCCAGGCATGGCCAGCGCCGCGCCGTCCCAGGCCGATGGCGACTGGAACTCCTACGGCCGTTCGGCCTACGGTGACCGTTACTCGCCGCTGGCGCAGATCACCCCGGAAAACGCCCATAAGTTGGTGCCGGCGTGGACCTACCGCACCGGTGACATCCCTGGCCCGAATGATCCAGGCGAGACCACCGCGGAAAACACCCCGCTGAAAGTCAACGGCATGCTCTACGTGTGCACCCCGCACAGCCAGGTGATTGCCCTCGACCCGGACACCGGCAAGGAAATCTGGCGCTTCGATCCGAAGATCAGCAGCCAGGGTGCCGAGAACTTCAAGGGCTGGGCACACATGACCTGCCGTGGCGTGTCGTATCACGATGACGCCGTGTACGCTTCCGAGCAAAGCCCGACCGGCAGCGCCAGCCCGGCCGCCGCACCGAACGCCTGCCCGAAACGCATCTTCGTGCCAACCGCCGACACCCGCCTGATCGCCCTCAACGCCGACACCGGCAAGATGTGCGAAGACTTCGGCGACAAAGGCCAGGTCGACCTGCGTGCCAACATCGGCAGCTTCGCCCCAGGCGGTTACTACTCCACCTCGCCACCGGCCGTCACCAAGAACCTGGTGGTGATCGGCGGCCACGTCACCGACAACGTCTCCACCGACGAGCCCAGCGGCGTGATCCGCGCGTTCGACGTGCACACCGGCAAGCTGGTGTGGAACTGGGACAGTGGCAACCCGGACGACACTACCCCGTTGGCCGAAGGCAAGACCTACACCCGCAACTCGCCGAACATGTGGTCCATGTTCGCCGTGGATGAAAAACTCGGCATGCTGTACCTGCCGATGGGCAACCAGATGCCCGACCAATACGGCGGCGACCGTACCGAAGACTCGGAAAAATACAGCGCCGGCCTGACCGCCCTGGACATCGACAGCGGCCATGTGAAGTGGACCTTCCAGTTCACTCACCATGACCTGTGGGACATGGACGTAGGCGGCCAGCCGTCGCTGATCGACATCAAGACCGAAGCCGGCGTGAAGCAGGCGGTGATGGCGTCGACCAAGCAAGGCAGCATCTACGTGCTGGACCGTGCCACCGGCCAACCCGTGGTGCCGATCCACGAAGTGGCCGTGCCGCAAGGCGCCGTCGCGGGCGACCACACCTCGCCAACCCAGCCGAAGTCGGACCTGAACTTCATGCCGCCGCCGCTCAAAGAGCGTGACATGTGGGGCGTGACACCGTTCGACCAACTGCTGTGCCGCATCGATTTCAAATCCATGCGCTACGACGGTGCGTTCACCCCGCCATCGCTGCAAGGTTCGATCGTGTACCCGGGCAACTTCGGCGTGTTCGACTGGGGTGGCATTTCCGTCGACCCGGTGCGTCAGATTGCCTTCGTCAACCCGAGCTACATGGCGTTCAAGTCCAAGCTGATCCCGGCGGCCGACATCGCCAAGCAAGGCCCGCGCGTCAGCGAAACCGAAGGCGTGCAGCCAAACAAAGGCGCGCCGTACGGCGTGATCCTCGAAGCCCTGCTGTCGCCAATGGGCCTGCCGTGCCAGGCACCGGCATGGGGTTATGTGGCCGCGGTCGACCTGACCACCCACAAAACCATCTGGATGCACAAGAACGGCACCGTGCGTGACAGCTCGCCGGTTCCGGTCCCGCTGACCATGGGCGTGCCCAGCCTGGGTGGCACCTTCACCACCGCCGGTGGCATCGCGTTCCTCAGCGGCACCCTCGACCAGTACCTGCGTGCCTACGACGTGAAAAACGGCAAGCAACTGTGGGAAGGTCGCCTGCCAGCCGGCGCGCAGACCACCCCGATGACCTACACCGGCAAGGATGGCAAGCAGTACGTGCTGGTCATGGCCGGCGGTCACGGTTCCCTGGGCACCAAGCAGGGTGACTATGTGATGGCGTTCAAACTGCCGGAATAAGCGACACCGGCAACAGAACTGTCACTTGGGAGGGGGGCAAGCCCCCTCCCACATTTTTTATCAGTGTTCTATGACTTCACCGCGCATCACCGCCAGCCGCGCAATCAGGCGGTTCTGCACCGGCACCGCAATTGCCTCGCTGTCCATCGCCTTGATCAAGTCCTCCACCAACGCATTGAAATCACTGCGGCTCACATTCTGGCCCTTGTGACTCTCGGCCATGCTGTCACCGGTGTAGGTGCACGGCCCACCCGCCTCCACACAGAACTGCTCGATCAGCTTGTTGCGCAGGCGCTGGATATCAATGCGCCGGAAGCGCTCGACGATACGATCATCCCGGGCGATGTTGAGCAACATGCCCTCCACGATCCGGGTGATGCCGGGCATGGCGCCGAGGTCGCGATAGAGGCTGTCGTCCTTGGGCGGTTGCTGCGCGCAGGCGCTGAGCAGCAGGATGAAAACCAGCGGTAGACAGCGCATCAGAAACTCCCCTGCACGGACAAATACGTGCCGTTCTGGTGGTCCAGCGTGGCGATTTCGCCAAGCCGTGCATAAGCCAATACAAACGACACATGCTTGTTGGGGAAGTACCCCACGAACAGATCCGCCCAATCACTTTCGCCGGCAAACGACAGGTTGTCGGGCTTCTCACGGTACTCCACGCCCACCGCCCAACGCGGGTTGAGCAGCAACGCCAGCGAGCCTTCCTTGAGCAGGCTGCGGCTGTCGCGGCGGTCGCCGCCAAAGCCGAGCAAGCCGGTTTCATTGGCCCGACTGTAGCGCAGGCTGCCGTTGACCAGCACGTTGTAGCCAAACGCGGCGCCCATGAACAGGCGGCTGGCGGCCAGGTAGCCTTCGACATCGCTGTCGCGCCTGGCGCCCACCAGGCTGGGGATATCAAAGTTCGTCTGGTGCTTGTATTCCAGGCCCAGGGAAACCTGGGGCAGCGCGTCGTAGATCACATCACCGAACAGGCGCACCTTGAGGCCAAGCACGTCCTGGCCCAGGTTGTCCTCGGGCAGATTGAGCTTATGCACCAGGCTGCCGAGGTCGAAGCGCTGGCGGGCGAAAGACACCTCGACGCGGTTGTCATAGGCCAGCGCCAGCCCGGCCACGTCCAGCCGATAATCCGGCAGGTTGACCGTGGTCGCGAACGCCGTGGCGCCCCATTCGTGCTGTTCGCCGTATCCGGCCAGCACTGCCCAGGGTGTGACCCCACCGCCCGCCGTGCCTTCGATACTGCTGGCGCCACCGGTAGCGATCAGGCGGCCGTTGTCGGCCAGTGCCGTTTGCAGGGCCAGTGCGCCAAGGCAACCGATCAGGAAAGAAAAACGCACGGTCATGTCACTCAATGAACCAGGGAAGTTTGCGCACTGAGCGGCAAGGCCATCCAGGCTTCGAAGGCGTCGGCACTCAACGGCCGGCTGATCAGGTAACCCTGGGCCGTGTCGCAGTGCCAGCGCTCCAGCAGGCGCAGGCTGTGGGCATATTCGACGCCCTCGGCAACGACCTTGAGGCCCAGGTTGTGGCTCATCTCGATGGTGGAACGCACGATCACTGCGTCTTCACTGGTTTCATCGAGGTTGCGCACAAAGGATTGGTCGATCTTCAACTCCTGCACCGGCAGGCGCTTGAGGTGCGCCAGTGACGAATAGCCGGTGCCGAAATCGTCCACCGACAGGCCGATACCGCAATCGCGCAGCAAGTTGAGCACCTTGAGGGCTTTTTCCGGCTCACGCATCACCGCGCTTTCGGTGATTTCAAACAGCAGTTGCTCGGCCGGCAAACCATAGCGACACAGCAATGCCGAGACCCGGTGGGCCAGCTCATCGCCCAGCAGATCGTCCGCCGAGATGTTCAGCGACAGTTGCAAGGACAGGCCGCGCCGGTTCCATTCGCACAACTGGCGAATGCCCTGCTCGATCAACCATTGGGTCAGCAACTGGATACTGCCCGAGCGTTCGGCCAGCGGGATGAATTCCCCCGGCGAGACCATGCCGAACTGCGGATGCTGCCAGCGCAACAGCGCTTCGGCCTGACGCACATGGCCCTGGCGGATATCCAGCTTGGGCTGGTAGTGCAGCAACAGTTGACCCTGGTTGGCCGCGTGGCGCAGGTCACGGATCAGCGTAATCTGGCGGCGGTGCGCCAGGTCGCGGCCCTGCTCGTAGATTTGCAGGCGGCCGGGCATTTGCGCGGCGTCCTTCATGGCGATGGCCGCGCGTTCCAGCAAGGTGTGCGGGCTTTCACCATCGACCGGGTACACCGCGATGCCCAGGCGACAATCCAGCGCCAGGTCATGGCCGTTGATGCGCTGGGGACGCAGCAGCAGCTGTTGCAGTTTGTCGGCCATGCCCACCGCTTCGTCGCTGCCTGCCCCTTCGAGCAGCAGCAGGAATTCGTCGGCGATCAGGTGCGCCACGGTATCGCCGGGGCGCAACGCCGCTTGCAGGCGCTGGCTGACCGTGATCAGCAGTTGGTCCACCGCTTCGGGGCCGGCGGTTTCGCTGGCGGCGCGCAGGTTGTCGATGCCCAGGTAGATCAGGGCCACCGGGCGTTGCAGGGCAATCGAACTGCCCAGGCGTTCCATGGCCAGCGCACGGTTCGGCAGGCCGGTGACGCGATCATGCAAGGCATTGTGCGCCAGCTGTTGTTCGCGCTCGGCAATGCCGTTTTGCATCGCGTTGACCGCCAGGGCCAGGCGCCCCAGTTCATCACTGCGCGCCAGCACCACCGGGGTCTGATAGTCGCCGCTGCCGATGCGTTCGGCCGCCTGCGCCAAGGCCTGCACCGGACGCGACACCGTGCGCGCCAGCAGCAAGGCACCGATCAATGAAGCGATCAGCGCGACCAGGGCAATCCCGAGAATCTTTTCATCCAACGGCACAAAGGCCTGCATCGCTGCATCCAGCGGGCTTTGCAGCAGGGCCAGGACTTTGCCGTTTTCATCACTGGCCAATACCAGCGATTGACTGAGGAAGCGGTGCTCAAGGTGATCGGTGGTGGACACCCCACGCCGCGTCGAGTCGCCCAGCATCAGCGCGCTGATGCTCTGGCGCAGTGCTTGCGGCTGGGTACTGACCAGCTCGCCGGGGCGGTCATGATCAATCGCCAGGAACGAGACTTCCAGGTTGCTCAACGAACGCAGCTCATCGGCAAATGCCGCGTCCATGCTGAACCCCATTACCACCCGCGCGATAGGCAACGGCGCCAGCACCGAAGCTTCCACCAACAGATGCGGCTCGCCCTGCAACGGCACCATCAGCATCGCCTGACGATTGCGCCGGGCTTCGCGCAGGGCCTGGTCGTAGCGAAAGGTCGAGCCCTCCGGAACGTCCTCCAGGGTGCTGGCCAGGACTTTTCCGTCCATGCCCAGCAGGATCATGTCGCTGGCGTTGATGCGCTTGCCGTGGTTGAGCAGCACCGAGCGCAGGGTTGCCGAATCGCCACTGGCGACCGCATCGCGAAAACCGAAGTCGGCCGCCAACAACTGCACGCCATCGGCCAGGCGCCGACCGCGTGTGTCGAGCAAGCGCTCGAACACCCGCGTGCCCACGTCCAGCTGGGCCAGGGCCTGGCCGTGGACCGCCGAGCGGGTGGCGGCCTTGACGCTGAAATACAGCGCGCCGATCACCACCAGTGACAGCACGATCAACACGCAGGCGACCCGCGCCTGGAAGCTACTGCGCAGTTTCATGGGCGGCTCGATTGAAGGCATCGCCAAAGGCGCTGGGCGGCGGCGGCAAATCCGCCGGTGCGGGCTCCAGGCTCAACGTCACACGGTGGCTGAGCCCGGCAGCAGGCATGTGCAAGGTGCCGCCATCCAACGGCTGCATATCTGCCAGTTGCGGATGCCACACGGTGAGGTGGTAGTCACCGGCCGGCAACTGTTCCAGGCGCACACGGCCCTGGGCATCGCTGACGCCGAAACGTGGGTCATCGGTGACATAGATATAGCCGAGCATCCAGTCATGGATATTGCAGCCCAGCACCACCACGCCGGGCCTGTCGAACAGCAGCGGGTCAGTGGGCGTGCCTTCGTAAAGGCGCAGTTCGAAGCGCTTGGCAGCGGAGAACGAATACACCTGATGGCGAATATTGTCGCTGTTGGGGAAGCGCACCTGGGTACCGGTGTGCACTGCCAGTACATGGGGCGCGAAGCGTTGACCGCGCTGGTCCATATCCGCCTTGAGCACGCCTTGCGGCGCCTGCGCAGGGCCGTGCAAGGTGACCACGGCATCGGCAACAGGCTGACCGTCGACCTGCAGGGCCAACACCTCAAGCGTCGCCGCCGATGCGGGGCCGGCCACAGCCAGCAACAGTGCCGTACGAAGTAACGAGTGAAAAATCCAAGCCATGGTCGATCCGCAGGAAATGAGCTGAAAGAGCAGCCTGCCTTGGCACAGAAACATTGAAGTGCATGCATGATGACGCAAACAAGGCCAATTGCCATCATCGGTTTTACAGCAATACATAACCGCCTGTCGGCAAAAAACTATGCATTCGGTCAAGCCTTGTAGAGGTTATCGACGCTGTTTTGAAAATCTGCAGTCGAAGGGAAAGGCTTTTCTAGATCGGCACCCGCTCACGCCGCATCCACATCTCGAACGCCATCGCGTTCAGCGGGCGGCTGATCAGGTAGCCCTGGGCGGTATCGCAATTCCACTGCTTGAGCAGCTTGAGGCTGGGGGCAAACTCCACGCCCTCGGCCACTACCTTGAGTCCGAGGTTGTGGCTCATCTCGATGGTGGAGCGCACGATCACGCCATCGCCGCTGGTGCTGTCGAGGTTGCGCACGAAGGACTGGTCGATCTTCAACTCCTGCACCGGCAAGCGCTGCAATTGCGCGAGGGACGAGTAGCCGGTACCAAAGTCATCCACCGACAGGCTGATACCGCAACCGCGCAGTTGCTCCAGCACGCTGAGGGCCTGTTGCGGGTTGTGCATGATCGCGCTTTCGGTGATCTCGAAGATCAGTTGCCCGGCGTCCACCTGGTACTGCATCAACAGCGCGGTGACGCGAATCGCCAGGTCGTCATCAGCCAGGTCGTCCACCGAAATATTCACCGACAGCTGGATCAGCAGGCCGCGCTGCGCCCACTCGGCGATCTGGCGCACCGCTTCTTCGATCACCCACAGCGTCAGGCTGCTCATGCTGCCGGTGCGTTCGGCCAGGGGGATGAACTCGGCGGGAGACACCTGGCCCAGGGTCGGGTGCTGCCAGCGCAACAAGGCTTCGGCCTGACGCACATGGCCGTGCTTGAGGTCGAGTTTGGGCTGGTAGCACAGGAACAACTCGCCCTCGATGGCCGCACGCCGCAGGTCGCGGATCAGGGTGATCTGGCGCTGATGGGCCAGGTCGCGGTCCTGCTGGTAGATCTGCAGATGCCCCGGCAGGCTCGCGGCGTCATGCCGGGCGATGGCGGCGCGGCTGATCAACTCTTCCACTTGCTGGCCGTCGGCGGGGTAAGCCGCGATGCCGATGCTGACTTCGTGGCGCAGTTCGTCATTGCCGATGCGCTGGGGCTCGGTGAGCAGCGCGTAGAGGCGGTCGGCGCGGGCCACGGCGCGGTCGACCTCGGTGTTTTCCAGCAACAGCAAAAACTCACTGCCGGCAATACGTGCCGCGGTGTCGCTGGCCAACAGGCTCATGGCCAGGCAGCGACTGGCTTCGCGCAGCATTTCCTCGACACCTTCGGGGCCAAAGCCTTCGTTGATCACCCGGTAATTTTCGATCCCCACATACAGCAACACCACCGGCCGGCCGGCGCTGATCGCACTGCCCAGGCGCTCCATCGCCAGGGCGCGATTGGGCAGGCCGGTGAGCGGATCATGCAACGCGTTGTGCGCCAGTTGCCGCTCACGCACAGCGATGCCGCTTTGCATGGCGTTGAACGCACGGGCCAACAGGCCGAACTCATCATGGCTACGCACCCGCACCGGCGTGCGGTAGTCACCGGCGCCGATGCGTTCGGCCGCCTGCACCAGCGCATTGAGCGGGCGCGACACCCGCCGCGCCAAAAACAACGCACCGGCCAACGACACCACCAGCACCGCCAGGGCAATCCCGAGGAACTGCCGGTCCAGCGGCGCAAAGGATTCCAGGGCGTGGTCCAGCGGACTTTGCAACAGCACCCGCACGTCATCGCCGTCGCCGGTGTTGGCCAGCGGTAATACCTGGCTGAGCACACGCTGGCCGTAGAACAAATGGATCCGCGGTTCGGGGTCGACATGCCCGTCGCGCAACAGGCTGAGGGTACCGGCCTGGTAGGCGTCCGGCTGCGTGCTGAACAACGGGCCGGGCTTGCCGTCCTGCACGCTGAGGAACGACACCTCCAGGTTGCTCATGGAACGCAGTTCACTGGCGAAAAGCTTGTCCATGGGGAACCCCATGACGATGCGAGCGATAGGCAGCGGGTCGAGTACTTCATCCTGCACCAACAAATACGGACGCCCATCCATGGCCACGATCAACATCTGCAGCCCCGTGCGCCGCGCGTGACGCAGGGCATCGTCGTAGGGGAAAAACTGGCCACGGGTGAGGATCGGCAACGTGCTGACCATGACCTTGCCATCCAGGCCCAGCACAAACACCTCGCTGGAGCGGATACCCGTGCCGTGACGGCGCAGCGCAGCAAGGATCGGCACGGTCTTGCCGTCGGCCACGGCTTGCTTGAACGGCAGGTCGGCGGTCAGCCAGTCCAGGCCGTATTGCAGGCGATGCCCGCGCAGATCGAGCAAGCGTTCGAACACCTGGCTGCCGGTTTTCAGTTGGACTTGCGCCTGGTTTTCCACTGCGCGGGCGGTGGCGGTCTTTACCGAGAAATAGGTGGCGGCCACGACTACCAGCAGCAGCAGCGCGAGCACCCCGGCGATGCGGGTCTGGAACGTGTGGCGCCACTTCATCGCAGTGCCCTCTGGCAGCGTTCGCCTCTCTCTGCCACTACGTCCCTTTGTCATGTGCATTCCCTGCGACTGCTGACCTGGCGTCAAAAAAATATCCATTTTGATTGAATATTCGATTTGAGGAGATTAGCTGGGAGTGGGCGTATGTGCACCCAATAAAGACGGGGAACTGGGTGACGTTTTTTTGGCGACAAAGGGTTGGCTGAGGTTTTGAGTTGAGTACATATCCGTTATTTTGATAACGGCGACTTATGGCTCAACTCTTACAGTTGCGAACACTGCAATTGTGGCGAGCGGGCTTGCCCCGCGCTGGGTTGCGAAGCGACCCTGAAGAAGGAATTCGTTGAGTCAGATACTCTTCGGTCGCCGGTTTTGGGGCTGCTTCGCAGTCCAACGCAGGGCAAGCCCGCTCGCCACAGGGTAGTTATCGCCTGCTCTACTTAACGACCTTGATATGAACACAATCACCCACCCCGAGCCCGCATGAAATCCCCCCACCGCCGCACCAGATAATTGTGCTCATCCATCACCGAATTCCACACCGCAATATGCCCCATGCGCTGCTCATACGACCCCCCGTCCCGCACTTCCCCCACATCGATCAACGGCAAACCATCGCTGCCCAACAACTCCTCCCGCGCCGGCAACCCCGCATACCAGTAATCCCATTCGGCACTGCTCAAGTGATCACGACTGCGCGCGGGGTTACCAATGTAGTAACCCTGGCGCGCCATCACCGCCCCGGGCCAGCCGGACAGCCACCAATTCAAGTACGCATACGCCGCATCCAGCACCGGCCCCTTGGCATGCCGCGACAACGACAACCCGCCAAACCACGCGCGATACCCTTCACGCGGCACGGCAAGGCGGTATTTCACCCCTGCGCGATGCAGACGCATCAGGGTCGGCGACCACAGGCTCTGGATATCGATACTCGGGCTGAGCATCAACTGCGCAGCTTCTTCATCGTCGGACCAGAACGCCGCAAAGTGCCCTTCTTTCTGTTTACGCACCAGGATGTCAGCGAGCACGTCGATCTCTTCGATGCTCATATTGCCGATGTCCCTGAAGCTGGCCAGCCCCGCGCCCTGCACCGCCAGCGCGGCATCCAGGGCGCCGATGGCGGCATCGCTTTGCAGCGCGGTGCGCGCACGCCAAGCCGGGTCCAGCAGCCAGCCCCAGCTCTCGTTACCGTGGCAAAAACCGTCGGGCAAGCGCTCGGGGCGGTAGGCGAAACTGTCGGCGTTGTGGGTCAGCGGCAGCATGCTGATACGCTCGGTGACCGTGCTGCCGAGGCTGCCGTCGTGCTGCACGAACAGCCGCTCACTGGGCACGCTGCCACTGCCCAGGCGGTCGTCGGCCGACAGGCGCCCGCGCTTGGGCAGGTCGTTGATTTCATGCCACAAGGCGATGCGCCGGGTGTCGATAGGCTGGATCGCCTGGGCCGGCCACACAAAGTCGACGTTGTGGAACCACTGGTCGTACAGGTCGTAGCTGTCGGGCTGCATCACCGCAATACGCTGGGCCTGTTCGACATCGTGCACCTGGTACACCAGACGAATGCCCAGCTCTTGTTCGGCACGTACGCGCAGGCATTCAAGCAGGGTCACGGAGGTGCCGAGGACGCGCAGTGTGATCATGTCGCCCACCGCCGCGAAAAGACTTCAAACGAGCGCCTTAACAGCGCAGGGTCTACGCCACGCAGGATAAACACCAGGCGCGATTGGCGATCACTGCCCGGCCACGCCGGCAGATGCACCGGCGCGTGCAGGCAGTGCTGCACGCCATGGATGACGATGGGAGCGTTACTGGCGTTCACGTTAAGCAGCCCTTTGACCCGGAGGATTCGTTCGCCGTGGCATCTTAACAGCATCGACAACCACACCCCGAACCCCACCCAATCCAGAGGCTGGTCGAACGTCAGGCTGCACACTTGCGCGGCGCCGTGAGTGGCAGTGGGGATGCGATGCAACTGCCAGCGACTGACTTCAACGGCGGGCTCGGCGCTGCGCAGGCCTTCGCCGAGCAGCAGCTGGTCACCGCTGTGGATGTCGTGGGTATCGAGGATCGGCGTGCCGGCATTGAGTGCCTGCAAATGGGTACGTAGCGCTGCGCAATCCCCCGCCAGATCGGTCTTGCTCAGCAGCAAGCGATCCGCCGCCGCCACCTGCGCCAGCCATTCCGGGTGCAGGCGTTCTTGCAGGGCTGCGTGGCTGGCGTCGACCAGGGTGATCACCAGGCCGATATGGAAACGCCCGCGCAACTGCACGTCGTTGTTCAGGGTGGCGAGGATCGGTGCCGGATCGGCCAGGCCCGTGGTCTCCAGGATCACCCGTTTGAACGCCGGGATTTCACCGCGCTCGCGGCGCTGCAGCAGGCCAAGCAGCGCGTCTTTCAGCTCGCCCCGGATCGAGCAGCACACACAGCCGCCGGGTAGCAGCACGGTGTCCGGCGCAACCGCCTCAACCAGCAGATGGTCGATGCCGACGTCGCCGAATTCATTGATCAGCAACGCGGTGTCGCCCAGGCTTTCGCCTTGCAGCAGGCGCTTGAGCAACGTGGTCTTGCCGCTGCCGAGGAAGCCGGTGATGACGTTGAGGGCGATGCTCATACGCAGGCCTCCAGATGATCCAGCAGGCGCGGATCGAGCGGGTCCAACGGACGGCCAAGCAGGGTCTCGGCAGCTTGCCAGAGTTGATCCAGGCCGCTGGCCAATGCCTGTTTACCGGTGGCGCCCAATAGCAGATAGGACGCGCCCTGGAAGTCTTCGACCTTGAGCCGGAACACCGCCAGTACCTGGTTGATCGCCGCAATCCGGCGCAGGCGTTCGCGACGCCGGGGCAATTCATCGCCCAGGGGGTCGCTCCAGTGCAGGTCTTCACCAAGCAATCCACAGAGTCCGCACATGGCTACACCTCACTCATGGCATGACATCGCCGGAGTTCGGGCCCAGGGTCTGGCCAACGAACAGGTTGCCGCCCGGCTCGCTGGCCAGCAGCACCGCGACCGGCGCCACTTCATCCGCCAGGCCGAAACGGCCCAGGGGCAGTTCCCTGGCCTTGGCGCGTTTCCAGTCGTCGCTGATGCCGCCGACCAGGGGCGTCTCGATCGGGCCGGGGGCGATAGCGTTGACCAGCACATTGTCCTTGGCCACTTCCAGCGCCAGGGATTTGGTAAAGCCGATCACCCCCGCCTTGGCCGCTGCGTAATGGGTCAACTCGGCGCCACCCTTGATGCCCAGTTGCGAAGCCACATTGATGATCCGCCCCCAGCGCTGCGCGAGCATGTGCGGCAACGCACGCTGGCTGGCGACGAACACACTGGTAAGGTCGACGCGCAGCATGTCGTTCCACATTTCAAGGGTCAGGTCCACGCAACGCGCCTGGGTGAGCATGCCGGCGTTGTTGACCAGAATGTCGATGCCGCCAAAGTGCTCGACGCAGCGGTCGACACTGGCTTGGGCGCCTTCGGCAGTGCCCACGTCGGCCAGGCATTCGAACACCTCGGCGCCGAGGTTGCGGCAGGTGATCGCGGTTTCCGCGAGGCTGGCCGCATTGCGGTCGGCCAGCACCAGGCGGGCACCTTCAGCGGCGTAGGCACGGGCGATGGCGGCACCGATGCCGCTGCCGGCGCCGGTGATCACGGCGCGGCGGTTTGAAAGTTGGGACATGTAAATTCTCCTGAACAAAACACAGGTCCAATGTGGGAGGGGGCTTGCCCCCGATGGCAGTGGTTCAGATAAAACAACGGTGACTGATGCACCGCTATCGGGGGCAAGCCCCCTCCCACACTGGACCCAGTAAACCAGTTAGTCAGTCGGGCCAGCGCACGGTCAGGCCACCGTCGATGACGATGCTTTGCCCGGTCAAATAACTCGACGCCTCACTGGTCAAGAACTGCACCAGCGACGCCACTTCATCCGCCCGCCCTACCCGGCCCAAGGGAATCGCCCGCGCCGCTTTCGCCAAGCCTGCCGGCCCCAGCGAATTCTTCGCATCCAGCGACTGCGGCGTCTCGATCAACCCCGGGATCACCGCATTGCAACGAATCCCCAGCGGCGCCAACTCCACCGCCAGCGACCGGCACAACCCCGGCACACCGGCCTTGGCCGCCGCGTAATGGCTGTGTTCCTGCCAGCCATACACGCCACCGGCAATCGACGAAATCGCCACCAGCGCACCACCTTCAGCCATATGGCGGGTGGCCGCACGGAAGGTGCGCATCACCCCCGTGAGGTCGACATTGAGCATTTCGTCCCACAGCGCGTCGGTCATCTCCAGCAACGGTGCGCGGCGCAGCAGGCCGGCGTTGGCCACGGCGTAGTCCAGCCGGCCGAAATGCGCCACCGCCTGTTCGGCCAGGGCGTCCACCGAGGCGGTATTGCCCACGTCCAAGGGCAGCATCAGGCATTTGCCGCCGGCCTCTTCCACCAGGCCTACGGTGGCCTGCGGGTCATGGGGATCGGCCGGGTAATACCCGCCCACCACCGCCACACCCACGCGGGCATAGGCCACCGCGAGGGCTTGGCCGATGCCGCTGGCGGCACCGGTAATCAAGGCAACTTCAGGGATCATCGATCACTCCTTACTGAACGGTTTCCGGACGCACATGCCGTGCGGCGAACATCAGCGCGCCGGAGAGGAAGCACGGCAGTGCGCCAAACCACAGCGCGGCGGTCTGCCAGTCGCTGCCGGCAGACAACACTTGGGTCGCGCCAAAGCCTGCGACTACAGCGCCGATCGGCCCCATGGCATGGATGATCGCGCCACCGGTGGCGCGGATGCTGGTGGGGAAACTCTCGCTGATAAAGAACAGCGCCGCCGAGTACGGCCCGATCAGGAAAAACAGGCCCAGGCTGTACAGCCCGACCACCATCGGCATATTGCTCGGGCCAAACAGCATCCCGGCAAACGACAGCCCGCCGAGCATCCAGCCCAGGCCGATCACGTTGCGACGGCCGATCTTGTCGCCCATCCAGCCGTGGCTCAGATAGCCGCAATAGCCCACCAGGTTCGACAGCACGAGGATGATCAGCGAGTTCTCGAACGAGATGTGGTGCACGCTGACGATCACCGAAGTGCCCAGCACGCTGAACACCTGGATCGCGGCCCAGTTGAGCAACAGCGCGGCGCCGATCACCAGGGTGGCGCGGCGCGCCGGGCCACGGAAGGCGGCCTTGAGGCCGGCCTTGCTGTGTTCGTCGTAATCCACGCCGTAGGTCACGGCGACGTTCTGCGCTTCTTTCACCGCACCGCTTTTACGCAGCTCGCTGATGCGCTGGTGGATCTGGAACTGCGGGCTCTCCTTGAGCTTGCGCGCCATGATCGCGATGACGATGGCCGGGATCGCGGCAAAGATAAAGCAGCCCTGCCAGCCGATGATCGGCAGCAACAGCGCGGTCAACCCGGCGGCGATCAACGCACCGACCGGCCAGCCGCCTTGCACCAGGCTGTAGATAAAGCCACGGCGTTTGGTCAGGCGCGGGTCTTCCGAAGCGCCGTACAGCTCGCTCAGGTAGGTGGCGTTGACGGTCTCCTCGGCATAGCCCAGGCCGCCCAACGAACGGATCAAAATCAGCGGCGACTTGCCCCACGCACCACCGATAGCGGTCAGCGCCGAACACAGCGCGGACCCCGCCACGGTGAAGATAATGCCTTTGCGCCGGCCCAACTTGTCGACCACCGGCCCAATGGCAAACGCCACCACCGCCGTGCCCACCGCGACCCAGGTCGCGATTTCCGCTTGCTCCACTTCACCCCAGCCGAAGTGCCGGCCAATCTCCGGCAGCAAGGTGCCGAACAGGATGAAGTCATACACCGCAAACACCCAGGCGAAAAACGCGATCCAGGTGGCGAAGCGCACTTCCTGGGACGTCAGTTGCCGGGGTTTCCAGCCAGTCAGGTCAAGCTTGTTGTAGATGGACATGGGTCGCGCCTCAGGGGTGGTTGCAAAGGTTCAGGTACGCGGTTGGCGGCGGATGAAGTCGTCGGCGATTTCGTCGAAGGTGACGAAGCGCACGCCGGCATGGCTCTGGATGTGTTCGATCAGGCGCTCCAGCATCAGCAGCACTTGCGGGCGACCGGACACGTCCGGGTGGATGGTCATGGTGAACACCGCATGTTCGTGTTCGCGGTAGACCCAATCGAACTGGTCGCGCCACATTTCTTCGAGGTGACGCGGGTTGACGAAACCGTGGCTGTTGGGGGCTTTCTTGATGAACATCATCGGCGGCAGGTCGTCGAGGTACCAGTTGGCCGGAATCTCTACAAGGTCGGTTTCTTCGCCGCGCACCAGGGGTTTCATCCAGGTGTCGGGGTGCTGGCTGTAGTCGATCTTGGTCCAGCTGTCGCCCTTGCGCACGTAGTAGGGATGGAAGTCGTTGTGCATCAGGCTGTGGTCGTACTTGATGCCTTTTTTCAGCAGCAGTTCGTTGGTCACCTTGCTGAATTCCCACCACGGCGCGACATAGCCGGTGGGGCGCTTGCCGGTGACCTGGGTGATCAGTTCGATGGATTTATCCAGCACGATTTCTTCCTGCTCGGCCGTCATCGCGATAGGGTTTTCGTGGCTGTAGCCGTGCACGCCGATTTCGTGACCGGCGTCGGCCACGGCCTTCATCTGTTCCGGGAAGGTTTCCATCGAATGGCCGGGGATGAACCAGGTGGTGCGCAGGCCGTAGCGTTCGAACAGCTTGAGCAACCGTGGCGCGCCGACCTCACCGGCGAACAGGCCACGGGAGATGTCGTCCGGCGAGTCTTCGCCGCCGTAGGAACCGAGCCAGCCGGCGACGGCGTCAACGTCGACGCCAAATGCACAGAGGATGTCTTTAGCCATGGTGTGTCTCCTTAAACGTTAAGTACGGTTTCGACGGACAACGCCGCGCGCAACAGGCGAGCGTCTTCTCCGGTGGGGGCGCTGAGCAGCAGCCCGGTGGGCAGGCCCTGGGCATCGCGGCCGCTGGGCAGGTTCACGCAGGCCATGTCGAGCAAACTGCCGGGCATGGTCAGGCGCAGGGTGGCGAAATTGGTTTTGACAAACAGGTCGTCGTCGGCCTCCAGCGGTGCCAGGGCTGGCGCGACATGGGCGACGGTGGGGGTGATCAGGATGGCGCCGTCGAGGTCGTCGATCAGTTGCTGTTGCAGGCGGCGGCGTGCATCGGTCAGGTGGATAAGCTGACTGGCGGGCAGTGCGCGCGCGGCTTCGAGGCGGCGACGTACGCGAGGGTCGAGTTGCTCGGCATCAGGGCCGTCGAGCAGCGCTTCATGCAGGGCAAAGGCTTCGAAGGAACCGAGCCAGCCGTGGTGCTTGATCAGGTCCAGGGTGGCCTGGAAGGTCGCGCATTCACGTTCTTCAACCAGTGCGCCCCGGGCCTTGAGTTGCTCCACGGCGCGCAACAGGTTGTTGCGCACGGCGGGCTCGACGTCCTGTTGCGCCAACACAAAGCGCTGGCCCTTGAGGCTGCGGGCAGTGTGGATCTGGGTACGGCCATGCAGCAGGTCGTCGATGGCCAGTGCATCGCGCACGCTGCGGGTCAGCGGCCCCAGGCTGTCGAGGGTATGGGCCAGGGGGAACACGCCGTCGCGGCTGTAGCGTCGGCGGCTGCTGCGATAGCCCACCAGGCCATTGAACGCCGATGGGATGCGGATCGAGCCCGCAGTGTCGGTGCCCATGGCGATGGGCACGATCCCGGCCGCCACGGCCACCGCCGAGCCGGACGACGAGCCGCCAGGAATGCGCGGCTGGTCGTCGCCATGGGGATTGTGCGGCGTGCCGAAATGCGGGTTCAGGCCCAGGCCGGAATAGGCCAGTTCGCTGAGGTTGGTCTTGCCGACACTGACCATTCCGACGCGGCACAACAGGCCGACCACAGGTGCATCGAGCAACGCGGCAGGCGCGTTGCGGCGATAGGCAGCGCCTGCGGTGGTGACGCTGCCGGCCACATCGAACAGGTCCTTCCAGGCCAGCGGCACACCATCGAACACGCTCAATGGCTGCCCGGCGCGCCAACGGGCAGCCGAGGCTTCGGCTTCACGGCGCGCACGCTCGGCAGTCAGGCTGATAAACACGGCCGGGGCCTGGCTGGCCTTATCGAGTGCCTGTTCGAGGGCTTGCACCGGGTCACTGCGACCGCTGGCAAAATCCTCGGCCATGGAAGTGGCGTCTGACATCGGCTTGATCCTCAAAACGTACATATTCATAAAATGTACATTTTACAAAGGCAGATTCCGTGCCAGTCTGTATCGGCACGTGTGTGCGCGATGAGGAAAGTTTGCCCAGAGCAGCGGGATAGATGCTTTTAGACGGCAGGAAAAATCTTGCCAGGAAGAGGGAAAACACCTTCAATGAAATAATGTATCTTCTATTAAAAAGTACATTTTGGTGCAGAAAAGTAACATCCTCACTTTCAAGGCCCCAAAAAAGTGCCACCGACGTGGCGCAGAGTGACAGGCACGACTTATGAGAGAATCCTCGGCCACCTTCCTACAGCCTCCAGAGAAAACGATGAAAGCAGTGTCCGCCTCGGCCTCCCGTTACGCGATGATTTACAAGGTGATGCGTGACGCGATCGTCAACGGCACTGCGCGCCATGGCCTGGTGTTGCTGGAAGCGCCGCTGGCCGAATTGTTCGGCACCAGCCGTGTCCCAGTGCGCAAGGCCCTGGACCTGCTGCATGACGAAGGCCTGATCTGCCGCTTCAACGGCCGGGGTTACCTGATCAATCCCGAAGGCCTGGCCATGGAACCGCTGCGCCTGCCGCTGAGCCATGCACACCTGGGGCTCAACCGTGACGATGAACTGGTGGACACGCGCCCCCTGGGCGAACGCATCGTCGAAGAAATCGGCGCGGCGCTGTCCACCTGCATCGCCTTCGGCCATTACCGCCTCGACGAGCAAGCCGCCGCCGACCACTACGGCGTCAGTCGTGCGGTGGTGCGCGAAGCGCTGATGCGCCTGCGCGACCGTGGCCTGGTGGAAAAGGAGCCCTACTCCCAATGGCTGGCGGGGCCTTTGACGGCGCGGGAAGTCACCGAAGACTACGAACTGCGCGCCTGCCTGGAACCCGAAGCGCTGCGCCAGAGCGCGCCCCACCTCGACCGCGAGTTGCTCGAAGCCATGCTGCAGCGCGTGCTGGCCGCCCAGGACAGCCCCCACTGCAGCCTGGAGGCCATCGAACAGATCGAGGACGACTTGCACCAACGCTGCCTCGCCGGCCTGCAGAACCGCAAGATCGCGGCGTTGATCCGCCAGGGCCAGAGCCCCATGATCATCAGCCGGATTTTCTACCGCTTGCTGGGGATCGGCGCGGATCCAGCCATGCTGGCCGAACATCGGTTGATATTGGAGCTGCTGCTGCATGGTGCGTTTGATGCGGCGGCGTTGAACCTGCGCGAGCATTTGCAGCGGGCCAGGCAACGTATGTTGCAGCGGTTGAAGGTGCTGTCGGTGTTACCGGAGCAGCCGTTGCCGAGTTATCTGCACAAGATCAGCTGAATTCATGCAATTTGTTGCTAACTCCACCCCGCCATTGAAACCACCACTGCCCCGCCCCATCTAAGCACCATACTTCCTTATGCAGGTGCCCCATGAGCGACCAGCAAGATTTCCCCGATTACGACCTCAACGACTACGCCGACCCCGAAAACGCTGAATCCGCCTCGTCCAATACCGGCCTGGCCCTGCCTGGGCAAAACCTGCCGGACAAGGTCTACATCATCCCGATCCACAATCGGCCGTTCTTCCCGGCGCAAGTGCTGCCGGTGATCGTCAATGAAGAACCGTGGGCCGAAACCCTGGAGCTGGTAAGCAAGTCCGACCACCACTCCCTGGCCCTGTTCTTCATGGACACGCCGCCGGAAGACCCGCGCCACTTCGACACCTCCAGCCTGCCGTTGTACGGCACCCTGGTGAAGGTGCACCACGCCAGCCGCGAGAACGGCAAGCTGCAATTCGTCGCCCAGGGCCTGACCCGCGTACGCATCAAGACCTGGCTCAAGCACCACCGCCCACCGTACCTGGTGGAAGTTGAGTACCCGCACCAGCCCAGCGAGCCGACCGACGAGGTCAAGGCCTATGGCATGGCACTGATCAATGCGATCAAGGAACTGCTGCCGCTCAACCCGCTGTACAGCGAAGAACTGAAGAACTACCTCAACCGTTTCAGCCCCAATGACCCGTCGCCGCTCACCGACTTCGCCGCCGCGCTGACCTCGGCCACCGGTAACGAGTTGCAGGAAGTGCTGGATTGCGTGCCCATGCTCAAGCGCATGGAAAAAGTGCTGCCGATGCTGCGCAAGGAAGTCGAAGTCGCACGCCTGCAAAAAGAACTCTCCGCCGAGGTGAACCGCAAGATCGGCGAGCACCAGCGCGAGTTCTTCCTCAAGGAACAGCTCAAGGTGATCCAGCAGGAGCTGGGCCTGACCAAGGACGACCGCAGCGCGGACGTCGAACAATTCGAGCAACGCCTGGAAGGCAAGGTGCTGCCGGCCCAGGCGAAGAAACGCATTGACGAAGAGTTGAACAAGCTGTCGATCCTCGAGACCGGTTCGCCGGAATACGCGGTGACGCGCAACTACCTGGACTGGGCCACCTCGGTGCCGTGGGGCGTGTACGGCGAGGACAAGCTCGACCTGAAACATGCGCGCAAGGTGCTGGACAAGCACCATGCGGGCCTGGACGACATCAAGAGCCGCATCCTCGAGTTCCTCGCGGTGGGCGCCTATAAAGGCGAAGTCGCCGGTTCCATCGTGCTGCTGGTCGGCCCGCCGGGTGTGGGCAAGACCAGTGTGGGCAAATCCATCGCGGAGTCCCTGGGGCGGCCGTTCTACCGCTTCAGCGTCGGCGGCATGCGCGACGAGGCCGAGATCAAGGGCCATCGCCGTACCTACATCGGCGCGCTGCCCGGCAAGCTGGTGCAGGCGCTCAAGGACGTGGAGGTGATGAACCCGGTGATCATGCTCGACGAGATCGACAAGATGGGCCAGAGCTTCCAGGGCGACCCGGCGTCGGCGCTGCTGGAAACCCTCGACCCGGAGCAGAACGTCGAATTCCTCGATCACTACCTGGACCTGCGCCTGGACCTGTCCAAGGTGCTGTTCGTGTGCACCGCCAACACTCTGGACTCCATCCCCGGCCCGCTGCTGGACCGTATGGAAGTGATTCGCCTGTCGGGCTATATCACCGAAGAAAAAGTCGCCATCGCCAAGCGTCACCTGTGGCCCAAGCAGCTGGAAAAAGCCGGTGTGGCGAAAACCAGCCTGACCATCAGCGACGGCGCCCTGCGCGCACTCATCGACGGCTACGCCCGCGAAGCCGGGGTGCGACAGTTGGAGAAACAGCTGGGCAAACTGGTGCGCAAGGCGGTGGTCAAGCTGCTGGATGAGCCGGCCTCGGTGATCAAGATCGGCAGCAAGGACCTGGAAAGCTCCCTGGGCATGCCAGTGTTCCGCAATGAGCAAGTGCTGTCCGGCACCGGCGTGATTACAGGCCTGGCCTGGACCAGCATGGGCGGCGCAACCTTGCCGATCGAGGCCACGCGCATCCATACGCTCAACCGCGGCTTCAAGCTCACCGGGCAATTGGGTGAAGTGATGAAGGAATCTGCCGAAATCGCCTACAGCTACATCAGTTCGAACCTGAAGTCATTTGGCGGCGATCCGAAATTCTTCGATGAAGCCTTCGTTCACTTGCATGTGCCGGAAGGCGCCACGCCCAAAGACGGCCCGAGCGCCGGGGTGACCATGGCCAGCGCGTTGTTGTCGCTGGCGCGTAACCAGCCGCCGAAAAAAGGCGTGGCCATGACCGGCGAACTGACGTTGACCGGGCATGTGCTGCCGATTGGCGGGGTGCGTGAGAAGGTCATCGCGGCGCGGCGCCAGAAGATCCATGAACTGATCTTGCCGGAGCCGAATCGCGGGAGTTTTGAAGAGTTGCCGGAGTACCTGAAGGAAGGCATGACGGTGCACTTTGCCAAGCGCTTTGCGGATGTGGCGAAGGTGCTCTTCTGACAGCTATCCAGCGCCTGGTAGGCCCCCTGTGGCGAGCAGGCTTGCCCTGCTCGCCACAACAAGCCCGCTGCCCTGTTGTCACACCTTGTCTCATCTTCGGTTATGCTCGCCCTTCGTCGTGAATGAACGGAGCCCCCATGACCGCTGCCCGCCTGCTTCTCCCCTTGAGCCTTGCCTTACTGGCCGCGTGCGCCAGTGCACCGAAGCAAAACGTCACCGTGGACAACCAGAGCGCCTGTCCGCTTCAGCTTAAAAGCGGGCAAAACCTGACCCTCACCCTCCCGAGCAACCCCACTACCGGTTACCGCTGGGCCATCCAGGATTCCGCCGGCGGCGTACTGCGCGCGTTGAGCCCTGAGGTCTACAGTAGCAGCGAGTCGGGTGTGATCGGCGGCGGCGGCCAATCGACCTGGCGCTTCCAGGCCTTCGCCTCCGGCCAGGGCCGTTTGCGCCTGACCTCCCAGCAACCCTGGGAGCCGGAGGCCGAACCTGTCGAAACCTTTGACTGCGCCATTACGGTGAACTGATATGCCCTGGCTGATTCTTGCGTTGATGGGCGCCGGCACTTTTATCTACGGCCTGAGCACCCATGCCACCTTGCTGTGTCTATTGGTCAAGCCGCTGCCGGTACTTGCGCTGCTGGGCTGGCTGCATGATGCACCGCCCACCGACTATCGACGCTGGATCAGCCTTGGGCTGATTTTTTCCCTGGTGGGCGATGTGCTGCTTGCCTGGCCCGGCGACCTGTTTATCTTTGGCCTGGGGGCGTTCCTGTTTGCGCACCTGGCGTATCTCAAGGCCTATTTCAGTGATTGCCGCCGCCTGGCGCTGCTGCCGCTGGTATTGGCGCTGGGCATGGGGGTTGTGCTACTGAGCATCCTGATCTCGCACGGCCTCGGTGATTTGCTGATCCCCGTGGTGGTTTACGCCGCCGTGATCAGCGCGATGCTCTGGCGAGCGTTGGCACGCCTGGGCAGCGAAGTGCCAAAACGCTCGGCTCTGCTGGCGGCGGCGGGTGCCGTGTCGTTTGTGTTTTCCGACACACTGATTGGCATCAATCGGTTTGTGGTGGCGTTCGATGCGGCCCCGTACTTGCTGATCACTAGCTATTGGCTGGGCCAGTGGGGAATAACAGCAGCGGCATTCTCTCCAACCGCTACTCAGCCATTCGCGAATGTACCAACGAAAGAACTTATTGATTAGATCAACGCTAATATTTATAGCCAAAACTTCTACAACACTGTCATTACTAACAGTATCCGACCTCTCGAATCAAGAATAGCCTTCCTACTACTCGGCAAGTCAAACCTCATTCACCGAAGATGGGAGTCTTGAATCATGAGCACAGCACAACCTAAAGGACAAAAAGCAACGGGACGCCTTACGGGCACCATTACCAGGAATGATCAACCGACAGCGTTCAATGGTACAGATCACTATATATATAAAGACAACAACGAACTTGAGATTTACTCAGGCGAAGAAACTCCCGGAGGAGCTTGGAAATCAATAAGTTTGAATCTGGACCCAAACATTACAGCAGGCACACATAAGCTAGGTTCTTTTTCAAGTTTTCGGAGCGCCACGGTCGTTCCAGGCAACACTGATGTTCTTCTAAACTACTCGGGCACTCTGGATATAAAACCCGACCATGCAAATCGACATTACACTGGCAGCATTTCTCTCTCTGCAAAAAACAATGGCTCAGATACCTACCAGATAGAGGCAACGTTTGATCTCAAAGAATGAAAGTAGCCAACGCCAGCAATCATCCACTTTAAAAACTGTGCTCGCCTCATAAGCGAGTGCAGTTTTTTTCTGAATCGATGATGTCTTTCAGACAAACCGCGCACGCCCCCTTCAACTTGGCTAAAATACTGGCCTTTCCCAGATCAATGCCGGAACAGCCGTGAGCAAAGAACCCGATCGCCTATTCGCCCAGCCCCTGCCCCAGGTGCCGGACTTCGCCTTCAACGAAGACGTGGTGCGGGTGTTCCCGGACATGATCAAGCGCTCGGTGCCCGGTTACCCGACCATCGTCGAGAACCTCGGCGTACTCGCGGCGCAATTTGCCCAGCCCAACAGCGTGCTGTATGACCTGGGCTCGTCCCTCGGCGCCGTCACCCAGGCCCTGCGCCGCCATGTGCGCACCGGCGGTTGCCGGGTGATCGCGGTGGATAACTCGACAGCCATGGTCGAGCGCTGCCGTGAGTACCTCAATGGCCAGGACTCGATGTTCCAGGAGTTGCTGCCGGTCGAGGTGATCGAGGGCGATATCCTCGCGCTGCAATTTGCCCCGGCCTCGGTGGTGGCGCTGAACTTCACCCTGCAATTCATTGCCCCCGATGAGCGCCTGGCGTTGCTCTCGCGCATCCGCCAGTCGCTGTTGCCGGGTGGTGCGTTGATCCTCTCGGAGAAGCTGCGCTTCAACGATGCCGAAGAACACGCGCTGCTCACCGACCTGCACATCGCGTTCAAACGCGCCAACGGCTACAGCGAACTGGAAATCGCCCAGAAGCGCAGCGCCATCGAAAACGTCATGAAGCCCGACAGCCTCGAAGAACACCGCGAACGCCTGCTGGCAGCCGGGTTCTCGAAAGTCGTGCCGTGGTTCCAGTGTCTTAACTTTGCCTCGTTGATTGCCTTGCCATGATTGATCTTTCCCCCCTCGCCCGCCATCTGGTCGGCACTCCCCTGGCCGTGTGGGCCCAGGGCCTGCAAGCGCAGCTCGACAGCAAGATGGAAAAGGGCCATGGCGACCTGGAGCGTTGGCAGAGTGCGTTGGATGCGCTGCCAAAGATCCAGCCCAGTGACGTGGATTTGCTCAACGGCCTGACACTCGATACCGACTGCGACGATGACACCCGCGCGCAGATGCACACTGCATTGATGGGCCTGAGCCCGTGGCGCAAAGGGCCGTTTAACCTGTTCGGCGTGCATGTGGACACCGAATGGCGCTCGGACTGGAAGTGGTCGCGGGTTGCGCCGCACCTGAACTTGAAGGGCAAACGTATCCTCGACGTAGGCTGCGGCAACGGTTACTACATGTGGCGCATGCTTGGCGCCGGCGCTGACAGCGTGATTGGCGTGGACCCGAACTGGTTGTTCTTCTGCCAGTTCCAGGCGGTACAGCGCTACCTGTCCGAGCCCAGGGCCTGGCACCTGCCGTTCCCGTTCGAAGACCTGCCGGCAAACCTGGAAGGCTTCGACACAGTGTTTTCCATGGGCGTGTTCTACCACCGTCGTTCGCCGATCGAACACCTGCTGGCGCTGAAAGACACCCTGGTCAAAGGTGGCGAACTGGTGCTGGAAACATTGGTGGTCGAAGGCGATCAGCAACAAGTGCTGGTGCCGGAAGATCGCTACGCGCAGATGCGTAACGTGTGGTTCCTGCCCTCAGTGCCGGCGCTGATGCTATGGCTGCGCCGTGCAGGCTTCACTGATGTGCGCTGCGTGGATGTGAGCGTGACCACCGTCGAGGAACAGCGCGGGACGGAGTGGATGAAGTACCAGTCGTTGAGTGACTTCCTCGATCCCGAAGATCACAGCAAGACCATCGAAGGGCTGCCGGCGCCGATGCGGGCGGTGATCATCGCCAGGAAATGACGCTGATACCTCACTGATAAAATAGAGTTCCAAATGTGAGAGGGGGCTTGCCCCCGATGGGGGTGCATCAGTCATAAATATGCTTACTGACACACTGCTATCGGGGGCAAGCCCCCTCCCACCTTTTGATTTCCAGCGTCGTTTAGAGAGCAGATTTGGCCCGGCGGGCCTTGAAGAACTCGCTCAAGACCGTCCCGCACTCCTCAGCCAGCACCCCGCCTTCAAACAACACTCGATGATTCAGAAAGCCCTGGGTAAAAAACTGCCCCTGGCTTTGCACGACTCCCGCCTTGGGCTCCAATGCGCCATACACCACCCGCGCAACCCGCGAATGCACGATCAAACCGGCGCACATGCTGCACGGCTCCAGGGTCACATACAGCGTGCTGCCCACCAGGCGGTAATTGCTGATGGCTTGCGCGGCGGCGCGGATGGCGACCATCTCGGCGTGAGCGCTGGGGTCGTTGCCGCTGATCGGGCAGTTGAAGCCTCGGCCGATGATCTCACCGTCCTGCACCAGCACCGCGCCGACGGGCACTTCTCCCAGCGCGGCGCCTTCGGCGGCGAGGGCCAGGGCTTCGCGCATGAAGTCCTGGTCGCGGCTGCGATCAATGATTGCGGTTGGGCGGATCTGGCGCATCACGCCACCTCGATGGCGGCCATCAGGCCGGTTTCCATATGGTCGATCACGTGGCAATGGAACATCCAGACGCCTGGGTTATCCGCCACCAGTGCCACGCGGGCACGCTCGTTCTTGCCCAGCAGGTAGGTGTCGGTGAAATACGGGATCACCTTGTGCCGGTTCGAGGCGATCACCTTGAAGCTCATGCCGTGCAGGTGAATCGGGTGCTGGTACTGGGTCATGTTCTTCAATTCGAAAATGTAGCTCTTGCCCTTCTCCAGCTTGGCAATCGGGCGGTCGGCGCACGTCTTGTCGGTGATGTCCCAGGCCTTGCCGTTGATCTGCCACAGGCTGGGTGGCTTGCCGTTGTCGGTGTTGACCGAGACCGAACCCACCCACTCGAAATTGAAGTTGAGTTTCTCGGCATTGGCCAGGTCCGGTTCGCTGATCGGGTTGGCGGGCAACGCAGGCGGCCATTCGCCGGGCGCATCGGTGTTGGCGACCGAACGGAAGGTGCCGAGGCGTACCGGGCCGTTGCGGATCGACAGTTCCTCACCCACCGGCGGCGCCTTGATCGCCAGGCAGATACGCATGCCCGGGCCCAACCAATATTCCTTGCCCAGGGGGCGTGGCTCGATGGGGTTGCCGTCCAGCGCGTAGATCTGCGCTTCAACATCCGGGATGTTGATGCGATAGGTCAGGGTGTTGTCGAGGTTGAGCAACCGCACGCGGGTGATCTGCCCGGCCGGCAAATCGATCACCGCCTGGGACACGCCGTTGATCGTCGACAAGCGCCCTGCCGTACCGCCCCGGGCCGCCTCACGCGGGATACTGAATGCGACGAAAGCCCCCTCTTCGTCTACATGCCAGCTTTTCAGGCTGAGGGTGCGCTCGTGCTTGAAACCGGTGGGTTCGCGCTCTTCGATGATCAGCGGGCCAACCAGGCCACGGCCAAGTTCTTCGCTGCTGTTCACGTGGGGGTGGTACCAGTAGCTGCCGGCGTCGGGTACGCGGAATTTGTAGTCGAAGTATTCGCCGGGCAGGACCGGCAATTGAGAGACGTAGGGCACGCCATCCATTTCCAGCGGCAGGCGGATGCCGTGCCAGTGAATGGTAGTGGCAACCGGCAGGTGGTTGATAAAGCGTACCCGCAGCCATTCGCCCTGGCGCACCCGCAACTCGGTGCCCGGCGCCGAAGGGCCGAACGCCCAGGCTTCGGTCTTGTGCCCTGGCACCAATTCCACGTCCAGTGGCGCGGCGATCAGCTCGTAGTCGTGCCCCGCCTCGGCTTCGGCAACTTTCCCCAGCCAGTAGCGGTAGCCGCCACCGGCACCGACGCCCACTACGGCCAGGCCTGCAAGACCACCCAGGATTTGTCGACGGGAAAAGGATCGGGACACAACAACCTCACGTATCGGCCGCAGGCCCAAGGCCTGCAAAGGGCAGATACGATACACCTGCAACGGCTAAACAGTAAGGGTTCGCATGTGGGAGGGGGCAATCCCTCCCACATTGCAACTGCATCGTTGTTTAGTGCTTGGCGGCAGCCAGGATCAGGGCTTTCATTTCGGCGACAGCGCCTTTGAAACCGACAAACAGCGCATGGGCCACCAGCGCATGGCCGATGTTCAGCTCGTTGATACCCTTGATCGCGGCCACGGCTTCGACGTTATGGTAATGCAGGCCATGGCCGGCGTTGACGATCAGGCCTTGCTTGAGGCCGCAGCTCACACCGTCGATGATGCGTTGCAGTTCCTCGGCCACTTCGGTGGGCGTGGTGGCGTCGGCGTAGCGGCCGGTGTGCAGTTCGATCGCCGGTGCACCGACACGACGCGAGGCTTCGATCTGGCGCTCGTCGGCGTCGATGAACAGCGAGACTTCACTGCCGATCTTCGACAGGCGCTCCACGGCGGCTTTGATCCGCGCTTCCTGGCCGGCCACGTCGAGGCCGCCTTCGGTGGTCAGCTCCTGGCGGGTTTCCGGCACCAGGCAGATGTGTGCCGGGCGGATGCGCTCGGCGAACTGCATCATTTCTTCGGTAACGCCCATTTCGAAATTCATGCGGGTTTGCAGCACATCCTTGAGCAGCAGCACGTCGCGCTCCTGGATGTGGCGGCGGTCTTCGCGCAGGTGCACGGTGATGCCGTCGGCGCCCGCTTCTTCGGCGTCCAGCGCGGCCTTGACCGGGTCAGGGTAACGGGTGCCCCGGGCCTGGCGCAGGGTGGCGACGTGGTCGATGTTGACGCCAAGAAGAATGCGATTGCTGGTGCTCACGGAAGCGCTCCTGAAAAGGGAAAGAAACGCCGCACAGCATACACGGGGTTGTCAGGGCTTTCGAAACAACTCGCGGCTGACCAGCGGCCGTCCGCCCAGGTGCACGGCCAGGGCCTGGCGCATCAGGCGCTTGGCGGCGGACAAGGCGCCGGGCGCCGTCCAGTCCGCTTCGCTCATGGCCAGCAGCTCGGTGCCCTGGAACAGGCCAGGTTGCAGCAGGTACACGCGCTCCAGGCCGGCGTCCACTTGCAGGCGATACATACCATCGGCGGCGATGGGCTCGCCGTGCAGGTCGTTGGCCAGTTCGAAGCCGTAGCCCAGGTCGTCGAGCAGGCGCCATTCGAACGCACGCAGCAAGGGTTCCAGGGGACGGCCTTCGGCCAGGGCGAGCAAGGTGGCGGCGTAGTGCTCGAATACTGCCGGGTGCGGGTCTTCGGCGGGGAGCAGGCGGATCAGCAGTTCATTGAGGTAAAGGCCACTGAACAGCGCATCGCCGTTGAGCCAGGCCGAGGTACCCACGCTTTCCATGCGGCCGACGTTTTTCAGCTCACCCTTGCCGCGAAACTCCACGTCCAAGGCCACGAACGGCCGCGCCAACGTGCCCGCCTTGCCCCGTGCACTGCGCAAGACGGCGCGCAGGCGGCCTTGGGGCGTGAGGAAGTCCACCAGGGCGCTGGTCTCGCGGTAGGCGCGGCTGTGCAGGACGTAGGCAAGTTGGCTTGGGGGTGGGGATTGGGACATGGCTGCTCACTGCTGGAATGCACTTTTGAAAACGACACAAACCTAATGTGGGAGGGGGCTTGCCCCCGATGGCAGTGTGTCAGTCACTTATTTGTCAACTGACCCACCGCTATCGGGGGCAAGCCCCCTCCCACATTTTCAGCCCCGCGGTGCATTCAGGACCTTACAGGTCGCCATAGCCCAGGGAACGCAGTGCACGCTCGTCATCGGACCAGCCGCCCTTCACCTTCACCCACAGGTTCAGCATGATCTTGGAATCGAACAGCAATTCCATGTCCTTGCGCGCCTCGGTGCCGATGCGCTTGATACGCTCGCCCTTGTCGCCAATGATGATTTTCTTCTGACCGTCACGCTCGACGAGGATCAGCGCATGGATGTGCAAGGTCTTGCCCTGCTGCTTGAACTCTTCGATTTCCACGGTGATCTGGTACGGCAGCTCCGCGCCCATCTGGCGCATGATTTTCTCGCGCACCAGTTCAGCGGCGAGGAAACGGCTGCTGCGGTCGGTGATCTGGTCTTCCGGGAAGAAGTGCTCGTTCTCCGGCAGGTGCTCGGCGATCACGCGCTCCAAGGCATCGAGGTTGTGGCCATGCTGGGCCGAAATCGGGATGATCTGGGCGTTCGGCAGTTGTTCCTGCAGCCAGCTCAAGTGCGGCATCAGCTCGGCTTTGTCTTCGATACGGTCGGTCTTGTTCAGCGCGACGATCAACGGGCCGGTGACGTACTGCACGCGCTCCAGGACCATCTGGTCTTCGTCGGTCCACTTGGTGCGGTCGACCACGAAGATCACCACGTCGACGTCTTTCAACGCCGCCGAAGCGGTCTTGTTCATGTAGCGGTTCAGGGCTTTCTCGCCACCTTTGTGCATGCCTGGGGTGTCGACGTAGACCGCTTGCACGGTGCCTTCGGTCTTGATGCCCAGCATGTTGTGGCGGGTGGTCTGCGGCTTGCGCGAGGTGATCGCCAGCTTCTGGCCAAGGATGTGGTTGAGCAACGTGGACTTGCCCACGTTCGGGCGGCCGACGATGGCAACATAGCCACAGCGTGTTGCGGTTGAATCAGTCATGGCCATTCTCCACGCCCAGGGCAATCAGTGCTGCGGCGGCCGCTACCTGTTCGGCAATACGGCGGCTCACACCCTGACCTCGGCTTTTTTCGTTCAGTAAGGTGATTTCACATTCCACGAAGAACACGCGGCAATGGGGCTCACCCTGGATATCCACCACTTCGTAGCGTGGCAGTTCGCACCCGCGGGACTGCAAAAATTCCTGCAGGCGGGTCTTGGGATCTTTGTTGGTGTCGACCAGCGTGAGGCTTTCGATCTCGGAAGTCAGCCAGGCGGTGACACGTTCCTTGGCGGCTTCCATGCCGGCATCGAGGTAGATGGCACCGATCAGCGCTTCAAGGGCATCGGCCAGGATCGACTCGCGACGAAAACCGCCACTCTTCAACTCGCCGGACCCCAGGCGCAGGTACTCGCCCAGGCCAAAGCCACGGGCCAGCACGGCCAGGGTCTCGCCCTTCACCAGGCGCGCACGCAGGCGCGACAACTGGCCTTCACGGGCTTGGGGGAAGCGCTCGAACAGCGCCTCACCGGCGACGAAGTTGAGGATGGCATCACCGAGGAATTCCAGGCGCTCGTTGTTACGCCCGGCAAAACTGCGGTGTGTGAGGGCAAGGACCATCAGTTCCTGGTCCTTGAAGGTGTAGCCGAGCTGGCGCTCGAGACGTGCTAGAGAAACGGTCACGGTTTATCCATATCTAGTTGGTGGCACCGGCGGCCATCGACGATTGACGCAGTGTTCAAATTCAAATCCTGGTTGGTGCCGCATGAGGCAGGACCGATTTGTCCCCACCCCAGAAAAGCATTCGGCGCTGTGATCACAGCGCCGCCTGTATTACTTGATCAGCCCGATCCGCGAGAAGTTCGGCAGGTGGCTGAGTTTGGGTTCCGGCCAGCTCATCCAGACCGCAAAGGCCTTGCCGACGATATTCTGGTCGGGAACCATGCCCAGCAGGTCCTTGGGAATGTTGGGGTCATCCCAGTACCGGCTGTCATTGGAGTTGTCGCGGTTGTCGCCCATCATGAAGTAGTGCCCGGCCGGAACCTTCCACTGCCCATCAGGCTGGGCACGGTAGCGGCTCATTTCCTTGCGGATTTCGTGCTCCACCGCACCGAGTTTTTCCTGGTACAGCTCGGCGCTGCCCAGGCTGTTCGGCTCGGAACCCAGCAGCTTTTCAGCCACCGACTCACCATTGATGAACAGGCGCTTGTCACTGGTGTAGCGAATCACGTCGCCCGGCAGACCAACCACACGCTTGATGTAATTGACGTTCGGGTCGCTCGGGTAGCGGAACACCATCACATCGCCGCGCTGCGGGTCACCGACTTCGATGACCTTCTTGTCGATCACCGGCAGGCGAATGCCGTAGGAAAACTTGTTCACCAGGATGAAGTCGCCCACGTCCAGGGTAGGCTTCATCGACCCCGACGGGATCTGAAACGGCTCCACCAGGAACGAACGCAGCACCAGCACGATGAACAACACCGGGAAGAACGACTTGCCGTATTCAACCAGCAAAGGCTCTTTGTTCAGCTTCTCGATCACCACGCCATCGGGCTGGCTGACGCTGCCCTGATAGGCCGCGATAGCCGCCCGCCGACGCGGGGCGAAGAACACCAGATCGAGCAACGCCAGGAGACCGCAAACGGCAACGGCGATGACCAGCAACAGCGGGAAATTTAGCGACATAGGACCTAACTATCCAACCTGAGCACCGCAAGGAAGGCTTCTTGTGGAACTTCCACGTTACCTACTTGCTTCATGCGTTTTTTACCGGCCTTTTGCTTCTCAAGCAGCTTGCGCTTACGGCTTACGTCACCGCCGTAGCATTTGGCCAGTACGTTCTTTCTGAGTGCCTTGACGGAGGTCCGCGCAATGATCTGCCCGCCAATGGCGGCCTGGATCGCGACGTCGAACATCTGGCGCGGAATCAGTTCTTTCATCTTCTCGGTCAACTGGCGACCTTTGTAGTGCGCGTTGTCCTTGTGCACGATCAGTGCCAGGGCATCGACCTTGTCGCCGTTGATCAGTACATCCAGTTTCACCAGATTAGCCGATTGGTAACGGTCGAAATGGTAATCCAGCGAAGCATAGCCGCGACTGGTGGATTTGAGACGGTCGAAGAAGTCCAGCACCACCTCGTTCATCGGCATGTCGTAGGTCACTTGGACCTGGGTGCCGAGGAACAGCATGTCGCGCTGTACGCCACGTTTCTCGATGCACAGGGTGATAACGTTGCCCAAGTGTTCCTGCGGCACCAGGATATTGGCGCGCACGATCGGCTCGCGCATGTCTTCGATCGCCGAGAGATCCGGGAGCTTGGACGGGTTGTCGACGTAAATCGTTTCACCGGTTTTCAGCAACAACTCAAAAATAACTGTCGGCGCAGTGGTGATCAGGTCCAGGTCGTATTCGCGCTCGAGGCGCTCCTGGATGATTTCCATGTGCAGCATGCCCAGGAACCCGCAACGGAAGCCGAAGCCCAGGGCGTCGGAGCTTTCCGGGGTGTACTGCAACGACGAGTCGTTGAGGGTCAGCTTCTGCAGGGCTTCGCGGAAGTCTTCGAAATCGTCGGAGCTGACCGGGAACAGGCCAGCGTAGACCTGCGGCTGGATGCGCTTGAAGCCTGGCAGCACGTCGACGTCCGGCGTGGAGCTCAGCGTCAGGGTGTCACCTACCGGTGCGCCGTGAATATCCTTGATACCGGCGATGATGAAGCCCACTTCACCGGCTTTCAGATCAACGGTCGCGGTGTGCTTGGGGTTGAATACCCCGACGCTGTCCACCAGGTGGATCTTGCCGGTGGACTTGACCAGGATCTTGTCGCCCTTCTTCACGCGGCCATGGCGCACGCGCACCAGGGAGACAACGCCCAGGTAGTTGTCGAACCAGGAGTCGATGATCAACGCTTGCAGCGGATCTTCGTAGTTGCCGGTCGGCGCAGGGATAGTGTGCACCAGGCGCTCGAGCACTTCGTCGACACCCAGGCCGGTCTTGGCGCTGCAGGTGACGGCGTCGGTGGCGTCGATGCCGATGATCTTCTCGATCTCTTCCTTGACGCGCTCAGGCTCGGCCTGGGGCAGGTCGATCTTGTTCAGCACGGGCATGACTTCCAGGCCCTGCTCGATCGCGGTGTAGCAGTTGGCAACCGACTGCGCCTCCACGCCCTGGCCGGCGTCCACCACCAGCAGGGCACCTTCACAGGCCGCCAGGGAACGGCTGACTTCGTAGGTGAAGTCGACGTGGCCCGGGGTGTCAATGAAGTTCAGCTGGTAGGTGATACCGTCTTTGGCCTTGTAATACAGAGTAACGCTGTGGGCCTTGATGGTGATGCCGCGCTCGCGTTCGAGGTCCATGGAGTCCAGGACCTGGGCTTCCATTTCGCGCTCGGCAAGGCCACCGCACATTTGGATAAACCGGTCGGCCAGCGTCGACTTGCCATGGTCAATGTGGGCGATGATGGAGAAATTGCGGATATGACTCAAATCACTCACGGATCAACACTCAAAAAGGCTGCAGGCAGATTGCCCGCTGAAAAATAGCCGGGAATTGTACCTGATGCTCAGGCCAGACGTCATCTTTGCTGACCAGAACAAAAATGCCCCGATCTCTCGACCGGGGCATTTTTTGATCATAAGCGCGACATCAGCCAGCTCGACGCAACAGCCAGAACCCGGCCAGGGCGCAGATGCCGGTGGGCACCAGCACCGCAAACAGCGGCGAGAAGCCAAACACCAGGCTCGAAGGGCCAAGCAGGTCCTGGGCGATGCGGAAGGTGAAGCCCACCAGCACACCCGTGAATACACGCTGGCCCAGGGTCACCGAACGCAGCGGGCCGAAAATGAAGGAAATCGCCATCAACACCAGCGCGGCGGTCACCACCGGTTGCAACACCTTGACCCAAAATGCCAGCCAGTAGCGGCCGTTGTTCAGGCCCTGGTCCTTCAGATAGTGGATATAGCCCCACAACCCGGAGATCGGCAGGCTTTCCGGAATCATCACCACGGTATTCAGCAACTCCGGCTTGAGGGCGATATCCCATTCCTGGCTCGGTACGTTGATCACTTCGGTGCTGGCCTTGGTGCCTTGGCCAATATTGCGGAAGTAGGTGGTGGTTACATCGCTGAGTTGCCACTTTTCGCCACCGTACTGCGCACGTTTGGCGAAGCTGGACTCCAGCAGGTGACGCTCCTTGTCGAACGTATAACGGGTCACACCAATCAACAGTCCGCCGGGCTGCACGGCGTTGATATGGATGAACTCATCGCCCTGGCGGTGCCACAGACCATGCTTGGAGCTTTGCGCATCGCCTGACCCCTGGGCCAGGGCGCGATTGGCCTGGGCAGTGGTTTCGGCTGGTGGCGCGACGTATTCGCCGATCAGCACGCTGCAGGCCATCAGCAGCAGCATGGGCTTCATCACCGCCCAGACGATACGACCAATGGACACGCCGGCAGCGCGCATGATGGTCAGTTCGCTATTACTGGCCAGGCTGCCCAGCCCGATCAGGCAGCCGATCAGCGCGGCCATCGGCATCATGTCATAGAGGCGACGCGGCGCGGTGAGGGCCACGTAGCTCAGCACGTCCCACACGGTGTAGGTGTCGCTGACATTACTCACTTCATCGATGAAGGCGAACAACGACGCCAGCCCGAGGATGATGCCCAGTACCGCCAGGATGGCGATCAGTACGCTGCTACCAATGTAGCGATCGAGCTTAGCCACGAGCCAACTCCTTCTGGCCACGACGGCTCTTCAGTTTCAAACGGATCGGTTCCCAGTAGAGCAGCCCCAGGCCGATCACCAGGAACATCCCGTGCACCACCCACAGGCCCAGGGTCGGCGACAACTTGCCCTTCTCCAGGGAGGTACGGGCGGAAATCAGGATGGTCAGGTAGGCCATGTACAGCAGGATTGCCGGCAACAGCTTGAGGAAGCGGCCCTGGCGCGGGTTGACGCGAGACAGCGGCACAGCCATCAAGGTCACGATGAACACCAGCAGCGGCAGGGAGAGTCGCCATTGCAACTCGGCGATGGAACGCAGTTCCTTGCTGCCCCACAGATCAGTCGTCGGGATGGCATCACGGTCGGTGACTTCGTCGCTGATGTCCGGACGAGCCAGCATCACGCCATAGGTGTCGTACTTGATCGCGCGGTAATCGGCCATGCCCGGGCTGCCGTCATAGCGGTAGCCATTTTCCAGGATCAGGTAGCGGCTGCCATCAGGACGGACTTCCTGGCGCCCCGAATCGGCCACCAGCACGGAAATGCCACGGTCTTTCTTGTCCTGGCCCAGGCGCTTCTCGGAGATGAACACACCGCCCAGGTTGGCGCGGTCGTCGGTCAGGGTTTCGGTGTAGGTCACCCGGGAACCGTCATTGAGCGCCTGGAAGCGACCGGGCTCGAGGGTGTCGAACTCGGTCATCGCGTCCTGCTTGTTCAGCACCAGCTGGAACTGCAGGGCACCCTGGGGCGCCAGACTCAGGCTCAGCCAGGCAACGATCAGCGCGATGCCGGCGGCCGGGATCATGGTCATGCCCAGCAGGCGCTGCTGGCTCATGCCGGTGGCCGAGAGCACGGTCATTTCGCTTTCGAGGTACAGGCGGCCATAGGCCAGCAGTATCCCGAGGAACAGGCCCAACGGCAGGATCAACTGCAGGAAGCCCGGCAGGCGAAAGCCCATGATCAGGAACAGCGAACCCGGGTCGAGGGCGCCGGAGGCAGCCTGGGCCAGGTATTTGACGAAACGACCACTCATGATGATGACCAGCAGCACCGCACTCACGGCACTCAGGGTCAACAGGACTTCGCGGGACAGATAACGGAAGACGATCAAACCAGACACTCCAGGGTTGTCAGGCTAAGGCGGCCAAACAAGCAAGCATACCGAGACAGCCCATTTACACAGGGCCGGCTAAAAAGATGGCGCATTATCCTGTGATTGACCGCGCCTGTCACGGAGCTTGCTCGTGCACACGCACAAAGCGTGCACCAAGGGTTGTCAGGCTCCGTCGGCGAGGTTCAAACTGCGGCCTTTGTCGCCGGCGGCTTACACGGCTGCCTGGTATTAAAGCCGGAGTACAGACTCCTGGCTAACCGACCTTTATAAGGGACCCGAAAATGGAACTGGTTGTAAAAAGCGTTAGCCCCGAAACGTTGAAAACCGCCACCCTCGTGGTCGCCATCGGCGAAGGCCGCAAGCTCGGCGTGGCCGCCAGGCAACTCGACGAACTCAGCGGCGGCGCCATCAGCGCGGTGCTCAAGCGCGGCGACCTGGCCGGCAAAGTCGGCCAGAGCCTGCTGCTGCAAAGCCTGCCCAACCTGAAAGCCGACCGCGTATTGCTGGTGGGCGTGGGCAAGGACGCCGAACTGGGTGACCGTCCGTTCCGCAAGATCATCAGCGGCATCCTCGGCACCCTCAAGGGCCTGGGCGGCAGCGACGCGACGCTGGCCCTCGACGAAGTCGTGGTCAAAGGCCGTGACAGCTACGGCAAGACCCGCCTGCTGGCCGAGAGCCTGGTGGACGGCGGCTATATCTTCGACCAGTTCAAGAGCACCAAGACCGAACCCCGCGCCCTGAAGAAAATCACCCTGCTGACCATCAAGGCCGCCCAGGCTGAAGTCCAGCGCGCCGTGACCCACGCCACAGCCATCGCCAACGGCATGTCGTTCACCCGTGACCTGGGCAACCTGCCGCCGAACATCTGCCACCCGACTTTCCTCGGCGAACAGGCCAAGGCGCTGGGCAAAGAGTTCAAGGGCCTGAAAGTCGAAGTGTTCGACGAGAAGAAGATCAAGGAACTGGGCATGGGCTCTTTCTATGCCGTGGGCCAGGGCAGCGACCAGCCGCCACGCCTGATCGTGATGCAATACAACGGCGGCAAGAAGTCCGAGAAGCCTTACGCCCTGGTGGGTAAAGGCATCACCTTCGACACCGGCGGCATCAGCCTCAAGCCGGGCCTGGGCATGGACGAGATGAAGTACGACATGGGCGGCGCCGCCAGCGTGTTCGGCACCCTGCGTGCCGTGCTGGAACTCAAGCTGCCGATCAACCTGGTGTGCATCCTGGCCTGTGCCGAGAACATGCCGAGCGGTGGCGCGACCCGTCCGGGCGACATCGTCACCACCCTGAGCGGCCAGACCGTCGAAATCCTCAACACCGACGCCGAAGGTCGCCTGGTGCTGTGCGATGCCCTGACCTACGCCGAGCGCTTCAAGCCGCAGGCTGTGATCGACATCGCCACCCTGACCGGCGCGTGCATCGTCGCCCTCGGCTCCCACACCTCCGGCCTGCTGGGTAACAGCGACGAGCTGATCGAGCAATTGCTCAGCGCCGGTAAAGCCGCCGACGACCGCGCCTGGCAATTGCCGCTGTTCGATGAGTACCAGGAACAGCTGGACAGCCCGTTCGCCGACATCGCCAACATCGGTGGCCCGAAAGCCGGCACCATCACCGCGGCTTGCTTCCTGTCGCGTTTTGCCAAGAACTTCAACTGGGCGCACCTGGACATCGCCGGCACGGCCTGGACCAGCGGCGGCAAGGACAAGGGCGCCACTGGCCGTCCGGTGCCGCTGCTGACCCAGTACCTGCTGGATCGCGCCAAGGCCTGAAACTGAAGATTCCGGGGCGACGCTTATGTCGCCTCGGTTTCGGGAACCGCAATGACCCAAGTCGACTTCTACATACTGCCCAGCGCCGATCCGCTCGCGCGCCTGGACTTTGCCTGCAAACTCACCGAAAAAGCCTGGCGCATGGGCCACCGCATCTACCTGCATTGCAGCGATGCAGCCCAACGCGATGAGCTGGATGCCCGCCTGTGGCGCTTCAAGGGCGAAAGCTTCGTACCCCACGGCCCCGCCGAGTCTGAACCTGAAGGGCTGGTGGTGCTCGGTTTGGGCGACAGTTGCGGCGATCACCATGACCTGTTGGTCAACCTGGACCTGAAAGTGCCGCCGTTCGCCAAGGCGTTTGCCCGTGTGGCCGAGGTGGTGGTGGAAGATCCGGCTATTCGTCAGGCCGCGCGGGAGAGTTTCCGTTTCTACCGCGAACAGGGCTATCCTCTCCAGGATCACCGGCTACAACGACTTTGAGTAAATGATGGACACGCCAAACCCGCTGAAAAAAGATGACCACCTGCTGGACGACCTGGAGTCGATCCGTCAGTTACTGGGTGATGATGACTTGCAACCGCCGCTGTTGACCGAAACGGTCGAGGGCGAGGTACAGATTCCGCTGCTGTTCGACATGGTCGGCGGCAAACCTGTCGCGCCGGAGCCGGTTGTCGAAGCACCCGCCGTCGCACCTGCCCCCGCTGAAAAAGGGCCCGACGCCCTGCTACTGCACCTGGACAACGAACTGCGCGCCGCCGCACAACTGATCATGCAGGACGTGATCGACGACTTTGCCCCGCACATCGAAACCGAGATCAAGCGGCGACTGGATGCGCGGATGGAGCGGCTGCTCAGCCAGTACCAGTCCTGAGCCTTGCATAATCTCCCTGTGGGAGGGGGCTTGCCCCCGATAGCGATGGGTCAACGACTGCTGCGTTGACTGACACGCCGCCATCGGGGGCAAGCCCCCTCCCACATTTGATTCGCACAAGTCTTCAACTCGCCCTCAGCTCCCAGCCCCGTTATACTTGCCGGCTTTCCTGAATTAATGCCAACTAGGGTCCCGCCGCGCATGGATAAGACCTACCAGCCGCACGCCATCGAAACTTCCTGGTACAACACCTGGGAATCCGAGAATTATTTCGCCCCGCAAGGCGCGGGCGATTCCTACACCATCATGATTCCGCCACCGAACGTCACTGGCAGCCTGCACATGGGCCATGGCTTCAACAATGCGATCATGGATGCCTTGATCCGTTTCCGCCGCATGCAGGGCCGCAACACCCTGTGGCAACCGGGCACCGACCACGCCGGTATCGCCACCCAGATGCTGGTGGAACGCCAACTCGAAGCCACCGGCCAGAACCGTCATGACCTGGGCCGCGAGAAATTCCTGGAAAAAATCTGGGAATGGAAGGACCAGTCCGGCGGCAATATCAGCCGTCAGATCCGTCGCCTCGGTTCGTCCGTAGACTGGAGCCGCGAGCGCTTCACCATGGACGATGGCCTGTCGGAAGCCGTGAAAGAAGCCTTCGTGCGCCTGCATGAAGACGGCTTGATCTACCGCGGCAAGCGCCTGGTCAACTGGGATACCAAGTTGCACACGGCGATTTCCGACCTCGAAGTGGAAAACCACGACGAGAAAGGTTTCCTGTGGAACCTCAAGTATCCGCTGGCCGATGGCGCCAAGACCGCCGAAGGCAACGACTACCTGATCGTCGCCACCACGCGTCCGGAAACCATGCTCGGCGACGCTGCCGTGGCGGTTAACCCGAATGATGAACGCTACCAGGCGCTGATCGGCAAGTTCGTCGAGCTGCCGCTGGTGGGCCGCCGTATCCCGATCATCGCGGACGACTATTGCGACCCTGAATTCGGCACCGGCTGTGTGAAAATCACCCCGGCCCACGATTTCAACGACTACGAAGTCGGCAAGCGCCACAACCTGCCGCTGCTGAACATCTTCGACAAGAACGCTGCCGTGTTGCCGGCCTGCCAGGTGTTCAATCTGGACGGCACGCTGAACGAAACTGTCGATGGCAAGATCCCGGCTGAATACGCCGGCCTCGACCGGTTCGAAGCACGCAAGCAGATCGTTGCCGCCTTCGACGCCGCGGGTTTGCTGGTGAGCGTTGACGACCACGGCCTGAAAGTGCCGAAGGGCGACCGCTCCGGCACCGTGATCGAGCCGTGGCTGACCGACCAATGGTACGTCTCCACCAAGCCGCTGGCCGAACCGGCCATTGCCGCCGTGGAAGATGGCCGTATCCAGTTCGTACCCAAGCAGTACGAAAACATGTATTTCTCGTGGATGCGCGACATCCAGGATTGGTGCATCAGCCGTCAACTGTGGTGGGGCCACCGCATTCCGGCCTGGTACGACGAGTCGGGCAAGGTCTATGTAGGCCGCGACGAAGCCGAAGTGCGTGCCAAGCACAACCTGGGTGCCGACGTTGCGCTGCAACAGGACAACGACGTACTGGACACCTGGTTCAGCTCGGGCCTGTGGACCTTCTCCACCCTCGGCTGGCCGCAGCAGACTGAATTCCTGAAGAAATTCCACTCCACCGACGTACTGGTCACTGGCTTCGACATCATTTTCTTCTGGGTTGCCCGGATGATCATGCTGACCATGCACCTGGTGAAAAACGAGGACGGCACGCCGCAGGTACCCTTCAAGACCGTGTACGTGCACGGCCTGGTACGTGATGGCCAAGGCCAGAAGATGTCCAAGTCCAAGGGTAACGTGCTGGACCCGCTGGACATCATCGACGGCATCGACCTGGAAACCCTGGTGCAGAAACGCACCTCGGGCCTGATGCAGCCGAAACTGGCGAAGAAGATCGAAAAGCAGACCCGCGACGAATTCGCCGACGGCATCGCCAGCTACGGCACCGACGCCCTGCGCTTCACCTTCTGCTCGCTGGCATCCACCGGTCGCGACATCAAGTTCGACATGGGCCGTGTCGAAGGCTATCGCAACTTCTGCAACAAGATCTGGAACGCGGCGCGCTACGTGCTGGATAAAGGCGAAGACTGCGGCCAGAACGGCGAAGCCGTCGAACTGAGCCTGGCCGATCGCTGGATCATCTCGCAGCTGCAACGCACCGAAGCCGAAGTGACCCGCCAGCTCGACCAGTTCCGTTTCGACTTGGCCGCACAGGCCCTGTATGAGTTCATCTGGAACCAGTATTGCGACTGGTACCTGGAACTGTCCAAGCCTGTGCTGTGGGACGAGAACGCCCCGATCGAACGCCAGCGCGGTACCCGTCGCACCCTGGTGCGCGTACTCGAAGTCGCGCTGCGCCTGGCGCACCCGTTCATGCCGTTCATCACCGAAGAAATCTGGCAGCGCCTGGCGCCACTGGCCGGTATCGAAGGCAAGACCATCATGCTGCAACCCTGGCCGGTAGCCAACGAAGCGCGCATCGATGAGGCGGCCGAAAGCGATATCGAATGGCTCAAGACCCTGATGATGGGCACGCGTAACATCCGTGCCGAAATGAACATCGGGCCTGGCAAGCCATTGGCGGTGTTCGTGAAGAACGCCAGTGCCGAGGACCTGCGTCGTCTCGCCGAGAACGATGCGCTGCTCAAGAAGCTGGCGAAGCTGGAGTCGATCACCGTATTGGCGGCCGGCGAAGAAGCACCGCTGTCCGCGACCGCACTGGTTGGCGAGATGGAAGTGCTGGTGCCAATGGCCGGCCTGATCGACAAGGGTGCCGAACTGGCCCGCCTCGACAAGGAAATCGCACGCCTGCAAGGCGAAGTGCAGCGGGTGGGTGGCAAGCTGTCCAACGCGGCGTTCGTCGACAAGGCGCCGGCTGAAGTGATCGAGAAGGAACGCGCCAAGCTGGCCGAGGCCGAACAGGCCCTGGGCAAACTGGCGGAGCAACATGCGCGGATTTCCAGCCTGTAAGGATCAAACCGTGTGAAAAAAGAGACCTTCGGGTCTCTTTTTTTATGAAGATCAAATGCAATACGCCTCCTCAGGCCATTAAATTAACTCTCTTCACGTCCCCAAGCGGATCACTGTTCCTAACGACGTCCGCCGACGCTATTAAAGCGATCAACTTAGCACTTGCGAGCATGATGATTATAAAGAGGATAAAGCCACCACTTATAACTTCAAGATATAAGCTTTATAACCGTCGCCACACAACGCATTGCGTAGCCATATTGGAGGCCTGAGTGTCTATAGGAGAAGTAAGTGGGACACTGGCATAAAGAACCTTCATAACTTGGTTCCTTGAAGCAAAAATACTTACAAAAAAAATTGCACTCCATGAAAGATTCTGATCAGGATTCCTCCCTCCAACCTTCCTAAAGTCAAAGGGGCTTTACTTTCCTAGTCCAATACAGGAATTCTCCCATGCCAGTCATCCCGAATAATATTTCATCGTTATCGCCGGCATCTGCAAAAAACACTTACATTGAGCATGATAGTCTCTCGCTTCCCAGCGCCGCAGACAAAAACCCCGCCATTAAAAGCCAAACATTTCGCAGCTGGGAAACAGAGCACACTATTACTCATGACGAAAAAGACCGGTTACATACGCCAGAGGCAAAGGACCCTCGTAACTACCCTAAGACCCATGACAAATATGACCTCGCTTACTTACGAAACTGGAATAAACCCAAAGGCCCTGTTTGCACTGAAAAAGCGGCGAAGAAGTGCAATATCAATCAACTGGCGTTACTCACCCCTCCGAATACCCAGGCGCTCTTCAAGTTATACGACAACAAAGAGGGCTGGGGCGGTGTCCCGGGCTTTATCGATGCATTCTTGCGCGGGGAGCCAGGAGGAAGGACTGAGGGGTTTGGAGCACGGCCCGAACAGTTTTCGACCACGTCCTTTGACCCTCAACTAGGCGGTTTCCTGATATCGCCAAACCCCAGCAACATTCCTGAACGTGGCAAAACGTATACGGATGACGCCACTGCGTTACTTGAAAAGACACGTGGCAAGAATGGCTTCGGGTTGGTTTGCTACTGGATTCCCCCAGGAACCTATGAACGTTACCCTACCTTCCAAAAATTATTTCCACACGTAAAGATTCCAGAATCTTCACCTGCATTCGAAGAACGCGGGCATCTGCCGCCAAACCGACAGGACAGGGATTTCAATACCGAGTCTAATCAACAATACCTCCAGAGAACCGGAAACAGATTTCTATCGGTACCTGTGAACTTGGAGCGCAAACACATCCCCTTGCTTGAAGAGCTGACCAGTACCGTCAATAAGGTTTTGAAGGACGTATATCAAACGGATCCTGAGAAAGAAAAAGTTGAGATATTCACTCACAGTCCTGTATACGATATGGATTCGTGCGGCCTTCATGTACATGTGCGAGTCAATCAAGGGCGCCACCCCCTTGAAGAGGACCTGCGGAATTTGCCTATTGGTCAGTCAAATCCGAATCCGACTGTCATCGCCCCCGACAGTCATTTGAATCATTTCCCCCATAACCGGACTCTGATCGAGCAGTTGGAAAGCAATGGGAGACTCACCGACTTCCCACAAACCAAGAATAAACATTTCATCTCCTATAATATCGCCGCAAAAATGGAAAGAGCCAGAGATAATGGCATTGAGTTTTTAACTGTCCCGAATGTTTTCAAAAATCCAGCCCTCGCTGTCAGCAAGCAAAGCCTTACGCTATCTCCACACCCCTTGATCAATAGAGAAAACGACCCCAACAGTATTCAAATATCAAAAAAATCCGCGGCCAAATATAATTGTCCAGAAATAGGCTTGGTGCCCCCTGAAGGCATGCAAGAACGCATTTCACGTTATGCCAACAATGAAATACTGCCAACGTTCATCTATAACTTCTTTACTAAAGAGGACGACCCGAAGGCAAAGGCATTCCAACAGCACCCAGAACAGTTTCCTGCCACCCACTTTTCCACAGAGGGCGGCATGTTTTTAATGCCCAATACAAAATATGTCCCCGGAAAATCCGAATCCTTTGAGCGTCCGGAGGACATTCTGGCAAGTACCCGCAACACGGGTGGGTTTGCCTTGGTCGGCTATTGGGTCCCGCCTGGTGTTTTTGAAGGCAAAGAACCGTTCAATAAACTCTTTGGCGTAAACACCCAGCGGGCTGAAGGTCCTGAAAGTCGTGAGACCATCGCTGCGTATAACAAACGAACTGACTCATCTTTTATTGTCAACCCGATTGACCTGCAAAAAAAACATATTCCGATGCTCAATGAGTTCAAGGAAATGAGCCTTAAACACTTGCAGGATGTATACGGGGTCCAGCCTGACAAAGAAAAAGTCGATATTTACCTGCACAGCCCGATCTACGGAAACCGGACGGCCGGCCTTCATATTCATGTGCGCATTAACCAGAACCTGCCTGCGGGAGAAATAGATAGTAATCGGCTTGGCTTCGACAAGCTCATGTCCATTTTGAACGATGAAAAAATTTCTGATAGCCACATTCGGGAGCACATTTTGAACAGCGGCCTCAAGACGAACTCTGGAAGCTTTTTGTCATTCAGTTCTGCTTGGGGAAGGCAACAATTCGAAGGTACAGCGACCACCTACGTACCCAACCCATTCCGACGTCCGGACCTCATGACAAGCACATGAAGAGCTAAGTGCATTGGAAGATGAACACCCTCAACCAAAACCGGCAAGCCTCCACCACAGGGGGAGGCTTGCGCATGAGTGCGCCGGTTTGGGTCCACGAGTAACCCTTCCCACTACGACACGCGGTAGCGGTATATGTGTGACAATACCTGCCACTTTTGAAACAGCCTCAGAATCGACGCAGCCAATGACCGCCCCCAGCACGCCAAAACCTCCGCGCAAGAAGCCTAAAACCGCAGCCACGGCCAAGCCCGTTGTGCCGCGCAAAGAGGCCACCCTGCATCCGCGCAACCGCCACACAGGCCGCTACGACTTCCCGGCGCTGATCAAGACCACGCCAGAACTGGCGCAATTCGTGATCATCAACCCGTACGGCAAGGAAAGCATCGACTTCGCCAGCCCGGATGCGGTGCGGGTGTTCAACCGGGCGCTGCTGAAGGCGTTCTACGGCATCCAGCATTGGGACATCCCGGCCGACTATCTGTGCCCACCAGTGCCGGGGCGTGCGGACTACGTACACTTCCTCGCCGACCTGCTGGCCAGCACCAATGACGGCAAGATCCCGCGCGGTTCGATCGTCAAGGTGCTGGACATCGGCATGGGCGCCAACTGTGTCTACCCGCTGGTTGGCTACATGGAATACCGCTGGAACTTCCTCGGCTCCGAGGTCGACCCTATCGCCGTGGCCGCGGCCAAGGCCATCGTGCAGTCCAACGACCTGAGCAAGGTCATCCAGTTGCGCCAGCAAACCAACCCCAAGCAGATCCTGCTGGGCTTGCTGGAGCCGGGTGAGCGCTTCGACCTGACGATGTGCAACCCACCGTTCCATGCGTCCATGGACGAAGCCACCAAGGGCAGCGAACGCAAATGGCGCGCCCTGGGCAAGGCCGATCCCAAGCGCAAGTTGCCGGTGCTGAACTTCGGTGGCCAATCGGCTGAACTGTGGTGTGAAGGTGGCGAGGCGCGCTTTGTGACGCAACTGATCGCTGAAAGTGCGCATTTTGCCCACAAGGTGTTGTGGTTCAGTTGCCTGGTGTCAAAAGCGTCGAACTTGCCCGCGATCGAGACGGCGTTGAAAAAAGCCGGCGTGCTGGAAAGCCAGGTGGTGGAGATGTCCCAGGGACAGAAGCAGAGTCGCTTCGTGGCCTGGACCTTCCAGACCAAGAACGAGCAGCAGATCTGGCGCCAGCGCTGGGTGCGCTAGGCACAAATTGCAGGCACAAAAAACCGTGCCCGGATCGCTCCGGAGCACGGTTTTTTTTGCTGCGGCTTACTTGTTAACAGCGTCGGTCAGGCCTTTGGCCACAACCAGCTTGATAACTTTCTTGGCAGCGATTTCGATGGGGGCGCCAGTCGAAGGGTTACGGCCAGTACGGGCAGGACGCTCGGTCACTTTCAGTTTGCCAATGCCTGGCAGAGTGATTTCGCCGACGGTTTCCAGCTGGTCAGCAACAACTTGGCTCAGTTGGTCCAGCAGAGCGCGCACGGTAGTTTTTGGTGCGTCTACTGCTTCAGCCAGGTCAGCGATCAGTTGGTCTTTAGTAATAGCCATTGTGGTGTTCCTTCCCTATCAAATTCATATGGATTGCAGAGTGCAGTGTCAGCCGTCGAGCCCGACCGTCATGGCCTGGCACCCCAGGCTTATAACCACGGAGATCGCGGTTATAGATGCTTGAAACGGGGATTGGTTCGACCTGACAGATGCTGAATGCACGCTTATCGCCGAGACTTGGCGTAAGACGGGGCAAAACTAGCACAGAGACGGGGAAATATCCGCCTCTACCTACCCATTTGGTCAGCTTTATCGCTCTAAACCGTGAAAAAAAGGCATATGCCCCGTCGGAAGGTGCCCAAAACACCCTTCGAAGCACGTCTTGGCCAATGGTGCGGTACACTTGGCGACTTTTCGGGGAGGCCCACCGCTCCCCTCTCAACCAGCCGAGAAGCCTATGCCGATCCGTCATTGCATCGTCCACCTGATCGACAAAAAACCCGACGGCACACCTGCAGTTCTCCATGCCCGCGACTCCGAGCTTGCCGAGTCGGCCGCCATCGAGAACATGCTTGCCGACCTCAACGAGAGCTACAACGCCAAACAAGGCAAGGCCTGGGGTTTCTTCCATGCCGAGTCGGGCGCGCACCCGTTCAGCGGCTGGTTGAAGGAGTATTTCGACGGTGGGCAGGATTTCACCACCTTCAGCCGCACCGCAGTCGAGCACCTGCAGAAGCTGATGGAAGAATCCAACCTTTCCACCGGCGGCCACGTGCTGTTCGCCCACTACCAACAAGGCATGACCGACTACCTGGCCATCGCCCTGCTGCACCACAGCGAAGGCGTGGCGGTGACCGACGAGCTGGACGTGACCCCGTCCCGTCACCTGGACTTGGGCCAACTGCACCTGGCGGCGCGGATCAACGTGTCCGAATGGCAGAACAACAAGCAGTCCAAGCAGTACATCTCGTTTATCAAGGGCAAGAACGGCAAGAAGGTGTCGGAATACTTCCGCGACTTCATCGGCTGCCAGGAAGGCGTCGACGGCCCGGGCGAGACCCGCACCCTGCTCAAGGCCTTCAGCGACTTCGTTGAAAGCGAAGACCTGCCCGACGAATCCGCCCGCGAAAAGACCAAGACCCTGGTGGACTACGCCAGCAGCCAGGCCAAGCTTGGCGAACCCATGGGCCTGGAAGAACTCTCGGGGTTGATCGATGAAGATCGGCCAAAGGCGTTCTACGACCATATCCGCAACAAGGATTACGGCCTCTCGCCGGAGATTCCGGCGGATAAACGCACCCTCAACCAGTTCCGTCGCTTCACCGGCCGCGCCGAGGGCCTGTCCATCAGCTTTGAAGCACACCTGCTGGGGGACAAGATCGAGTACGACGAAGCCGCCGGCACCTTGATCATCAAGGGCCTGCCGACCCAGCTGACCGACCAGCTCAAGCGCCGTAACTGATGCTGGGCGGGGTCTTCAAGAAAGTCCTGCTGGTATTGCTGGTGGTGGTGGTGATCCAGAACTGGGGCAAGATCGAGCGGGTGTTCAACCCATCGCAGGTAGCCACTGAACAAGTGCGCGCTTCGGCGCGCGTGGTGCTGTATGCCACCGCGTGGTGCGGGTACTGCAAGCAGATCCGCCGTTTCCTGGACCAGAAAGGCATCCCCTACCAGGCGTTCGATATCGAGAAAGACGCCCAGGCGCGCAAGACGTATGAGGCGTTGGGCGGCGGCGGGATTCCGTTTGTGGACGTGAACGGCACGCTGATTCGCGAATACAGCCCCGAGAAGATCATGGCGGCGCTGAAGTAATCAGCGCACCACGATCATGCGCCCCAGCACCTGGTGCTGTTCAAAACCGAGAACCACCTGCAAGGCATTCAGCACAGCCTGTGGGTCTTTGCTCGGGAAGCTGCCGCTGACACGCCTGGCGCCCATCTCTTCGTTAAGCAACAGGATGCGACCGGGGTAGTAACGGCCCAGGTCCTTCACTACGTCCGCCAAGGGCGCCTTGTAGTAGTTGAGCCAGCCGTCGCGCCAGGCCAGGCGTGATTCGCTGTCGACCCCATGCATTGGTTCGGCAATGCCATCGGCGTAGGCCACTTGCTGGCCGGCGGTAAGAACCTGCTGTTGGCCCTGCTTTGACGGCGTCACGCCAACCCGTCCGGACAACACCGTCACCTGGGCGCCTGCCGGTTGCAGGCGCACTTCGAACTGGGTGCCCAGCACCCGCGCTTCACCGCTGCCCGCCGCCACCACGAAGGATTGCCCGGTGTGGGTCACGCTGAAAAAGCCGGCCCCGCGACGCAATTGGATACGCCGCTCGCCATGGTTGAAATCCACGGCGATGGCGCTGTCAGCGTCCAGGGTGACTTGGGAGTTGTCGGCCAGCGTGACGGTCTTGATTTCCCCGGGTGCCGTCACGTAGTCAGCGCCAAGGTCATCGACCCAGCGCGACGGCTGCCAACCAGCCCCCATGGACACCATCACCACCAGGCAGGCAGCCATGGCCAACGCCCCGGACCAACGCAGCACCCGCGAACGCTTCGGGGTGTTCATCGCATTGAGGTAGCCCTGCAAGGCCATGGCTTCTTCGTCCGCCAGCTTGCGCGCCGGGACTTCGCTCAACTCCCACAGCACCTGGGCCTGGGAATAGGCCTCGACATGTGCAGGGTCGGCCCGCAGCCACTGGCTGAACGTGGCCTGGTCGCCACTGCTGGGCTGGTCGTGCAGCAGGCTCAACCAGGCCAGGGCCGCTTGTTCCTGGGCGGGCGTGGGGATGACGTTCACGGTGCTTTCCCTGGCGTGCGTGGGGATGAGGGGTCGCGAAGGCTGGCTTTGCAGGCTTCGAGGGCACGCATCATATGTTTTTCCACGGCACTTTGGGACAGGCCCATGGCCTTGGCGATTTGCGCGTACTTGCGGCCGTGGATGCGGTTGAGCAGGAAAATCTGCCGCGTGCGCTCGGGCAAACTGCGCAGCGCCGCTTCGACATGGCGCAGATCATTGCCGGCTTCCAGCGCCGCCTGGGGCTCGGAGCCTTGGTTGTCGTGCTGTTCGGGCAGCCAGCCTTCGCTGCTGCGCACCCGCGCGCCTTCGCTGCGCAGGTGATCGATGGCGATATTGCCGGCGCAGCGCAGCAGGTAGGTGCTGAGTTCTTCGACCTGCACCAGCGGCCGGCGCCAGAAGCGCAGGAACAGGTCCTGCACCAGGTCGGCCGCCGTGGCGCGGCACCCCACGCGGCGACTCACCAGGGCCTCCATCTGCGAACGCTGGGACAGGAACACCTGCAGGAAATGCGCACGCCCACCGGCCGCGTCAGCGTGCTGGCTGTCCTGGGGTTCCGGTGGGGTGCTGATCATCATGGACGGGCTCAGAGTGTGGCGAAGGCTGCGACAGGGCTGGCGAGCAGGCCGACACCCGCCAGGATCAGGGCCAGCCTTGGCCGATACGGCAACAGCAGCACCAACAGCAGTGCGCTGAGCATCAACACGGCGCACCACTCCACCAGGCCCTGGCCCCAACCGGAGATGGCCACGGCGGGCCAGATCGACACGGTCAGCAGCAACCACCCAGCCACACGCAAACCCAGGCGCCGGCGAGGCGTGGGTCTACTGTGCAACAGTTCGCCGTGATGACGGTCGGTGGACAAGCACAACGCAGCAAACCCGGCGTAGCACATCAGCAGTGCAAGCAGCATTCAGTTCGCCTCCTGCTTGAGCGTCAACCCGCGTGTGCGTTCAACCTTGGGCGCAGGCATGGTGCGATGCCGCATCTTCCAGGCGGCCCAGCCGAGGAATATTCCGCTGGCCAGGCACGTCAGGTCGAAGCCGGCCATGGCCCAGTCTCCGGTGGCCAATGAAACGCCCAGGTGATGCGAGGTGGTCAACGCGTTGAGCAATGGAATGGCGATAAACAGCAATGCGCCGACGCTCAACTGCTCGACCCAACCCTGGCGGCCACACCGCAGGATGGCGTGCAGCAGGCTCAGGCCCCAGGCAATAAAGAAGGTTTGCACTTCCCAGTCGGAACGTTCGGCGAAGGTCACCGGCAGCAGGCGGTTGGCCCAGAAAAACGCCGCGATGGCGATCATCAGGCCGGACATGCTGGCGATGTTGAGTACTTCCACAAGACGCAGTTCAAACGGCATCACATTGCTCTTGAGGTGCTTGAGCTGACGCTTGCCAAGCCAGATGACCAGCCCGGTGCCTATCATAGCCGTGCCCGCCAGCCCGCAGATAAAGTACAACCAGCGCAGCACCGGGCCGGCGAAATGGCCCATGTGCAGGCCGTAGAAACTGCCGCCGATGGCCGCCGGCAGCGACTGCCCGCCGCTCACTCGCAACAATTCGCCGGTGCTGCCATTGAAGGACACGGTACTGCCGAAATCGTGCACTACGCTGTCGGAACCGGCGCGCAATACATTGACCGAGGCGTTCACATCGCCGGGGTTATTCACCGCCACGCGCCCCACATGCCCGCCCGCCCACTGTGCCCGCGCCTGCTCGTACATCGGCACCAGCGGCAGCAATGTGCCTGGCTGGCCCGATGCAGGCGCGTTGTTGGTGTTCGGGAACACCTCGCTGAAAAAGGCGCGGGTGTCGTTGCCATAGGAAGCCAGGATCGGCGCCGGCATCACCATGCTCATGAAGATCACCAGGCTGCTGTAGGTGATCATCAAATGGAAAGGCAGCACCAGCACACCCACCGCGTTGTGCCCGTCGAGCCAGGAACGCTGGCCTTTGCGGGGACGGAAGGTGAAGAAGTCCTTGAAGATTTTCTTGTGGGTGATGATGCCGGTGATCAGCGCGATGAACATCACCATCGCGGCGATGGTCGACAGCCAGCGCCCCCACGGGTGAGGCATTTGCAGTTGGAAGTGGAACCGGTAGAAGAACTCGCCGCCCATGCTTTCACGGGCCTGCACGGCCTGGCCGGTGACGGGGTCGAGGGTTTTCTGGATGAAGTTGCCACGCTTGCCGGGGTCGACCTTGTCCTGCCACATCACCGACAGGCCGGGGTCGCGACTGTCCGGCAAGGTGATGAACCAGCGCGCGGCGGTGGGTGCGACCTGCTGCAGATAGGTTTGGGCCACGGTGAGGCTGCGCGCATCGTCCAGGGGACGGGCCTGCACTTCGGGCTGCATCCAGTGGCTGATCTCGTCCTTGAAATACGAAAGGGTGCCTGTCAGGAAAATCGCAAACAGCAGCCAGCCGAAGATCAACCCGGCCCAGGTGTGCAACCAGGCCATGGCCTGACGGAAACCCTCTTTCATACTCGTGTCATCCACAAGCCCACGCCCGCCAGGGTGGCGAACGCCGCACTTGGCAGCAGCACACCGAACCAGGCGCGTGCGGCACTGCGGCAGGCGAAACACCAGAGCACAGCGAGCAGGTAAAACACGAAGGAACTCATCATTCCGGTGATCACCGCATCGGCGCGAGAAGTAGGCAGCCACAGCGCCAGACAGATGCTGGCCAGGGACGCCATCAGGTAACCGCCCACCACGGCAGCCAGCACACGCGAGGTCACGGCGAGACGATAGGAGACAGGCAGCGAGGTTTTGCTTTTCATGCGGGAGGCGCCAGGTTCATCAGCGCGCAATATTAATGATAAATATTCTCATAAGCAAAACAGAACGGATGAATCACTTGTGCGGATGGATTGCCGAAGCCACTCACGCGCCCTACAATGCGAACAATTCTTGTTCTCTAAAGCATCGCGATGCTTGTGGAGTGTCCCCGTTGAGCCCGTCCAACACCGTCGAAGTTTTGTACACCGACCATCACCACTGGCTCACCGGCTGGTTGCGACGCAAGCTCGGCTGCCCGGAAAGCGCCGCCGACCTGGCCCAGGACACCTTCATGCGCGTGCTCACCGCGCGGGAAACGCCCACCCTGGTCGAACCCCGCGCGTTTCTCACCACGGTTGCCAAGCGCGTGCTGTTCAACTTCTACCGCCGCCAGGACCTGGAACGCGCCTACCTCGATGCCCTGGCACACATGCCCGAACACGTGGCGCCATCGGAAGAAGAACGCGCAATCATCCTGCAAACCCTGGTCGAGCTGGACCAACTGCTCGACGGCCTGCCGGTGCAGGTCAAGCGCGCCTTCCTGCTGGCGCAACTGGATGGGCTGACCTACGCGCAAATCGGCGCGGAGCTTGGGATTTCCATCGCCACCGTCAAACGTCACCTGACCAAAGCGGCCATGCGCTGCTATTTCGCCCTATGAACTTCTCCACTCAAGTCGCCGAACAGGCCGTGCATTGGCTGATGGAAATGCAGCAAGGCGGACTCAACCCTCGCCAGCAGGCTGCCTGGCAACACTGGCTGAACGCCCACAGCGAACACCAGCGCGCCTGGGACCACATGCAACGCGTCAACCAGCGCCTGCGCGGCATGCCCTCGCCCCTTGCCCATGCGGCGTTGAACGCGCCAACCTCCACCAGCCGCCGCCAGGCGCTCAAGTTGCTGTTGATCCTCGGCGCCGGTTCGGCCGCCGCCTGGGGCCTGCGCCAGCAACATATCCTGCCGCCGCTGAGCGCCGACTACCGCAGCCCCATCGGCCAACGCCGCAAGGTGCAATTGGCCGATGGCAGCCAGTTGCAACTCAATACCGGCAGCGCGGTGGATGTGCACTTCGATGGCAGGCAACGACTGATCCGCCTGCTTGAAGGCGAAATCCTGCTGACCGGTATCGCCGGCAACACACCGCTTAACGTGTTGACCGGCCAGGGTCTACTTACCAGCCAGGCCGCACGCATGAACGTGCGTCAGTTCAACGACCACACCCAGTTGACGGTATTCAATGGCCGCGTCGAGGTAATGCCCAACACCTACAGCGGCCTGCCGCTGACGGTCGAGGCCGCGCGCCAGGTCAACTTCACCCGCAAAGGCTGGGACACCCCGCGCCCTAGCGACGCCAACAGCGGCGCCTGGGCCGACGGCATGCTGGTCGCAGCTCACATGCGCCTGGAAGATTTCCTCGGCGAACTCGGCCGTTATCGTCGTGGCCAGGTCTATTGCGACCCACAGGTGGCCAACCTGCTGATCTCCGGCAGCTACCCGCTGGACGACAGCGAACGGATTCTGGACCTGCTGGAAGTGAGCCTGCCGGTCAAAGTGCGGCGCTTCACGCGGTATTGGGTGACGGTGCAGGCACGCGCCTGAAATTAATTCAAAACACTGTGAGCCGTTTTCCACACCTCGCGTGACAGAGAAGGAAAGCCCCCTTGATCCTTCCTTCTCAGGACCGCTCTTCATGCCCCAGCAACCCACGCTTCTCGCCCGCACCCTGCGCCAGTTCCTACTTGGCGCCAGCCTGAGTCTTACGGTACTGCCACACGCCATGGCGGCCGATGCCAAGCCGTATCACATCGCGCCGACTTCGCTGGAAGCGGCGTTGAATCAATTCGGACGTGAAGCGGGTGTGCTGATTTCCTTCGGTTCGCAAGTCACCGCGGGCATGCAGAGTCGTGGCTTGTCCGGTAACTATGGCGCCGCCGACGGCCTGCAGAAACTGCTGGAAGGCACCGGCCTGCAAGCCCGCGCCGAAGGCGACAATGCCTACAGCCTGCAACCGGCCAATGCACCGACCACTATTGAGTTGGGCACCTCCAGCGTGGTCGGCGACTGGCTCGGCGACGCAGCGCAAACCAATGTGTTCGAACACCCCGGCGCCCGAGATGTGATCCGCCGCGAAGAGTTCGAACGCCAGGGCGCCACCCAGGCCAGGGACGTGCTCAATCGCATCCCCGGCGTCAACGCCCCGGACAACAACGGCACCGGCAGCCACGACATGGCGCTGAACTTCGGTATTCGCGGCCTCAACCCGCGCCTGGCCTCGCGCTCCACGGTGCTGATGGACGGTATTCCGGTACCGTTTGCGCCGTACGGCCAACCACAACTGTCGTTTGCGCCGATCAGCATGGGCAACATGGATGCCGTCGACGTGGTGCGTGGCGGCGGCGCCGTGCGCTACGGCCCGCAGAACGTCGGTGGCGTGGTCAACTTCGTGACCCGGGCGATCCCGGATGCGCCCACGGTGAAAGGCGGCCTGCAGACCGAAACCAGCCCGTCCTCCAGCCATGACGGCTTCAAGACCACCGGCAACCTGCTGGCCGGCGGCACGGCCGACAATGGCCTGGGCGGTGCGCTGCTGTACTCCGGCACCCGTGGCGGCGACTGGCGCGAGAACAGCAACACGCGCATCGATGACCTGATCCTCAAGGGCAAATACCAGCTCGACGACGCCAACAGCTTCAACGCCATGGCGCAGTACTACGAAGGCCAGGCCGATATGCCTGGGGGGTTGAACGTTGCGGACTACAAGGCAGATCCGTACCAGTCCACCCGCCCCTACGACAAATTCTGGGGCCGCCGCACGATGTTCAACGTCGGCTACCGCTATGAGCAGGATCGTCGCGAGTTCACCGTGAATAGCTTCTTCACCAAGACCCTGCGCAGTGGTTACCTGGACCAGGGCACCTTCCTCTCGCTGTCCCCGCGCGAGTACTGGGTGCGTGGCATCGAGACCCGCTTCGCCCAAGGCTTTGATGTGGGCCCGACCAGCCACGAAGTAGGCGTCGGCTACCGCTACATCAACGAGGCCGGCCACGAGCTGCGCTATCGCACGCCGATTGCCGCCAACCAGCAGATTCCCACTACCAACAGCCGCAACGACCGCGACACCCGTGGCGGCACCGAAGCCAATGCATTCTTCATCGACGACCGGATCGATATCGGCAAGTGGACCATCACCCCGGGCGTGCGCTACGAGATGATCGAGTCCCAGCAGACCAACAACCTGAGCAACGTCAAATACAAGGGTGACTACAACACCGCGCTGCCGGCCCTGAACGTGCTCTACCACCTCACCGACAGCTGGAACCTCTATGCCAACACCGAAGGTTCGTTCGGCAGCGTGCAGTACAGCCAGATGCCCAACCGCGTGACCAGCGGCGAAGTGAAACCGGAAAAAGCCCGCACCTGGGAACTGGGTACCCGTTACGACGACGGCACCTTGCGTGCCGAGATCGGCGCGTTCCTGATCAACTTCGACAACCAGTACGAAAGCAACCAGACCAACGACTCGGTGATTGCCCGTGGCGAAACCCGCCACCAGGGTATCGAGACCAGCGTCAACTACGCGCTCGATGGCTTGAGCCCGGCGCTGGCCGGGTTTGATGTGTACGCCACTTACGCCTACGTCGACGCCACCATCCGCGAGGACGGCCCGAACAAAGGCAACCGCGTGCCCTTCTCGTCCAAGCACAAAGGCACCCTTGGCGTGGGTTACACCGAAGGCCGCTGGAAACTCAACCTGGACAGCAGCTACCAGAGCAGCCAGTTCGCCGACAACGCCAACACCCAGGCCGAAAGTGCCGACGGTGCCAACGGACGTATCCCGGGCTATATGTTGTTCAGCAGCCGTGCCGCCTACGACTTCGGCCCGCAGTTGTCGGATTTGAACGTGGCGGTGGGGGTGAAAAACATCTTCAACAAGCAGTACTACACGCGCTCGTTCGACGATAACAACAAGGGCAAATACGTCGGCGAGCCGCGCACGGTGTACGTACAGACCTCGATTGCGTTCTAACTGCCCGCCAGGCAACTGGGAGTGGCAGCGACCAGGGCGTCGATGGCGCAGCGGGTCTTGGCCGGCATATGCGCGGCGGTCGGCCAGATCACGTGGATCGGCGAGGGTTGCTCACGGTAGGCGGGCAACACCGCTTCCAACTGCCCGCGCAGCACATAGTGTGCAATCAACCAACTGGGCAACCAGGCCAGGCCGACGCCCGCGATAGCAGCGTCCGCCACGGCCTGGAGGTCATCCAGCACCAACGGCGATACGACCCGCGAACGGTGCGGGGTGTTGCTGCGGTAGGCAATGCCGCGGTGGCCGGCAAGGTCATCCGTCGATTCAATCCGTCCCACCCGCTGCAAGTACGCCGGTGAAGCGGCCAGCCCCACGGACTGTTCGCCCAGGCGCCGTGCACTCAAACGTTCGGTGTCAGGCAAAGCACCGATTCGCACGGCGATATCGAAGCTTTCCTGCACCAGGTCGGTGATACGGTCAGCAAAACACACCTCGATCTCCAGTTGCGGGTAACGGTCCATCAACCCCCATAACGCGGGCGCCGCATAGTGATGCCCGAAGGCCAGCGGCACGCTGGCGCGCAGCCGGCCGCGTGGCAACTGCCGGCCACTCTCCAGCACCGATTCGGCGGCTTCGAGTTCGGCCAGTGCGCGCAGGCAATGCTCGTAGTACGCCTGCCCGTCTTCCGTCAGACGCTGGCGGCGAGTGGAGCGCTGCAACAGGCAAGTCCCCAGCCGCGCCTCCAGCCGCGCCAGGCCCTTGCCCACCGCCGAGCGCGTCAGGTTCAGGCGTTCGGCGGCTTCCGTCAGGTTGCCGCTTTCGACGATCTGCAGAAAGAGTTCAACGCCATCGAAACGCGCAGTGGCCATGATTATATTGTCGCCCTTTATTCCCCTGTTGATGGAAAACTTATCACGAATAAAGAAACAGATTCCCCTGAAAATCTAACGCCCCCTCAACCTCAGGAGAATCCCATGCCACCCGCCGCCACCTTATCGGCCGTCAACCCACCCCGCACCGCCAGAAACGGCCTCGCCCTCACCGCCGTGTGCCTCGTCGCCCTGATGTTCGGCCTGGAGATCTCCAGCGTGCCGGTGATCCTGCCCACGCTGGAGCAGCAATTGGGCACAGGCTTCCAGGATGCCCAATGGATCATGAATGCCTACACCCTGGCCTGCACCAGCGTATTGATGGCAGCCGGTAGCCTGGCGGACCGTTTTGGCCGCAAGCGCATACTGGTGCTGTGCCTATGGTTGTTCGGACTGGCTTCGCTGGCGTGTGGGTTGGCGAACGATGCACCGACGCTGATTGCCGCGCGCTTCGTCCAGGGCGTGGGCGCCGGGGCGATGATGATCTGCCAGTTCGCGATTCTGTCGCACCTGTTTCGCGAACCGGCGGCGCGGGCACGGGCGTTCGCAATCTGGGGCGTAATCGCCGGCGTGGGCCTGGGCTTCGGGCCCATGGTGGGGGCGCTGATCCTGGCAGTAGCGGACTGGCGCTGGGTGTTCCTGGTGCATGTACCGCTCACCCTGTTCACCCTGGTGCTGTTGCATGTCAGCGTGCAGGAGTCCCGTGACCCGGCCGGCCATCGCCTGGACATCGCCGGTATGCTCACCTTGACGCTGTCGGTGTTCGCGCTGGTCTATTTCATCACCCAGGGCACCGAGAACGGTTTTGGCACACCGGTCATGCTCGGCTGGGCGGGACTGGCGGTGGCCGGGTTGCTGTTGTTCATCGTCGTTGAACGACGCAGCGCCCACCCGATGTTCGACTTCTCGGTATTGCGCATCCAGCGCTTCAATGGCGCCTTGATGGGCTCGATCGGCATGAATTTCAGCTTCTGGCCGTTCATGATCTACCTGCCGCTGTATTTCCAGGCCGGCCTGGGCTACGACACCCTGACCAGCGGCGGCGCCCTGCTCGCCTACACCCTGCCCACACTGCTGGTACCGCCGCTGGCTGAGCGCCTGGCCCTGCGCTATGGCGCCGAGCGCATCATTCCGTTGGGCCTGGGCTTGATGGGTGTAGGTTTCCTGGCCATGGCCGCCGCCAATGGGGCGGCGCAACCCGGCATCCTGCTGATCCTGGGCAGTTGCATCATTGCCGGCACAGGCCTGGCGCTGACCAACTCCCCCACCACCAACACCACGACCGGCTCGGTGTCGGCGGACCGCGCCGGCATGGCCTCGGGCATCGACCTCAGCGCACGGCTGATTACCCTGGCGCTCAACATCGCGTTGATGGGGCTGGTGCTGTTGCTGGGGATCAGCGATCAACTGGCCGGTGTGCTGCCCGAAACCACGGCGCTGGATTGGCCGGGCATCAGCCAGAACATTGCGGCCGGCAAGCTCGATGTACCGGGGTTGAACGCCGCGCAGGCCCAGGCCGCACTGCGCCACGGTGCCGGCTGGGCGATGCTGTTTGCAGGATTGGGTGCGTGTGGGCTGGCGCTATCGAGCCGGTACTTTTTCCGACGCGGACAGTAAATGAAAACGGGCCTGCAGTTGCAGGCCCGTTTGTAGGGGGGTGAAAATCGGTCAGCCGTTAATGACAGCGTTTTCGTTTTCCAGGAATTCCTCTTCCAACGCGTCTTCATTCACTTTATTGATTGGCTGGTTTTTCGCGGCAGCGCGTGGCTTGCCTTGCAGTTTGCCAAACAGATGTTCCAACGCATGGTCCAGCTTGGTCGCCGCACCGTCGATGGCCTGTTCCAGCGTATCGGCCTTATGCAGCACCGACAGTGGCTGATGGCCTTTTGGCCGCGCTTCCAGGCGGCAACTCAAATCGTGGGGACCGGGCTTGTCGCCGTTCTCATCCCGCAGGTAGACCTCCACTCGGGTCAGGTCTTCTTCGTAACGTTCGAGCGTGCTCTCAATGGTAGTACGTACCCACTCCTCCAGTCGGATGCTGCTTTCAATATGGTTATCGCTATTGACTTGGATTTGCATAGTTCTTCCCTTATTTCAGCTAGCTCGCGAGAGGTCACAACTGCGACACCGGGGCGGTGAAACCATGACCTCTTGATTACACAATTGAGCAGTCCGCAGAACAATTCAACCCCTTTGCAAAGATAAATCCTACATTACAAATTAAGCCTGACGACGAGCAAAAACGCTGTTAGGGTGGGGAGTTAGTTACATCTTCTTACGTGCAATCAACCTTACAGTTGCCCCTCTCCCAACGGGTGCAATCCGCGAAAGATCTCCGCCTCCTCCACCAGCCAATCATGTACCGCACGCACGCCCGGATGGCTCAGCGCACCCGGCGCATACAGCAGTACGTAGCGTTTATGGTTAGGCACGGCCAGGCCGAAGGGCACGATCAAGGTGCCGCGCTCCAATTCATCGTTGAGCAAGGTGCGGCGTGCGATGGCCACGCCCATGCCGGCGATGGCGGCTTCGATGGTCAGGTGGTTGCGGTTGAAGGTGTGGCCACGGCGCACATCGGCGTCGTGGTAGCCGATGGCATTCAAGTAAAACTCCCACTCCGCATACTCATAACTGCCACGCCAGGCGGTGATGTCATGCAGCAGCGGGAAATGCACCAGGTCGGCCGGCCCATGCAACGGTGGGCGACCGCGTAGCAGGCTCGGCGCGCACACCGGGAAGATCTGCTCGTCGAGCAAGGCGGTGGATAACAGGCCGGGGTAGCTGCCGTCGTTCAAGTCGACGGCCAGGTCGAAGTCGCCCTCATGCAAGGCGATGCTGCTGTCCTCGGCGACCATACGCAATTGGATATCCGGAAAGCGCTGCTGCAAACGCGGTAACCGAGGGGTCAGCCACTTGCCGAGAAACGACGGGATCGAGCGCAGGCGCAGGGTGCCGCTGATCATTCCCGCGTCCAGGCGCTGCAACTCCGCGTCGATGCTGCCATAGGCCTCGCCCACCGTCGCGGCCAAACGTTGCCCCTCGGCACTCAGCTCCACCCCACGGGCGCGTCGATGAAACAGACGAAACCCCAATCGCTCTTCCAACTGGCGGATTTGCTGGCTCACCGCGCCCGGCGTGATGTGCAGTTCTTCGGCGCAACGGGTGAACGACAGGTGCCGCGCAGCACAGGAAAAAACGTGCAGCCAGACATACGTCTGGCCATGGAGGGGCCGGATCATAGCGTTTAGTCCTGCTAAAGGGTGTCTTAGGATAATTCGTTGGTCAGTGCCGTGCCAGAGGCTCAGTATCGCGCCAATTGCGCTCGTCCTACAAAACATGGCAGCGATTCCTACTCCATTGCTTGTAAGGGTTTAGCATGGCTATCAGTGTTTTTGATCTATTCAAAGTGGGCATCGGCCCTTCCAGCTCCCATACCGTCGGCCCCATGCGCGCGGCGGCGACCTTTGCCCAAGCCCTGATCGACCAACGATTGTTGAGCGGCACCCGCCGCGTGGAAGTACGCTTGTATGGCTCGCTGTCCGCCACCGGTGTAGGCCATGCCACCGATCGCGCCTGTGTGATGGGCCTGATGGGTGAGTGGCCGGACACCGTCGACCCCACCTCGATCAATGCGCATATCCAGCAACTGCGTGAATCCGGCCGACTGTTACTCGCCGGCCAGCAGGACATTGCCTTCAACTGGCACACCGACCTCCTGCTACTGGACGAAAGCCTGCCCTACCACCCCAACGCCATGTCCCTGCACGCCTACGGTGAAAACGGCCTGCTGAGCGAGCAAACCTATTACTCGGTGGGCGGTGGTTTCATTATCGGCGCCGCAGAAGCAGCCTCCGGCATTGCACCGGCCAGCGATGTGCAATTGCCCTACGACTTCTCCAGCGCTGTCGAACTGCTGGCTTTGTGCAACAAGCACGGCCTGCGGGTTTCCGAACTGATGATGGCCAACGAACGTGCGTGGCGCAGCGACGCCGATATCCGCAGTGGCCTGCTGCATATCTGGTCGGTGATGCGCGAATGCGTGGAGCAAGGCCTGCGCGATGAAGGCATCCTGCCGGGCGGCCTGGATGTGCCACGCCGCGCGGCGAAACTGCACCGCAGCCTGTTGGAAATCGGCAAGCCGAATGTCATCACCTCCACCTTGTCCGCCATGGAATGGGTCAATCTGTTCGCCCTCGCCGTCAACGAAGAAAACGCCGCCGGCGGGCGCATGGTCACCGCGCCGACCAACGGTGCCGCCGGGATCATCCCGGCCGTGCTGCATTACTACATGAAGTTCAACGCCGACGCGTCTGACGACGACGTGGTCAATTTCTTCCTGGCCGCCGCCGCCGTCGGCATCCTCTGCAAGAAAAACGCTTCCATTTCCGGTGCCGAGGTTGGCTGCCAGGGCGAAGTCGGTTCGGCCTGCGCCATGGCAGCCGCCGGCTTGGCCGACGTGCTCGGTGCAACCCCCGAGCAACTGGAAAACGCCGCGGAAATCGGCCTGGAACATAACCTGGGCCTCACCTGCGACCCGGTCGGTGGCCTGGTGCAAGTGCCGTGCATCGAGCGCAACGCCATCGCCGCCGTCAAGGCGATCAACGCCACGCAAATGGCCCTGCGCGGTGACGGCAAGCACTTCATTTCCCTCGACCGGGTGATCCGCACCATGCGCGATACCGGCGCCGATATGCATGACAAATACAAAGAAACTTCACGGGGCGGCCTGGCGGTCAGTTGGGTGGAGTGCTGATTGGCTTGATTGCGCTGTCAGCGATCGTTTTCTCGGGACTGCCCTGAAACAGGTCACCCCACTCAAGCACGACCCAAAACAACGGTGGGAGGGAGATTGCCACCGATAGCGGTCTTCCAGCCAAGTATTCATTGGCTGAAAGTCTGCTATCGAGGGCAAGCCCCCTCCCACATTGGGATACGCGCTCCACACGGCACGGCCTTTGCTGTACAGCTCATGAGGCAAACGGACTTTGTTAAACCTCAACGACGAAGTGGCCGGTGGTCAGGAGACGCGAACTAATCCCGACACCGGTCGTCAATGACTGCATGTTCTTATCAGGCGGTAACACACCATGGACAATCCTTTTCAGATCATCACCGATACCTTCACCCCGCAATACCGCGTCAATCTGAGCATCCAACGCCTGGACGGCAGCATCATGCTGACCCTCTCCAACGAGCAGGGCGTGGTAGCCAAACGCATGATCAGCGCCGAGCAACGCAATGATCCAAAGCGGCTCAAGCGTCTGGTGCAGAGCATCCAGTTCGGCATCGCCATCGAGCAGGGCCACAGCGCCATGGACATCCTCACGGTGATGACGGATGGCGACCACAAAGTGCTACAGCGCCCGCCTGCCCGTACCCTGCCCTTCAGCGTCGGGCTTTAAAGCTCGCCCTTCTCGGTTTCCAGGCTCGCCTCGCCCTTGCGACGCGGGCCTTCGACCTTCACGGAAGGGAATGCCGATGAGGCATAGCGCACCACCAGGATCGAGAACGCCAACAGCAGAATCCCACCGCACAGGTAGATGATGCCTACATCCGGCGGGTTGTGATGGGACACGTTGGAGATCAGCAGACGCGTCAGCGCAGTGATTGCCACGTAGATCAGGAAGCGTACCGGCATGTGGTTGGTCTTGAAGTAAATCCCCACCATCGCGCCCAATTCCAGGTAGATGAACAGCAGCAAGATGTCATCGATCTTGATGTGTCCGTTCTCCAGCATCCCCAGAAACTCCATCACCGCCGCCCAGGCCGTCACCGCACCAATGGCGAACAGCGCCAGGTAGTGGAACGACTCGACGAACAGATTGCCCAGGGACTCGGCCAGACCATGTACTTGCTGGCGCAGCCTTTCGGCCCAGTTGATTTTCACGATGATGCTTCCTTAGGTCGACTCGACCGGATAATGCGGGTTGGACGTGACGGTTGTTCTGCATGCAGAAAAAAGGCCAGGGGCAGGTATAAGATGATGGCGGGGTGATATGAGGCACTCCAATCCCGTATTTCCAGACTACATTAAAAAACTGCTACCCAAACCCCACGGTTTGGCTTACCCTTTTCGCTGTATATAAATACAGTAGTCGCAAAAGACAACTATCGTGAAGGCATGTGAGGTGGTGAATGGCCGTCGAAGTGGTATACCGCAGCAGCCGAGATCTGGAGCGTTTGTTCATGGATAAAGCCGAAGCTGACCGTCATGACAAGATGCTTGAACTCGCCGAGTTGCTCGCAGAAGTGTTGCAAAAAGCCGTGCCGTCCCTGAGCGAGCAGCAGGTGGAAGAAGCCGGGATCTACATGGCGAAGAACCGCGATGTGTTCGCCAAGGCGTTCAAGAGCCAGCCGGACGCGTTGTCCGAGTTGCTGAACGCGGCGGCGGAATAAAGCCCGAATTGAACAGGCCCTGAATCATTGGTTCAGGGCCTTTTTAATACCTGGCTATTGGTAAAGCAGGCGCTCGGCGAGTTCGTCGGCCACGCGGGCGGGTGAGCGTTTTTCGGCCTGGGCGTGGGCGAAGATTTCGGTGAGGCGCGTGCCGATGTTGGACAGGTGCGCGGTGATGGAAGGGAGCTCTGCGCCGCTGTGCCTGAGGGCGACGTAGATCAGCCCTCCCGAGTTGATCACGTAGTCCGGTGCGTAGAGGATGCCACGCGCCTCCAGTTGATCCGCGTTGTCGAGGTGGGTCAGTTGTGCACTGGCGGAACCGGCCACGGCGGCGCAGCGCAGTTGGCCGACGCTCTGGCGGTTGAACACGGCACCGAGGCCGCAGGGGGCGAGGATGTCGCACGGCGTGCTGAGCAAGGCGTCATTGGCGATGGGGTGTGCGCCCAGTTGCTCCATGGCCAGTTGCACCTTGCCGTGGTCGATGTCGCTCACCAGCAGTTCGGCCCCGGCCGCGTGCAGTTGTTCAGCCAGGGCGAAGCCGACGTTGCCCAGGCCCTGGATGGCGACACGCAAGCCTTCGAGGTTGTCGCTGCCCAGGCGTGCCATGGCGGTGGTGCGGATGCCGGCGAACACGCCCATGGCAGCGTGGGGCGAAGGGTCGCCCGCAGCGGTGGTGCTGGTGACGTAGCGGGTGTGCTGGGCGATGCAGTCCATGTCGGCCACCGAAGTGCCGCTGTCGATGGCGGTGATGTAGCGTCCGTCGAGCTGTTCGATGCAACGTCCAAAGGCTTCAAACAAGGCGGCACGGTTTTCCACATGAGCGGGACGCAGGATCACGGCGGTGCCACCGCCCACCGGCAAACCGGCCAGGGCCGCCTTGTAGCTCATGCCTTGGGCCAGGCGCGCAGCATCTGCCACGGCACTTTCGTCGTCGGGATAGGAGAGGTAGCGACAGCCGCCAAGGGCAGGCCCCAGACGGCTGTTATGGATGGCAATGACCGCCTTCAGCCCGGTGACCGGGTCGACGCTCAAGTGCAGCGATTCAAGGCGGGTGCTGTGCATGAGAGCAAACATCGTCAAGCTCCCGAGTCACTTCTGGTAGTGGGCCAAGTATAGGCTTGCGGTAGAAAACTGCCGGAATACGCTGGAATAAGCCGGCCGATTTGGTAGGGCTTGCGACATAAGCGCGCAGGATATTTCCCAAGCCACTGGACGAAAATTCCCAGCAAGGCTAAAACGGGGGCATCCGCCGGAGATTGCAATGAACCCCCGCAAAGCCTTTTTCGCCTGCCTGGAAAGCTCCCCGCCCGCGCTGTTTGAAGCAGCGTTGTGGATTGCGGCCGAGCATGACCCGGCGGTGCAGCCATCCGTGATCCTGCAGGAGCTGACGCTGCTGCAACAACAGGTGAGCATCGGCATGCCCATGCTGCCGGCGGATGAGCTGGGCCAGCCGTTGCTGCGGCGCCTGAATGACCTGGGGTTTGCCCAGGATGAATTCACCCCGCTGCGCCCCGCCGCCGCCTTGCTGGACAAGGTGTTGCAACGCAAGCGCGGACAACCCCTGGCGATGGGGCTGATCGCCATGGAGCTGGCGCGACGGATGGATATCCCCATGGTCGGCGTGAACTTCCCCGGGCATTTCCTGCTGCGCGTACCCGGCGCCGATCACCTGTTGGATCCGTGCGGCGGCCGGCGCCTGTATCCCAATGATTGCCGCGACCTGCTGCAACGCCAGTACGGCCCCAACCTCAAGCTGCAGGCCGACCACCTGCACACCGCCGACCCGCGTTCGATCCTGCAGCGACTGTCCCGCAACCTGCGGCAATTGCACCTGTCCAACGACGCCCCGCTCGAGGCCCTGGTCGACGCCGAACGTGTGCTGGAACTGGGCAATGCCAGCGCCGCCGATTACCTGGCACGGGCCAGCCTGTACCAGCGCCTGGACTGCCCCAACGCCGAGCGCTTCGATCTGGAACACGCGCTGATGCTCAGCGAAGACCCGATCCAGCGCCTGCGCCTGACCGAACGCCTGGGGCATTTGCCGCCCAACTCAGTGGTGCACTGAACCCACGACTTGCCACAGCCAGTTCGCTCGCAGTGTCAGTGATTGGCCGGTGCCTTGAGAATATCGCCGGGCATCGCGCTCTTCGGCCCCCCAGCCCCAGGCGAACGCACCTGGATAATCAACAACGCCGCCACTACCGCCGGTATCGCGCAGAAGAAGAAAATCTGCTCCACCGGGATATGCATCGCCAGCAACATGCTGCCAAACAACGGGCCCAGGATTGAACCAAACCGCCCCACCCCCAACGCCCAGCCCGTCCCCGTGGCGCGCACCTGTGCCGGATAAAAATTGCTGGCAAAGGCATTGAGCGTCAGTTGCCCACCGATGATGCAAAACCCGGCTGCAAACACACAGGCCACCAGGTAACGGGGGTTGTCATGGTTCAGGCCGAGCAGGATGGTGCACACCGCCGCTATCGCCAGCACGCCGGACAACAGCCGCACCTTGCTTTTCAAGCGGTCGGCGAACCAGGCCATGCCGATGGCGCCCAAGGTCCCGGCGAACAGGAACATCGAGGTCACCAGGTTGGCTTCTTTCAACGCCAGCCCACTTTCCAGCAGCAGCGACGGCAACCAGCTGATCATGAAGTACAACAGGATCAGGCTGACAAAAAAGGTCGCCCAGATCAGCAGCGTCGGTCGTGCATAACCATTGCGGAACAACTCCACCACCGTCAGTTTGCTGCCCTGCTCCTGTTGGTTTTGCGCCTCGGTGGCCAACGGCGGTTGCCAGCCCGGCAACATCCGCGACGTCACGCTTTGCAGCCGCGCATAAGGCGGAGCGTCGCGCAACAGACGCGGCAAGGATTCCGGCAACAGCCACACCAGAAACGGAAACAGCAGCAACGGCGTCACGCCACCGGCGAGAAACACGGCCTGCCAGCCAAACCCTTCGATGAACCCCGCCGCCACAAACCCGCCCGCCGCGCCGCCGAACGAGAAACCACAAGCCGCCAAAGTCACCATCAATGTGCGCAGGCGTGGAGGGGAATAGTCCGACATCAAGGCCATCGCACTCGGCATTGCGCCGCCCATGCCGATGCCACAGATGAATCGGGCGGCCATCAACGTGGTCAGCGAGTTGGCGAACACCATCAGCACAGTCAGGGTGGCGTAGATCAGCACACAGCCGAGCAGGATACGGCGTACCCCGAAACGATCCGCCAGCGGGGTGACCAGCAACGAGCCCAAGGTCAGCCCGAGCAGGTTGGCGCTGAACACCGGGCCAAAGGCAGCCTTCTCCAGCCCCCAGTCCTGGGCCAGCGCCGGCACCACATAACCCAGGACCTGGGCGTCGTAGCCATCGGTCACCAGCAGCAGCGCCAGCAACAGGAGAATCAACCACTGGTAGCGCGACACCGGACGGGCGTCGAGTGCCGCGCGAAAGCTGGCAATCTGATTATGCATCGCAAGGTACCTATTATTTTTATAAGGGTGTTGCAGGTCAAAATGTGGAAGGGGCTTGCACCCTTCCACAGTGTGTCCTAAGGCGTGTCAGGTTGATTGGCGGGGTGTGCTTTCACAAACGCCGGATTCTGCGCCGCCAATGCCGCCACCCGCCCGATGCGCGGGTACGCCGCCAATCGCACCTTGAAGCGTTCCGCCGCATACAACTGGGGAATCAGGAACGTATCGGCCAGCCCCGGCTGCTCGCCAAAACAAAACCCCGTGTCGCCGATCAACTGCTCCACCGCACCCAGGCCCTGGCTGATCCAATGGCCGATCCATTCCAGCACTTGCGCCTCGTCATGCCCCCACTGGCGCAGCAGGTTCTGGGTACTGGAATTGTGCAGCGGATGAATATCGCAGCCGATGATCGAGGCCACCGCACGCTCATGGGCGCGGGTCGCCAGGTCCTTGGAGAGCAGCGGTGCCTGTGGATAACGTTCTTCCAGGTATTCGATGATCGCCGGCGACTGAATCAACAGCTCGCCCTCATCGGTGCGCAACGAAGGCACACGGCCCTGCGGATTGATCGCCAGGTACTCCGGCTGGCGATTGGCACCGCCCGCCGGCACCAGCAGGTTGACCGGTACGGCAGTGAAATCCAGGCCCTTGAGCGCCAGGGCAATGCGCACCCGGTACGACGCAGTGGAACGGTAGTAAGTGTAGAGTTCCATCGCCGGGCCCTCCTAGCGCGCCGCGACCACGGTGCCACGGCATTCGCCGAAGCCGATGGAGGCAAAGCCTTCACGGCGGCAGCGGGCGCGCAGGATGATTTCGTCGCCATCCTCAAGGAACTTGCGCACCTCGCCGGACGGCAACTCGACCGCCTTTTTGCCACCTTCGGTCATTTCCAACAGGCTGCCGAACTGGCCCGCCTGCGGCCCGGACAAGGTGCCCGAACCAAACAGGTCACCGGCCTGCAACTGGCAGCCATTGACGCTGTGGTGCGCCACCAATTGCGCGACAGTCCAGTACATGTGCAGGCTGTTGCTCAGGGCCAGGCGGAATGCCGGCAGGTTCTGTTCGCGCATCGCGGCGGTGGTCAGCAGCACTTCCAATTCGATATCCAGGGCGCCCGCAGCCTGGTCGCGTTTATCCAGCAAGTACGGCAGCGGTTGCGGGTCGCCTTCGGGGCGCGCCGGTTGCGCTGTGCGGAACGGCTCAAGTGCCTCGACCGTGACCACCCACGGTGAGATGGTGGTGATGAAGCTTTTCGACAGGAACGGCCCCAATGGCTGGTATTCCCAGGCCTGGATATCCCGCGCCGACCAGTCATTGAGCAGGCAGAAACCGGCGATGTGGTCCGCCGCGTCACCAATGGCAATCGAATCGCCCATCTCGTTGCCCTGGCCGATCCAGATACCCAGTTCCAACTCATAGTCCAGGCGTGCACACGGGCCGAAGGTCGGCTCGGTCTGGCCGGCCGGCAGGGTCTGGCCCTTGGGACGACGCACGTCGGCGCCCGAGGCGCGGATGGTCGAGGCGCGGCCGTGGTAACCAATCGGCACGTACTTGTAGTTGGGCAGCAGCGGGTTATCGGGACGGAACAGTTTGCCGACGTTCTGCGCGTGCTCGATGCCCACATAGAAGTCGGTGTAGTCGTTGATCTGCGCCGGTACGTGCATCCGGCAATCGGCGGCGCGGTGCAGTACCTGTGCCTCGCGGGTTTGCAATGGGCTGCCTTCGGCCAGCAGTTCCAGCAGACGCTCGCGCAGGGCCACGCGCGGGCCTCGGCCCAGTTCAAAAAATGCGTTCAGTTGACCACCGGCGGTAGCCTCGACGGCGCGGCGGGCATCACCACTGAACTCGTCGATGGCGGCATGCAGATCCAGGATCGAGTCACCAATCGCCACGCCACTGCGTGGCGCACCGCCGTTGATGCTGAACACACCCAGTGGCAGGTTCTGCAAGGGGAAATCGGTGTGACCGTTGGCGGAGGCCACCCAGCTGCGGGTGAGTGTGGGCTGCGTCATGGGTTATCTCCGGTTCGGGTTGAAGGTAGCGGGCAGCGAGGCCCAGCACGCGTCATAAGCAGGTTGCAGTTGCGGGCAGTCCAGGGCGAACTGGGTCGGGCGCAGCACCTGGCTGGTCTCGAACATGAACGCCATGGTGTTATCGATCTTGTGCGGCGCCAGCTCCACGTTGATGGCCTTGGTGCAGGTCTCGCCGTCCGGGCCGTGGGCGCTCATGCAGCTGTGCAGAGATGCGCCCCCCGGCAGGAAGCCTTCGGCCTTGGCGTCGTAGGCACCCTGGATCAGGCCCATGTATTCGTTCATCAGGTTGCGGTGGAACCACGGCGGGCGGAAGGTGTTCTCGGCCACCATCCAGCGCGGCGGGAAGATCACGAAGTCGAGGTTGGCCAGGCCGTGGGTGCTGGTGGGCGAGGTCAATACGGTAAAGATCGACGGGTCCGGGTGATCGAAGCTGACGGTGCCAATCGTGTTGAAACGGCGCAGGTCGTATTTGTACGGCACGTTGTTGCCGTGCCAGGCGACCACGTTGAGTGGGGAATGGTCGAGCTCGCAGGCCCAGAGTTCGCCGAGGAATTTCTGTACCAGCGTCGTCGGTTTCTTCACATCTTCATAGTGCGCAACCGGCGTCAGGAAATCACGCGGATTGGCCAGGCCATTGCTGCCGATGGGGCCCAGGTCCGGCAGGCGCAGGGGTGTGCCATGGTTCTCGGCGACGTAACCGCGCGCTTGCGCGTCCAGCAGCTCGACGCGGAACTTCAGGCCACGAGGCAACACGACGATTTCCAGTGGCTCCACTTCCAACACGCCAAGCTCGGTGGCGATGCGCAGGCGGCCTTGCTCGGGAACGACCAACAACTCGCCGTCGGCGTTGAAGAACACACGCTCCATGGAGCGGTTGGCGCGGTAGTGATGGATGCTGATGCCTGAGGGCTTTTCTGACCCGGAATTAGCCACCATCCCGACCAGCCCGTCGATAAAGTCCGTCGCCTCGCTCGGCATATCCAGCGGGTTCCAGCGCAGGCGATTGGGCGTCACCGCGCCCAGCTGACCACCGGCCAACTGTCGTTCAAGCCTGATAAACGCCGGGTGATTGGCCGACGGCTGGATGCGGTACAGCCAGGTACGCCGGGCTTCGCTGCGGGCCATGGTGAACGCGGTGCCGGAGAACAGTTCGGTGTACAAACCGTAGGGCGCTTTTTGCGGGGAGTTCTGGCCGACGGGCAGTGCGCCGGGCAAGGCTTCGCTGGCGAATTCATTGCCAAAGCCCGACAGGTATTCGAGGTTCATGGATCATCCTCTGCACGGAAGTTGTTTTTATCGTAATCCAGTTACGCATAACGTAATTTGATCACTATCGACCGTCAAGCTATAAAGACGCCCATTCATCTCTCGGATTCTCGTCCCTCCATGGAAAAGCCCCGCGACACCGGTAAACAGAAAGTCCGCTCGGCCGAAGTGGGCACCGATATCCTCAAGGCCCTGGCCGAGTTGTCCCCGGCCACGTCGCTGTCACGCCTGGCCGAACACGTACAGATGCCGGCCAGCAAGGTGCACCGCTACCTGCAGGCGCTGATCGCCTCGGGTTTCGCCGAACAGAACACCGCCACCAACCACTATGGCCTGGGCCGCGAAGCGTTGCGTGTGGGCCTGGCGGCGCTGGGCAGTATGGACGTGCTGAAAGTCGGCGCACTGCCCCTGGCGGAGTTGCGCGATGAATTGAATGAAACCTGCTTTTTGGCGGTGTGGGGCAACCAGGGCGCGACCGTGGTGCAGATCGAACCGGCGGTGCGCGCGGTGACGGTGGTGACGCAATTGGGTTCGGTGCTGCCGTTGCTCAGTTCGTCCACCGGGCTGGTGTTCAGCGCCTTCCTGCCGTCGCGGGAAACCGTGGAGCTGCGCGAACGTGAGATCCAGGCCGGCATCGCCCATGCGTTGGCGGACGACCAGGCCTACGCCATCACCTGCGAACAGATCCGCAGCCGTGGCCTGCACTTTGTGCATGGTTTGTTGATGCCCGGCGTCGATGCGCTGTCCGCACCGGTGTTCAACGCCATCGGCCAAGTGGCTGCGGTGATGACCGTGGTCGGCCCCACCTCGTTGTTCCATGCCGATGAAGACGGCCCGGCGGCGCAGCGCTTGCTGGCGGCGACCCGGGCCGTGAGTTGGCGCATGGGTTATCAGCCCTGAGCTAATCGTGCCATTGGGCCAGGGCCAACGCCACGCGGTTCTCCAGGGCGCGGATCGGCGCGGCGCTGCTCAGGTAGTTGTTACTGATCATTGAAAACACCAGGCGCCGGCCCTGGGCGTCGCTGATGTAGCCGCTCAGCGACGACACGCCGGCCATGGAGCCGGTCTTGGCGTGCAGGTGGTTTTGCGCAGGCGTCCCACTCAGGCGATAGCGCAGGCTGCCACCGGTCATGCGGTCCGGGTTGCCGGCAATCGGCAAGGCGTTGTACCAGGCGTCGAACCACGGCTGTCTGGCGGTGGCCAGCAGCAGATCGGTGAGGCCTTGGGAAGACACCAGGTTACGCCGCGACAGGCCCGAACCGTCGACCTGGCTGAGAGTCGTCGGGTCCAGGCCCTGACGCCGCATGAAGTCCGCCACCGCGGCCACCCCCGCCTGCGCCGTGCCCGCATTGGACGTCTTGCGCCCCATGGCCTTGAGCAAGGCTTCGGACATGTTGTTGTTCGAAAGCTTGAGCAGCGGCGTGATCAGCTCCTGCAATGGCGCCGACTGATGTTCCGCCACGACCTTGGCCGTCGCAGGACTGGCACCGCCGATCACACGACGCCCGAGCACTTGGATGCCTTGCTGCGCCAGTGCTTGCTCAAACAGATTCGCCACCAGTTGCGTCGGCTCCCACACACTCACCCACTGCCGGCTTTGCTTGCCCGGCGCCAACGCGCCGGTGAGTTGCAGCAGGTTGGTGCCGTGCTGGCGGGTGATGCCGTAATTGTTGCCGGGGCCGCTGACAGCACGGTTGTCCAGTTGCACGTAGTCGGTGGACGGACTCACCAACACGCTGACCGGCTGACCCACCACGGCGGGGGCTTTGGCGGTGACCAGCAACGTGCCCGCATCAAAATCAGAATTGGGTGACACGGTCAGCGCCGAAATTTGCGCGCCGTAGTAGGTGCTTTCGTCGTCCTGGGCCCAATCCACGCCCAGGCGTTCGGCGTCGAAAAAGCTATCGTCGAACACCAGGTCGCCCTGGATCTGACGCACGCCCTGGCCGGCAAGCTGTGCCGCCAATGCCTGGTAGTCGGCGAACTGCGTGGTCGGGTCGCCCAGGCCCTTGAGGTACAGGTTGCCGCTGAGACGCTCGCCTTGTTGCGTGCCGTTGCTCAACAGTTGCGTGGAAAAACGATACTGCGGCCCCAGCACATCCATCGCCGCTGCGGTGGTGAGCAGCTTGAGATTGGATGCGGGAATCAGGCGGGTTCGCGGGTTGTGTTGATAGAGGGTGCTGCCGCTGCGGGCATCACGCACCATCAGGGACACAGTGGCGCCGTTGAGGGCCGGGTCGGCCATCAACTGGTCGATGATGGTTGGGGTGGACGTCTGGGAAACACTCGCGCAGCCACCCAGCAATAAGCTCAAGCCCACCAGCATCCCGCTGGTGGATATCCATTTTCCAAAGTACATCAGTAGCGTTTTCCTAAAGCGGTCAGTGGCAGCAACGCTAACAGCTCCCTCCCCCTGTGGCGAGCAGGCTTGCCCTGCGTTGGGCTGCGCAGCAGCCCCCATCAGAACACCGCGCTATACCAGTTATTTCTCACCGACCAGGTTTGGGGCCGCTGCGCGGCCCAACGCGGGGCAAGCCCGCTCGCCACAGAAGCCTGCTCACCACGGAAGCCAGTTCGCCACACAATAGGCGCATCAGAACTCCAGGGTGCTCGACACCGACACCTGACGCGCATCCCCCATGGACACAAACAACCGGCTGGCCGCCGAGGTGTAGTAGACGCGGTCGAACAGGTTCTTCACGTTGAGCTGGAACTTGACCTTCTGCCCGTCAATCCTGGTGTCATACGTGGCAAACGCATCCGCCACGGTGTACCCCGGCAGGGTGAAATCGTTGGCGGCATCGCCTGCACGCTCGCCGACATACCGCGCGCCGGTCCCCACCCGTAACTGATCGCCCCCGAACACGTTGCCGAAGTCATAGGCCACCGACAGCGAGCCGGTGTGCTTGGCCACGTTCTGCAGGCGGTTGCCTTCCAGGGTCGGGTCCTTGTCCTTGATGTCTTCGGCGTCGGTGTAGGCGTAGCTGCCGATCAGGCTCCACTTGTCGGTCAGTTGCCCGGTGGCGTCCAGTTCCAGGCCGCGGGAACGCACCTGGCCGGCAATGCTGTAGATAGTGTTCGCGCCGGAACCGACCGATACCAGCACGTTGCGCTTGTCGATGGTGAACAACGCGGCACTGGCCGTGATGCGCCCAGGGATGTCGAGCTTGGCCCCCAGCTCCCAGGACTTGGATTTCTCGGGCGTCAGGTCGCCAGTCAGCGTGCTGCCGTCGGCCAAGGCAGCAATGGTGGAGTTGGGCTTGAACGATTCGGTGTAGCTGCCATAGAACGACAACTCATCGGTGTAGCGGTACACCAGCCCAGCACGCGGCACCCAGGCCTGGCCATTGCCGTTGGTGTTGGCCTTGAACGGTACGCCTTTGCCAGCGTATTGGTCGTACATCTGGTAGCGCGCGCCGGCGACAAAAATCCATTGGTCGTTGAGGTGAATCGCATCCTGGAAGAACAGCGAGTCGCTGCGCAGCAGGTCGGTCTGGGCGCTGTCGGCGGGGCTGACGGTGGTGCCCGCCACTTCGTTGCCATACACCGGGTTGTTGTAGTTGAAGGTGCCGCGCGAATTCTGGCGGATCAGGTCAGCGCGGTAGATCTTGCGGTACTCATCATCCAGGCCGAACACCACATCGTTCTGCAGGCCGAACACATTGACCTTGCCTTCCAGGCTTGCAGTGGCGAAACGGTCGGTGGTGATCGCTCCCTTGGTGCCATCCATCTTGCGGGTCAGGGTGCCGTTGGTGTTTACCGCGCTGACGCGCACCTGGCTGGCGTCATAGGTCTCGCGGTTCCAGCTGTAGCCGAAGTGGGCTTTCCAGTCGTCGTTCAGGTCGTGGTCGGCTTCGAAGCGGTAAAGGTCGGAGCGACCTTCCATGTTGTTGAACGGTTCATCCAAACGACGTGTGGCCGGGATGTCCAGCGGGTGGTTGGACTTGTCGATGGCGGTACCACGGTCGAACGGCGTGAGGAACTCGCGGTGCTCATAGGCGAACAGCAGTTGGGTGCTGTCGCCATACCAAGCCAGCGACGGCGCGATCAGGCTCTCGCGGTGGGTGCCGAAGTCGCGCCAGTAATCTTCGTCTTCATGATCGACGATCAGCCGATAGGCCAGGCCGCTGTCGCCAATCGGGCCGGTGGTGTCGAGGCTGCCGCCGCTGCCGTTCTTGCCGTCACCGAAGGTGGAGCCGCGTACGGTCAGGGCGGTGGACTGGACCAGTTCAGGCTTTTTACTGACGATGTTAACCACGCCGCCCGGGTCCTGGATGCCGTACAGCAACGACGCCGGCCCCTTGAGCACTTCGACCCGCTCCGCCGTGGCGTTCAGCGCACGGCCCTGCACGATGGGCATGCCGTCACGCATGATCGAGCCGTTACGGTTGTCGCCAAAGCCGCGCAGCATCACCGCGTCCTGGGTGCTGGCCAGAGTGTTGGCCTGGGTGATGCCGCTGATATTGCCCAGGGCGTCATCCAGGTTGCGCGGGGTCTGGTCGCGCAGCACTTGGGCGGGGACCACGTTGACGGTTTGCGGGGTCTCCAGCAGCAGGCCATGGGAGCGCATTACCGAACTGGTGGGTGGTGGCTGGTAGCTGGTGCTGTCCTGGACCTGGCTGGCACCGCTGATGGTGGTGGCGCCGAGGTTGACCGCGCCTTCGGTGGGCACCGGCTCCAAGGCCAGGGTGCGAGCGTCGATCTGGCGGAAGGTCAGGCCGGAATTGCCCAGCAGGCGCTGCAGGGCCTGGATCGCGCTCATCTGGCCGCTGACCGCCGGGGCCTTGATGCCGTAGGGCGCTTCGTCGGTGTAGATCACGCTGATCCCGGTGACCCGGCTGAAATCGCTCAGGGCCTGGGGCAGCGGCTTGGCTGCCAGGGCAAAGGTGAACTGGGCGCTTTGCTGCTCTTGTGCCTGCGCCATGCTCAAGGGCAGCACCGCCAGACCCGATACCGCCAATACCGAGGCTCCCAGCCACTGTTTAACCCAACCGCCCGCCGCTGACTTCATGCTGTGAGAACCCGTGTAGAAAACGCTGTTAATGCGAATAGATCGCAGTTTCAAGCACTACACGGTTGGGCGGTGGATTTACCTCACTTTTATTTGCAAATATTTTTCCCTACTGCGCCTGGATGCGAAAACCGATGCGCGGGAAATGCACATGCACGGTGCCCGCGCGCTCGTCGGTGCGGCGCAGGATCAGTTCTTCACGCCCGGCAAACAGCAGTTCGCCGGCGACCGGGTCGGTGCCGTAGTCGGTCGCCGAAATGGTCACCTGCTGGCCTGCCTTGAAGCCGTTCAAGTCTTCAAACAGTTCTTCGGGCAGAGCAGCCGGCGTCGCATTGCGCGACACGTCCAGGGCTTGCTCGGCGCTCATCTGAGTGGAGGTACCGTGGCCGAAACCCAGCACACGATCCAACCAGGCGGCAACGGCGGGATAGGTGTCTACCAAAGGCGACGTCACTGAAGAGCCTTTGAGGAACCACAGGGGATGGGCCAGGGCAAAGTCGGCAATCGACGGCTCGCCGAACAGGAAATCCCCGGCCTGGTGCTGCAGTTGCTGATCGATGCGGCCAACAATCGCCGGCCATTGATGCTTGGCTACATCCAATTGCACCCGAGTCGCCGTGCCGCCGCTGAACAGTTTACTGCGATCCGCCACCAGCACCTGGAGCATTTCCGGCGGCACCTTGGCGAACTTGACCGCCAGTGATTCCGGCTGGAACACCAGCGCCACCGCATGGGAGAACACCACCGAATCGGCCCAGGCGGCGAAGCCTTGGATGACCAGTTCCAGGCCTTGGAGAAACAGGGCCGGAGCGGCTTTTTCCTGTTCCAGCCGCCGGGCGATCAGCGCGGTGTCGCAGTAGATATCGGCACCGATTTGCAGCACGGGGGTCTTGCGATAGCCGCCCGTCAGGGCGGTGAGGTCTGGCTTGGGCATCACCGGCGAAATATGCACCGAGCGCCAGGACAAACCCTTGAAGCCCAGCAACAGCCGGGCTTTTTCAGCAAAGGGGGACTGCGGGTAGTGGTGGAGGATCAACTCAGACATGCCAGGCTCCGCGAGAGAAGTGAATCGCTAGCTTAGCCTGCAAACCCTGGCGCGGGCATGATGGGAACTCATCAGTCAAATCAATGAGCCACTTGCCGCCAGGCACTCCTTGGCGCTCTTCTTCAACTTCTTGATCAGCCGTTCCTGACGCAGGGCCTCGCCCTTGCTCGCGCATTGCTCGGTGTACACCAGCGCCACCGCCGGGCTGGACAGGAAAAACCGCGCACCCTTGCCGCTCTGGTGCGAGGCGAACCGGCGCACCGGGTCATTGCTGATGCCGCAGTACAGCGAGCCATTGGCGGCGCGCACCAGGTAGACGAACCAGGGTTTGGGGTCAGGCGTATTCACGGATCGATTCGGCAAGGCATAGGAGTTGCCAAGCTTATCAACGACTGGCCTGGAATGCCTTCAAGCCTTTGCGCGCCTGGGCACGCACGGCGTTTTTCACCAGCGGCGTCCACCCCAGCAACAACCCCTTGGTGCCCAAGGCCTGGCGCGACCAGCGCCACAGGTCGAAGTGATCGTGGTGTTCGCAGATCCTGCCGTCGCGAAACACAAAGCGCGCCTGGATATCGTTGACCACTGTGTTGCCAGTGGCGCTGAACAGGTAAGTCGCCACCCAGTGAGCGCCACCACTACGGTCGTCGCTGCGCACATTGTCGAAGGTCAGGGAGAAATCCTTGGCGCGGGTGGTGAGCATGCGCCACATGTCACCGGCATCGCGGCCGCGCAGTTCGCCGAAGGCCGGGTCGCTGAAGACCACGTCGTCGGTGTAGCAGGCCGACATGGCCTCGGCGTCCAGGCGCTGGAACGCGCTGTAGAACTCGGTGATCAAGGCGTTGTGGGCATCACTCATGAACAGGCTCCGCAATTATCGGCATAAGGCCAGCACGATAATCCGCGGCGCCTGGAAACACCATGTTCATTCACCCGATGGATAAGCGAGAGTGCGTCAGAGGTAGACGATATCCAGGGTGGCGCTGCCGTCCAGCGGGATCTCTTCGGTGATGGCGCCCCTGGGTTTTCTGACCCGTGTCTGTACCATCACGTCCATCGCCAGGTTCTGGACCGGCACCGGCATGGCGTCGACTTCACCGGGCGCACCTACAGAGCGCATCCAGAGCGGTTGCCAGGTTTGATCTTGCGAGATGGGAAACCAGGTCTGGCCATCCACGGACTCGATCACCGGGGCCACGGCACCGTCGGCCTGGACGTTTTTCACCATCAACCGATACCCGCCCAAGCGCCAGGTCCCGCCGTAGAAACCCAAACCAAACACCGCATCGGTATCGCTACCGAACCAGGCACTGCCGGACCGATTATCCGTGGCCTTGACCGCCATCAATGTCGCGGCCTCACAGTTGACACTCAACGCCAGCGTGGCCTCAGGCAGGTAAGCGTCGTAAGAAAGATCGCCGATGGAAATCTTGCCATGATCGACCACTCCTGCGCGTGACAGTGCTGGCGTGCAGGCGGAAGGGGTCAATGTACCCACGACGCTCAGGTCTATGGTGGACGCGGCAAACAAGTTCGAACTCGCCGTGATCAGGAGTACGGAGGAAATAAGGGACAGTGAGTATTTCATTGATTCAAGTGCTCGCATTCAAGCCAATACAGATACTTGCATCTTGCCTTATAACAAGACGCTGCTCTGTATTCAGCTCAGTGTTGGACATAGGTATTTTATGTCGCCGATTTATAACTATCGGGTACATGAACACACACTAACCTGCCAACGCTTATCCCCCCATACAACTAATACGAATCACCATCAAGCCTGTAACAAAACTGCAACTTATCCATTATTCACCCCAACTAAGGCACCATGCCGCTTTGCCGTGCGTAGGTAAAAAGATCCACATCGGTGGAGATACACAAACGCTGCATGGCCGTGCTTTTCTGCTTGCTGATGGTCGAGATACTGCGGTTGACCCGTGCGGCAATCTGGCTGACGGTCATGCCACTGGCGAGCATTCTGACCACCTCCCGCTCCTTGCCCGACAATTGCGGCTGGGACGGATGCGCCAAGTCGGCTTGCTCCATCTGCAGGCGCAGGCACTCACTGACAAAAGTACGCCCCTCGACCACCGCCCGCAGAGCCAGGGGCAGCTCCCTCGCCGACGCGCTCTTGGCCACGATCGCCCGCGCACCATGGGCAAACGCTTCGCGCAGCGTCACAACGTTGGCGAACATCGTCACCAAAATCACCGGCAATTTGGGGTATTGCCGATGCAACAAGCCCAACAAGCCATACCCATCTGCCTGTTGGTTCCCTGGCATCGCAAAGTCGGTCACGATGATATCGCACGGGATACCGCTCACCAGTGCCAACAACTCATCCGGCCCGTTGGCTTCTCCTACGACTTTGTATTTACCACTTGCCTCGATCACCACTTTTTGCCCAATCCGAACTATAGGGTGATCGTCAGCAATAATTATGCGAATCATCGACACTATCCGTGATGGCAATTTGAATTTACGCAAAATAGCGCGCTCTGCCTCATGTAACAACCTGAAATAACTGGGTGATTGCGCGTTACCCCCCACGTCGCTGGAAGTCGGCATTTAACCCACAAAACAAAAGGAAACTACATACAGATAAATCCTACATATCAGCAAAGAAACTTCTTACAAGCATCTCAATTTAAAGTTGATGCAACCGCTGCAGATAACACTCGACATCGCGGTGGAATCGCTCCAATGCCTGCCGATTCCTTCCCACCCCATTGGCCTGTACCCGGTCAATCAACACCGCGGCCCGCCGCTCCAAAACCGTCGCTCCCAGAAACGCCACGCTGCCCGCCAGTCGGTGCAAGCGCTGCGAGGTCAGCGTGGCGTCGCCGCTGATACGCGCCTGCACCAGCACTTCCAAGTCGTCGCGGGCCTCTCGCAGCAGGCTTGTCAACATCGCCTCTACCACCGACCAGGAGCCAAAGGTCGCGATGAGGCTGTCACGGGAAGGGAATCGTTCCCGTCGACGACGCGGCGACTGCGGTTGCCGGCCACGGGCGCAGAGCAACGGCGCCGGCGCCAGCCACTGCGTCAGTAACTCGTGCAACTGGCCCAGGTTGATGGGTTTGACCAGCCACCCATCCATCCCGGATTCCAGGCAACGGCGAATCTCTTCCGGCCCCAGGCGTCCGGTCATGGCAATGATGGGGATACCAGGCCGGCTCTTGCCGTACTCGCGTCGACGCCATTCACGCGTCATGGCGAAGCCATCCATCACCGGCATTCGGCAGTCGGTAATGACCAAGTCAAAATGCCCCGTCTCCAAGGCGTGCAGCGCCATGCGGCCATCGCCGCAGGCTTCGTGGGCGACCCCCAGCATCTGCAGCAATGACCCGACCAGCAATCGATAGGTTGCATGATCATCGACCACCAGGACCCGGGCCTGCTGCCAGTGGGCGGGAACATCAGCCGGGGGCGAAGCCTTTCGTGAATAACGACGTGGAGCATTGCCCGGCATAACAACCTCATGCAGAGCGATCAGCTCACCAGGCTTACCTGGCGCAAGGAGACGCCTGAAAAGGTTTATGGCCTGTCAGACGATTTCACTCGAACTTTTCGCGCAAAGACATTCCGCTTCATTCAAAAGAAGCCGGATCGATTAAAAAAGAGCGCGAAAAATATCCGAACGAATGAGTTTGAGCGATACAACAACTACGACTAAGCCACTTTCCTTACATGTTGATCTGCACATTCCAACAGCAAATCGCAGCGGTATCAGGCAGCGCCATTATCGTAATTGTTGCATTCCAGCCCCCAGGGGAACGGGCGTTAAATATGTCCCGGCTCAAGGCAACAAGAGGCGCGTCGCCGCCTACAACATCCCTCCAATATCGCGACGCCAGCGCCCCGCCCGAGCCACTGACTGCCCTTCGTGCCAACACTTCGCCCAGGAATGCGCTGTTCACATGAAAGCCCAATATGCCCTGCTCTTCACTACCTTGCTGATGACCACTGCAACCCCGTTGCTGGCTGCCAGCAGCACCGACCTGAACGTCTCCGGCCTGATCACGCCAAGCGCTTGTACCCCTTCGCTCAGCGGCGGCGGGGTGGTCGATTTTGGCAAGATATCCGCCGCCGATCTCTACGAACACAGCGCCAAGGCGTTGCCGCCCGCGACGTTGCAATTGGGCGTGGAGTGCGAAGCCGCCACGCTGTATGCCTTCATCGGCCTGGATAACCGCGACGGCAGCTCCATCGGCGGCCCGACCTCCTATGGACTGGGGTTGATCAACCAGACCGAACGGGTAGGTGCCTTTGACCTGGGCCTGAACAACGCCACCGCCGACGGCGTGCAGGTCGCCACCCTCGCATCCAGGGACAACGGTGCCACCTGGCAGCAGAGCAGCGAAAACGCGTTATGGACCCGCGACCGCCTGGCCGGATTCGGCACTGAGGCCGCAGGGACCTGGGCGCCAATCCCGATCCGCGCCTTGAGCAGCGACCTGCGCATCTACGCGGTCATCGCCGCCACCAGCACCCTGACCCTGACCGAGGAACAACCCCTCGACGGCTCCGCCACGTTGGAGTTGCGCTACCTGTAAGCCCCACTGCTTTCCCTTCACACAAGGACCCGTGCCGATGGACAGAAACACCTGCGCCACACTTGCCCTGTTACTGAGTACCTGCGCTCCCGCAGCCTTCGCAGCCAGCACTACCGACCTGAATGTCTCGGGCACCATTACGCCCAGTTCATGCACCCCCAGCCTGTCCAATGAGGGCGTCGTCGATCATGGCAAGTTGACCGGTCGGGACCTGGACATCGATCTGCCGACCCGTTTGCTCCCCGGTGAAATGCAACTGGATGTGCATTGCGAGGGCGCCACGCATTTCACCCTGACCACCGTCGATAACCGTGGCGGAACGTCGGCCATCAATCCGGTGTTCCACGGGCTGGGAGTGGTCAACGATGACCAGATGCTGGGCAGCGTCGCGCTCGGACTGTTCGAACCCGTGGCGGATTCGACACCGGTGCAGGCCATCATGTCGCGGGACGGCGGTGCCAGCTGGGGGCCGTCGTCCTACCTGGGGCACGCCGCACTCACCGCCTTCGCCGCCGCGGGCGCCCCCTATACCCCCATTGCCATCACCGAGCTCAGCGCTCGCCTGCGGGCCTTCACCATCATCGCCCCGGCCCGCGACCTGACCCTGCTGGACGAGCTGCCGATCGATGGCAGTGCCACGTTGCAACTCAAGTACTGGTAACCCTTTTTCCCTTGCCCTTTATATGGAGCCTGACCATGAAACTTTCCTTGAATACCTTGTTCGCCAGCGTACTGCTGGCCGGTAGCGCCAGCGCCTTCGCGGCCTCCAGCGTCGATCTCACCGTCAAGGGCCTGATCACCCCCAGTGCCTGCACTCCAGCCCTGTCCAATAGCGGGTCTGTGGACTACGGCAAGATTTCCGCCAAGGATTTGAATGTCGACCAGGTAACGCCCCTCACCGAGCAAACCGTACAACTGACCGTCACCTGTGATGCGGCTACCCTCATGGCCCTGGACGCCGATGACAACCGTGCCGGCTCGAACTACGGCGGCGACATCACGGAATTCGGCCTGGGCCTGATCAACGGTACACAGAAGCTCGGGGCCATGGGCCTGAGCCTGAACACGCCGATTGCCGATGGTGTGGAGGGGCGGCCGATCACCTCGGTCGACGGCGGTGTCACCTGGGTCGTTGCGCGCAACTTGACGCCCGACAACCTGATCTCGGTGGCCGACACCGCCGTCGACACGCCCATCCCGGTGCAGGTGCTGACCTCGGACCTGACGGTCAGCCCCAAGATCGCCCCCTCCAGCCAATTGACGCTGACCAACGAGGTGGCCATCGACGGTTCGGTGACCGTGACGGTGCGCTACCTCTAAGCCCACTCGAAACGCACACAGGCAGGTCATGAGACCTGCCTGTGTCCTGCACTGAAACGAAGAACCAGGCAACCGGTGAACCTCCCCATGAAGCACACCTCTTCACGCCTTCTTGCCATGCTTTGCCTGCTCTGTAGCGGGCCCGCAGCGTTGGCGGCCTCCAGTACCGAATTGAATGTGACCGGGATAATCACCCCCAGCGCGTGTACACCGACGCTGTCGGCCAACGGCATCGTCGACCACGGATTGGTGCCGGCACGCAGTCTCAACCAATACGAATTCAGCGTCTTGCCCACCCAGGCCCTGGACCTGAATGTGAGCTGCAACGAGTCAGTGCTGTTTGTATTGGTGGGCTTGGACAATCGCGCCGATTCATCCCTGGGCCCGGGCTTTTACTATGGCCTGGGCCATAACGTCTACGCGCCCACCGAACGACTCGGCACCGTGTCCATTGCCTTTCGCGACGTGATGGGCGACGGCGAGCGCGTATTGGTGCTGGCGTCCAGCAATCAGGGCCTGACCTGGTTCCCGGAAAGCAATGCCTACCCGAACAATTACATGGGGTTCGCTCACCCCGGCACGTTGGTGCCGGAACCCCACCGCCAGATCGCGGCCACCTTGCAAGTCAATACGTCGATCAATGCGGCCGCCTATTTGACCCTCAAGCAGGAAGTCCCTCTGGACGGTTCCATCGTGCTTGACCTGAGGTATCTGTAGCCATGTCCCCCCTGCCCTTTTCAACCCGCGCCTTCACCGCCATTCGCTACGCCGGCCTCTACCTCGGCGCACTGGCCCTGACGTTCGCCGGCCCCTCATGGGTGCTGGCCGACGGCATGGTGCCCGACACCTCGGTGGTCATCGTCAACGAGGCGGACGGCGAAGCCTCGGTGTCCGTGACCAATACCGACGACAAGTTGGCGCTGTTGCACGTGACCCTTGAAGACATCCCCGAGGACAAAGCCTCGCTGTTGTTCGTGACCCCGCCCCTGGCCCGGGTGGAACCGAACAAGAGCCAACTGATCCGTTTCATTCTGCAATCGCCGCAACCGCTGAAAACCCAGCGCCTGAAACGGGTGATATTCGAAGGCATGCCCCAAGGCCGTTCGGCGGCCCAGGCCGGGCACGCACGGGTGGGCGTGACCGTGCGCCAGAACCTGCCGGTGATTCTGCACCCCAAGGGCCTGCCCCCCAACCGCACACCCTGGACCGGACTGGAGTGGCGCCTGCAGAACAACCAATTGAGCGTCAGCAACCCCACGGCCTATGTGGTACGCCTGGCTCAGGAGTTGCGCTTGTTGCCCGGCGACGGTTCGGCCTTGCTGCCCCGTACCTACGTGCTGCCCGGTGAAACCCTGCGCGTGACGGCCAGCGGCAGCGGCGCGAGTCGCGTGCAACTGCAACCGGCCACGGTGTATGGCTTTGCCGTGGCGCCCTACGAAGCACCGATCACCCTATAAAAAAGAGTGGCCTGCCAACGCCACCGGAGGGCCTGACTGAACCGCAGAGTCAGCAGGCCACCCCCAGCTGAGAATGACCTTGTGAGCACAGTAATGACTGACCGCCGCGGCCAAGCCGTGCCCGCCGTTTCACCACGCCGCGCGCACACCTTATTGGCAGGGCTGGCGCTGACCCTGGGTGGTTCACTGCCATACGAGGCAGCTTGGGCGAGCGACAACCTGATTGCCGGCGCCTTCGACCCCCAAACCTTGTCCCATCGCGGCATCGATCCGGAGTTGGCCAACCTGCTCCTGCAAACGCCCCGTTTTGCCACGGGCAGGCATGCCGTCAACCTGAGCGTCAACGGCCAACGCCGTGGGCGGGTGGATGTGGAATTCGACCGCCAGGGCAGTCTCTGCTTCAGCCAGGCCCTGCTGGATGCGGCCAACCTGATAGTGCCCGATGAAGTCCAGACCCCAGGCTGCCATCGTTTCCTCGAGCGCTACCGACAAACCGTCATCGAGCAAGACCCGGCCAGCCTGACTCTGGCCCTGGTGGTACCGACCGATGCACTGCGCCCCGCCCGGCAGGATATCTCCGGCTATCAGACCGGTGGTTTTGCCGGCCTGCTCAACTATGACCTCACGGGCCTGCATAACGAGTTCGGTGACGCCACCAGCCGCTTCGGCTCAGCCAACACCGAAGTCGGCTTCAACGCCGGCGACTGGATCGTACGCAGCCGCCAGGTCAAGACCTGGCAAGACAGCCGCTCACGCACCACTCATCTGGATGCCTATGCCCAGCGCACCTTCGCCGAGCAACAGGCCGTGTTCCAGGCCGGCCAGATCAGCCTCTACAACCCGGTGCTGGCGGGCACGCAGATCACCGGCGCCCAAGTGCTGACCGAAACCGCACTGCAAGACCAGAATCAGGGCGCGACGATCAACGGTATCGCCAACAGCCCGGCCCAGGTGGAAGTCCGCCAGAACGGTGCGCTGATTCACTCCACCGTGGTGCCGGCCGGACCGTTCGCGCTGACGGATGTGCGCCGCTTGAACAGCCGCTCCGACGTGGAAGTCACCATCAAGGAAACCACCGGCGAAGAACGCCGCTTTACGGTGCCTGCCGCCATGCTCGGGCTGGGCTTGCCGGCGCCGGGGTATTCCGTGGCGGCGGGCCGCGTGCGGCAGATTGGCGACAGTGACGGCACCGAGCCCTGGGTGGTCAGCGCGGGGTGGAGTGGTGCGATCCATCCGCAAGTCAGCCTCGGCGGCGGTGCACTGATGGCCGATGACTATCGATCGGCGGGCATCAACCTGGGTTGGCTGCCCTGGCAGGACAGCCAATTGCAGGTCTCGGCGCAAGCGGCCCAGGCCAGCCACGAGGGGCGTGAGCGTGGCGTCCAGACGGACGTGTCCTGGTCCCAGCGCTTGAGTGAAAACTGGTCGGTGACCACTGCCGGCTCGTGGCGCTCCCAGGGCTATCGCGACCTCGAGGACTCAACCTTCGTCGGCAACAGTCGCGACCAACAGCGCTCGCGCTATCGCGATCAGCAAAGCCTCACCGCGTCCTGGGCACATCCAGCGCTGGGAGCGTTCAGTGCCGGCGTGTCGCGCACTGCGGCCTATAACGGTGAAAGCAGCAGCCGCGCGTTGGCGTCCTGGGGCACCAGTTTTGGCCGGGTGTCGGTGTCCGCCAGTGCCGAATGGCAGGTGGGCGGCCGCCAGCAAAACGATGACAGCGTTTACCTGAACATCAGCCTGCCGCTGGGTGAAAACCGTCGCGCCCGCACTTGGGCGCGCAGGGCCGGCGGTGAGCATCGCCTGGGCGTGGGGTTGAACGAGCAACTCAACGACCAGTTGAGTTACCGCGTGGGCGTGGAGCATGACAGCCGCGACCGCGAGGTGGAGTCTTCGATCGGTGTCTCGGCCCTGCCGTGGTACAGCCAACTGGACTTCAACTACACCCGCAGCAACGACGAGCACTCCAGTTACCAGGGCGGCGCCCGTGGCGGCGTGGTGGTGCATGGCGACGGCTTGACCTTCTCGCCCTATCCGGTGCGCGACACCTTTGCCGTGATGTCGGTGGGCGAGATGGCGGGTATCAAGGTGGCAACGCCCAGCGGCCCGGTGTGGACCGACTGGCAAGGCCAGGCCGTTGTGCCGCAACTCAACGCCTACGGCCGCAGCCCGGTGGAAGTGCAGACGCGCTCACTGCCGCGCAACGCCGATATCCATAACGGCCTGGCGGTGATTTCCGCCGGGCGCGGCGCGGTGGACAAGGTTGAATTCGGCGTCGCCCTCACCCGGCGCGCGCTATTGAACGTAGCCACCGACAACGGTCAGCCGTTGCCGCGCGGCGCGACCGTCAGCACCGCCGACGGTGAATTCATCACTCTGGTGCAGGAGGACAGCAAAGTCTTCCTGCCCGACGTACTCAACCCGCGTCCTCTGTGGATCAAGGCCCCGGGCCAGGCGCCTTGCCGCCTGAGCTACGAATTGGCGGACGACGTCGACCCCGAGGTGTATTACGAAACCGCACCCGCCCGGTGCCACCAACCATGAGGACTGTGACCATGGGCCTGAAACCTGTCTTGTACGTCATGGGCGTGCTGTTCGGCGCCCACGCCCTGGCCGCCGACGAATGCAAACTCAACCTCAGCCAGACGCACATGGACTTTGGTTTGATGAACCGCGCCGTGGCATTGGTGCCCGCCCCCGAGCGCCTGCTGGGAGAGCGACAACTGAGCCTGACGTTGAACTGCCCGCAACCTATCGACATGAGTGTGTTTTATCGTGGGCTGGGCGCGGGCCCTGGGCGCTTTCGCTTCACCGAGCGCGGCAGCTACGGCTTGCAAGTGCGCGATGCAGTGCTCGACGGTCAAACGGTCGAGCTTGGTTTGATTGCAGGCCCGGGGCAGGCGCCATCGGTGGTCGCTGGCCATCTGAATTGGCAGCCCGACCACGGCGTGGTGCCGATGCGTGGCGGCGTCGCGGTGACCGGGCGCAACCTGTCGCTACAACTGCAGGCCAGTGCCTGGGCCAACGAAGATGCCGCCCGGGTACGCGACGCAGTCACCTGGGACACCTCCGGGCTGTTCGACGCCGTCGCCGCCGGGCGCTCGCGCGAGTTGCACTGGCAGGCACGTTTTGCGCCGGCCGCCTGTACCCCCACCCTGTCCAACGGCGGCCATGTGGAGCTGGGCAAACTTTCGATCGGCGACCTGTCCATCGACAAGGACACCCTTCTGGCGCCACGGCCCCTGTCCCTCAGCGTGACCTGCGATGCACCGACGACCTTCGCCGTACGCATGCAGGACAACCGCCAGGGTTCGGCAACCGGCGCCACGGATGAAACCACCTTTGGCCTGGGCCTGGACGCCAGCCGCCAGAAAATCGGGCGTTATCGCCTGCTGTTCGACCCGTCGCACATCGCTGCCGACAGCTTCGCCCATGTCTTCAACACCTTCTCCAGAACCGGCGGCCTGCCCTGGAGCAGCGCCAGCGCGCGCATCACTGCGGTAGGCGCCAATCGCTACCTGGGGTTCAGCAACACCTCCGGCAGTACCGGGGGACCCACTGCCATTCAACACCTCAGCGCCACGTTGAGCCTGGAAGCGACCATTGCGCCCTTGGGCACCCTGGACCTGGGCAACGAGGTACGCCTCGACGGCGCAGGCACCCTCGAAATTCATTACCTATAGGAACGCAACCATGAAAGCGATACTGATCCGACTGACCGCCTGCGTGTGGCTGGCCCACATGCTACAGGCCCAGGCCGCCTCAACCGTCGAGCTGAGTATCAACGGCCTGATCACGCCCAGCGCCTGCGCGCCCGCACTGTTCGAGGGCGGCGTGTATGACTTGGGCAAGATAGCCGCCAAAGACTTGAACAGCGATCGACCCACCCTATTGCCCGCCACCAGCCTGCAACTGGCAATCACCTGTGAAGCCATGACGCTGCTGGCCCTTGAGCCCCGGGACAATCGCCTCGGCTCGAGTTACAACGATTCACCCAACTCATTCGGCCTGGGGCTGACCGGCAATAACGCCAAGCTCGGCTTCCTGCTGCTGACCCTCGATACCGCGTTGGCCGACGGCGTTGAGATGATACCGATTGGCTCGACGGCGTCCTCGTCCTGGTCCCCCACGAGCATTCTCTCGCACCACTTCCTCACCGCATTTGCCCCAAAAGACGTATTCGCTCCAGTACCTGTGCAGCAACTGACCGCCCAACTGCACGTCGTGCCAGCCCTCGCCCCCGCCAACACCCTGCCACTGAGCGAAGAAGTGCCCTTCGAAGGCTCGGTGACCCTGACCATCAAGTACTTATAGGAGCTGAACCATGAACGCCTCACTGATTCGCGTGGCCGCCCTTGCCTGGCTGGCCAGTATTTCAACCGCCCAGGCCGCGTCCACGGTGGAACTGACCGTGGGTGGCCTGATCACCCCCATGGCCTGCACCCCGGCGTTTTCCGGCGGTGGGTTGATCGACTTCGGCAAGATCTCCCGGCAGGACCTCAACCAGGCCACGGGCACCCGGCTGCCGCTCAAGTCACTGACCCTGACCGTCAGTTGCAACGCCCCGGGTCGCTATGCCCTGCGCATGCGCGACAACCGCGATGGCTCCGCTCACGTCAACAGCGAGATTTACTACGGCCTGGGCCTGGACAGCGCGGGTAACAAGATTGGCGTGTACTCGGTGAAATTCGATCCCAAGCAAACGGTGGCCGATGCTTTGCCGGTGACTTACGGCACCGAGTCCACCACGGGTGGCGTGGCGTGGCGTACATCCAACAGCAACCCCATCGATATCGGCTCCAGGAGCCTGCTGGGCTTCACCGATGTGGCCGGCAGCACCGCCGGCCCATCAGCGATCCAGAACCTGACCAGCACCCTGACCCTGGAAGCCGTGATCAACGCCAGGCAAAACCTCGACCTGAGTGTGGAAACGCCGATGGATGGCTCCGCGACGCTGGAAGTGGTGTACCTGTAGGCCGCACGCAGCCCCTGCGTTACCTCGAGGCCGCGGATCAAACCCGCTCGCTGAGCACGCCCACATAGCGTGCTCGGCCGGCGCCGAGACCTGTGATGATGGCCCCCAGGCCGATCACAGCGAACACCCAGCCGGTGGCGCCCCAGCCGCCGGTCCAGTCATGCAGCACACCCACCGCCAATGGCCCCATGGACGCCAGTGTGTAGCCAAAGCCTTGCGCCATGCTCGACAGGTTGGCGGCCACGTGGGAATCCCGCGAGCGCAACACGATCAAGGTCAGCGCCAGGCTGAAGGTGCCGCCCTGGCCCAGGCCCAGCAGGATCGCCCAGCCCCACAGGCCGTCGAGCGGCGCGTACAGGCAACCGAACAGGCCGCCGAGGGTGAGCAGCATCACCACCACAATCGCCAGCCGTTGATCCTTGCCCCGCGTCGCCAACCACGGTGCCGCCAGCGAGCTGAACAGCTGCACGATGATCGAACCCGAGAGCGCCAACCCGGCCTCAGTGGCGCTCAGGCCACGGCCGATCAGAATCGACGGCAACCAGCCGAACACGATATAGGCCAAGGACGATTGCAGGCCCATGTACAACGTCACCTGCCAGGCCAGCCGGTCGCGCAGCAAGCCCTTCACGCGATAGGCCACGTGGTGCGCACCGTGCTTGTGCCCGACCTGCGGCAACCAGACCAGTGCCGCTACCAACGCCGGCAAGACCCAGAACCCCAAGCCGATGCTCCAGCTGTCGCCGAAGTAATGGCTCAGGGGCACCGAAGCGCCGGCTGCCAATGCCGCCCCCAGGCACAGGGCCATGGTGTAGACGCCGGTCATGGTGCCCGCCTGCCGGGGGAAATCACGCTTGACGATCCCCGGCAACAGTACGCCGATGATGCCGATACTCGCTCCGGTGATCAGGCTGCCGACGAACAGCCCGGCTTCGCCAAATGAACTGCGCAGGATGATGCCGGCAGCCAGGGTCAGGAGGATGCCCAGCACCACCCGTTCGGCGCCGAAGCGGCGCGCCAGCAACGGAGCGGTCGGCGCGAACAGGCCCAGGCACAACACCGGCAACGTGGTCAGCAGACCGGCCCGGGCTGCCGACAGCCCCAGGCTGGCGGAGACGTCGGCCAGCAACGGCGCCATGCTCGACAGTGCCGGACGCAGGTTCAGTGCCACCAGCACCAGGCCCAGCAGCAACAACCATGGGCGGCTCACTGGCGATGGCGTGTGCTGCACCACCTCGTCATCGGCTTCGGCGTCGATCAGCAGTTCTTCGAATTCGGTTTTGCGCTGGGTTTCAAGGCTCATTGATCAACTGCCGGCAGAGGGATTTGGCGCGTTCAGGGTTTTGCTGTTCCACGGCGTCGAGCAAGGCGGTGTGCAGGTCGAACACCGCTTGGCGACGCGGTGAAATGTTCAGGGTCTGGCGCAACTGGGCGGCAACGATGCGCGAGAAATACTGGTACAGCTCGCTGAGTGCCGGATTGTGCGCGGCGTCCACCAGGTGCTTGTGGAACAACAGGTCAGCGCTGATATAGGCCTCAAGGTCGCCGTGATACAGCTTGCCACTGGTGTCAAGGGCTTCGCGCAAGGCGATGAGGTCTTGTTCGGTACGACGCATGGCGGCCAACCCGATGGCTTCCACTTCAAGAATCTGCCGCGTCTCCTGCGCCTGCTCCAGGGTGCAGTGGGATAGCGCCCGCATCGTGCCCAGCGGATCGGTCATCGAGCGCAAGTAACTGCCATCGCCCTGGCGGATTTCAATCAAGCCGGAGAACGCCAATACGCGCATGGCCTCGCGCACGGTGTTGCGGCTGATGCCCAATTCGGCGGACAGCTCGGGCTCGGTGGGCAGGCGCTCACCGATGGCCCACCGGCCTTCAGTGATGCGCAGGCGCAACTGCTCCAGGGCCTGGTCGACCAGGGAGCGTTTGATCAAAGGGGCGATGTCTGTCATGGGCTCCGCGCTTTCGTCCAATCATAGGATGAATTTTCCTACAGCCTATTCGGACTTGCCTACAAAGGCAACGCACTACGGTTCTTAGGCAGGTAAAGGAGCAGTATTTTCGATTGGTAAAATTACCCTTTGAGGGTAATTATGGACTTAGGTGTCTTATGGAAAAGTACACACCTCATTACGATTTGGCGGTGATAAAGGCGGATGTGAGACGGCTGGGAGACCAGGCATTTACCTCAACGGCCAAGGCCACAGGAAGGAAACTCGGCTTCGCAATCCATGAGATGAAGGAGGTCGTTTATCAATTGCAAACCAGGATGTTGTACAAATCAATGACTACCTATGCAGACCATCGGGTATGGCAGGACGTGTACCACATCAGTTCACACGGCATGGAGATCTACATAAAGGTGACTTACTGCCCAGGCGGTAATCCCCCGGTCATCTCCTTCAAGGAGTGCAACTCATGAAAACCCGACAATGCTATATATGCGGTACACCCGACGGAATGACCCGGTTCGAGGGCCGAAGCGAAACCCTTAGTGTCAAAGGCATGGAACGTCGTGTCGATGACCTTTCTGGCTGGGAATGCCATGCATGCAGCGACAGCGTGTATGACCCTGATAGTTCAGAGCGCCATGCGAAAGCCGGTGATGAACTCATCCACGCCGCGCGAAAAATGATCGGCACCGAGATGAAACGCATCCGACGCAAACTGCACCTTACACAGAAGGAAGCAGTGGAACTGCTATCGGGAGGCGGTCACAACGCTTTTTCACGCTACGAGCGCGGCGAGCTTCTGCCCCCCAAACCCCTGGTGCTGCTGATGCGACTATTGGATCGCTACCCACACCTGCTGGCCGATGCGAGGGCGTTGGCCGAGGGTACTGATATGCGCGGATTCAACCACACCATCAATACCGATCCGGAAGCGCTCAAGGCCTCCTAGACAGGCAAAAACAAACCCGGCACCAGGCCGGGTTTGTCGTTTCAAGCATCGATCAATGCAAGATCTGGCTCAGGAACAACTTGGTCCGATCATTCTGCGGGTTGTCGAAGAAGTCATTCGGCGCCGCCTGTTCCACGATCTCCCCCTTGTCCATGAAGATCACGCGGTTGGCCACGGTGCGCGCAAAGCCCATTTCGTGGGTCACGCACAGCATGGTCATGCCGTCTTCGGCGAGGCCGATCATGGTGTCCAGGACCTCTTTCACCATTTCCGGGTCGAGTGCCGAAGTCGGCTCGTCGAACAGCATGATCTTGGGCTTCATGCACAACGCACGGGCGATCGCCACGCGCTGCTGTTGGCCGCCGGACAGTTGTCCCGGAAACTTGTGCGCCTGCTCCGGGATGCGCACGCGCTCCAGGTAGTGCATGGCGATTTCCTCGGCCTTGCGCTTGGGCATCTTGCGCACCCACATTGGCGCCAGCGTGCAGTTCTGCAGGATGGTCAGGTGTGGGAACAGGTTGAAATGCTGGAACACCATGCCGACTTCGCGGCGGATCGCTTCGATCTGCTTGAGGTCGTTGGTCAACTCCACGCCATCGACCACGATGCGACCCTGCTGGTGCTCTTCCAGGCGGTTGAGGCAGCGGATGGTGGTGGACTTGCCCGAACCCGACGGGCCGCACAGCACGATACGCTCGCCCTGCTTGACGTTGAGGTTGATGTCTTTCAACACGTGGAACTGGCCGTACCACTTGTTGACGCCCTGCATCTGGATAATGCCTTCAGGGCTCACAGGCTGTTTGATCGCTTCGCTCATAACAACAACTCCTAACGCTTGTGGCCTGTGTCGAGCTTGTGTTCCAAATGAATGGAATAGCGCGACATACCAAAACAGAAAATCCAGAACACCAGGGCCGCGAACACGTAGCCTTCGGTGGCCATGCCCAGCCATTTAGGATCGGCGGCGGCTTGCTTGACGCTGTTGAGCAGGTCGAACAGGCCGATGATGATTACAAGGCTCGTGTCCTTGAACAGCGCGATGAACGTGTTGACGATGCCGGGAATCACCAGCTTCAGGGCTTGCGGCAGAATCACCAGGCCCATGCTGCGCCAGTAACCCAGGCCCATCGCTGCAGCCGCTTCGTACTGACCTTTGGGAATCGCCTGCAAGCCACCGCGCACCACCTCGGCCACGTAGGCCGACTGGAACAGGATCACGCCGATCAACGCCCGCAGCAGCTTGTCGATGCCCATGCCTTCGGGCAGGAACAACGGCAGCATCACCGAGGACATGAACAGCACGGTGATCAACGGCACGCCGCGCCAGAATTCGATGAAGGTCACGCAGACCACCCGAATCGCCGGCATGTTCGAGCGTCGCCCCAACGCCAGCATGATGCCCAGCGGCAAGGCACCGGCGATGCCGACGGTGGCGATCACCAGGGTCAGCATCAGCCCGCCCCATTGGCTGGTCGCCACGTTGGTCAGGCCGAAGATGCCGCCATGCAACAGGAAGTAGGCGATGATCGGGTACAGCACCAAAAAGCTCAGGCCGTAGATCGCCTTGCGTTGGAAACGCGAGATGAACAGTGGCGCCACGCCAACGATGGCCAGCCACACGGTCAGGTCCACGCGCCAGCGCAGGTCGCCGGGGTAGTAGCCGTACATGAACTGCCCGAAGCGCTGTTGGATAAACACCCAGCAGGCGCCCTCCTTGGTGCAATCGGCCCGCGTGGTGCCGACCCAGTTGGCATCCAGGATCGCCCAATGCAGGATCGGCGGTACCACCAGGTAGATCAGGTAAAACGCCAACAGGGTCAGCAGGGTGTTGAGCCAGCTGGAAAACAGGTTGGCGCGCATCCATGCCATCGGCCCGAACACTTTGTTCGGCGGCGGCATATCCGGTTTGAATGTATGCGTAGTCATGCTGGTTTCCTCACCGCTCGATCAGCGCAATGCGCTTGTTGTACCAGTTCATCAGCAGGGAAATGCTGATGCTGATCGCCAGGTACACGCTCATGGTGATGGCAATGACTTCGATGGCCTGGCCGGTCTGGTTGAGCACCGTGCCGGCAAACAGCGAGACCATTTCCGGGTAACCGATACCGGCGGCCAGGGACGAGTTCTTCGCCAGGTTCAGGTATTGGCTGGTCAGCGGCGGAATGATCACCCGCAGCGCCTGCGGGATGATGACCTTGCGCAGCGTCGGCCCAGGGCGCAGGCCCAGGGAGCGCGCGGCTTCGGTCTGGCCATGGCTGACGGACTTGATGCCCGAACGCACGATCTCGGCGATGAACGCTGCCGTGTAGACGGTCAGCGCCAGGGTCAGTGCCAGCAGTTCAGGGATGAGTACCCAGCCACCGACAAAGTTGAAGCCTTGCAACTTGGGCATTTCCCAATGCAGCGGCGCGCCGAAGATCAAGGCGCACAACGCCGGGATCACGATGAACAGCGCCAGGCCCGCCCAGAACTTGTGGAACGGTACGCCGGTGGCTTCGAAACGTTTGTTGGCCCAACGCGCCATCAGCACGATTGCCACGATGGCGACAACGATGCTGACCACAAACGGCCAGAATCCGTCAGCGGCAATCGCTGCCGGCATGTTCAGGCCACGGCTGCTGACAAAGAAGGTGTCACCGAAGTTATGACTGTTACGCGGCCCCGGCATGGTCAGGAACACCGCGAAGTACCAGAACAGGATTTGCAGCAGCGGCGGAATGTTGCGGAACACTTCCACATACACGGTCGCCAGCTTGTTGATCATCCAGTTCGGTGACAGCCGCGCCACGCCGATGATGAACCCCAGCAAGGTCGCCAGGATCACGCCGATAAAGGTCACCAGCAAGGTGTTGAGCAAGCCGATCACGAAGACCCGGGCATAGCTGTCCGATTCGGTGTAGTCGATCAAATGCTGCGCGATGCCGAAGCCGGCACTGCGTTCAAGAAAGTCGAAACCCGAGGTAATGCCCCGGTGCTGAAGGTTGGTCTGGGTGTTGTTGAAGAGGTACCAGCCCAGCGAGACCACCGCCACTATCGTGATGATCTGGAAGAGCCACGCACGCACTTTAGGGTCGCTGAAGCTGAGCTTCTGCTTGGGTGCGCCGATTTGATTTTGCATGAAGTGCCCCGGAAATAATGGAACAGAACATCACCCGGCGGTTGGCCCACCGGGTGACAGAACCATCAGCGATCAGCGCACAGGTGGTGCGTATTGAATGCCGCCAGCGTTCCACAGCGCGTTCAGGCCACGGTCGATTTCCAGCGGGGTGCTCTTGCCCAGGTTACGCTCGAACACTTCACCGTAGTTACCGACTTGCTTGACGATCTGTACAACCCAGTCTTTCTTCACTTTCAGGTCTTTGCCGTATTCGCCGTCAGCACCGAGCAGACGCGCAACGTCCGGGTTCTTGGTGGACTTGGCTTCAGCTTCGACGTTTTTGGAGGTGATGCCGGCTTCTTCAGCGTTGAGCATGGCGTAGCCAACCCAGCGCACGATGGCCAGCCACTCGTCGTCGCCATTACGCACGACCGGGCCCAGTGGTTCCTTGGAAATGGTTTCCGGCAGAACGACGTAGTCCTTCGGCGAGGCCAGCTTGCTGCGCTGGGCGAACAGCTGGGACTTGTCGGAGGTCAGTACGTCGCAACGCCCGGATTCCAGCGACTTGGCGCTTTCATCGGAAGTGTCGAAGGTGATCGGTGTGTATTTCAGGCCGTTGCCACGGAAGTAGTCGGAAACGTTCAGCTCGGTGGTGGTACCGGCCTGGATGCAGATAGTTGCACCGTCCAGTTCCTTGGCACTTTTCACGCCCAGCTTGTTGTTTACCAGGAAGCCGATGCCGTCGTAGTAAGTGATGAAGCCTGGGAATTTCAGGCCCATGCCGGCGTCGCGGGAGCTGGTCATGGTGGTGTTACGGGACAGAATGTCGACTTCGCCGGATTGAAGCGCGGTGAAACGCTCCTTGGCATTCAACTGGCTGAATTTGACCTTGGTCGCGTCGCCGAAAACGGCAGCGGCCACAGCGCGGCAAAAGTCGGCGTCAATCCCGAGGATCTTGCCGCTGGCATCCGGTACCGAGAAACCCGGCAGGCCGTCACTCACGCCACACTGCACAAAGCCTTTTTTCTGCACGGCGTCCAGCGTGGCGCCCGCCTGGGCGAAACCACTGACACCCAGTACAGCCGCCGCAGTCACGATGGCCAGGGTGGATTTCAATACCTTCATTCAAACCTCCAGTTTGCTCTTGTTGTGTCGGAGCTCGAACCTCAGCGCACCCTTATGAGGCGATATCGACCCGTGTTGGCTTTTTTTAGGGTCAAGCGGCATGAAGTTGTCGCAGTAATTCCAGTTGCTATCCCACAAGCGGCAGTCACTGATAGTGTTACCGTCCCGGGATAGCGCTGACATCGTTCAACACATAGCAAGCGCCGTACCAGAGTGCCGGCTGAGTCGTTCCAGCCCCCGGTCAAGAGAAAAAGATTCAACCGTGCGACATCTTCTTAACAGATCAACCCATCGCGCACCGTTCCGTCGCACTTAATCGGAGCGCACGCACATTAATGGAGCAGACATGACCGAACCCTTGATTCTTCAGCCCGCCAAGCCCGCAGACGCCTGCGTTATCTGGTTGCATGGCCTGGGTGCCGATCGCTATGACTTCCTGCCAGTGGCCGAGGCGCTGCAGGAAAGCCTGCTGACCACGCGTTTCGTTTTGCCCCAGGCACCGACCCGGCCGGTGACGATCAATGGTGGCTACGAGATGCCAAGCTGGTACGACATCAAAGCCATGAGCCCGGCCCGTTCCATCAGCCTGGAAGAGCTGGAAGTCTCGGCAAAAATGGTCACGGATTTGATCGAGGCACAGAAGAGAACCGGAATAGACGCTTCGCGGATTTTCCTCGCCGGTTTTTCCCAGGGTGGCGCCGTGGTCTTTCACACCGCTTTCCTGAATTGGGAAGGCCCCTTGGGTGGCGTGATTGCCCTCTCCACCTATGCCCCCACGTTCAGCGACGAGTTGGAATTGTCCGCCAGCCAGCAGCGCATTCCCGCGCTGTGCCTGCACGGCCAGTACGACGACGTGGTGCAGAACGCCATGGGCCGCAGCGCCTACGAGCATTTGAAGAGCCGTGGTGTCACCGTGACATGGCAGGAATACCCAATGGGCCACGAAGTGTTACCCGAGGAGATACGCGATATCGGTGCCTGGTTGACCGCTCGCCTGGGCTGAACACCAGCGTTTATGTAGCCGTATGACAGACGCACTACGCCGCGCCCGATTCTTGCATTACACTGGCCGGCGTACATTCCTTAACCAATTAATGAGATCACCGTGCTCAAAGCACTCAAGAAGATGTTCGGCAAAAGCGAGGCTGAGCCGCTCGCGCCTGATTCCAGTGCTCCTGCCCCGACAGCCGGCAGCCGCAATGACGGCAGACAGCCCGACCGGACCGCACCCGCCGCCCAGCCGAAGAAGCCGACGGTGACCCCACCTGAACAGGCCAGACCGGTCGAACCCGTTGCCGCACCGGTGGCACCAAAACCGCGCCGTGAACGTGCGCCAAAACCGCCAGTAATTCCATGGAAACTCGAAGACTTTGTCGTCGAACCCCAGGAAGGCAAGACCCGCTTCCATGATTTCAAGCTGGCCCCGGAACTGATGCACGCCATCCAGGACCTTGGTTTTCCGTACTGCACGCCGATCCAGGCGCAGGTGCTGGGCTTTACTCTGGCCGGCAAAGACGCCATCGGCCGCGCCCAGACCGGCACCGGCAAGACCGCCGCGTTCCTGATCTCGATCATCACCCAGTTGCTGCAGACGCCACCGCCCAAAGAGCGCTACATGGGTGAACCGCGCGCGCTGATCATCGCCCCGACCCGGGAGCTGGTGGTACAGATCGCCAAGGACGCCGCCGACCTGACCAAGTACACCGGCCTCAACGTCATGACGTTCGTGGGCGGCATGGACTTCGACAAGCAGCTCAAGCACCTCGAAGCCCGTCACTGCGACATCCTGGTGGCTACCCCTGGCCGTCTACTGGACTTCAACCAGCGCGGCGACGTGCACCTGGACATGGTCGAAGTGATGGTGCTGGACGAAGCCGACCGCATGCTCGACATGGGTTTCATCCCACAAGTGCGCCAGATCATTCGCCAGACCCCGCCGAAATCCGAGCGTCAGACCCTGCTGTTCTCCGCGACCTTCACCGAAGACGTGATGAACCTCGCCAAGCAATGGACCACCGACCCGTCCATCGTCGAGATCGAAGCGGAAAACGTCGCCAGCGAGAACGTCGAGCAACACATCTACGCGGTAGCCGGCGCCGATAAGTACAAGCTGCTCTACAACCTGGTCAACGACAACGGCTGGGAACGCGTGATGGTGTTCGCCAACCGCAAGGACGAGGTGCGCCGGATCGAAGAACGCCTGGTGCGTGACGGTGTGAACGCCGCGCAACTGTCGGGCGACGTGCCACAGCACAAGCGCATCAAGACCCTGGAAGGCTTCCGCGAAGGCAAGATCCGTGTGCTGGTGGCCACCGACGTGGCCGGGCGTGGGATTCACATCGACGGCATCAGCCATGTGATCAACTTCACCCTGCCGGAAGTGCCGGATGACTACGTGCACCGCATTGGCCGCACCGGCCGTGCCGGGGCGGCGGGTGTGTCGATCAGCTTTGCCGGGGAAGATGATTCGTATCAGCTGCCGTCGATCGAGGCGTTGCTGGGGCGCAAGATCAGCTGTGAGACGCCGCCGACGCACCTGTTGCGCGCCGTTGAACGCAAGCGTCCGTAAGCTGGAATGCAGTGAAAACTGTGGGAGGGGGCTTGCCCCCGATAGCGATGGCACATCTAACATCTCTGTTGGCTGACCCACTGCAATCGGGGGCAAGCCCCCTCCCACATTTGGTGCTGTGTTTGGCCTAAGACTTCCAGCGATCCGCAGCGGCGTGGTCGCTGTGGCGCCCTTCCACCCAACGCGGCCCCTCGCTGGTATTTTCCTTCTTCCAGAACGGCGCCCGCGTCTTCAGGTAATCCATCACAAACGCGCAGGCATCAAACGCCGCCTGGCGATGGGCACTGGCCGCCCCGACAAACACAATCGGCTCGCCAGGTTCCAGCGCGCCAATGCGGTGCAGCACTTCCAGCTTGAGCAACGGCCAGCGCTGCTCGGCTTCCACAGCGATCTTGGCCAGGGCCTTTTCGGTCATGCCGGGGTAGTGTTCCAGGAACATTCCCGCGACATCCAGACCGTCATTGAAATCGCGTACATAGCCAACAAAACTCACTACCGCACCCACGCCGACATTGGCCGCATGCATCGCGTTGACTTCAGCACCGGGATCAAACGCCTGGACCTGCACACGAATGGCCATGCTCAGCCTCCGGTCACGGGTGGGAAGAATGCTACTTCGTCACCTGCCTGCACCGGCTCATCAAGGCCGCACATCTCTTCGTTGCGCGCACACATCAGGCTGGTTTCGTTGAGCACTGCAAACTCCGGGTCACTGGCCAGCGCCAGACGCACCGCATCGACAGTGGCGAAGTCGCCCTCCATCTCCAACGAATCAAAACCCACCGCTTCGGCGTAACGCGCAAAAAACAATACGTTGATGCTCATGCCTGGTCCGCCTTGAAATGCCCGCTTTTGCCGCCGAGTTTTTCCAGCAGGCGAATGCTTTCGATGGTCATGCCACGGTCCACCGCCTTGCACATGTCGTAGATCGTCAGCGCCGCGACGCTGGCAGCAGTAAGGGCTTCCATCTCCACGCCGGTCTGGCCGGAGAGTTTGCAGCGCGCCACGATACGCACCAAGTCTGCACCCTCGGCGCTCAGTTCGACCTTGACACCCGTCAACATCAACGGATGGCAGAGGGGAATCAGGTCACTGGTTTTTTTCGCGGCCTGGATCCCGGCAATGCGGGCCACGGCAAACACGTCGCCCTTGGGGTGGGCGCCGTCGACAATCATTTGCAGGGTCTCGGGCAGCATGCGCACACGCGCTTCGGCCACCGCCTCACGGAACGTCACGGACTTGTCGGTGACGTCGACCATATGGGCGCGACCTTGGGAATCGAGATGAGTCAGCACAGGGATACTCCTGATCAGGAGCAGCGATTGTAAACCCGTCGGTCAAGATTGCGCACACCTGATTCCCCGTCCCTGAATCACCAGTAGCCAATGCTCGATCAGTGCGACGAATACACCCCATCAGAACAAAGAATTGGCGCCAACAATCCAAGCACCGTAAAACTTGAAAAAAAACGGAATGCCCACTTCATGACCTTACTGTATTTCATCCTGCTCAGTTTATTCGCCGGTTTTGCAGTGCCCTTGCAGGCAGGCACCAACGCAAAACTGGGTAACCTGCTAGGCCATCCTTTATGGGCCACGGCAGTATCTCTATTGGTCAGCCTGGTTGTACTCATTGTTGTCATTATTGCAGTCAAGGCGCCTCGCCCCAATCTTGCCGCCGTGCAAGACGGCCCCTGGTGGATTTGGATGGGCGGTGTTGCCGGCGTTTTTTATATTACCGTAGCCTTATTGATGGCGCCTCGACTCGGCGCCCTCAACTTCATCATGGCGGTATTGATCGGACAACTTATCGTTTCAATTGCGATTGACTATTTTGGCTTATTGGGCTTTCCCAAACAGTCTCTCAACATTAATAAACTGGTCGGCGTACTTGTCGTCATAGGAGGATTCCTTATTACCACTCGCACTTGATTCACGCCTAACAGGGTCACCAAAAACAGAAGACTTCTTCATGTTCCCAGTCAGGGATTGACGACAGCTATTAACTTTAAAAAGGTGAGGCAATGACCACTCAAACTGCAACGGCAACTTACGACGCCATCGGCGAACGCTTCGAAGCTTTCACGGACAGCGCCTCGCAGCGCTCGGTGGAAACCGCAACCTTCTTCAGTATGGTTGGTAATCCCCAGGGCAAATCCGTACTGGACCTGGCCTGCGGTTTCGGTTTCTTCGGACGCGAGCTGTATCGCCAAGGTGCCAGCAAAGTGGTTGGCGTGGACATCTCCGCCTCCATGATTGAACTGGCCCGGCAAGAGTCGGCGCGCAACCAGGAGCCGATCGAGTACCACGTCAGCGATATCTGCGATCTGGGCATTCTCGGCAAGTTCGACCTGATCACCGCCGCCTGGCTGTTCAACTATGCCGATTCGCCAGAAAAACTGGACAAGATGTTCCAGGTCGTCGCCAAGAACCTCGCCCCAGGTGGACGGGTCGTGGCTTACACGGTAGAGCCAACCTTTCAATTGAAACGTGGCAACTTCACCAAATACGGCGTGCACGTACTCACCGAAGAACCCCATGAAGGCGGCTTTCGCCACCACGCCGAATTCGTCACCACACCGCCCAGCGCCTTCACCTTCCATCGCTGGAGCCGCGAACGCTATGAGCTGGCGATCATGAAAGCCGGCTTCTCCCGCCTGCAGTGGCAAAAACCGATTATTTCCGAGGCCGAGCGGGCCAAGCACCCCAAGGGCTACTGGGATGACTTCGAACGCAACTGCCTGCAAACCGGGCTGATCTGCACTCTCTGAAGGCCGGGCACGTACGCCTGGGTGTACGTGCCTTTTCCCCCACGCAGTAGGAAAACGAGCGTTATGACTTCCAAGGGTTTCAACCATTGGCCCGTGTTCGACGGCCCCCTGACCGCCGAAATGACAGACCGTTTCTTGATGGGCCTGCCTGAGCATTTCCACGAAGCCGTCAACCTCAAGTTGCCGCTGGCAGCCTGGCGCCTGGTGTCGGAAGAGACCAGCGAACAGTTGGCCGACCGCGTCGAAAACCCTGTCTCGCCGCTGGCCTGGCGCTATGCCGCCGCCCAACTGCTGGCACTGACCCATGACCCCAGGCTCGATGTACTCAACCCCACGATGATTCAAATCAGCGCAGGCACCGTCGAGATCGGTCTGGCCGAATCGGCGGTCGACCAGGTGATGCATGACATGCGCGGCCTGGGCCTGGATCGGGACTGGATCGCCAAGGAAGTCCCTCGTCATCGCGTCCACCTGCGGCCATACGCCATCGGTAAATATCCGGTGACCAACCTCGAATACCGAGCCTTTCTCGAAGCCAACACGCAGGCACGGATTCCCGAAAGCTGGGCCTTCGGACAGTACCCTCACGCACGCGCCAACCATCCGGTCTACGGGATCACTGCCGATGACGCCGACGCCTACGCTGCCTGGCTCAGCGAGGCCAGTGGCCGCAGCTTCCGCCTGCCCACCGAGGCTGAATGGGAATACGCCGCCGCCGGCCCGGAAAACCTCGAATATCCCTGGGGAAATACCTTCCTGCCCGAGCGTGCCAACACCGCCGAACTGGGCCTGTTCGACACCACTCCGGTCGGCTTCCTGGTCGAGGGTGCTTCGCCATTTGGCTGTCTGGACATGGCCGGTAATGTCGAAGAATTCGTCGCTGACGACTACGCCCCCTACCCCGGCGGCACCGCCATCACCGACGACCTCGTCACTGTGGTTGGCACCCACCGCATCGCCCGTGGTGGCAGCTTCACGCGGTTTCGCGACCTGACCCGCAATTGCCGGCGTCACGGCAAGTATCCGCGACAGATTTACGTAATGGGCTTTCGCCTCGCACAAACCCTGTAATCCCTCTTCTGTACCAAAACAATAACGCGTTGATCATTCAAGCACGGAAGGAACCGCCATGAACCGCCTAAGCGTACGCAACCATGTTGATATCCCCCTGGACGACCATTCCAACCCTGGAACTTTCTACACGTTCAGTGGGTTGGACACGGCACACGAACATATCGTGATAAAGCTTGGCCCCGCCAATCCCATCAGCCCGTTGGTGCGTATTCATTCCGAATGCCTGACCGGCGATGTATTCAGTTCACAGCGCTGTGACTGCGGCCCGCAATTAAACGAGTCGATCCTGCGCATGCAGGAAGTGGGTGGCTATCTTATCTACCTGCGCCAAGAAGGCCGCGGTATCGGCTTATATGCAAAGTTGGACGCCTACCGCCTGCAGGATTCTGGCATGGACACGTTCGAAGCCAATACTCATCTGAACTTTCCGGAAGATGATCGCGACTTTTCCATGGCCGCAGGCATGTTGAAAGCGCTGAACATCAAACATTGCCAATTGATCACCAATAACCCGGACAAAGTTCAGGCCCTGGTGGATAACGGCATTGTAGTGGACAACGTTATTCCGACCGGTGTGTTTGTCACCCGACATAACACTCATTACCTGCAAGCGAAAGTCGATAAGAAAAACCACGTGATCAACCTGATGAAACAACCGAAGCGCGCCTGAACACTTTCTTTCGCCCACACTACATTAAGGATGATGACGCATGAGACACTTTGGCCCTATTAGCGGTATCGCAACATTCAACGATACTTACGTTGCAACCGCCGGTTATGACAACCAGGTTATTTTGTGGGATGCAAAAACCAAGACGCCGATCCAGCGCGTGCTCCACGACCACCTGGCCAACCAATGTGCGTTCAACGCCAGCGGCACCCTGCTGGTCAGTGCCAGCAGCGACTACACCGCCCGCGTCTGGGAAATCCCTTCGCTGCGCTTGAAAAGCGTGCTGGTGGGTCACGATGACGACATCGAAATGGCTGCCTTCTCACCGGATGGCCAGACCATCGCCACCTGCTCGCGGGACCACAGCATCCGCCTGTTCGACCTCAGCGGGCGAACCCTGCGGATCCTCAGCGGTCACGATGCCGACGTGATTTCGGTGTGCTGGGCCGCCGATGGCAAGACCCTGGTTTCCAGCAGCGATGACGGTTCGATCCGCCGTTGGGACGCTGCCAGCGGCGAACAACTGGACCTGATCGACCTGGGCGGCGTCGAAACCGACACCGTTGCCCTGTCCCGTGAGGGCATCATTTTCGCCGGTGACGACGAAGGCAAAATCTCCGTGATCAGCAGCAGCGGCACCTACCTGCAAGCTGCCCATGCCGCCGGCATCAAGCGCATCGTATGGAACGACGCGCAGCGCCTGCTGGTCAGCCTCAGCTACGACCGTTGCGTCATGCTGTGGGAGCTGACGCCCGACAACCAACTGGTAAAAACCGCCCAGACTTCACTGCCAAGCATCATCTGGCCACGCAGCTGTGCATTGCTGGGCAACCATCGCATCGCCTTCGTGACCTTCGGCTCCACCTACGCCACCTGGGATTTCATCACTCAGGAATGGGACGTGGGCGGCATCGAGCCGGCCATCAGCTTGAACGCCGTCACGGTGGTCGGCGACGACATCTACAGCATCGGTGATGCCGGCATCCTGCAGATCAATGGCCAGCCCAGCACCAAGGCCGGCAGTCTGTGCAACTTCCTGCTGCCCTTCGGCGACAGCGTGTTGACCGGCGGCCAGATGGGCACGGTGTTCGACGCCAAGACCGGCGACGTCATCTACCAGCACCGTTCACCGCTCAACTGCGGCACCACCTTCGAAAAAGATGGCCAGTTGCACGCCGCAATCGGTACGTACACTGGCGAAGCCTTGATCTTCAATCTGGAAAACCAGCAGCCGCGTTTCCTGCGCGAAGTGCGCATGCACGAGAACGCCATCAAGGGCATCGCCGCCGATGAACAGTACCTGTTCAGCGTATGCGCGACAGCGGCCGCAGCGTTCTTCCGGATCGAAGACTTCGAGCTGGAAACCTACCTGGACAAGGCCCACGACCGTATTTCCAACGGCTGCACGCAGATCCAGGGCGGCTTTGCCAGTATCGGTCGCGACCTTAAGCTGCGCCTGTGGCAAGCCGGCAACAGCGAGGTGTATGACACACCTCATAGCCACTCGATCAAGTGCATTGCCATCTCCAAGGACCGCCAGATGATCGCCACCGGCAGCTACGGCGGCACCGTGGCCGTGTTCGACCTGGCCAAGCGCAAATGGGCAAAGGTGGAGAAGATCACCGCCAGCGGTATTTCCTGCCTGACCCATGACGCCGAAGGCAGTGGCTTCCTGGCCAGCGCCTACGACGGGCGTATCTACCCGATCACCGCCCACGCCGTGGCAGGGCAACGCCGCCCATGACCCACTTCAGCGAAATCGACTTTCAACATATGCACCATGCATTGTCGTTGGCCGAGCGCGGCAGTCACTCCACCTGGCCCAATCCACGGGTCGGGTGCGTCATCGCCCACGGTGCACACATCGTGGGCGAGGGCTGGCATCGGCGTGCGGGCGGTCCGCACGCCGAGGTCTTCGCCCTGCGCCAGGCGGGTGCCCTGGCCAAGGGCGCCACGGCCTATGTGACGCTGGAACCCTGCAGCCATGTCGGGCGCACCGGTGCCTGTCACCAGGCGCTGATCGAGGCTGGCGTGGCGTGTGTGGTCGTTGCCCATGAAGACCCGTTCGAGCAGGTCGACGGTCGTGGGATCGCCGAACTGCGCGACGCCGGGATCGAGGTTCGCGTGGGCTTGCTCAATGCGGTCGCCCGCGAGTTGAACCGTGGCTTCCTGTCCTCGGTCAAGCGCCAGCGGCCGTGGGTGCAACTGAAGATGGGCATGAGCCTGGATGGCCGCACCGCGCTGAACAACGGGCGCTCGCAATGGATCACCGGCGCCAGGGCGCGCGCCGATGTGCAGTATTGGCGAGCGCGCAGTGCAGCGATCCTCACCGGCAGCGGCACGGTGCTGGCCGACAACCCCTCATTGACCGTACGCGAGATGGCATCCGCCGAAGCCATCGCGCCGCTGCGGGTGATCCTCGACAGCCAGGCGCGGGTGCCGGGTACCGCGAGGGTGTTCGACGACCAGGCGCCAAGCCTGCATGTGGTGCACGAGCAACATCTGCCGCCAGGCGCCAACGCCGAGCGCTTGCTCGGCCTGCCGGGCAACCAGAATGGCCTCGACCTGCATGCCTTGATGGTCCATCTGAGCCAGCGCGGCTTGCATGATGTGATGGTCGAGGCCGGGCCGACCCTGGCCGGCAACCTGCTGCGCGCCGGGCTGGTGGATGAGCTGTTGCTGTACGTCGCGCCGCGCCTGCTCGGCGACCTCGCACGGCCGCTGGTGCATTTGCCGGAGCTGGAAAACCTCACCCACTCCCTGGACTTCACCCTGTACGAAGTGACCCAGTTGGGCCAGGACTTGCGATTACGCCTGCGCCCCGATCAGTCGACCTGCACGGTATGAGCTACCACTTGCTTGACCTGTTCGCGCAACCACGCATGTGCCGGGTCGTCACAGAATCGCTGGTGCCAGATCTGCACAAAGGGAAAGCGCGGAATGCTGAACGGTGGCGGCAATTGCACCAGGTCCGGGTTGAGCAACGTGTCTTCCAGCGTGCGGGTGGCCACGGTAAGGATCAGGTCGGTGTTGTGCAACAGGCTCGGCGCCGTACGCCAGTGCGGCACGCTGACGGCGATGCGACGACGCAAACCTTCGGCACGCAACAGGCTATCGACTTCACCATTGGCACCTCCGTCCATGGACACCTGGATATGCGGGCGCTCCAGGTAGCTCTCCAGATCCAGCATGCCGTCCTTGGACAGGGTCCGCCGGTCGAGCAGGCAGGAAAACGTTTCCTCGAACAACACTTCCATCGACACATCGGGCGTCAGGCTGGGGAACACCCCCAGCGCCAGGTCGATCTTGCCCTGCGCCACTTGCTCGAACATCGCATGCCGGCTGCCCTGGGTCACCACCAGCGTGGTGTTCGGCGCCTCGCTGCGCAGTCGCACCAGCAACTTGGGCAGGATAATCGCCGCGCCGTAGTCCGACATCGCCAATTGAAAGGTGCGTTGGGAACTGGCCGCGTCGAAGTCGATGGATTTGCCGAACAGTGTTTCGATCTGGCTGAGGATGTCGCGCAACGGCACCTGGATATTCTGCGCCAGCGCGCTGAGCACCACTTCGTTACCCTCGCGGATCAGGATCGGATCGTCGAGCAGCACCCGCAACTTACTCAAGGAGTGACTGATGGCCGGCTGGCTCAAATGCAGTCGCGCACCGGTGCGGGTGACGTGTTTTTCAGTCAGCAGTGCATCGAGCACCACCAACAGATTCAAATCGATATTGCGCAGTAGGACCGTGACCATGCTGTGAATTCCATCTCAGGGAGCAACCTTCAACAAGGAGCAAAACCATGCCTCAACTCAAACGAATCATTGAGACCGCGCTGTACGTAGACGACCTCGACCGCGCCAAAGCGTTTTACGCCCGGCACCTGGAGCTTGAGACGATGGTCGAGAGCAACGTACTCGTCGCGTTAAATGTCGGTCAGCAGAATACTCTCTTGCTCTTCAAACGGGGCGCCTCTCTTCAAACCAAATACTTGAGCGGCGGCGAGATCCCTCCCCATGACGCCAACGGGCGCATTCATATCTGCTTTGCCATCGACGCCGACGACCTGCCGACCTGGGAGGCGCGCCTGGACAACGCGAACATTGCCATCGAGGGGCGCACCCACTGGCCCAAAGGTGGATCGAGCATCTATTTCCGCGATCCGGATGAGAACCTCGTCGAACTACTGACGCCGGGCTGCTGGCCCATTTACTGATTGCCGCTCAAGGAATGAAGCTTATGTCACACGTCAGTCGATCCGGACGTGCCGTCTCACGAACCAGCGTGGCGCTGTTGATCGCCGTGGTTGTCCTCATTGCGTTGGCGTGGGCATTGTGGCGCTGGAGCCATCCGGCTGCCGCGGCCTACGCGCCCGCGCCGATCAAAGTCGCGGTGGCGCCGGTCAGCGACGCCCCCTTCACCCGCTACCTGGAAGCCATCGGTGAGCTGGAAGCCGTGCAGCAGGTGAGCGTACCCGCCGAAGTCGGCGGACGTGTGGTGCAGTTGCCAGTGGAATCCGGCCAGCGCGTCGAGCGCGACCAAGTGCTGGTCAGGCTCAACGATGCTCCCCAACGCGGCAACCTGATGCGCCTGCAGGGTGAGTTGGAAAATGCCAAGGTCAAACTGGAACGCTCGCGCACCCTGGTCAAGGTGAACGCCACGTCCCGCGAAGCCTTCGACAATGCCCAGACCGAATACACCACCGCCCAAGGCGCCCTGCAGGAACTGAAGGCGCAGATCGACCAATTGACCATACGCGCACCGTTCGCCGGCACCCTCGGGATCCGCAAGGTTCACCTGGGCCAATTTGTGAACCCCGGCGACAGCCTGATCAACCTGGTCGGCGACAAGGGCCTGTACGTGAACTTCAGCGTGCCGGAGCAAGCCCTGGCCCAACTGAAGGTCGGCAATACCCTGGATGTGCAACTCGATGCCCTGCCGGGGCAACGCTTCAGCGCACGTATCAGCAGTATCGACCCGTTCCTCGACCGCTCGCGCACCCTGAGCGTCCAGGCGCTACTGCAGGCCCCCACCGACGGCGCCCTGCCGCGCATGTTCGCCAAAGTGCGCCTGCCGCAGTCACTGCCCGGCAATACCTTGAGCGTGCCGGAAACCGCCATCACCTATAACGCCTACGGCGAAGATGTCTTCGTGGTGCAGCCATCGACCGATGCCAATACCCCACCCGTCGTCCGCCGCGTATTGGTCAAGACCAGCGAGCGGCGCAATGGCCGCGTAGTGATCGATGCGGGTCTGAATCCGGGTGACCGCGTGGTGATTTCCGGGCAGATCAAACTCAGTGACGGTGCCGCTATCGAGCCCCTCGAACGTACGGTGTTGAACGATGCCAACCCGTCCTCGGGGATGACCATGGCCGGAGAAAACCCGTGAAATTCACCGACCTGTTCGTACGTCGCCCAGTGCTGGCCCTGGTGGTCAGCCTGCTGATCGTACTGGCCGGGCTCAAGGCCTACCTCGACCTGCCTGTGCGCCAATACCCGCTGTTGGAAAGCTCGGTGATCAGCGTGACCACCGATTACCCCGGCGCGCCCGCCGAGCTGATGCAAGGCTTTGTGACCCAACCGATCAACCAATCGCTGGCCTCGGTGGAAGGCGTGGACTATGTCAGTTCCTCATCGGTGCAGGGCCGCAGCCAGATCACCCTGCGCATGGCACTCAACCAGGACTCGGCCAAGGCGTTGAGCGATGTGATTGCCAAGGTCAACCAGGTCAAATACCGCCTGCCTGAACAGGCCTATGACCCGGTGATCGAACGTTCCGCCGGCGATGCGACAGCGGTGGCATACGTGGGATTTTCCAGTGATTCGCTGTCGGCCTCGGCCTTGAGCGATTACCTGAGCCGCGTGGTACAGCCACTGTTTTCCACGATCGACGGCGTGGCCAAGGTCGAGACCTTCGGCGGCCAGCGCCTGGCCATGCGCCTGTGGCTCGACCCGCAACGCATGGCAGGCCACGGCATCAGTGCCGCCCAGGTGGAACAGGCGATCCGCGACAACAACTTCCAGGCAGCACCGGGGCAGATCAAGGGCCACTATGTGATCTCCTCGATCCAGGTCAACACCGACCTGAGCAGCCTCGATGAGTTTCGCAACATGGTCATCAGCAACAACGGCGACCACCTGCTGCGCCTGCGCGATATCGCGACCGTTGAGCTGGGTTCGGCTGCGTACGAGACCAGTGCGTTGATGGACGCCAGGCCCGCAGTGCACCTGGGCCTCTATGCGACACCCAAGGGCAACCCGCTGTTGATCGTCGCCGACATCAAGCGCCTGCTGCCGAACATCGAGAAAACCCTGCCGCCTGGGGTCAAGGTGGCGCTGGCGTTCGAGACCGCGCACTTTATCGAAGCCTCGATTATCGAAGTGATCGAAACGCTGATCGAGGCCATCCTGATCGTGGTGGTGATCATCTACCTGTGCCTGGGCTCGGTGCGCAGCGTGATCATCCCCATCGTCAGTATTCCATTGTCGATGCTCGGCGCCCTGGGCTTGATGACGTTGTTCGGCTTCAGCATCAACCTGCTGACGCTGCTCGCAATGGTGTTGGCGATCGGCCTGGTGGTGGATGACGCGATTGTGGTGATGGAGAACATCCACCGGCATGTCAAGGAAGGCCGCAGCGCGCTGCAGGCTGCCTTGTTCGGCGCGCGCGAGATCGCTTCGCCGGTGATCGCCATGACCATCACCCTGGCGGCGGTGTACATGCCCATCGGCCTGATGAACGGCCTGACAGGCGCGTTGTTCAAGGAGTTCGCCCTGACCCTGGCCGGCGCCGTGCTGGTCTCCGGGGTGATCGCCCTGACCCTGACCCCGGTCATGTGCGCCAAGCTGCTACCGGGCCAGGAGCATGAAGGCACCATGAGCCGCCTGGCCGAGCGCTTCTTCCACCGCCTGGCACGCCTGTATCAGCGTGCGTTGCTGGGCTCGCTGCGCAAGCGCGGGCTGATCCTGTTGTTCGGCGCCGTGGTGCTGCTCAGCCTGCCCTGGCTGTATGGCCATGCCAGCAAGGAATTGGCGCCCAACGAAGACCAAGGCAACCTGCTGCTGGCGATCAAGTCACCGCAGCACGCCAACCTGGATTATGTAGAGCGCTACGCCTATCAGTTGAGCGGGATTCTCGGCCACTTGCCGGAGACCGTGAGCACCTGGATCATCAACGGCAATGACGGTGTCGCCGCGAGTTTTGCCGGGGTGAACTTCACCGAATGGTCGCAGCGTCAGCGCAGCGCAGCGACAATCCAGGCCGAGCTGCAACAAAGCGTCGATGCCGTGGAAGGCAACTCGATCTTCGTGTTCCAGTTGCCGCCACTGCCCGCCTCCACCGGTGGCTTGCCGGTGCAAATGGTGATGCGCAGCACAGAAGACTACCGCTCGCTGTACCAGGCCATGGAGGCGCTGAAAACCCAGGCGCGGGCCAGCGGGCTGTTTGCGGTGGTCGACAGTGACCTGGCGTTCAATAACCCGGTGACCCAAGTGCGCATCGACCGCAGCAAGGCCAACAGCCTGGGGATTCGCATGCAAGACATCGGCAGCACGCTGGCGGTGTTGATCGGTGAGAACTACACCAACCGGTTCGCCCTGCAAGGCCGCTCCTACGATGTGATCCCCCAGAGCCAGGCCTCGCGACGCCTCACGCCCCAGGACCTGAATGGCTTCTACGTCGACACCGACACCGGCCAGCAGGTGCCGCTGTCCACCGTGGTGAGCCTGCACAACGTGATCGAGCCGAACAAGCTCAAGCAGTTCAACCAGCAGAACAGCGCGACCTTCCAGGGTATTCCCGCGCCCGGCGTCAGCCTTGGCCAGGCAGTGGCCTTTTTGCAGGAACACAGCCGCCAGTTGCCCGCCAGTTTCAGCCATGACTGGCAGGCCGATTCGCGGCAGTTCATCCACGAGGGCAATGCGCTGATGCTGACCTTCCTGTTCGCGCTGATCGTGATCTACATGGTGCTGGCCGCGCAGTATGAAAGCCTGACCGACCCGCTGATCATCCTGATCACGGTGCCGCTGTCGATCTGCGGCGCGTTGATTCCCCTGGCGCTGGGGCTGGCGACCATCAATATCTACACGCAGATCGGCCTCGTCACCCTGATCGGTCTGATCAGCAAGCACGGGATCCTGATGGTCGAGTTCGCCAACGAGCTGCAGGTGCTGTACCGCTGCACCCCGGCCCAGGCGATCATGCGCGCGGCACGCATTCGGCTGCGGCCGATCCTGATGACCACGGCGGCCATGGTGGTGGGCCTGGTGCCGATGCTGTTCTCGTCAGGTGCCGGCGCCGGCAGCCGCTTCGGGTTGGGGCTGGTGATCGTGATCGGCATGCTGGTGGGCACGCTGTTTACCTTGTTTGTACTGCCGTCGGTGTACACCCTGCTTTCCAGGGCACATAAACCGGCAATCGATTGGGCACAGGTCGAGCAGTCGGCCTGAACACAAAAAACGGGCGTCCCATGGGACGCCCGTTTTAGTCAGTGCCGAGGGTCAGAGATGGGATTCGGCGTATTCGGCCAGGATCGAACGTGGAACACCCTGCAGCGCAATGTGCACGCCGTTCGGGAAATCCTTGAAGCGTTCAGTCAGGTACGTCAGCCCGGAGCTGGTCGCGGACAGGTAAGGGGTGTCGATCTGTGCCAGGTTGCCCAGGCACACCACTTTGGAACCGGCGCCGGCACGGGTGATGATGGTTTTCATCTGGTGCGGCGTGAGGTTCTGGCATTCATCGATCAGGATCAGGCTCTGCTGGAAGCTGCGACCTCGGATGTAGTTGAGGGATTTGAACTGCAACGGCACTTTGCTGAGGATGTAGTCGACACTGCCATGGGTGTTTTCATCATCCATGTGCAAGGCCTCGAGGTTGTCGGTGATCGCCCCCAGCCACGGCTCCATTTTTTCCGCTTCGGTGCCGGGCAGGAAACCGATCTCCTGGTCCAGGCCCTGCACGCTGCGGGTGGCGATGATGCGGCGATAGCGTTTGGTCACCATGGTCTGCTCGATGGCGGCAGCCAGGGCGAGAATGGTTTTCCCCGAGCCTGCGGCGCCGGTCAGGTTGACCAGGTGGATGTCCGGATCGAGCAGCGCGTACAGCGCCAGGCTCTGGTAGATATCACGCGGTTTCAGGCCCCAGGCCTCCTGGTGCAACAGGGGTTCCTGATGCAGGTCGAGGATCAGCAACTTGTCGACCTGGATCTCTTTGATCCAGCCCACGAAGCCCTGTTCGTCGACGATGAACTCATTGATATGTACGGCCGGCAGGTTATCGATCAGCTGCACCTGGTGCCAGGTACGGCCATGGTCCTGACGGGTTTCGACCTTGCTGACGCGGTCCCAGAACGAGCCAGTCATCATGTGATAACCACGGGACAGCATCGACACGTCGTCGACCAGTTGGTCGGTACTGTAGTCCTCGGCCGCGATCCCACACGCTCGGGCCTTGAGGCGCATATTGATGTCTTTGGTCACCAGCACTACGCGCAGGTCCTTGTCACGGGCGTGCAGGTCGATCAATTGGTTGATGATCTTGTTGTCGTTCAGGTTTTCCGGCAGCAGGCTGTTGGGCTCGCTGCGCTTGCTCATCAGAATCGACAGCAAGCCCTTGGGTCCGCTTTTACCACGCTGGATCGGCACGCCGACTTCGACATCTTCTGGCGAAGCTTCGCCCAATGTCTTGTCGATCAGGCGGATGGCCTGGCGGCATTCGGCGGCCACGCTGTGGTGCCCGCTTTTGAGTTTATCGAGCTCCTCAAGCACGATCATCGGGATGGCGACGTGGTGTTCTTCGAAGTTGAGCAGTGCGTTTGGATCGTGGATCAATACGTTGGTATCAAGCACATAAAGGATTGGCTGGTCGGAAGAAGGGTTACGTCCATGATCATCCATACTCGGTCACCTTTGTGGGAGCCAGTCGACGCAATACCTGGGCGGTGCTGCGCCTCGATTCGACCGCCGACTGCACCTGAGTGACGTCAAGCGCAGTGCCCACATGAGGAGTCTTGGAAGACGCCACCTGTGTTGCAGGTTTCGGCGATCTGACTTCGTAATACCGCAAAACGTGTGACAGGAAAAAGCACTTTGACGCTTTTTTGAAGTTTATTTTTCAGGATGACGAATAGCACTAGCCGAGTGCCACTTACCCCGCTAAAGTCGGAAGTCCGCCTGCATCGAAATGTCGCACAAAATTACCCCGAAATCGCCCAAAACCCAACAGTTCCGGGCACTTCAGCGAAACGCCTCCCGGCAGTCCTGCCAACCCAGACCACTCTGCGCCGTCGCCTGCAACAGCATGGGCAAAGCGACCCGTGCCTTGTCCTGGGTGTCGTGGAACACAATCACGCCTTTGCGCCACAACAGCATCAAGGTCAGCACCCGTTGCGCCGACTCATCGGCCTTGAGCTTGCCCGGTTCATCCTGGGAATCGATGTCCCACAACGCCACCTGCAAGCCTTGCGCCTGGAAGAAGCCTTGGCTGTCCGCGCGGCGCTGGCCATAGGGCGGACGGAACAGCGGCACGTAGTTTTCCGGCATCAGGTTTTGTGCCAGCGAAGCGCTGCGGGTAATCGAGCTCTGCCAGTCCACCCAATGGCTGTGGGAACGATACTGCCAGCCCTGGGTGCCGACGCACTGGCCCTGGTACAGCGCCTGCACATCGGCAACCGAACTGCGCTCGACACGGGCCTGCAGGCTGCTGCCAAGGGTGAAGAAGGTCGCGCTCATCTTCTGCTTGCGCAAATAGTCGGCGAGCCAGTCGGTATTGCCGCTGACCGGCGCAGGGCCGCCGTCGAACGTCAGCAGGAACAGGCGGTCGTTGAACTCGTCGCCATTGCGCTCATGGTCGCCGAAACGTGCGACTTCGCTGCTGATCTGCGGAAACAGCGCGGCCTTGCGCAGCAATTCATCCAGGTAGCGCTCATGGAAGGTATGGCTCGGAGCGGCCCAGCCTATATAGAAGGAGTCTTCGCTCACCTCGAACTTGCCGGCCTGCTCGCGCAGGTCGTCCATGTTCTCCACCAGATAGCAGAACGAGGCGTCTTCCGCGCAGCTCTGCTGGGCGAAGGTGTAGTTCTCCAGCAGGCGCTGCCAGAGCTGGCGGCGCAGGTCGTCGATGGCGGCCAGGTTGATGATCTTCAGGCCCAGGCGCTGCTTGAGCGCGGTTTCGTCCTGGTTCTCGCTGGCCAGCAGGCTGTGGGCGAACATGAGGATTTCGGCACGTGAAGCCACATCGAACAGTGCCGGGCTGCCGAGTTTTTCGGGCCAGGTGCCACGGTCAAGGCTGGCCACATCCACGGGTGCTGCCTGGGCATTCAGGCATAGCAGGCATGCCGACAATAAAAGCGCTATTCGCACACAGGGTCTCCCTCTCCAGAGTCACCGGCCATCATAGCGGATCACGCCTATCGCCATCATAGGTGGAGTCAAAACGCCCCAGCCCCTAGAATCGCCTCACGTTTAAAGGAGACGACTTCATGCTGATGGTGATTTCCCCCGCCAAGACCCTCGATTTCGAGACCGCGCCGGCGACCCAGCGCTTTACCCAGCCGCAGTACCTGGACCACTCCCAGGAGCTGATAGAGCAACTGCGCACCCTCAGCCCGGCGCAAATCAGCGAATTGATGCACGTATCCGACAAGATCGGCGGCCTCAATGCCGCCCGCTTCGGCAGCTGGACCCCGGCATTCACTCAGGACAATGCCAAGCAGGCGCTGCTGGCCTTCAAGGGCGATGTGTACACCGGCCTGAACGCCGAGACCTTCAGCGATGCCGACTTCAGCTACGCCCAGGACCACCTGCGCATGCTCTCGGGCCTGTATGGCCTGCTGCGCCCCCTGGACCTGATGATGCCGTACCGCCTGGAGATGGGCACCAAGTTGCCCAATGCCCGTGGCAAGGACCTGTACGCCTTCTGGGGCACGCGTATCAGTGAATGGCTCAACCAAGCGTTGGCCGAACAAGGCGACGACATGCTGCTCAACCTGGCCTCCAACGAATACTTCTCGGCGGTCAAGCGTACGGCCTTGAAGGCGCGGATCATCAACACCGAGTTCAAGGACCTGAAGAACGGCCAGTACAAGATCATCAGCTTCTACGCCAAGAAAGCCCGGGGGATGATGAGCCGCTTTGTGATCGAGGAACGCATCAACGACCCGGCGAAGCTCAAGCAGTTTGATGTTCAGGGCTATCGCTTCAACGCCGAGCAGTCCAAGCCGGATAACCTGGTGTTTTTGCGCGATCACGCACCAGAATAAAGCTCCCGAGAACACTGATGAACAAATGTGGGAGGGGGCAAGTCCCCTCCCACATTTTAACCGCATTTTAATTCGCGAATCGTCATTTTTTTGACGTCAAAAAATATCCCGACGCATCTCTAACAATTCTTTCACTCGACATTCGTCGATTTTTTTCGTAGTGGCACCACTTTTTTCAAACACTAGTGGCACAAAACTATCCCCGCGCGCCAACTCCCTATAACTACTGGCTCAAATAGCAAGTGCTATCAATATACTACCAGTGCCATCTTTCCCAATATTTCAAGAAATTTCAGGAAACAGGATGAGCGGCCCGGAACTTCGTCTAAACGCACGGCTCATACCACCGGTAACGAAATTCTCTGCTTCTGTAAGAGATGACTTACATGACGACCCAAGGAAGTAGCAAAGTTGCCCCATCAACTTTGACTCACGGGTCATATCATCAACTGATATGAGTTGAGGGCGGCGATAAGGATTAATTGCTATCCCCTATAGGCCAAGGCAGCGCTTACCCAAATGTGTCAGTGACGACACCCAAGATGTTGATAAATAAGGGCCTAAAGCCCCCATCAGGATCTTGTGGCACTGGCGTCGGCACCTTTCCCCAGAAAGGCCGGCTGCATTTCAGGGCAAGCCCCAATAACAAGGCCAAGTTGCGCACAACTTGAGTGCAATTGTTAGTCACTCGCTAATTAACATGCCTGTACGCGGTAAGTTGGCGTCTATTCGCCTAACTTTCGCGGCATCAGTGACGCTTGCAAACATGAACTCCGCCATTAATTGGCATGATTAACACAGTCTTGAAGACAAAGAGGTAAATGCGATGCGCATCAGCATATTTGGTCTCGGTTACGTTGGCGCAGTCTGTGCCGGTTGCTTGTCTGCCCGTGGCCACGAAGTGGTCGGCGTAGACATCTCCAAGGATAAGATTGACCTGATCAATGCAGGCAAATCGCCCATCGTTGAGCCCGGTCTGGGCGAGCTGTTGAGCCAGGGTATCGAAACCGGCCGACTGCGCGGCACGACCAACTTCGCCGACGCCATCCGCGATACCGACCTGTCGATGATTTGTGTCGGCACACCGAGCAAGAAAAACGGCGACCTGGAGCTCGATTACATCGAAGCCGTGTGCCGCGAGATCGGTTTTGTCCTGCGTGACAAAACCACCCGCCACACCGTGGTCGTGCGCAGCACCGTACTGCCGGGCACCGTGGCGAACGTGGTGATCCCGATCCTCGAAGACTGCTCCGGCAAAAAAGCCGGCGTCGACTTCGGTGTCGCGGTCAACCCGGAATTCCTGCGTGAATCCACCGCCATCGCCGACTACGACCAGCCACCGATGACGGTCATCGGCGAGTTCGACAAAGCCTCCGGCGATGTCCTGCAGTCACTGTACGAAGAACTCGACGCACCGATCATCCGCAAGGACATCGCCGTTGCCGAGATGATCAAGTACACCTGCAACGTATGGCACGCCACCAAAGTGACGTTCGCCAACGAAATCGGCAACATCGCCAAGGCCGTCGGCGTCGACGGTCGCGAAGTGATGGAAGTGGTATGCCAGGACAAGACCCTCAACCTGTCCCAGTACTACATGCGCCCAGGCTTCGCCTTCGGTGGTTCGTGCCTGCCCAAAGACGTGCGTGCCCTGACCTACCGCGCCAGCTCCCTGGACGTGGAAGCGCCGCTGCTCAACTCGCTGATGCGCAGCAACGAGTCCCAGGTACAGAACGCCTTCGACATCGTCTCCAGCCACGACAAACGCAAAGTCGCCCTGCTGGGCCTGAGCTTCAAGGCCGGCACCGACGACCTGCGCGAAAGCCCGCTGGTTGAACTGGCCGAAATGCTGATCGGCAAGGGCTTCGACCTGAGCATCTACGACAGCAACGTCGAGTACGCCCGTGTCCACGGTGCAAACAAGGACTACATCGAAGGCAAGATCCCGCACGTGTCGTCCCTGCTCAACTCGGACTTCGACGATGTGATCAACAACTCCGACGTGATCATCCTGGGCAACCGTGATGAGAAGTTCCGTGCCCTGGCGCAGAACGCACCACACGGCAAGCAAGTGATCGACCTGGTGGGCTTCATGTCCAAGGCCACCTGTGCCACAGGCCGTACCGAAGGCATTTGCTGGTAACAGCAACGGCAAGTTCCGGGCTGCAAGCGTACCTATCCCCAGCGCTTGCAGCCGGGAGCCTTCTTCACCTTCGGATGACGCTTATGTCCAAGTTAAAACACGTACTGCTCCAATCCGCCGGCTGGCTGTTCTTTTTGAGCCTGCTGATGGGACTCGCCCTGCTCTTGCCGGCGAGTACGTTCGACTCCGAGTCGAAGAATTTTATTTTCCTGATTGGCGCCGTCGGCATCTGGCGCTACTCGATGGGTGCTACGCATTTCTTTCGCGGCATGCTGTTCCTGTACGTGGTCTACCCGCACCTGCGCCGCAAAGTGCGCAAGCTGGGCAAGGCCGCCGACCCGTCCCATGTGTTCCTGATGGTCACCAGTTTCCGTATCGATGCGCTGACCACCGCGCAGGTCTACAGCTCGGTGATCCGTGAAGCCATCGAATGTGGCTTCCCCACCACCGTGGTCTGCTCGCTGGTGGAAATGTCCGATGAGCTGCTGGTGAAGAGCCTGTGGGAACGCATGAATCCACCGGAGCACGTGAAGCTCGACTTCGTGCGCATCGCCGGCACCGGCAAACGCGACGGCCTGGCTTTCGGTTTCCGCGCCATCTCCCGCCACCTGCCGGACGACCGTGCCGTGGTTGCCGTGATCGATGGCGACACCGTGCTCGCCGAAGGCGTGGTTCGCAAGACCGTGCCGTGGTTCCAACTGTTCGGCAACGTCGGCGGCCTGACCACCAACGAGTTCTGCGAAGTGCGCGGCGGCTACATCATGAGCGAGTGGCACAAGCTGCGTTTCGCCCAGCGTCACATCAACATGTGCTCCATGGCCCTGTCCAAGCGCGTGCTGACCATGACCGGCCGCATGTCAGTGTTCCGTGCCAGCGTGGTCACCGACCCGGGCTTTATCGCCGACGTGGAAAGCGACTCGCTGCAACACTGGCGCCTGGGCCGCTTCAAGTTCCTCACCGGCGACGACAAGTCCAGCTGGTTCAGCCTGATGCGCCTGGGCTACGACACCTTCTACGTGCCGGATGCCGCGATCAACACCGTGGAACACCCGCCGGAAAAGAGCTTCATCAAGGCCAGCCGCAAGCTGATGTTCCGCTGGTACGGCAATAACCTGCGCCAGAATTCCCGTGCCCTGGGCCTGGGTGTGCGTCGGCTGGGCCTGTTCACGAGCATCGTGCTGTTCGACCAGCGCGTGTCGATGTGGACGTCCCTGCTCGGCCTGACCGTGGCGATCATCGCCACCTTCAAATACGGCGGCGCCTTCATCCTCGCGTACCTGCTGTGGATCGGCATCACTCGCCTGATTCTCACCCTGCTGCTGTCGTGCTCCGGCCACAAGATCGGCCCTGCGTACCCGGTGATTCTCTATTACAACCAGATCATGGGCGCGCTGGTGAAGATCTACGTGTTCTTCCGCCTCGATCAACAGTCCTGGACCCGCCAGGACACCAAACTGACCCGCGATTTGGCCAGCTTTCAACGTTGGTTCAACACCTGGTCGTCTCGGACCATGACCTTCTCCGCCGGCAGCATCTTCGTTGCCGTGTTGCTGATGATGGTCTGACCCTGCCAAGCCTGAATTAACTCTAGGAAATTGCCCTGATGAACAGCCAAGTAAATGCCAATGTTGTCCACGAATCCGAAGCCCAGCGCCAACATGCCCGCGTAAAAATCCCGGCCAAGCTGCGCTTCTTCAACACCGACCGCACCCAGACCGAAGCACGGGTGATCGACCTGTCCGCCGGCGGCCTGGCGTTCACCGCCACCCAGCCGTTGACCGTCGGCGAAGTGCACAAGGGCCGCCTGCAATTCGTCATCGATAACCTTGGCCTGGCCATGGACGTGGAACTGCAGATCCGCTCCTACGACCGCCAGACCGGCCGCACCGGGTGCCAGTTCCAGAACCTCGACGCCCAGGATATTTCCACCCTGCGCCATCTGATCACCTCGCACCTGTCCGGTGACATCGTGACCATGGGCGACGTGCTGGCGACCCTGCAACGTGACAACTTCACCAAGGCACGCAAGGTCAAGGACAGCGGCAGCAACATGAGCGCCGCCGGCCGCCTGCGCGCCGTGGTGTTCAGCGCGGGTATCTTCATCGTCGGCCTGGCGGCTTTCGGTTTCGTCTTCAAGTCGGTGTACGGCATGTACTTCGTCAGCCATGCCCAGGCCGGCCTGGTGAGCGTACCCGGCATGAACGTGACCATGCCACGCGACGGCACCGTGCAGAGCCTGCTCAAGGGTGACGCGGTCGCCGCCAAAGGGGCGCCACTGGCGACCTTCAGCACCAGCATGCTCGACGTGCTCAAGGGCCACCTGGACGAAGACCAACTGCAACCGGCCAAGGTTGAAGAGCTGTTCGGCAAGCAAATGACCGGCACCCTGACTTCGCCGTGCGATTGCGTGGTGGCGCAGCAACTGGTGGCTGACGGTCAGTACGCCAGCAAGGGCGACGTGATCTTCCAACTGGTCCCACGCGGCAGCCAGGCCAACGTGGAAGCACGCTTCACCTATCGCCAGTTCGCCGATGTGCGCCCAGGTACCCCGGTGAGCTTCCAGGTGGCCGACGAGGAGCAGATCCGCACCGGCACCATCGTCAGCAGCACCAGCCTGAACAGCGCCGACCTGTCCTCCGACATCCGCGTGCAGATCAAGCCGGACGCACCGCTGGACAGCACCTACGCCGGTCGCCCGGTGGAAGTCACCAGTGACCGTGGCCCATCGCTGAACTGGCTGATCGATAAAGCCATGGCTGCGGGTCTTTAATCATGAGCGCCCTTCGAAACCTGCCGGTGCCCCTGGCGCTGGCCATCGCCCTCGCCGGTTGCGCCGGCCTGCCCGACCAACGCCTGGCCAATGAAGCGCTCAAGCGTGGCGACACCGTCACCGCGCAGCAGAATTACCAGCAACTGGCAGACCTGGGCTACAGCGAGGCCCAGGTGGGCCTGGCTGACATCCAGGTAGGCACTCGCGATCCGGCGCAAATCAAACAGGCCGAAGCCACGTACCGTGCGGCAGCGGACACCTCGCCCCGCGCCCAGGCGCGCCTGGGTCGCCTGCTGGTGGCCAAGCCCGGCAGCACCGAAGCCGAACATCATGAAGCCGAAGGCCTGCTGAAAAAAGCCTTTGCCAATGGCGAAGGCAACACCCTGATTCCGCTGGCGATGCTGTACCTGCAATACCCGCACAGCTTCCCGAACGTGAATGCCCAGCGGCAGATCAGCCAATGGCAGGCCGCCGGTTACCCGGAAGCCGGCCTGGCCCAGGTGCTGCTGTATCGCACCCAGGACACCTACGACCAGCACTTGGATGACGTGGAGCGCATCTGCAAAGCCGCGCTGAACACCACCGACATTTGCTACGTCGAACTGGCCACGGTCTACCAGAAAAAAGCCGAGCCGGAAAAACAGGCCGAACTGCTCAAGCAAATGGAAGCCGGTTACAGCCGTGGCACCGTTACCGCACAGCGTGTCGACAGCGTGGCGCGTGTGCTGGGTGACGCCACCCTCGGCCAGCCGGACGAAAAAACCGCCCAGGCCCTGCTGGAAAAAATCGCCCCCGGCTACCCGGCTTCCTGGGTCAGCCTGGCGCAACTGCTCTATGACTTCCCGGAACTCGGTGACGTCGACCAGATGATGAAGTACCTGGACAACGGCCGCGCCGCCGACCAGCCGCGCGCCGAACTGTTGCTGGGCAAGCTCTACTACGAAGGCAAGTGGGTGCCGGCGGATGCCAAGGCAGCCGAAGCGCACTTCGAAAAAGCCGTGGGCAAGGAAGTGGCCGCCGATTACTACCTCGGCCAGATCTATCGCCGTGGCTACCTGGGCAAGGTCTACCCGCAAAAAGCCCTCGACCACTTGCTGACCGCTGCGCGCAACGGCCAGAACAGCGCCGACTTCGCCATCGCCCAGTTGTTTTCCCAAGGCAAGGGCACCAAGCCCGACCCATTGAACGCCTATGTCTTCAGCCAGTTGGCCAAAACCCAGGACACCCCGGAAGCCAATGACCTGGCCGCCCAGCTTGAAGCGCCTTTGACGCCTGAACAACGCGCCCAGGGCCAACGCCTGGTGCAACAGGAACTGGCCGCCCGCGGCACCCTGGCCCAGAGCACGTTGCAACTGCACGCCCTGGATGAAGAAGACGACGGCGAGGAATCCCTATGAAGCTCAACCCATTCGTCAAGGCCGGCATCGGCCTGACCTTCGCCCTGCTGTGGTCGTGCCCGACCCTGGCCGCGCTGACCGAAGCCAAGAACTTCGGCCTGGAAGTCAAAGCCACCGCGCAGTCCGAAGATGACCGCGACCTCGGCACGCAAAAAGGCGGCGACGTCAACGGTATCGGCCTTGACCTGCGCCCGTGGATCTACGGCGAAAGCGGCGCGTGGAGCGCCTATGCCATGGGCCAGGCGGTGGCGTCCAGCGACATCATCGAGACCGACACGCTGCAACAGTCGGCCGATGACGCGAACCAGCAAACCACCAACAACGACCGCAAGGCCAAGAAAAACTACCTGGCCATGCGCGAGTTCTGGGTCGGCTACAGCGGCTTCACGCCCTACCCTGGCGAGATCCTCAAGCTGGGTCGCCAACGCCTGCGCAATGACGACGGCCAATGGCGCGACACCAACATCGAAGCGCTGAACTGGACTTTCGACACGACCCTGCTCAAGGCCAATGTCGGCGTCGCCGAACGTTTCAGCGAATACCGCACCGACCTCAAGGAACTGTCGCCCAAGGACAAGGACCGTCAGCACCTCTACGCCGACGCCGCCTACCAGTGGACGCCCGGTCAGTGGATCGGCCTGCGCGGTCACCACACCCATGACAACGGCAAGCTGGACTACCCGGAACCGGGCGTGCCCACCGACTCGTTGGACAAGCGTGAAAACGGCGACCTGACCTGGCTCGGCATCGAAGCCAACAGCGACGCCTACAACTGGCGCAATACCAACACCGTCAACTACTGGGCCAGCATCACCGGTATGCGCGGCGACCGTGACTCGGTCAATGCCCTGAATGCCGACGGCACCCGCCCGACCAACGCCAAGCGCAGCGACGACGTGAGCGGCTGGGCCACCGACCTCGGTGTGCGCCTGCGCCTTGACCCGCAGTGGCAAGTGGGCGCGGCCTACTCCCGCGCCAGCGCCGAGTACGAGCAGAACGGCCTGCAAAGCAACCGTTCGAACTGGACCGGCACCCAGTCCCGCGTGCACCGCTTCGGTGAAGCCTTCCGTGGCGAAATGAACAACATGCAGGCCATGAGCCTGTTCGGTTCCTGGCAGCTGCGCGAGGACTACGACGCCAGCCTGGTGTACCACAAGTTCTGGCGTGTCGACGGCAACAAGCCGGTGGGCAGCAACGGTATCGATGCGGTGCAGAACAACACCGACGACGTCACCGGCGCGATCCTGTCCAGTACTTCCCTGCCTCTTGAAGATGGCAAGAAAGACCTGGGCCAGGAGATGGACCTGGTGGTCACTAAGTACTTCAAGACCGGCCTGTTGCCGGCTGCGCTCAGCCAGTCGATCGATGAGCCGTCAGCGCTGGTGCGTTTGCGTGCCGGCGTGTTCAAACCGGGCGATGCCTATGGCAGCAACGTCGACTCGTACATGCATCGCGCGTTTGTCGACGTGATCTGGAAATTCTGATGGGAGCCCGCCCAATGAATGCTCAAAGCCTACTCGTCGCGGCAATGCTGTTGGCCAGCGCCACAGCGTTTGCCGATACGGCGGCCAAGGCGCCGACCATCGCCAAGGAACTGCAGCAGGCCAAGACCTACACCATCTCCAGCCCGCCTACCGCGCCGCTGGAAATGGCCAAGCCGGCCCTGCCGGACCTGTCGGGCTACACCGCCGCGGCGATGGAAAAAAAGATCGTAAGAACCAAGCCGGGCAAGATCAGCATCCGCCGCATGATGCAGGAAGACGCGCTCAAGGACTTCATCGGCGGTGACAACAAGATGGCCGAATGGGTGGTGCGCCAGCACGGTATTCCCCAGGCGATCTTTGTCGACGACGGCTACATGAACCTCAAGGACCTGCTGGGCAAGGTGCCCAAGCAGTACCTGAGCGAGACCTCGCCGGGTGTGTTCCTGGCCAAGTTGCCGATCGTGGTCGGGCGCAAGGGCATCCTGGAAATCGACAAGAAGACCCAGGAGCTGCGCCTGTCCCAGGAAGGCGGTTCGTTCCTGATCAACGACGGCCAGCTGTTTGTGCATGACACCAAGGTCACCGGCTGGAGCGAAAAGGCCAACGGCCCGGCGCTGTTCAAGTCGCCCAAGGAATTCCGCCCGTTCCTTCTGGCCTGGGGCGGTACCGAAACCTACATTTCCAACACCAAGATGGCCAGTTTCGGCTACGCCAACAGTAAGTCGTACGGGGTGAGTATTTCCCAGTACACGCCGAACATGGCCAAGGTGCTCAAGCGTCCGGAGCCGACCGGCTGGATCATCGATTCCGAGTTCTCGGACATGTGGTACGGCTTCTACTGCTACGAGACCACGGGCTTCGTGATCAAGGGTAATACCTACAAAGACAACATCGTCTACGGCATTGACCCCCACGACCGTTCCCACGGCCTGATCATCGCGGACAACACCGTCTACGGCACCAAGAAGAAGCACGGCATCATCATTTCCCGTGAAGTGAACGACAGCTTCATCTTCAACAACCGCAGCTACGACAACAAGCTCTCGGGCCTGGTGATCGACCGTAACAGCGTGAACAACCTGATCGCCGACAACGAGATCTACCGCAACCACACCGACGGCATCACCCTCTATGAGAGCGGCGACAACCTGCTGTGGGGCAACAAGGTGATCAGCAACCGCCGCCACGGCATCCGCGTGCGCAACAGTGTGAACATCAAGCTCTACGAAAACACCGCGATGGCCAACGGCCTGACCGGTGTGTACGGCCACATCAAGGATTTGACCGACACCGACCGCGACATCGCCCTCGACCCGTTCGACGCCAAGGTCTCGCTGATCGTGGTGGGCGGTGAACTGGCGGGTAACGGCAGCGGGCCGCTGTCCATCGACTCGCCGTTGAGTATCGAGCTGTACCGCGTATCGATGCTGGCACCGACCAAATCCAGCGGCATCAGCTTCTCCGGCGTGCTTGGCGATCGCCAGGAAGAGATTCTCGACCTGCTGGTGCGCCAGCAGAAAGCCGTGCTGATCGACCCTGTCGAACGCCAGACCGAAATGCAGGACTGAGGATGACCCTTATGCACCCACACATGATCAAACTGCTGAGCCTCTCGGGTCTGACCCTCGGCCTGCTCGCGGCCAGCCAGGGCGTACGCGCCGACGACGTCAAGGCGCCGACCTTCACCGCCGAGCCATGCTGCAGCCTGTGCCCGGCCGCCCATGATGCGCGCAACTACACCACGCGCTATCAGCAGAACTTCACCACCCTGGTGCAAGCCCAGGGCGACTGGTTGTTCCGCACCCAGGAAGACCTGCGTACCGAATTCGACACCACCCCGTCCGGCTACAAGCGCATGCAACAGCTGCACGACGCGTTCAAGGCCAAGGGCGTGGAACTGGTGGTGGTCTACCAGCCGACCCGTGGGCTGGTGAACCGCAACAAGCTCAACCCGGAAGAGAAAGCCAAGTTCGACTTCGACAAGGCCCTGGGCAACTACAAGACCATGCTCGGCCGTTTCGCCAAGATGGGCTACGTGGTGCCGGACCTGTCGCCGCTGACCAACGAGCAACTGCCGGAAGAGCTGCCGGCCCACGATTTCTACTTCCGTGGCGACCAGCACTGGACCCCGTACGGCGCCCAGCGCACCGCAAAAATCGTCGGTGCCAAAGTGCGTGCGATGCCCGAGTTCGCGGATATTCCCAAGCGTGAATTCGAAACCAAGCGCTCCGGGCGCATGGGCAAGACCGGCACCCTGCACAACATGGCCGGGCAACTGTGCGGCACCAGCTACGCGATCCAGTACATGGACCAGTTCACCACCGAGCCCAAGGGCGAAGCGGGCGACGGCGACCTGTTCGGCGATTCGGGCAATCCGCAGATCACCCTGGTGGGCACCAGCCACAGCGGCAAGAACTACAACTTCGCCGGCTTCCTGGAACAGGAAATCGGTGCCGACATCCTCAACGTCGCCTTCCCCGGCGGCGGTCTGGAAGGGTCGATGATCCAGTACCTGGGCAGCGATGAATTCCAGAAGACCCCGCCGAAAATCCTCATCTGGGAGTTCTCGCCGCTGTATCGCCTGGACCAGGAGACCATCTACCGCCAGATGATGGCCCTGCTCGACAACGGCTGCGAAGGCAAGACCGCGCAGATGACCGCGAGCACCACCTTGAAACCCGGCAAGAACGAATTGCTGGTGAACAGTTCGAACAAAGACCTGCGTAATGCCAATCACCAGGTCGATATCCGCTTCGCCGATCCGTCGGTGAAAACCCTGCAAGCCACCCTCTGGTACATGAACGGGCGCCACGAGGACATCAAGATCGAGAAACCCGAGACATCCGATACAGACGGGCGTTTCGCCTTTGAACTGCGCACCGATGAAGACTGGGCCTCGCAGAACCTGCTGGCCGTGGAAGTGCAGGGTCCCGAAGCGGGCGCTGCTGCGCAGAAGGTCGAAGCGAAAATTTGCACACGCAACGTATTCCCGGCCGGTGGTCAACAGACCGCTTCAACTGGGAAATGAGGTTACCTATGCAGAAGTTACTGATCCCTACGCTGCTGGGCCTGGCGATGTTCGCAGGCTCCGTCAACGCCGCCGCACCGCTGCGTCCGCCACAAGGCTATTTCGCACCGATTGAAGCGTTCAAGACCGGCGACTTCAAGGAAAACTGCGACACCATGCCGGCGCCCTACACCGGGCCGCTGCAGTTTCGCAGCAAGTACGAAGGCTCGGACAAGGCGCGTTCAACCCTGAACGTGCAGTCGGAAAAAGCCTTCCGCGACAGCACCGCCGACATCACCAAGCTGGAAAAAGACACCAGCAAACGCGTGATGCAGTTCATGCGTGACGGCCGCCCCGAGCAGCTCGAATGCACCCTGAACTGGCTGGTGTCGTGGGCCAAGGCCGATGCATTGATGTCCAAGGACTTCAACCACACCGGCAAGTCCATGCGCAAGTGGGCGCTGGGCAGCATGGCCTCGGCCTATGTGCGCCTGAAGTTCTCCGACTCGCACCCGTTGGCCAATCACCAGCAGGAATCGCAACTGATCGAAGCCTGGTTCAACAAGCTCGCCGATCAAGTGGTCAGCGACTGGGACAACCTGCCCCTGGAAAAAACCAACAACCATTCCTACTGGGCCGCCTGGTCGGTGATGGCAACGTCCGTCGCCACCAACCGTCGCGATCTGTTTGATTGGGCGGTGAAGGAATACAAGGTCGGCGTGAACCAGGTCGACGACCAGGGCTTCCTGCCGAACGAATTGAAGCGTCAGCAACGCGCCCTGTCGTACCACAACTACGCTCTGCCGCCGCTGTCGATGATCGCCAGCTTTGCCCTGGTCAATGGCGTGGACCTGCGCCAGGAAAACAACGGCGCGCTCAAGCGCCTGGGCGACAAAGTGCTCGCCGGGGTCAAGGATCCCGAGATCTTCGAACAGAAGAACGGCAAGGAACAGGACATGAAGGACTTGAAGCAGGACATGAAATTCGCCTGGCTCGAACCCTTCTGCACCCTCTACACCTGCGCGCCGGATGTGCTCGAGCGCAAGCATGGGATGCAGCCGTTCAAGACCTTCCGCCTCGGGGGCGACCTGACCAAGGTCTATGACCCGACGCATGAGAAAGGCAACAAAGGTTCCTGACGAAACGCGGTAAAACATGTGGGAGGGGGCTTGCCCCCTCCCACAGTTCGAGTCGGTTTCGTCAGTTGGAATGTTGTACGGCCCGCCCCCGATTTTTCGTGGGGGGGTTTGGGGGGGCTCTGGCCCTTGACTGTTGGTTAAACATGGAGAGATCGGGATGGTTTTCTCGTCCAATGTGTTCCTGTTTCTGTTCTTGCCGATCTTTCTCGGCTTGTACTACTTGAGCGGGCAACGCTATCGCAACCTGCTGCTGCTGATTGCCAGCTACGTGTTCTACGCCTGGTGGCGAGTGGACTTCCTGGCGCTGTTCGCCGCCGTGACGCTGTGGAACTACTGGATCGGCCTGAAAGTCGGTGCCGCCGGTGTGCGCACCAAGCCGGCCCAGCGCTGGCTGCTGCTCGGCGTGGCGGTCGACCTGTGCATCCTCGGCTACTTCAAGTACGCCAACTTCGGCGTCGACAGCATCAACGTGATGATGAAGTCGGCGGGCCTTGAGCCGTTCATCCTGACGCACGTGCTGCTGCCGATCGGTATCTCGTTCTACATCTTCGAGTCGATCAGCTACATCATCGACGTGTACCGTGGCGATACCCCGGCGACCCGCAACCTGATCGACTTTGCGGCGTTCGTGGCGATCTTCCCGCACCTGATTGCCGGCCCGGTACTGCGCTTTCGCGACCTGGCCGACCAGTTCAACAACCGCACCCACACCCTCGACAAATTCTCCGAGGGCTGCACGCGGTTCATGCAGGGCTTCATCAAGAAGGTGTTCATTGCCGACACCCTGGCAGTCGTCGCCGACCACTGCTTCGCCCTGCAGAACCCCACCACCGGCGATGCCTGGCTCGGCGCGCTGGCCTACACCGCGCAGCTGTACTTCGACTTCTCCGGCTACAGCGACATGGCCATCGGCCTGGGCTTGATGATGGGCTTCCGCTTCATGGAAAACTTCAAGCAGCCGTACATCAGCCAGTCGATCACCGAGTTCTGGCGGCGCTGGCACATCAGCCTGTCCACCTGGCTGCGTGACTACCTGTACATCACCCTGGGTGGCAACCGTAAAGGCACGCTGACCACCTACCGCAACCTGTTCCTGACCATGCTGCTCGGTGGCCTGTGGCATGGTGCGAACATCACCTACATCGTATGGGGCGCGTGGCACGGCATGTGGCTGGCGATTGAAAAAGCCATCGGCCTCAACACCGCGCCACGCAGCTTCAACGTCGTGCGCTGGGCCTTCACCTTCCTGCTGGTAGTGATGGGCTGGGTGATCTTCCGCGCCGAAAACCTGCACGTCGCCGGCCGTATGTACGGTGCGATGTTCAGCTTTGGCGAGTGGTCGCTGTCGGAACTCAACCGTGCCAACCTCACCGGCCTGCAAGTGGCAACCCTGGTGGTGGCCTACGCAACCCTGGCGTTCTTCGGCCTGCGCGATTTCTACACCAATCGCCCTGCCGAGAAGACCAAGCCGGCCGACCCGAGCCTGATCAAGGCCGTGCCGGGCGACAACCCCGGCAGCATCCACGAGCCCGGCTTCACCGTGGGCCAGGATGCCGCTGTGCAACCGGCCTACTGGACCGCTGACTGGTCACGCTACGCCATGCGCGCTGCGGTGCTGCTGCTGTTCGTGGCGTCGATTCTCAAACTGTCGGCGCAGAGTTTCTCGCCGTTCCTTTACTTCCAATTCTGAGGGAGCCGACCATGACCCGTTCATTACGCGTCCTCTATATCGGCCTGTTCCTGGTGGTGTTGCTCGCCCTGGGCGCCTGGTCGCTGCGCAGCTTCTTCGGCTTCAGCACCAATGCCGACGCCACCGTGCTCAACGGTCGCTGGACCAAGGCGGTCGAGACCCACTACGACGACCAATTCCCGATCAAGCGCCTGGGCACCAACCTGTGGGCGGCGCTGGACTACAAGCTGTTCAATGAAGGCCGTCCCGGCGTGGTGCTGGGTCGCGATCACTGGTTGTACAGCGACGAGGAGTTCAACCCCGCCGTCAACGAAGACCAGAACCTGGAAGGTAACTACGCGCTGGTCGAAGGCGTACGCCAGAAGCTCAAGGCCCAGGGCATCCAACTGGTGATGGCGATCGTACCGGCCAAGGTACGCCTGTACCCGGAACACCTGGGTGAAGTGAAGCCGGCGAGCATCCACGCCAACCTGTACCAGGACTTCCACGCCCGTGTCGCCGCCGACAAGATCATCGCCCCGGACCTGCTCGGCCCGCTGCAACAGGCCAAGCTCGGCGGCAAGCAGGTGTTCCTGCGCACCGACACCCACTGGACCCCGGACGGCGCTGAAATCGCGGCCAAGCAATTGGCCAAGACCATTGCCGCCAAGACCCCGCTGAGCGGCGAGCCCCAGCGTTTTGTCACCGAGGCCGAGAGCACCACACCGCACAAAGGCGACCTGCGTCTGTTCCTGCCGCTGGACCCGCTGTTCGAAAACCTGATGCCGCCGCAAGAGCCGCTGCAAAAACGCGTCACGCACCTGGCCGAAACCCAAGGTGACGACGCGCTGTTCAGCGACAGCGAAACCCCGGTGGCGCTGGTGGGCACCAGCTACAGCGCCAACCCCAACTGGAATTTCGTCGGCGCCCTCAAGCAAGCCCTGGGCAGCGACGTGGTCAGCTACGCCGAAGACGGCCACGGCCCGATCCTGCCGATGCTCAGCTACCTGAAAAGCGATGACTTCAAGAACAGCCCGCCCCAGGTGCTGATCTGGGAGTTTCCTGAACGTTATCTGCCCGTGAACAACGAAATCGGTGATGCCGACCCCGCGTGGGTTGCGCAGCTTAAACAAGCCGGTTCGCGCCAACAGAACATGGCCATCAACACTAAATCCGAGACGCCCGACCGGGCGCAAAACTGAAAGAGAGGTAACTCACATGACTTTCACTACAACTCCTCGTCGTCTCGCTAAAACCCTGGCCATCGCAGCCGGTTTGAGCTTCGTATCGATGTCCGCCTTCGCCAGTGGCGACGCTGCCCTGTACGGCCCTACCGCGCCAAAAGGCTCGAGCTTCGTGCGCATCTACAACGCCAGCAACCAGGAAGTCAGCGCTACCGTCGGCGCCACCAACCTGAGCGACGTGGCCCCACTGGCCAGCAGCGACTTCAGCTTCATGCCCGGCGGTGACTACAGCGCCAAGGTCGGCAGCCAGACCGTACCGGTCAAGCTCGCTCCGGACCACTACTACACCCTGGTCAACAGCGGCAGCGGCCAGCCACAACTGATCGAGGAACCGCCGTTCAAGAACAAGCAGAAATCCCTGGTGCGCGTGCAGAACCTCAGCGACAAGGCCCTGACCCTGAAAACCGCGGATGGTAAGACGGATGTGGTCAAGTCAGTGGCAGCCAAGGGCCGTGGCGAGCGTGAGATCAACCCGGTGAAAGTAAGCCTGGCGTTGTATGACGGTGACAAGAAAGTCGGCGATGTGAAGCCGGTTGCCTTGGAACGCGGTGAAGCGGCGGTGCTGTATGTGACGGGCTCCGGTTCGAGCCTCTCGCCAGTCTGGGTCAAACGCCCAGTGTCGACCCGCTAAGGCATTTTTCCGGGTTGGTTGAGACCAACCCGGACCGAGACAAAAACAAGAGTGAAACGACAAACCTTCGTAGCTCTGACCCATATCGATTCAAGGAGAAACACCCATGATTCCAGTCATCCTTTCCGGTGGTAGCGGCTCACGTCTTTGGCCGCTTTCCCGTAAACAGTTCCCTAAACAGTTCCTGGCCCTGACCGGTGAACACACGCTGTTCCAGCAGACCCTGGAGCGCCTGGTGTTCGAAGGCATGGACACCCCGATCGTGGTCTGCAACAAGGACCACCGCTTTATCGTCAACGAACAACTGGCCGCCCGTAAGTTGGAAAGCCAACGCATCCTGATGGAGCCGTTCGGCCGCAACACCGCGCCGGCCGTGGCCCTCACCGCAATGATGCTGGTCAACGAAGGCCGTGACGAGCTGATGCTGGTGCTGCCCGCCGACCACGTGATCGACGACCAGAAAGCCCTGCAACGCGCCCTGGCCCTGGCCACCGTGGCCGCAGAGCGTGGCGAGATGGTGCTGTTTGGCGTGCCGGCCACCCGCCCGGAAACCGGTTATGGCTACATCAAGTCCACCAACGATTCGCTGCTGCCCGAAGGCGTGAGCCGCGTCGAGCAGTTCGTGGAAAAACCCAATGAAAAACGCGCCGTCGAGTTCGTCAAAAGCGGCGGTTACTTCTGGAACAGCGGCATGTTCCTGTTCCGCGCCAGCCGCTTCCTCGAAGAGCTGAAAAAGCACGACCCGGACATCTACGACACCTGCCTGCTGACCCTGGAACGCAGCGAACAGACCGCCGATACCGTGTCGTTCGACGAAGCCACCTTCGCCTGCTGCCCGGACAATTCCATCGACTACGCCGTGATGGAAAAAACCCAGCGCGCCTGTGTGGTGCCACTGAGTGCCGGTTGGAGCGACGTGGGCTGCTGGGCCTCGCTGTGGGCGGTCAACGACAAAGACGTCCACGGTAACGTCAGCAAAGGCGACGTGGTGATCCAGGACAGCCGCAACTGCATGATCCACGGCAACGGCAAACTGGTGTCGGTGATCGGCCTGGACAACATCGTAGTGGTGGAAACCAAGGACGCGATGATGATTGCCCACAAGGACAAGGTCCAGGGCGTGAAGCAGATGGTCAACACCCTCAACGACCAGGGCCGCAGCGAAACCCAGAACCACTGTGAAGTGTACCGTCCGTGGGGCTCCTACGATTCGGTGGACATGGGCGGCCGCTTCCAGGTCAAGCACATCTCGGTCAAGCCGGGCGCGTGCCTGTCGCTGCAAATGCACCACCATCGCGCCGAACACTGGATCGTGGTCAGCGGTACGGCCGAAGTGACCTGTGACGAGAACGTGTTCCTGCTCACCGAGAACCAGTCCACCTACATCCCGATCGCCTCGGTGCACCGCCTGCGCAACCCGGGCAAGATCCCGTTGGAGATCATCGAAGTGCAATCGGGCAGCTACCTGGGTGAAGACGATATCGAGCGCTTTGAAGATATCTACGGTCGCTCCACACCGGTAGAACGTGGCGTGTCGGTGAAAACTATCGCGCAGTAAAACAGTCGTACAAGAAGCCCTCGCCCAGCCCATTGCGTCCCCTATCCGCAGTGGGTTGGGTGGGGGCTTTTCTCGTTCAAGGGTTCTCTACACCTATCAGCGGACGCCCCCATTGTGTCCCATCGAATTGACGCCCCAATTTCTTGGGGAAAAGGCGTTGTAATTGCCGCTGGAGTGATCTTTCCCCGCGTTTTTGAATTGATCCTTGCCAAGTTTTTCAGCGGCCTTCCCTCCCCACATAAGCGCCCCACCTGCGGCTTTGGAGGCAAATCCCCCGGAGTTGGACACTGTCTTTCCGAGCACCTTGGCCATTCCCCCGACAACGGTCAGAGCGGCCCCCTGGGCTTTGTCCTTTTTATCGTTGTAGAGCGGTGGGAAGAAGTACGCATTCAGTTTGTCATTGACGCCTTGCAGAACCGTTTGTCGCAGGTTTGTAAGCCTCATGTTTTGCATACGAGGGAATAGGCGCGAGCTGACCTCCTCCCTGGGGGCTTGATCGATTGTTCCCAGCACGACAGGCGCTGGTACGGATGCAGGTACTACAGGAGAAATCTGCGCAGGAGCGAGGATGTTTGGAATGGCCATGGTGGATCTCACTTCGTAAGATGGCAGTAGGGTTACTGAAGGGCTTACAGAGCGTCTGCGTACCCGGTTTTTTGTAAAAAGACTCCACACTGGTTCGTGTCTCGAAGCCAATAAACACCTGGGGTGGTAGGTTTCAGCGGCGTCGGCAGTCCCACTCGGGCGAGCTCCCGAGGGCGATCGTCGGACGTCCTGCAAGATCGAATTTTTCGGCGCCATGCGCTTGGGCAACCTTGCCTCCCACAATCATCACTAGACCCAAGGCTTTGGAGAGAAGGCCACCACTGGCAGCTAACTTTTGCCCAGCCTCCTGCACGGCCATGCCGCCCACGGCAATACCCACACCCTTGGCGCTCATGTCACAGTTACGCGATTGCAGCATGGCTTGCTTCAGGTTTGTCAGCTTCTGAGCCTGCCTACGCGAAAACGGGTGTGATCCTGCCGCGTCAATCGTTTGCGTGAGCGATGCAGGGTGGGACTGCTCAGCCACTTTTGAAGATGTGATAAGCGCGGTCGCCACCGACGCTAGGGAAGAGGTAACCTCAGGAGCAAGAAGGGCTGCAATAGTCATCGTTTATCTCACTTGATCAGACTGCGATAAGTACATCCTGGACAATCCGTACTTCCCTGTTATAGCTCTGTGGACAAAATGCGTGGGCCGGTTCCTCGCACAGGAAAACTGATCCTGCGTTAGGCATCCACACCCGCCCGCGAGTAGGATGTTTTATCCGCATATGAGACTGTCATCATGTTTTTTGGCGTTCTACTGATCATCACTTGGCTGGTCCTGCTACTGCGCTACCCGGCCAGAGCCTTGCCGGTGTCGCTGGCCGCCGCCGTGGGCCTGGGTTTCGTGGCGATCTGGGTGGTATGGCTGGACAACCGCGAAGCCTCGCAACTGGCGCGCCTGGAACTGCGCATCAGCTACGCCCCGCAAGAGTGCCCGGCCGACCGCCCGCTAAAGTTGACCCTCAACAACGGCAACGATGTACCGCTGACCGAACTGCGCTGGCGCGTCGCCGCCTATGCACCGGGCGACTCGGTCAACCTGGCCGACAACGTCTACGCCGCCCCCCGCTATCGTGGCCCCGGCGAGTTGCAGGCCAGGGCGACGTGGGACGACTGCCTGCCCACCCCGCCCTTGCGCCCTGGCTATCGCCCGCAAACCCTGGAATTTCGTGCCGAGCACCTTCAAGGCCGATTTGCAGACTGAGCCACGGGGACAAGTGAATCAGATTCAGGCCGGATTGATCCGTTTGAGCAACACGCTTTTATGCGGCGAGTCCACAGTTGAGCGCGTGCGAATAACTTTTTGTTCCGCACTCGGCCCTGGATTATTCTTTACCCATTCAAGACGCTCTTTCTCACTGATGAGAGTGGCTTCATACACCTCCAGGATCGCTTCGGGCTCGACGTAGGAGTCAATCAATACCTCCTGCGAGCCTTTAGCAAAATTCATCACCCTGTTTAATTCACCTCCAATCGGCTTCGAGCCCGGTGCATCTGCATGCTCCTGCTGCATCGCCGCGCGCCCCTGTTCAGTGGTCAGATCAAAGGTAGTGCTCTCAGCCGGCCTGCGAAACTTCACGACCCTCTTGCTTCCCTCGGCAGCCCATATGCCCGCCACTTTGAGAGAGCGCGTGCCTGAGATCCATCTGGACTTGAGCAGGGCCCTCGTGCCTCTTCGAACATGTTCATACGAACTGGTGAACTTGTCATGCCCGATCGGCGGTCGAAGCCCCCTGAGTTTAAGCCTGGTTTCATCCTTGCGCAGCGCACGATAGAAAATATCCGGATCCTCACTTTCCGATTCTCCTTCCGAATCTGGATGTCGGGCCCTGACTCGGGGTGGGACGCTGGTCACCTGGGACGAAGGCCCTGCCTGGTTGTCCAACCTGGGTCGCTTCGAGGACGAAGCCGAAGATTGTTCGTCCTGGGCTCTTTTCCCTTTCAAGCCATCATCGTCAATAAGATTGACAGGGTTGTTTCCGACCATCCGGTAGAGGTTGGGCCCGTCAATCATCAATTCGGGGTCCGGGCTCAACCATCGCTGTTGCCAAGGTAAGTAATAGCGTCGCTTGAAGTAGTAAAGCCCCGTCGCATCGCACTCCTTGCCCACGTAACCCAGCGTACGATAACTCTCTTCACTGGAATCACCACGCTCCCAAAGAGCTGTAGTGCCAAACGGATGGTAACTTTCGCGACTGACGACCTTCGCCATACCATCCAGCTCTACGGCCCATGATCGCAAATGATCATCCAGGTTGTAGCGGTACTGATCATTTGCCACTCGCTTGGGTCGCGCTGTTTCCCAGTGCAGCACCTGCACTTCACCCACAGTGATCACATGCAACACATTGCCGTGCACATTACGGATCTCCAAATCCGGTAAATAGCGTGTTTCCTGGGTGACAGCACGCGCATTGGTATGGGCAATGCGCACTTTGCGCCGACGCTTACCTTCTGAGTCGTAGACGTAATGCTCACTGTCATTGTCGGTGGATTCGCGCACCACCGGCTCTACGTGGAGCAATTGGTTACGCTGATCCCAATTCAGCGGTCGGCCCTCCAGCCTGAGTAGGTTGCCATTGGGGTCAAACTCGTCGTCGAAATCAGCTTGGGTCAGCGACACACCCTGACTTTCAGGCAAGCAGCGATTGCTGAAGGGAGCCGCCTTCAAAATCCGCCCATGGCTTTGTGGCCCTTGGTGGATCAACTCCAGCAAATTGCCGCCCCTGTCATAGCGGTACGTCTGACAGTATTTGGCTATTGCGAGGGGGTCGGCCACGTGATTCGGCCCTTGGCGAAGACTGCCCGCTTCAAAGCCAGTTGCCCTGACCAATTGACCGATGCTGTCGTGGTGGTAGCAACTGATCGGATCGATACGCTGATTGTTAAAAAACCGCACCGCTAGCGTCGTGTCCTTAATTCTGACAACGTTACCCGCCGGTTCATACTCGTAATGAAGGTCCTGCAAGAGCGCGCCACTGCCGCGATAACTGGACAGCTGGCGTAATCGACCGTCTAGAGGACAGTAATCAAACTGCCTGACCACACCATTGCCCAGGGTTTTGCGTTCTATCTTGCCGTGCGCATCGTAGACAATGGCGCTCACCAGAGTCGTTTGCGCTGACGCCCCCTTGAGCCTGAGCCACGCCTCACGCAATTGGCCGTCGACCGTGTAGCGGAAGCCCTGGTGATTACCTGCCACATCGATCTTTTGCAGCACCCCGCCGAGTGCATCGAGGTAAACCTGAGTGCGCAACCCCTCGCCAGGCTCCAACAAGGCATTGCGCAGGTGCAAGGATTTCGGCCAGTCCGGCATATCCAGGGTCTTCAGGAAATGCTGCACATGATCCAATACGGTACCGCCCATCGCGTACTCGTTGAAATGGCGAGTGCCCGCAGTGTCATCCTGCCGGATGACCTGCCCGCATAGGTTACTGTCGGCATGGACTGGCTCTGCACGCGCATAGGTAAAGCGCTCCGTGCACAAGCCTTGCTCAACCACTGCCAACGGTCGTATCAACTCATCAAATTCGACCTCGCGCTGCGTACCCCGCCCATCCTGCGAATACACGTTTTGCCCGGCTTCACCAAACACGTGGACACGCCACCCAGCGTCGACGCTTTGGGTACTCAGCACCTGGCCGCCCAAGGAGTAAACAGTTGTCAGGTTTGCCGGCACCGTAGGGTCGCCTTCATGCAGTAAATGCAAGCGGGGGTCCCATTGGGCAGTTGCCTGGCCTGCCTTGTTGTAAAGCGTGCGTGTGACTCTCAGGTCTGCCGCCCCCTGCGGATCGCTGCGGCAATAGGCAACTGCGCGGCAGGCCAGGCCGCGCGGTTCAATCGCCGTCAGGTCAGGCGTATGCGTGTGCACCTGGGGATTGAATAATGGCGTGACATCCGCGTACGCCATGGCTGCTCGGGTTTCTTCATACGTGTCGTTTTCATCCTCACTGATGGTGTACCAGCAACGGAAAGTCTGACGCCGCAGATGGCCTTCCTTGGCAAGAATAGTATTCGTCGGCCGCCCCAACGGGTCGTAGAGCTGTGTATCGTAGTAGCCGTGCAGGCTGGAGCTGGCGTCGTTGATGCAATGCCAATTCGAGGCAAAGTACGGCCGATACACCCTCACCGCAAGCCCCTTGTTGTTGTACTCGACCCGCTCGCTGACGCGCCAGCGCGGCACATCCGGCAGCGTAATCGGCTTGCCCTCGGAGTCCAGCGCCAGGGTGCCGTCCGACTGCACCTGGTACGCATAGCCATCGTCCACCTTATGCTTGGTTTGCAATGGACGGCCGAATCCATCCCAACAGCGGATCGTCATGCGAATCTGCCGGTCAGGGGCAGTCGGATCATTATCCGCCAGGAGGAGCACACCATGCACCGGTTCGCGCTGCACGTTCACCAGGAGCGCACGCAGGCGCTGGCGTGCAGGCGTCAAGTCTTGCGTCGGTAAAAGCGCATGCGCGCCAGCGCGTATGTGGCCACTGGGCAACAGGTCGCCTTGCTTAACGCACTCGTCAAGCCAGGCCAAGTCCGACCGGTCAACTTCGGGTATGCGGCCCATCCAACTGAACGGGTTTTCGAAATAAGCGGTGGCGGCACCTTGCAGTGCTTGCTCCGGCGCCTCGATCGCGTGGGCGGGGCTGTCGTCCTGTGGCCGTTGATAATTGTCAACGGGGTCGAATCCCACGGCCTCACCGCGCTCCACACCGTAAAAGCTGGTAGCCAGCACCTGTCCGAAAGCGCCATGTAGGACTTCCTGGCTATTTTGATTGGGGTCGAGGATGCGGGCAGGTTGCATCAAGCGGTAATCAATTTTCTCGACCTGAGTCTTACAGCCATCAGGCAAGGTCACCGACGTGTTCAGGCATCGGTGAGGGTCATAGCCCAGTAACGTCACGCCGTGGGCCTGGGTCTGCTGCACCGTCAAGACCTGATGAAAGTCGGACAATGGGGCATAGGTGTAGAAGCCCCGCCTGATCGACCAAAGCGGCTCCGGTTCCAATTGCGGGCCGAGCAGCCAGGGCATGCGGCGGTAGCCGATCTCGGTCAGGCGTGCCGCCAGGTCAAACGGCATATCGCCGTGTTCATTCTTGAGCAGGTCATACGCCTGGAGCGCGGGTTTATCGAGCTCAGCCCTCTCCACATAGTCCGGCAAAGCCTCGAAACCGGCCTGGCCGTCGGGCCATGGCGTGTTACCGGGAAGCTTGCGATAACGCTGCAGCGATTGCCCGACCAGCTGGCGCTGGATGCTGTCATTGAGCGGGTTGTCGGCGCTGGCGGACGTAAAGTATTCGTAGGTAATGTCTTGCGGCATCAGGCCTTTGGGGCCAGCGCCCTTGACCAGCACCATCGCATCGGTGCGTTGCAAATACGGCAGGCCCAAGCGCCAGGCGTCGGGCTCGGTCAGGTTGATGAATCGCGCAAGGGTCTGCGTCAGGTAGTAACGCTGCTGTGCATCATCATGGGTGTCGCACCACCAGCGTTTTTGCGGCGCAAGCGTGTGAGGGTCCAATTGGCACGCCGGATCACTCCGAGCAGTGAGACGCCGGGCGTATTCGACGGTAACGCTGTCGGTCGGGTTGCCGACAGCATCCCAGTGCAAATTCAAGGTCTTCTGACACACAGGGTCGGCGCTTTTGCGCTCGTAGCGATAGGTGATGATTTCAACCGGTAATACGTGCAGCACATGATAGGGGGCATGTTTTCCACCGGTGGGACGCTGCAGCCTGCGCAGCAGGTAGCGATGCTGCTCGACGGAATACGGCGTGCCGTCCTCGTCACCAAAGTCAAAGAGTTCACTGCGCAGCACCTGCCCAACCAGTGCATTGCACATTTGTTCCTGTTCCTTGGCATCGGGGACGACCAACTGATCGCAGTCGTCCGCCTCGTGATAATAGCTGTAGAGCGTACCCTTCAAATCGATAGCGTCACTATCCCCGTCGAAGTAGTCCTGGGTGGGTGGGTCCACGGTGTCACCGACGTGATACCAGGTTTTGCGCAACACCGGCGCGCTGTAACCCTCCTCGCGCTGCCCATTTGCCTGCTCTTCGCAGTCGCTCGACAGCTGCAAGGCGAACCCATGAAACTCACGCTCGACGCCTTCGTAGAAGGCCTTTCGATAGCTGAACCGCTGGGTCAATTGGTTGCCGGTGATTTCATCATGCTGTATTTGGACGCTGACCAAGGGCAGCGCAAATGGCAGGTGGCACACCGCTGGTTGTTCGCGGGCCTGGAGGTATTGTTTTTCATCCAACCACTCCTGGGCCGAACTGCGGTACACGACAGTTGCGGCAGCACCGAGGTTATTGTTGGTGCCACACAACAGGTACGGCTTGGCGTGAACCAGGTCATAGCGCCAGTGCCGAGGGCTCATATGGGGCACGGTCAGCACCAGGCTCGAATACCCCTGCCCTTGCAGGTCCGCGGCGCTGACTTGGCAAAATCGGTCATAGTTCACACCGGGTGGCCAAGGCAGGCACAGGGGGACTTCATCAAAACCGTTGCCACCACGGTTCATATAGATCAGCGCACAGTTCGGCCGCAATAACACCAGGTCGACAGCACCAGAGCCGTCGAAATCGGCGAGCAGCACCTGTGACGCGTCGAACTCATCGTAGGTGAAGGGTAACTTGCACCACACAAAACCCTTGCCGAAACGCCCACGCCCCAGGTTAGGCCAGCATTTGAGCTGATCATGGCGCACTTCAACAAGATGCTGCTGGCCGGAACCCAGCACGTCACAGAACGCCACCAGTCGGTCATTCGCGCGACTGAATAGCGGCAGGCAGTCATCGTCGATACTGTGCGCCACTTCCTGGGCGGCTCGATATCCTTCTGCGCGACCGCTCGCATAAAGGCGCACGCTGTGTGGACCGATCATTGCCAGGTCCTGCAGCCCTGCGCCCATCAGGTCCGCCAGTTGCGCCTGAGGATGAAAGAACTCATTGGGCAGTGCCTTCAGCGAGATGAACTGATCCCAGCGGCCATCCGGCCGGTAGGTGAAAAAGCCGCTCCAACCCGGCTTGGCGATGATCCAATCCGGAGTGCCATCACCCGTGATGTCCGCCAGGAATTGCCGCACAGGTTTTGTGCTATCGGCGACGGGAATGCGTTCGAGCTCACGCCACTCGTCATAAACCACCTCATCGGGATGGGTCGGAGCCTCGGCCCGTTTGGGCGAGCGGTAATACCAGCTTTTGTCGCTGCGATAGAGAATGCCTGCCATGCCTTCGCTCAGCAGATCGAACAGATGGTAGCGATCACCATCGTTCAAGCCGGGCATCGCATCGAAAGGTTGGAACCCCGTCACATCTTCAACCGGGGAGAACGCCTGATAAGTAAACTCAATAGGGGGGCGGCTATGAAGCACGCCATTACCGTCACACGCCTGGGAATGGGCTGCGCTCAAGTGGCTGTAGCCCAGGGCGGTAGTGTGGTACTCGAGTAGCAAACGTTGTACCAGGACCGGCTCAGGTCCGAGTTCCGCAAAGCTGTGAAACATCAGGACTTGGTGGCACAAGCGTTGCGTCCACAGTCCGAAGCCATAGCGGTAGTCGGAGTAGGCATCCGTCCGTGCAGTCCAATGTTCTGTTCCAGCATAGGCTGGGACCGCCTCGATCCCACGGGGCCGCTCCCCGTAGTCAAACACCAGATGAAAGTGCCACTGCACATTGGCCCAGCCAGCAACTTTCCAGGCATAAAGGTGCCTATGTCCCTGGGCATTACCGTAATGCACCGCGCTCAAGTAACGCTGGGCACGGCCATCACGGGGCTGGTCGGGGCCTGGCGCGTCGGTGTCACGTTTATATTCATAGGCCACGTGCTCGCCAGCGGGGTTAACTTTTTCATGAATCAACCAAGCGGCTACGTTTGTCTCATCATCAGGACAAGCCAACCGTGAGTCCGCGGTCTTACCGTAAATGTGAAGGCTGCCGTCTGCCGTATGCACCAGCCAGAACATGGTCTGATCGGCGTTTGAGGTCCAGCGCTCAATCAAGGCAAATGCGCCTTCGATGCGGGGCCAGTAACGTGTCACCTGGTGACTGCCGACGTCTAGCCCGCGGTAATGGGTTTCGGTCCTCTGGACTAGTTGTCCATCGCGGTCATCCCGTTCCGGCATCAACACTTCGCCGTCGGGGCCGAGAACCAAGTCCTCATCGGTGTAGGTAGGTACGCCTTGGGATGTGCGCCGACTGATGGCATTAACCGTCTTGCTCCAGCCCATACCGAAGTCGCTGTTGCCCGCATCGCTGCGATAGCTCAACGCAAGGTCCGGCGCAAGGCCGCGTCCAGGGGAAATAGGCAAGGGCAACGCATATGACGCCGTTCCCCTCGCGCCTACGGCACCCAAACCATCCCCAAGACTTCGAATCGCGCCACCGCCCTTCGGCAGGCTGGGTGGAATGATGTTCAGTGAGTCGTCATGGTTCATGAGGGCTACTCCTGGCCGAGTTTAGCGGTGTAACTCAGGTGGAGGATGATGTCTTGCAGCGATTCGATGTGCCGCTCACGTATCTGCGGATTTTGCTCGGTAAATGCCAGGCGCCAACGGGAGACCGAGCCAGTGGGTTCGAAGGGGAGATAGCGCTCGTCATCGCCGGTGAATTGGCCGTCGTCGTTATCCACGTGAGATAAGACAATTTGCAACTGACCTTGCCTTTCCTGGTTTTTTTGAGGCTGCGTCAGTCACCAGGCCTTTTAAAAAACGGGTGTTGAAGACCGGCTTGACTTGCGGTGCTTTCGCGCCGGTCTTGGGTTTGGCTTTCGATTTAGACGTTGTTGGTGGTTTCGCTGTCGTGGATTTCTTATCTTTGGCTTTCACATCCAGTTTGCCCCTGTTGCCCGAGTGAGACTGGATTAAACATAAGCCATTTCACACGATGGTGAACCTGTGAAAGTTGACAGGTTCACGCTCGTTTCCCGCGAAATGTACATGTTTCAATTTGCACCACAGCTACGGTAGGGTGCCTCTCCACAAAGACAGCGACACCGCCAAGGACCGCCCCATGCCCAACGTACTCATCACTGGTTGCTCCAGCGGCATCGGCCGCGCCATGGCTGACGCTTTCAAGGCAGCAGGCTTCGAAGTGCTCGCCAGCGCTCGCCGCGAAGCCGACGTTATCGCCCTCAACAACGCCGGTTTTCACGCCGTGCTGCTGGACGTCAACGACAACGCCGCCCTGCTAACACTGGCCAGCCATGTGGGCGAGCTGGACGTGCTGATCAACAACGCCGGTTACGGCGCCATGGGCCCACTGCTTGATGGCGGCACCCAGGCGCTGCAACGCCAATTCGAAACCAATGTGTTTTCCATCATCGGCGTGACCCAGGCGTTTTTTCCGGCGCTGCGCAAACGCAAAGGCCTGGTGGTGAATATCGGCAGCGTGTCCGGGGTGCTGGTGACGCCGTTTGCGGGCGCCTACTGCGCATCCAAAGCGGCCGTACATGCCCTGAGCGACGCACTGCGCATGGAACTCGCGCCGTTTGGCGTGCGGGTCATGGAAGTGCAGCCCGGTGCGATCAATACCAGCTTCGCAAAAAACGCCGGTGCCCAGGCCGAATTGTTGATCAACGAGCAATCGCCGTGGTGGCCATTGCGCGAAGGTATTCGCGCACGCAGCCAGGCGTCGCAGGACAAGCCGACACCCGCCAATGAGTTTGCGGCGGACGTACTCAAGGCCGTGCAACAGTCGCAACCGCCGCGCCTGCTGCGTTCGGGCAACGGCAGCCGCGCGTTGCCGTTGATGGCGGCGCTGTTGCCCAAGGGGTTGTTGGAGAGGGTGCTGAAGAAGCGTTTTGGTCTGGCGGGCTCACTCTAGCCCTTCATGAAATCAATAAATGCCCGCACCTTGAGCGGCAAATGCCGAGTGTCCGGATACATCGCATAGACCCCTTGCGGAGCGAAGCGATGGTCCGGCAACAGGCGCACCAACCTCCCGCTGTTCAGATCGTCCTGCACCAACCACTGCGGCAACACTGCCACGCCATGCCCGCGCACGGCAAAGGCTTGCAGGACCGCCGCGCTATCGGCCACCAGCGAGGCATTGCCGGGACGGTACTGATGTTGGCCACCTTCGGGGTCGGTCAGGCTTAACTCAGTCAGACGGCCATGTGCCAATTTGGGCAACGGCTCCAATGCCTCCAGCGTGTCAACCCCGGCGAACTCCGGTGCCGCCACGACAAACACCTCGAAGGTGGACAATTGCACCGCGCGGTGATTGGAATCGAGCAGGCGGCCCAGTCGAATCGCCACGTCGAAACGTTCGGAGATCAGGTCGGCATGGGTCGAGGAAGTGGACAAGTGAATGTCCAGGTCCGGATGCAGGCGGCGGAAGGCTTCGACCGCCGGCGCGACCACGGCCAACGCGTATTCGATGGTGGTGGTGATGCGCAACGTGCCTTTGAGTTGGGCATGCTCCGAGCGGGCTTCCTCCACCGCCAATCGAGCTTCTTCGAGCATGCGCGTGCAACGCACGTAGAAGCGTTCGCCGGCATCGGTCAGCGCCAGTTGGCGGGTGTTGCGGGTCAACAGAGTAACGCCCAGTTCCGCCTCCAGGCGCTTGAGGTTGAAGCTGACCACGGCGCGAGTCTGGCCCAACAGGTCAGCGGCAGCGGTGAGAGAGCCGGCCTCGACCACGGCCTTGAAGGTGTCGAATCGGTCCAGGCTGACCATGGGTTGGAGGTCTCTTTGTCAAAATATTTTTGACAAACTAGCAGGCAAACCGGCGTAGCCCAAATGTTGTGTGCGGCCTACCCTGCCCGCTTCATTCGCAGGATTGCGTTCATGACCTACCGCTCGAAAGTCGCCTGGATCTTTTTGCTGGGCTTCGCCCTGGACCTGGTAAACATGTTTGTCGCCACCGTCGCCTACCCGGACATTGCCCGCGAACTGCACGCCTCGGTCACGCAACTGGCCTGGATCAGCAATGCCTATCTGATCGGCCTGACCGGGATCATTCCGCTCAGTGTCTGGTTGGCTGCGGTGATGGGGGAGCGAACGCTGATCGCGGCAAGCCTGTTGCTGTTCGCCGGGGCATCGGTGATGGTGGGCCAGGCGAGTTCGATTGAAACACTGATCGGCTGGCGTGCCCTGCAAGGGCTGGGCGGTGGCTTGCTGATTCCCGTCGGGCAGGCCATGGCTTACCGGCATTTCCCGGCGGCTGAACGCAGCCAACTGACAGCGCGAGTGATGTCGGTGGCATTGCTGGTGCCGGCGCTGTCTCCGGCTCTGGGTGGTTTGATTGTCGACAACGTGTCGTGGCGCTGGATCTTCTACGCCAATCTGCCACTGGCGTTGATGACCCTGCTGCTGACCGTTCTATGGATAAAACCTGACAGGCCGTCGAGCCGTCGTGTGCCACTGGACGTGGGCAGTATTTTCCAACAGATGCGCAGCCCAATGCTGCGCACCGCGATGCTGATCTACCTGTGCATCCCCGGCGTGTTCATCGGTACCAGCCTCATCGCCATACTCTATCTTCGCGGCCTCGGGTACGACGCCACACAGACCGGCGCCTTGATGCTGCCGTGGGCACTGGCGTCGGCACTGGCGATTTTGCTCAGCAAAAAACTGTTCAACCGCTGTGGTCCGAAGCCGTTGTTGTTGGCGGGCATGCTGCTGCAATGCCTGGGCATCTTATTGCTGAATGGCCCTGCACTGATCATTCCAGCCTATTTGTTGATGGGGTTGGGCGGCAGCCTGTGCAGCAGCACCGCGCAGACCCTGGCCTTTCTCGACATCCCCGCTGAACGCATGGGTCACGCCAGCGCCTTGTGGAACATCAATCGGCAAGTGAGCTTCTGCCTGGGCGCAGCCATACTCAGCGCACTGTTGTCAGCCTTGGATTCCTTCGCCATAACCTTCACGATGGCGGCAGCCCTGACCCTGCTGCCTCTTTTTGCGGTGCTGCGCCTGGATGCGTCCAGGCTACGTGCACTGCTTCACCCTGCCAGCGAGCCCGACCGATGATTGACTACAGCGATTTTTTTGAAGAAGTGATCCAGACCCACGTCGAGATCGAACAATGGTTTGCCGGTGTCGCACCCGAAGGTACCTTGCAGACGTTGCTCGCCCGCTTTTCGCCGGAGTTCAGCATGATCGCCCCCGCTACCGGCGCACGGGTAAATGCCGCCGGGGTCAATGCACTGTTCACGCGTCTGGGCGGCATGCGCCCGGGGTTGAAGATCACCTTGAGCGAGATGGCCGGGATCGACCGGCATGCTCGTGGGGCGACGGTGACTTACCGCGAACATCAGGTGGATGCCAGCGGCACGCAGACGGATCGCCGCGCTACCGTGGTGTTTGAGAAGCAGGCCAGTGGCGTGCTGTTGTGGCGGCATTTGCACGAGACCTTCATAGCGCAGTGAGATAATTACCAGGCCGCGTCCTACAAAAAACAGCGAACGGCCTGACATCATTACAAGGAAACAATCCCCAGGCTCTTTCACCTCTGTCGACTCACAGGTGAAAGGATGCCCAGGGATTTTCTGCAAAGTGGTGTGCCGCAAGCGCATACCACTACTCGCCAGCGGCTGACCAGTCTGCTGGACCTGCCCAAGCTCTATCGAACCATAGATGCCGACCCGGCCATCGTCGGGGCCGCAGTGGTGCATATCGGCAGTGATTATCAGGTGACGGTACTGCGTGAGTTTGTGCCGCTGTGCAGTATCAGGCCCAAGCGCGTGATGTTGCGGGAAATGACGGGGCCGGTCAGGACGGCAGAAGAATATGCGCAGCTGGCGGCCAGTTCACTGCATGAGTCGCAGGTGTGAAAAGAAGCATCGGGAGTCGTGAGTTCCTGCGGCGGGGCTGTAATAGGCATCATAATTGCGAAGGCAGGAATCGCGGCGGCACCGTTCAGCGCAGGTACCAGTCTTGCTTTGTCCTACGTTGCTTTGGCCGGCACGGCTGCAAGCGGCGTGCAATGCCTCAACAGTCTATGGCGGACCTACAATGAGTTCGTCAACCCCGCCGAGAACGACTACTACGACTCGTTAGGTTGGTACCAGGCAATGACCGTCGCTCTAGACGGAATCTCACTCGTCGGTGCGGGAAGCACTACGTTTGCCACGGTAAAAACGATTATGGCGATCAAACATTCGACGGGGCGCGAAGTCACTGATGTCTTGAGGCATATGAGTCGTCAGGAACGCGCAAAGCTAACCAGCGAAGTATTACGCCTGAAAAACCCTCGTCACCCCAGTGCAATGGTTCGCCTGAAACAGTTGTCTGGGCAGTTGCCCAGACGCTTCAGCAATTCCCAGATACGCCTAAGCATCATGACTCAGATCCAAGACCAAATCGGCGCCACTTTGGCTGTCACGGGCAGCACTCTATCCGGAAACGTCAATCACGTGATCGTTGCACTCTACGAGGAGTTCGACAGCCATGAAATATAGCGTCGACCCCTTCCGGGAGTATTTAATTTGGCGCCGTTATGCGTACCGTTTTTTACCGGTATGGGGTGGCGCCTTACTGCTTTGCTTGAATACGATTGCCGGCAACATGGCGCATAGCCTCTCGTACTACGCAGCGCTCTATCACCTATCGACCGAGTATTCTTTCGGAACCGGCGTAGCACTCTGCTTGATCTTCTACGTGGGCCAAGCGATGTTGTGGGAAGGATCCCGTCATGCATCTCGAGTACTTGTAACTGTGATCATCGCGAATATCTTGCTCTCGATCGCCTATCTGGGCAGCCACGCTGTGACATTGCTCAACCTATTGCCGCTATTCTCGGCTCTGCTTTACATCTTGGTTCTCAATTCAAAAAAACATCGCCGTTTTACCAGCATCTTGAGAGTGAAACGCCGTCGCAAAGTGAGGGCCAACGCACTCCGCCAATAGCCGACCTCAACCTCCCGACAACTCCCGCACAATCACCGTGCACGTAATCCCCGCCGCCAACAACACCCCCTGCGGCACTTCATCGATATGAATCCGCACCGGCACCCGCTGGGCCAGGCGCACCCAGTTGAAGGTCGGGTTCACATCGGCAATCAACTCGCGGCTCTCGGGATTGTCGCGGTCGTAGATGCCGCGCGAGATGCTTTCTACATGGCCCTTTAAGGTCTCGCCGCTCATCAACTGCATATCGGCTTTGTCGCCGACCTTCACATGGGGCAGTTTGGTTTCTTCGAAGAAGCCGTAGACCCAGAACGAATTCATATCCACCACCGCCATCTTCGCTTCGCCGATGCGTGCGTAGTCGCCTCGGTGCACGTTGAGGTTGGTGACATAGCCGTCCACCGCCGCCAGCACCCGGGTGCGTTTCAGGTTGAGTTCGGCGGCTTCCAGTTGCGCCAACGCATGCTGGTAATCGGCCAAGGCGGAGTCGGCGATGTTGCTGGCGTCGTCACGGTTTTCTTTCGAAATCACCAGCGCATCGAGGTCCGCCCGGCGATGGGCGTTGACCTTGCGCATTTCCCAGGTGGCTTTGCGCGACGCGACCAGCGATTGCGCCTGCTTGACCGCAATGCGGTAGTGCTCGGGATCGATCTGCATCAGCAGGTCGCCTTTTTTGACAAGCTGATTGTCACGCACCGGCACGTCGACCACTTCGCCGGTGACGTCGGCCGCCACGTTGATGATGTCGGCTCGCACACGGCCGTCGCGGGTCCACGGGGTTTCCATGTAATGCACCCACAACGTGCGGCCAATCCAGATCGCCAGGGCCAGTACCAGCAAGGTCGCGAGCAGGCTGAAAAACTTTTTCATCGGGGCATTCTCAACGGTAGACGCTCAGCGCCAGGGCGCCGAACAGGCAGACGAACAGGCTCAGGCGCAGCAACGCCGGGTGCCAGAAAAAACGGTACAGGTCGAACCCGGCCAGGAAGCGATCCACACCCCAGGCCAGCCCCGCCGCGATCAGGAACATCAGGGTCATGGTCGGCATATAGATGCCATGGAAGGCGATTTCACGGGGCATGCGCAGCTCCTTTAAAGGCAGCGAGTGGCGATTGCGGGTCGAGCAATGAAGTGCGGATAAAGTGCAGGTAGCTTTTCACCCGGCGCAGGGCCGACGTGTCGAAGTGCGGGGCGAAGGGTTCGTCGGTAGCCTGTACGCGGCTGATCGCATGGTCGACGGCGATGAGGCCGCGCTCCAGGTTGCTCACGCTGGGTTGCAGGAACAGCCGCACCAGCGAGCGGCCCATCACGCGGATCGCCTGGCGCCACGGCTGGGACTCGGCGTACGCCGGGTGCACCGGAAGGATCGCCTGTTCCTTGCGCAGCTCAATGATCGCGTGACCGACTTCCAGCACCACGAACATCCAGCGCAGCAGGTCGCGCTGCACTTGCGGCTGGCCGACGGCGAGGCCGTAGGCCTGGTGCAGCAGGTCGCGGGTGCGGCTTTCAAAACTCGAGGCCAGGCCCTTGAGCTTGCCGCTGATCGCATACACCACCTGTTCGCGCAGGTCCTGCTCCAGGCGGCGCCACAACCAGCGGCTGTTGGGCGGCAGGATGATCGCCCCCGCCGCCGCGCACACCAGCATGCCGATGACCATGGCGATGTAGTCGTTGATAAAGGTGTAGGGGTTGTAGACCGTGAGGTTATCCGGCACCGAACCGGTGCTGAAGAAGATCAACAGGCCTACCCCGACACCCGCGTATTGCGGACGTGAAGCGAGAAACGCGCCGAAGATGATCACCGGCGCAAGCATCACGCACAGCAGCGGGAAACCGTCGATCCAGGGGAACACGAAGAACATTTCGACAAAGCCCACCAACGCACCGAGCAACGTGCCGCAGGCCATCTGGAACGCCATGCGCTTCGGGTTCGGCGTGGCGGCGGACAGGCCCACGGTGGCGGCGGCAATCAGGGTCATGGTCGCACCGCTGGGCCAGGCGGTGGCGACCCAGTAACTGCCGAGCACAATCAAGATAAACGACGCGCGAATCCCCGAGGCGGCGCAAGCCAACCAGTTGGTCTTCGGGATAAAGGTTTCGTCCCACTGCTCGCGCGCATGGCTGTGATCGGCCAGGGACGCGTGGGTTTGCGCGTAGTTGTGCAGGTCGTCGACGAAACGGTAGAGCAACTCGTAGGCGGTGTGGAAATCCAGCTGCTCGGCTTCGGTGGGATCGCCTTCCTGAAAGGCCGCGCGCAGGCTACGGACCTTGGCGGGCAAGCTGTCCTTGTAGGCACTCAGTTGATTGACCAGGCGCGCCGCGTCAGGGCTGGTGAGCGCACGGCCAGTAAAACCATCGAGCACTTCGGCGAGGTCTTGCAGGCCGGGTTTGATCGCCGCGACAACATGGTCGGCTGCATCGCTGCGCAGGCGCTCGAGCAACTGGTGCAAGGCATTGAAGCGCGTGGTGAGGCTCATGAACTCGCTGTTGAGGCGACTGAGCCGACCATTGCGCCGGCGCATGTGCGGGTCTTCAAACACCGTGACACTGCGCAGCCCTTCCAGGCCCACGGCTTCGGCGATGAAGCGCACGTTGCTGGCCTCGAACCCTTCACGCTGGCTGCGCCCGCGCAGGCCATCGGTGACGAACAGCGCGAACACCCCAAAGCGCTGGTACAAGGCATTGCGCATGGCGGCGCTGGAGGTTTGCGGCAGGATCGCGGCGCTGACCAGCGTGGCGCACAGAATCCCCAGGGAGATTTCCAGCACCCGCCACACCGCTGCCATGAAAGCACCGTCCGGATGCGCCAGCGCAGGCAGGCCGACCATCGCCGCCGTGTAGCCGGCCAGCACGAAACCATAGGCGCGAAAGTTACGATTGCGCGTGGCACCAGCGGTGCACATGCCCACCCAGATCGCCAAGGCACCAAGGAACAACTCGGTGTTCTGCGCAAACAAGGCGATCAGCAGCACCATCACCGCCGACCCCGCCAGAGTGCCGAGGAAGCGATAGAAGCTCTTGGCGAACACCTGGCCGCTTTGCGGTTGCATCACGATAAACACGGTGATCATCGCCGTGCGCGGTTGCGGCAACTCCAGGCGCATGGCCAACCACAGCGTGAGGAACGCGGCGGCCAGCACCTTGAAGATATACACCCAGGTCACGCCATCGCTGCGTACCCAGTCGAAAAAACCACGGCGCCACTCAAGGGCATGCAGCCAGCGCAGCGGTGCAGGCAAGGGAGTCATCAAATCCTACTCAGTGATCGAACACGGCCAGTGCCGTCGGGGTCTTGCTCGGGAGGGTCTTGGCGTCTTGCGGTACGTCGCTGCCAGCACCGAGGCCGCCGCCCAGGGCGGTGACCAGTTCGGCGTGGGCACTCAGGCGGGCGGCCTGCACCTGTTGCTGCACCTGCTGCTGGCGGAACAACAACGTCTGCGCATTCAGCACATTGAGGTAGTCGGTGAGGCCGCGCTGGTAGGCGATCATCGCGATGTCGTAGGTTTTCTGCGCCGAGGCCACCGACTGCGCGGCGAAGGACGCTTGTTTGTCCATGGACTCGCGACGGATCAACTGGTCGCTGATGCCCTTGAGTGCGTTGACCAGCGTCTGATTGTACTTGGCGACCGCGATGTCATAACCGGCGCTGGCTTCACCCAATTGCGCACGCAGGCGCCCTCCGTCGAAGATCGGCAAGGTGATCGCCGGACCGACGTTGTAGTTGAATTTCTTGCCCGCCAGGAACTCCAGTATGCCGCCACCGGTGGCCATGTAGCCGAGGCTGCCGACCAGGTCCACGTTGGGATAAAAACCGGCGTGGGCCACGTCGATGCCACGGGCCTGGGCCGCGACTTGCCAGCGGCTGGCGACCACATCCGGGCGTTGGCCGAGCAATTGCGCAGGCAGTCGCGACGGCAGTTTCAGGGGCGCGGCGAGAGACAGGGTCGGGCGTTGCAATGTCGCGCCCTCCCCCGGCCCCTTGCCCGCCAGCGCTGCGAGTTGGTTGCGGCTCAGGGCGATCTCTTCGTCCAGGGCGTCCAGTTGGCGATGGGTTTCCGGCAACGGCGTTTCGGCCTGGCTGACATCAAAGTGGGTGCCGATCCCGGCGTTCAGGCGTTTGTTGGCAAGGTCGAGAATCTGCTGCTGTTGCGCCAAGGTGGCCGCGACGATATCGCGATTGGCGTACTGCAACGACAGCTGGATATAGGCGCGCACCACGTTGTTCTGCAATTCGAGCTGGGCCTGGCGCGCTTCGGCGGCGCTCATGTGCGCCAGGTCGACGGCACGTTCGCTGGCATTGCTTTCACGGCCCCACAGGTCGAGGGCGTAGCTCAGGCCCAGGGACGCATTGTTATCCCATGTGTTGGCACCGCTCAGCTCGCCCGGCCCGTAGAATTGATCCTTCGGCCAATTGTGACGCTTGAGGGTAGTGTCGCTATTGATCTGCAACGACTCGGCCGACTCGGCAACCCCGGCCATGGCCCGTGCTTCACGCACCCGTGCAACGGCCATGGCCATGCTTGGGCTGTTTTCGGTAGCGAGGGCGACCCAGCGGTTCAGTTGGGGATCGCCGTAGGCTTGCCACCAGTGTGCGGTGGGCCAGTGGGCGTCTTGCGCGGCGCTCTGGATGGCGTCGTCGGTAGCCAGGTCATTGGCGTTGAGGGACTGGCCTTGAGGGGCTACTCCTCCGGTTCCGATGCAGCCGCTGATTGCGAACGATAAAGCCCAAACACTGAGAGTCTTGAGCTCTCTGCTGATGCGACGCGGCACTGCTGTGAATTCCTGAGAGGGTGTTGCGGGGAGAGGTGGCGCAATTCTAGGCGGCGGCTTGGCGGACGATAAGCTGGCATTCCTGTGAATCTTTGTTACCGTTCAGGCGATAATCCGAGCTGACGCCAAGGATGTAGGGCTATTTATCCCGGCACAGGGACATTCTCCCTACAGCGCGGTGCGCTGCCAGCAAGCACACTGACGAGCATTCCACCCTCTGGAGTGCCCGAATGTTTTCAGTCCTCAACGCACGCCCTTTCGAAGCAGCCATATCCGCCCCTGCACAACAGACCGCTGACGTTCTGCGCAGGCAGCTACACCTCTCGCCAGCACCACTGCAACCCGGCATGCGCCCCCTGGAGCGTGATGTGTGCTGGATTGCGGACAGCGTCCTGGAAAAGCTGATCCCACTTGCAGACGATCATCGCGATCGAGCGTCAATAGAGGCGCTTCACCACAAGCTGTCCAGCCGTGAGCCGAGCCTTGAGGTGTCGGTAGAGGCATTACCGGACTTTTACGCGTTTTTCAAAAAGGCCGAACACCTGCTTCGCCGGCACCGCACCTCCAGGGACCCGGACATCGAGGCCGACTATGCACTGTGTCGTGCCCTCAAATGGCAGTTTCGGGCAGCCGTCAGTGCTGGCAAACATCTGCGCCTGACGCAAAAGTTATTACCGGCACTCGCCTATGTCCGCAATGGCGGCGAACGCAGCAACCACCGTCATATCGGCTACAACGTTGCATTGGAACCAACGCAACAGACGCGTGCCGGGCCGCAGCTGGCAGCCGACTCCCGCCTGGAGGTCTGCGCCGACCAGCGCATCAGAAGCACGCGCGCCATCAGCCTGCAGGCACAGTTGAAGTCATCGATCGAGAAGCTGTTCCAGACCCACAGCCAACTCGGTATCGGCTATGTTTCGGCTCGCGAATACGAAAACCTGGAACAGTACGCCGATGCGCGCAGCCATTCCGTTCGCACCTCGCTAAGCGAGAGTATCCGTCGCACTGTGAAGAACCTGCCCAGCTTGTTGCGTGATAGCTACAACCTGCAGAAACACCTGGCCTACTCAGCGCTGAGCCAACCCTATGTCAGGGCGGCATTGGCCGACGCAGGCCTGACCGATGTTGAGCTGCCCAGCGTGAGAAACACGTCCCAACCGGTGATCACCGAACGCGGCTTCGCGTTGACGGCCCATAACAAGTCGACGGTGAATGTCTTCAGTGCTCTGCAGGTGAAAACCACGATAAAGCCAACCCTGCAACGCACTCACCGACACATCACCCTGGATATCCTGAGCCTGTATGAAACGGCGCCGGAGTTGGCGCATCGTCGCCTGGCCTCGCACAAGCACTACAACGACGACCCCCTGGCACTGTTGGCCGACATGAAAAACCACATAGACGCCACCAGCAAACAATTCACCCGGCAGGTCTGCACACCCGTGCCAGCGTCCGAGCTGAACGCCACCCGCCACGCCAGCAACAAACAGGCCCAATCATTGCTGGAGCGCTATGTACTGCTCAAGGCACAGTCGCGCATCGATAGGCCGCTGGAGAATGAAATGTACACGCTGATCCAGCGTCACCCTGCTCAGCTGCGCCCCGATGCGCTGAAAGTCTACAAGCTGACCGCCATCGCCCAGATACAGAGTTTCTCTGCCGGGGTAGCGGCCTCGTCACAGGGCGGGGCGGGCAAAGGCGTGACCATTGAAGTCAGCCAACGCAAGCTCGATGACCCGCACCTGAGCGGTGATTACCTGACAATCGATATTGCCCCTTTAGAATCCCGGCAAGTCGTCAAGAAAATGCTGGACCAAGCACTTGATACCATTGGCGAGCAGACATTCGGCTGGGGACACCTGGTCCGCTCGATCAGCGAATCGCTGCCTGATCCCGCCAGACCGTGGTCCACCCAAGTGCTGGTAAAGATAAAGCACGGCCAACCGGTGGTGCTCTATACCCGTCATACGGAGGACAAAGACCGCAATCTGGTACTGCCGCAACAGGTTGAACAGTTCAGCGTCATCGAGGCGCAGTCGTTGCGCACCCGGCAAACCTTGCACAAAGACCGGTTAGGCAGCGACTCACTGGATCATCTGCTGCCAATCGCCCTCCGCTACCTGGAAAACCCCGATGAGAAGCCGGGCTGGGACGATTACGTAGAGCGGCACGCCGATGACTTTCATGCATTGCTCGACACCCTGGGCCGGCAGGCCCACGGTACGTCGCTGACCGCGGAGATTGACGCACTCAAACGCATCAGTCCGGTACTCGCCCGGGCCGCCGAAACCCTGATACAGCGCGCCCACGCCGCCCTCGACGTACCTACCGGTGAAAACCGCGCCCGCGCACAGGCGGCATTCAATCACTTGCTACAGGAATACATGCCGCACTATAGGGCGAAAGTCAGTGAGGCCTGGACGTTGTCCTGACTCTTCGCCACCCACGTCGGGAGGGGACAGCGCCCAGCGGATACACACCTGCGCGCAACTTCATGTCACAATTTGGCATCTCCCTTGAGAACACTCCATGGACACTTTGCAAAACATGCGCGCCTTCAGTTGCGTGGCCGAAGCCGGCAGCTTCACCGCCGCCGCGGTGCAACTGGATACCACCACTGCCAATGTGTCGCGCGCGGTCTCCAACCTTGAGGCCCATCTGCAAACCCGCTTGTTGAACCGCACCACTCGGCGCATTGCACTGACCGAGGCGGGTAAACGTTACCTGTTGCGCTGCGAACAGATCCTGGCCTATGTCGAAGAAGCCGAAGCCGAGGCCAGTGACGCCCATGCGCGCCCCGCCGGGCAATTGAAAGTGCACACCATGACCGGCATCGGCCAGCATTTCGTCATCGACGCCATCGCTCGCTATCGCCGCACCCATCCGGACGTGACCTTCGACCTGACCCTGGCCAACCGTGTGCCGGACCTGCTCGACGAAGGCTATGACGTGTCCATCGTGCTGGCCAGCGAACTGCCGGACTCGGGCTTCGTGTCCCAGCGCCTGGGCATCACCTACAGCATCGCCTGTGCCTCGCCGGATTACGTCAAGGCCAAGGGCTGCGCCCATCGCCCCAATGACCTGCTCAACCATGCCTGCCTGCGCCTGGTCAGCCCGGTGATCCAGCTCGACAAGTGGACCTTCAACGGCCCCGAAGGCCAGGAAAGCGTGGCGATCAATACCTCGCCGTTCCTGGTGAATTCGGCCGACGCGATGAAAACCGCGATCACCAGCGGCATGGGCATTGGCCTGTTGCCGGTGTACGCGGCCATCGAGGGCCTGCGCAACGGCACCCTGGTGCGGGTCATGCCCAACTACCGTTCCCAGGAATTGAACCTGTACGCCATCTATCCCTCGCGCCAATACCTGGATGCGAAAATCAAGACCTGGGTGGAATACCTGCGCGGCTCGCTGCCGGAGATTCTGGCGGCGCACCAGGCGGAACTGGTGGCGTATGAATTGAGTGGCAGCCTGAGCGGTGCGCGCCTGGCGAACTGATCTCTCCCAGGTGATATAGATCAAATGTGGGAGGGAGCTTGCTCCCGATAGCGGTGCGTCAGTCACCAGATGTGTTGACCGGTCCACTGCCATCGGGGGCAAGCCCCCTCCCACACTTGGTCCGGTGCTCACATGGATACATGTGACGTCCTGACAACTGTCGGCAGGAATGTTAGCGTGCTTGGCATTCTCCCGTAGTCGATGAGCCCGCCTGCAATGAAAAAGACTGTCCTCGCCTTCAGCCGCGTCACCCCGGCAATGATCGAACGCCTGCAACAGGATTTCGAGGTGATCGCGCCCAACCCCAAGCTGGGTGACATCAACGCTCAATTCAATGAAGCCCTGCCCCACGCCCACGGCCTGATCGGTGTGGGCCGCAAGCTGGGGCGCGAGCAGTTGCAAGGCGCAAGCAAGCTGGAAGTGGTGTCCAGCGTGTCGGTGGGTTACGACAACTACGATGTGGCGTACTTCAACGAGCGCGGAATCATGCTCACCAACACCCCGGATGTGCTCACCGAAAGCACCGCCGACCTGGCCTTCGCCCTGCTGATGAGCAGCGCTCGCCGGGTGGCCGAGCTGGACGCCTGGACCAAGGCCGGCCAGTGGAAAGCCAGTGTCGGCGCGCCGTTGTTCGGTTGTGATGTGCACGGCAAGACCCTGGGCATCGTCGGCATGGGCAATATCGGCGCGGCCGTGGCCCGGCGTGGCCGCCTGGGTTTCAACATGCCGATCCTCTACAGCGGCAACAGCCGCAAGCCGGCGCTGGAGCAGGAGTTGGGCGCACAGTTGCGCAGCCTGGACGCGCTGCTGGCCGAGGCGGATTTCGTGTGCCTGGTGGTGCCGTTGAGCGACAAGACCCGGCACCTGATCAGCACCCGCGAGTTGGGGCTGATGAAGTCCAGCGCGATCCTGATCAATATTTCCCGCGGCCCGGTGGTAGACGAACCGGCGCTGATCGAAGCCCTGCAAAGCCAGCGTATCCGTGGTGCCGGCCTGGATGTGTATGAGCAAGAGCCACTGGCCGAATCGCCGCTGTTCCAACTGAGCAATGCCGTGACCCTGCCGCACATCGGCTCGGCCACCCATGAAACCCGCGAAGCCATGGCCAACCGTGCCCTGGACAACCTGCGCAGCGCCCTGCTGGGCCAGCGTCCGCAGGACCTGGTGAATCCTCAGGTGTGGAAGGAATGATTTTAGCGGCCCATGCCCCTAAAGCATGGGCCGCTCAAGTCGATAACCTTCCATAGATCGTCATCCCTGATCCACAGAAGGTTTTTATGCCCACCACCAAAGCCCGCGCAGACTCACTCTCGCTTCTGCTCTTTACCTTGCGCAGCGGCAAGCTGATGGCGATCAACCTGCTGAAAGTCAGCGAAATCATCCCATGCCCGCCGCTGACCAAGCTGCCGGAGTCCCACCCGCATGTGAAAGGCATCGCCACTCTGCGCGGCAACTCGCTGGCGGTGATCGACCTGAGCCGCGCCCTCGGCGAAATGCCCCTGGCAGACCCGGACGGTGGCTGCCTGATCGTCACCGACGTGAGCCGCTCCAAACAGGGGTTGCATGTGCAGGCGGTGAGCAAGATCGTGCATTGCCTGACCACCGACATCCGTCCGCCGCCCTACGGCTCCGGCGGTAACCGTGCGTTTATCACCGGGGTGACCCAGGTGGAAGGCGGCCTGGTGCAGGTGCTGGATATCGAAAAAGTCATCCATGGCATCGCACCGGCGCCAATCGAAGCGGCGCCCACCGACTTGACCATGGAAGAGGCCGAAGTACTGGGCAATGCGCGCATCCTGGTGGTGGACGACAGCCAGGTCGCGCTGCAGCAATCGGTACACACTCTGCGCAACCTCGGCCTCACTTGCCACACCGCACGCAGCGCCAAGGAAGCCATCGACGTGCTGCTGGAGCTGCAAGGCACAGCCGAGCAGATCAATGTGGTGGTGTCGGACATCGAGATGTCGGAAATGGACGGCTACGCCCTCACCCGCACCCTGCGCGAAACCCCGGACTTCCAGCACCTCTATATCTTGCTGCACACCTCCCTGGACAGCGCGATGAACAGCGAAAAAGCCCGGCTGGCCGGCGCCGATGCGGTGCTCACCAAGTTCTCTTCGCCCGAGTTGACCAAGTGCCTGGTAGTGGCCGCTCAAACCGTGGCGCAAAAAGGCCTGTGAGCGAATACTTCCAACTGCTGCGCCGCGACCTCACCGGCAGCCTGCCTGCCCCGCTGTGGCCCGCGGATACACAGTTGGATCATTATCGTGACGAGCTTGCACCAGCGATTCATGCGGTATTGCGCATGACCCAGGACCAGGGCGGCGGCCGCGTTCCCCACCTGGAAACCTGGCAGCACCAATTCACCACCGACGCCGAGTTCGACCCCACGCTGTGCCTGGTGGCGAGCAACCACGAAGGCATTCTCGCCGTCGCGCAATGCTGGACCAGCGCGTTCATCAAGAACCTCTCCGTTCACCCTTGCGCCCAGGGCCAGGGGCTGGGCCGCGCCTTGTTGCTGCACAGCTTCCAAGTGTTCAAGCAGCGCGGCGAGCCCTATGTGGACCTCAAGGTATTGGAAAGCAACCTGCGCGCTCGGCAGTTGTATGAGAGCGCAGGCATGAGATTTGTCCTACGCGATGTAGTGACAGAGGACTGACAGGCACTGGCGTGCAACTTGCTTCCACAGAGACAAAACGGTGAACAGAGGTAAAAACCCGTCACCGTTCTTGCGTGCCCTCTGACCTAGCCTGGTGACAGATCCGCCATGAACACTCGATTTTCCTGCGTAGGTTGCGGCAAATGCTGCTCCGATCATCACGTACCCCTGACCCTCGAAGAAGCCCGCCAGTGGGCGGCCGACGGCGGCAGCGTCATCGTCCTGGTGGAAGGTTTCCTCGGTAATGGCCTGGGCCTGCCCCTGCAACAACGCGAACATGCCGAACGCCGTTCGGTGGTCGTGCCCAGCGGCAACACCGAGGCGTTTGTGGCAATCACCTTTGCCGCCTACAACGCCGGCCCCTGCCGGAATCTTGACGAGGACAACCGCTGCCGTATCTATGAGCGTCGCCCGCTGGTGTGCCGCATCTACCCGATGGAGATCAATCCGCATATCCCGTTGAACCCCGCCGCCAAGGATTGCCCACCGGAGTCATGGGAACAGGGGCCGGAATTGATCGTGGGCGGCCAGCTGATGGACCCTGAACTGGCGCAGTTGATCCAGCGCTCACGTCAGGCCGACCGTGATGACGTGCAGACCAAGGAAGCGGTGTGCGCCTTGCTCGGCATTCGCACCACGGCGCTCAAGGGCGATGGGTTTACCGCTTACCTGCCGGACATGGGCGCGTTTGCCCAAGCGATCGAGTTGGCGGTGGGTCAGCCGTCCGTGGCCAATGAATGGGTGTTCCATGTGTCGGGGATGGACATCGCCGAGCAAGTGCTGGATGCCGGGGCGCAGATTGCCACCGAAGTGCCGGCCAACTATGCGTTTATCTCGTTGCGCGCGGCCTAGACCAGAACTCCCGCGCCAACTGCCGTAGATCCTCCGCCAGTGCGGCCACATCGCTTGAACTGAGCCGGCTCTGCTGCCCAGCACTGACGGTGGCCTCCCCGGCATCACGGATGCCGACGATGTTGCGATTGATGTCCTCGCTCACCGTGCTCTGCTCCTCCACGGCGGTCGCAATCTGCTGGCTCATGGCGGTGATTTGTGTGACACGCTGACTGATGCCATCCAGTGCGGCGGCTGCCCGCTGCGCCTGTTTGACGCTGGCGTCGACATGCTCGCCACTGTGCGCCATGGCCTGCACCGCGTCACGTGCGCCGCCTTGCAGGGTGCTGATCATGCGCTGGATTTCATCGGTCGATTGCTGGGTGCGCTGGGCCAGGCCGCGCACTTCATCGGCCACCACCGCAAACCCGCGCCCCTGCTCACCGGCCCGCGCCGCTTCGATAGCCGCGTTCAGGGCCAGCAGGTTGGTCTGCTCGGCAATCGTGCGGATTACTTCCAGCACGCTGCTGATTTCACCGCTGTGGTTTTCCAACTGGTGGATAACCTCCGTGGCCCGCGCCAGCTCCTGGGACAAGCGCAACACCGCATCATGACTTTCATCCACACGCAGGTGACCTTCACGGGTTTCGCTGCCGGCCTGGTCGGCCGCCTTGGACGCCTGCTGGGCATGATTGGCCATTTCGGCCACGCTGGCGGCCATCTGGTGAATGGCTGCCGCCACCTGGTCGGTCCGGGTCTGCTGGCCAAGGCTGCTGGCGTGACTGTTGTCGAGGTGCTGCACCAACCGTGCAGCGTGGCCGGAGAGGCGCTGGGAGGCATCGTCGATACGCCCTACCACTGCGCCGACCTGGGCTTCGAGCATGTGCAGGGCGAACTCGATCTGCCCGCACTCGTCGCGGCGCTCGGTGTAGATCGCCTGGCTCAGCGGGTTGTCGGCCACCCGGCGCGCGCGCTTTTGCAGTTCAGCCAAGGGCCGCAACATCAGCCGCACGCCAGCCGCCCCCACCGCACAGCCCGACACCAACGCCAGTAACTGCCAGACCGGCGCGGAGTCCGTCAGGCCCAAGCCCAAGGCCCAGGTCACCGCGCAAGTGGCGATGACCCATGCCGACAATTTCACACCCATGCCGACGACCGGCCAGGACAGCCGCTTGCCCGCTCGCAAACGCGCATACATCCGCTCCGCCACCGCGATCCTGCGCGCATCCGGCTTGATACGCACCGATTGATACTCCACGGTCGCGCCCTCTCGGGTCACCGGCGTGGCATACGCGCTGACCCAATAGTGGTCACCGTTTTTGCAGCGGTTTTTCACCATGCCCATCCACGACCGGCCGCTCTTGAGGGTTTGCCACATATGGGCGAATGCCTCGGCCGGCATGTCCGGATGCCGCAGGATGTTGTGCGGCGCCCCCAGCAGCTCGTCACAGCTGTAGCCGCTGATATCGATGAAGTCCTGGTTGGCGTAGGTAATCGCGCTGGTCAGGTCGGTGGTCGAAAGGATGTTGGCGTCGGGGGCAAAGTCCACATTCCGACCGGTGACCGGCAGATTGATCTTCATGGAGAAGCGCGCTCGTGGTTGTTGGGGGAGTCGGCAGGGCGTCGACTCTAAGCGCACCGAGGGGGCAAATACTGATCCAGCTCATGTTCCGCGCAATTAATTAGCCATCACGGCCGGTCCAGATGATAAGGCGCGACGATCCGCTGGTATTCGCCATTGTGCTTGAGCTGTTCAAGCGCACGATTCAGCTCGACACGCAGCGCCGTGTCGGTATTGCGCAGCGCAATCGCAACACCATTGCCTAACAGCTCAGCACAAACGGCGGGCCCCAGAAAGTCGAAATCCTGGCCGACAGCCGTGTCGAGCAGGGCCTCGCGAATTTCCACAGTGCCCTGCAGGGTCGCATCGATATCGCCTGCCACCAGGCTGCGGACCAGCTCGTCGTTGAGCCAGAAACTCTTGATAATCACGCCTTCGCGCGCCCATTGCGAACGAACAAAGGCTTCGCGATTACTGCCCAGCAATACGCCCACTCGCTTGCCCTTGAGCGACCTTGGTGTCGGCATCAGGCCCGAGCTTCGACGGGCGACAAGACGCGTGGTAAAGGGGTAGAGGTTGTCGGTAAAACTGACCCAACGCCGGCGCAGGGGTGTAGGGGCAATGCCCATGATTGCATCGAATTGCCGCGCTTCAAGACGTCCGAAGTTTTCGACCAGCACCTGGTCGACCCAGGTACAGCGAACATTCAACTGCTGGCAAAGGGCGTTGCCCAACTCGATATTCAAGCCGACCAACTGCCCTTGCGGGTTGCGGCTCTGGAAGGGGGGAAATTGTGCGGCAACGGCGAAGCGGATTTCGCGTCGAGGTTGATCAAGGCCTGCAACGGCATCCACCGCAAGCAACAGGACAAACGCTACACAGAGGTGTATCAGGGCCACAGGAAACGTCCTTTTCCGGAAAGAGCGCCCTCCGCTGCTCCCTGTGGAAAAACCAGGGGTGCAGCGGAAGCTGTGCAAGCTTTCAAGAAATGGTCGCGGGCTTACAAGAAGAAATAGCGACTGGAGCTGTAGGCAACATCCCGCAAATATTACAGTGGATTAATCTTAACGTTTACCCATGGAACGACGGGTGCCCGGTGGCGCCATGCCCGGGGTCTTGGTGTGGCCATTCCTGGCACCGTTCTTGTACCAGGGCTGGGCGGCATTCTTGGCCCCGGCCAGCTCACCCGGCTTGAAGGGGAATTTGAACGCCGGGATCTCGGCTTTTTCAACGCCTTCGGCGCTGGCCGGATCGACGAGGTCGGCCGCTTCAACAGGGGGTTGTGTCGGGGAAGTCATGGAAGCTCCGGAGCGTGCAAGAAATGACGCGGGGCCGGCTTGCGGGCCACGCTGGCGCGCAGTATACCTGCCCGCCTCGGATCTTTAACCACCACCTGTACGAATGGTCTGCCTTTACTGACAGCGCCGTCAGTTAGCAGTCACCTTGCTGACCGGGTTGGCAGGCTATAAAGGCCTCACACATTTCCAATCCTTTGCCCTGGCGCCTCACCCCATGCACATTCAACGCAAAACCGCCCTGATCGTGGCTGTCCTCGTGGTGTTGGCCGTTGCGGCCTGGGCCTTGACCCGTCCAGCCAAAGCCAGACTGGCGGCGCCCACGGCGATTCCGGTGCGGGTGGTGAGCGTGGTGCAGCAGGATGTTCCGCGCTTTGTCAGCGGGATCGGTTCGGTGCTGTCACTGCACAGCGTGGTGATTCGCCCGCAGGTGGACGGCATCCTCACAAAATTGCTGGTCAAGGAAGGCCAACGGGTCAAGGCCGGCGACCTGCTGGCGACCATCGATGACCGCTCGATCCGCGCCAATCTCGACCAGGCCAAGGCGCAACTGGGCGAAAGCCAGGCGCAGTTGCAGGTGGCGCTGGTCAACCTCAAGCGCTACAAGGCATTGAGCGTCGATGACGGCGTGTCCAAGCAGACCTATGACCAGCAACAAGCGTTGGTCAACCAGCTCAAGGCCACCGCCCAGGGCAACCAGGCCGCCATCGATTCGGCCCAGGTGCAACTTTCCTACACCCAGATTCGCTCACCGGTCAGCGGCCGCGTGGGTATTCGCACCGTGGATGAAGGCAACTTCCTGCGCACAGCCGATACCCAGGGCCTGTTTTCCGTGACCCAGATCGACCCGATTGCCGTCGAGTTCTCCCTGCCGCAACAGATGCTGCCCACCCTGCAAGGCCTGATCGCGGCGCCCACCCCGGCCAGCGTCGACGCCTACCTGGGCGCCGATACCGACGGCCAGACCGGCGATTTGCTCGGCGAAGGCCATTTGAGCCTGATCGACAACCAGATCAGCTCCACCACCGGCACCCTGCGCGCCAAGGCCGAGTTCAACAACGCTTCACAGCGCCTGTGGCCGGGGCAACTGGTGACTATCAAGATCCAGACCGCCCTCGACAAAAACGCCTTGGTCGTTCCACCGACCGTGGTACAGCGCGGCCTGGATTCGCACTTCGTGTACCGGGTCAACGGCGACAAGGTCGAGGTGGTGCCGGTGCAGGTGACGTACCAGGACAGCGACCTCAACATCATCAAGGGCGTGCAGGCCGGGGATGTGCTGGTCAGTGACGGCCAGTCGCGGCTCAAGGCCGGTGCGCAGGTGGAGGTACTCAAGGACCCACCGCAGGTCATCCAGACCGTCGATGCCAAGGTGCAACCATGAGCCGTTCGCCGTCAGCCTGGTGTGTCGACCACCCGGTCGCCACCCTGCTGCTGACCTTCGCCCTGGTGCTGCTCGGGCTGATTGCCTTCCCGCGCCTGGCCATTGCCCCACTGCCTGAAGCGGAGTTTCCGACCATCCAAGTGACCGCCACCCTGCCCGGCGCCAGCCCGGACACCATGGCCTCGTCCGTGGCCACGCCATTGGAGGTGCAATTCAGCGCCATCCCCGGCATGACCCAGATGACCTCCAGCAGTGCCTTGGGCTCCAGCCTGCTGACCCTGCAATTCACCCTGGACAAGAGCATCGACACCGCCGCCCAGGAAGTGCAGGCGGCGATCAACACCGCGTCCGGCAAGCTGCCCAGCGATATGCCGAGCCTGCCGACCTGGAAAAAGGTCAACCCGGCGGACAGCCCGGTACTGATCCTCAGCGTCAGTTCCAACAGCATGCCCAGCACCGAGCTGAGCGACTACGTGGAAACCCTGCTGGCCCGGCAGATCAGCCAGATCGACGGCGTTGGCCAGATCAACATCACCGGCCAGCAACGCCCGGCGATCCGCGTGCAGGCGTCGCCGGACAAACTCGCCGCCATCGGCCTGACCCTCGCCGATATCCGCCTGGCTATCCAGCAATCGAGCCTCAACCTGGCCAAGGGCGCGATCTACGGCGAGAACAGCGTGTCGACCCTGTCGACCAACGACCAGTTGTTCCACCCGGAGGACTACGCGCAGTTGATCGTGTCCTACAAGGACGGCGCACCGGTTCAACTGCGTGATATCGCCAAAGTCATCAATGGCTCGGAAAACGCCTACGTGCAGGCCTGGTCCGGCGACACGCCCGGGGTCAACCTGGTGATCTCACGCCAACCCGGCGCGAACATCGTCGAGACCGTCGACCGTATTCAAGCCGAGTTGCCGCGCCTGCAAGCCATGTTGCCGGCGTCGGTGCAGGTCAGCGTGTTGACCGACCGCACCAAGACCATCCGCGCCTCCTTGCACGAAGTGGAAGTCACCTTGCTGATCGCCATCCTGCTGGTGGTGGCGGTGATGGCGCTGTTCCTGCGCCAGTTGTCGGCGACGCTGATTGTGTCCAGTGTGCTGGGCGTGTCGCTGGTCGCCAGTTTTGCGCTGATGTACCTGATGGGCTTCAGCCTGAACAACCTCACACTGGTGGCAATCGTGATTGCCGTGGGCTTTGTGGTGGACGATGCGATCGTGGTGGTGGAGAACATTCACCGTCATCTGGAGGCGGGCCTCGACAAGCGCGAAGCGGCGATCAAGGGCGCCGGTGAAATCGGCTTTACCGTGGTGTCCATCAGCTTCTCGCTGGTGGCGGCATTCATTCCGCTGCTGTTCATGGGCGGTGTGGTCGGACGGCTGTTCAAGGAATTCGCGCTGACAGCCACCTCGACCATCCTGATTTCGGTGGTGGTATCACTGACCCTGGCGCCGACCCTCGCCGCGCTGTTCATGCGCGCGCCCACCCATCACGCCCACGACAAACCAGGTTTCAGCGAGCGCCTGTTGGCCGGCTATGCGCGCAACCTGCGCCGCGCCCTGGCCCATCAACGCACCATGGCAGCGATCTTTGTGATAACCCTGGCCCTGGCCGTGGTCGGCTATGTGTTTATCCCCAAGGGTTTCTTCCCGGTGCAGGACACCGGCTTTGTACTCGGCACCAGTGAAGCGGCGGCCGACGTGTCGTACCCGGACATGGTCGCCAAGCACAAGGCCCTGGCCGAGATCGTCAAGGCCGACCCGGCGGTGCAAGCGTTTTCGCACTCGGTAGGGGTGACCGGCAGCAACCAGACCATTGCCAACGGGCGTTTCTGGATCGCCTTGAAGGATCGCGGTGATCGCGATGTGTCCGCCAGCCAGTTCATTGATCGCATCCGCCCGAAACTGGCTAAGGTGCCCGGCATTGTGCTGTACCTGCGTGCCGGTCAGGACATCAACTTGAGTTCCGGCCCCAGCCGCGCCCAGTACCAATACGTGCTCAAGAGCAATGACGGCGCGACGCTGAATACCTGGACCCAGCGCCTCACCGAAAAACTGCGCGCCAACCCGGCCTTTCGCGACCTGTCCAACGACCTGCAACTGGGCGGCAGCATCACCCACATCAGCATCGACCGTCAGGCCGCCGCACGCTTTGGCCTGACCGCCACCGATGTGGACCAGGCGCTGTACGACGCCTTCGGCCAACGCCAGATCAACGAGTTCCAGACCGAAATCAACCAGTACCAGGTGGTGCTGGAACTGGACACGCAACAACGCGGCAAGGCTGAAAGCCTGAACTATTTCTACCTGCGCTCGCCGCTGACCAACGAGATGGTGCCGCTGTCGGCGCTGGCCAAAGTCGATCCACCGACGGTGGGGCCGCTTTCCATCAGCCATGACGGCATGTTCCCGGCCGCCAACCTGTCGTTCAACCTGGCGCCGGGTGTGGCATTGGGCGACGCGGTGCTCATGCTCGACCAGGCCAAGAATGAAATCGGCATGCCAACTACCATCATCGGCAACTTCCAGGGCGCGGCCCAGGCGTTCCAGAGCTCCCTGGCCAGCCAACCGTGGCTGATCCTGGCGGCGCTGGTGGCGGTCTACATCATCCTCGGCGTGTTGTACGAGAGTTTCGTGCACCCGCTGACGATCATCTCGACCTTGCCATCCGCCGGGTTGGGCGCACTGATCATGCTGTCACTGATGGGCCAGGACTTTTCGATCATGGCCTTGATCGGCCTGGTGCTGTTGATCGGTATTGTGAAGAAGAACGGCATCCTGATGATCGACTTCGCCCTTGACGCCCAGCGCGTGCGCGGGCTGGCGCCTGAAGAAGCGATCTACGAAGCCTGCGTCACGCGGTTCCGGCCGATCATCATGACCACCCTCGCCGCCCTGCTTGGCGCGGTGCCGCTGATGCTCGGCGCCGGCCCCGGTGCGGAAATGCGCCAGCCGCTGGGGATCGCGGTGGTCGGCGGCTTGCTGGTGAGCCAGGCGCTGACGTTGTTCACCACGCCGGTCATATACTTGTACCTCGAGAAGTTTTTCCACCGGCCCATACCAACCCCTGCGTTGGCGACCACAGATTGAGGCCCGGCCCTGGAGCAAAAGACTCATGCGCGTCCTGATTATTGAAGATGAAGAGAAAACCGCGGACTACCTGCATCGCGGTCTGACCGAGCAAGGCTATACGGTCGATGTCGCCCGCGAAGGTGTCGAGGGTCTGCACCTGGCGCTGGAGAACGATTATGCGGTGATCGTGCTCGACGTGATGCTGCCCGGCCTCGATGGCTTCGGCGTGTTGCGCGCCTTGCGTGCACGCAAACAGACGCCGGTGATCATGCTGACCGCTCGCGAGCGCGTGGAAGACCGCATTCGCGGCCTGCGCGAAGGCGCCGACGATTACCTGGGCAAGCCGTTTTCCTTCCTGGAACTGGTGGCACGCCTGCAAGCCCTGACCCGCCGTAGCGGCGGGCACGAGCCGGTGCAGGTGACGGTCGCTGACCTGTGGATCGACCTGATCAGCCGCAAGGCCAGCCGCAACGGCGTGCGCCTGGACCTGACCGCCAAGGAGTTCTCGCTGCTCAGCGTATTGGCGCGACGCCAGGGCGAAATCCTTTCCAAGACGGCGATTGCGGAAATGGTCTGGGACATCAATTTCGACAGCGACGCCAATGTGGTGGAAGTCGCGATCAAGCGTCTGCGCGCCAAGCTCGACGGGCCGTTCGACACCAAGCTGCTGCACACCATCCGGGGCATGGGGTATGTGCTGGAGAGTCGCAATGTCGGCTAACTCCATTGCCTTGCGCCTGAGCGGCATGTTCAGCCTGGTGGCGTTGCTGATCTTCCTGTTGATTGGCGGCGCGCTCTATCAACAGGTGGACCGCAGCCTTGGGCTGCTGCCGGGCGCCGAGCTGGATGCGCGCTACAGCGTGCTCGAATCGTCGGTGAACCGCTTCGGTACGCCGGACCATTGGGTGAAGATCAAGGCCAAGCTCAAGCTGCTGGGTGAGGAAGACAAACGCATCCGCTTCTGGGTGGTGAGCAGCGACCCGAACTACGAGTATGGCAACCCCGATGCGCAGATCCGCGCCTTCGCCGAAGGGCGCACAGGCAAGCGCGACTTGCACCTGGCGGGCTACAAGCACCCGTTCAAGGTGTTGGTGAGCCAGTTCCCGGCCAAGGACCAGCGCCCGCCGCTGCGCTTCATGATCGCCATCGACACCGAGAACTTCCGCGCCACCCAGCATCATTTGCTCGTGGCATTGATCAGCCTGGCCCTGGTAGGCGTGGTGCTGGCGTCGTTGCTGGGGTTCTGGGTGGCGCGCATCGGCCTCAAACCGCTGGGCAAACTCTCGGACGAGGCGCAGAAACTCGCGCCACCGAAGCTCTCCGGGCGCCTGCAACTGTCGCCGTTGCCGCCGGAGTTGAGTCAGTTCGTCAACTCGTTCAACTCCACCCTGGACCGCGTCGAGCAAGCCTATTCGCGCCTGGAGTCGTTCAACGCCGATGTGGCCCATGAACTGCGTTCGCCACTGACCAACCTGATCGGCCAGACCCAGGTGGCGCTGACCCGTGGGCGCTCGGCCGAGCATTATTTCGAAGTGCTGCAATCGAACCTCGAAGAGCTGGAGCGCCTGCGCTCGATCATCAACGACATGCTGTTCCTCGCCAGCGCCGACCAGGGCAGCAAGGCTACCAAGCTGATCGAAAGCTCCCTGGCTGACGAGGTGGCCACCACTCTCGACTACCTGGACTTCATCCTCGAAGACGCCCAGGTCCAGGTGCAGGTCCACGGGGATGCCGTGGTGCAGATCGAGAAAGCCCACCTGCGCCGCGCACTGATCAACCTGCTGAGCAATGCGGTGCAACACACCGCGCCCGGGCAGGTCATCGCAGTGAACATAGAGGTGCAGGAGCATCAGGTCTCGATTGGTGTGACCAACCCCGGCGAAGTGATTGCCAGCGAGCACCTGCCGCGTCTGTTCGAACGCTTTTATCGGGTGGACGCGTCGCGCAGCAACAGCGGGGCCAATCACGGGTTGGGCCTGGCTATCGTCAAGGCGATTGCGTTGATGCATGGCGGCGATGTGTTCGTGCGCAGTGACGGCGGTGGGAATACCTTTGGTATTAGCCTGCCGGTCTAGCACCATGACTGTTGCGATTTGGGCAACAGTCATTATCTTGTTACACTCTGTATCGCACCGCTCACCTGCGTTAATTTGACGCATCGATGAGCGCGACGGCAAAGACAGCTTTCCCGCTTACCCGCATTTCCCTCGACTTATTTCCAGGGCTCTACACTGGGAATCTGTCTTAAAGCCGCTGACGTTCAGCGGCTTTTTTTTGCCGTCAAAAAAGGCCAGGCACCCCCAACGACACTGGCCGTTTCCGATTGACCAAAGGAGCTCCACCGGTGAAGAACTCGCTGACGTTCACCCCGTTATTCCTCGCAATAGCCGCAACGATTTCCCCCCTTGCCCACGCGGCAGACACTACCCCCGCCGACGGTTTCGTCGAAGGCGCCCACCTCACTATCAACACCCGCAACTACTACATGAACCGCGACCGGCGCGACATTCACACCGATGACAGCAAGGAGTGGGGCCAGGGTTTCATCGGTATCTTCGAATCCGGCTACACCCAGGGTACCGTCGGCTTCGGCCTGGACGCCCATGCCATGCTCGGCCTCAAGCTCGACGGCGGTGGCGGCACCGATGGTTCCAGCATCCTTCCGTATGGTGGTGGCAACGGCAAGGCACCCGGCTCGTTCTCTACCGCGGGTGGCACCTTGAAAATGCGCGCATTCGATACCGAGTTGAAGGCCGGCGACCTGTTCCTCAATAACCCGGTGATCGCCGGCGGCGCGACACGCATGCTGCCGCAGACCTTCCGTGGCGTGAGCCTGACCAACCACAGTCTCGACGGCTGGATGTTCGAAGGCGGCCAGGCCAGTTTCACCAAGCTCTACAACCAGAGCGGCCATCGCCGCATCGGCACCAGCTACGGCGCGCTGCCCAACACGGCGGACAGCCAGCACCTGAACTGGGCCGGCGTATCGTTCAGCGGCATCGCCGGGCTGACCAGCAACCTCTACGCGTCGGAACTCAAGGACGTGTGGAACCAGTACTACTACGACCTGGACTACACCTACGTGCTGAATGATCTGGTCAGCCTCAACCCGGGCCTGCACTACTACCACACCCAGGACACCGGCCAGTCGCTGCTCGGCGCCATCGACAACAACACCTACAGCCTGCATTTCACCGTGGGCGTGGGCAACCACAGCGTCACCGCCACCTACCAGCGGGTCAACGGCAACACGCCATTCGACTACATCGCCCAGGGCGACAGCATCTACCTGGACAACTCCCAGCAGTACTCCGACTTCAACGGCCCCAACGAACGCTCATGGAAGCTCAAGTACGCCTATGACTTCGTCGGCCTCGGCATGCCGGGCCTGACCTCGGCGGTGTCCTACATCAGCGGCGAGACCGACCTGACCAAAGTTGATCCGCAAAGCCGTGGCTACAGCGCCTGGTACAGCGCCGATGGCAAAGATGCCAAGCACTGGGAACGCGACATCGACGTGAAATATGTGGTGCAGGGCGGCAAGGCCAAGGACCTGGCGGTGCGCCTGCAATGGGCGACCAACCGCGGTGGCAATGGCTACGCGGCGGTGGATCGGGACGTGGACGAGTACCGCGTGATCGTCGACTATCCGATCAACGTGTTCTGAGGGGTGATTTTTTCTTTTTAACCAAGTATTTAATTTTCATCGGGTAGAACTAAACTGCCAGCATCCTCACCGCTGAAGTCTGCCCGATGAGTCCACGCCCTGCTCGTATCTCACCCGCACACCCTGAGTTGTTACTGATCCTGGGCAGCGGGCTCAGCGTCGCCCTGATTGTGATCATTGTCGCGGTGCTGTTGATGCGCGAACACGCCAGCACGCTCGAAGCGGCCAAGCGGTCTACCACCAACATCGCCCAATTGATCAATGCCGACGTGCTGCGTAACGTCGAACTGTATGACATGGCGCTCAACGGTCTGATTGCGGCCACGCAACGCGAAGACTTGTCCCAGGTTGCCGCCAATATCCAGCACCTGGTGCAGTTTGATTTGTCCACGGCGGCGCCTTTCAAAGGCGAGGTCCTGCTGCTGGACACCACCGGTACGGTTATCGCCGACTCCTCCACGCTGCGGCCCACGCCACGTAATTTTGCCAGCCGCGATTATTTCCAGGTGCATGCCAAGGACGCCAACGCCGGCTTGTTTATCAGTCGGCCGTTCAAGGTCCGTTGCGACTGCGACCAGGTCTGGCGCATGGCATTCAGTCGACGTGTGTCAGGCCCCAAGGGAGAGTTTGCCGGGGTGGCGGTTGCGACCATGCGCCTGGCGTATTTCGATCAGCTCTTCAACACCCTGACCATCGGCAACGGCAGCAGCGTCAACCTGCTGAGCAGGAATGGCATTCTCCTGGCCCAGCAGCCGCTGCTCGAACGCGACATGATCGACAAGGACCTCAGTGACCGGCCCAACTTCAAGCGAATACTGCGTGACGGAAGCGGCAGCTTTCAGGCGATCTCTGCCATCAGTGGCAAAGAGCGCCTGTATACCTTTACCAATGTCGGTGAACTGCCACTGATCGTGGTCGTGGCGCTGTCCAGCGAGGACGTATTCGCGCCCTGGAGTCGCGTGGCACTGCTGACCAGTAGTGCCACAGGAGTGCTCTGTGCCGGTTTGTTGTGGCTGACCTGGATGCTACGCCGGGAACTGCGACGGCGGCGGCGCGCTGAACGGGTACTGTCAGAACTGGCAGCCACCGATGCGTTGACGGGCCTGGCCAACCGCCGCGTGCTGGACGAACGCCTGCGCCTGGAGTGGGACCGCGCCCAACGCTCGACCGAGCCGCTCACGGTGCTGATGATCGATGTGGACCACTTCAAGGCGTTCAACGACCGTCATGGTCATCATGGCGGCGATGAGGCACTACGTAACGTGGCCCAAGTGATCGGTACCAACATCCGCCGCCCGGCCGACTTGGCGGCACGCTATGGCGGTGAAGAGTTTGCGGTGGTGTTGCCGTTGACCGATGCCAAGGGTGCCTGGGTGATCGCCGAGCATATCCGCAGCGGCGTCGAGCACTTGCCGCGGGTGGCCGGGGACGAACAGCCGATTACGGTGAGTATTGGCATGAGTACGTGGGACAAGCGCAGTCGCCAGTCGCTGGAGGCATTGCTGTTGAGTGCGGACCAGGCGTTGTATGAGGCCAAGCACAGCGGAAGAAACCGCATTGCCGATTCAGCAACCCTCTGAATAGTGAATCGGATCTAATGTGGGAGGTGGCTTGCGCCCTCCCACACTTGAACAGTGGCAGAGTCAGAAAAAGTGGGTATAAAAAAAGGCCACCCGAAGGCAGCCTTTCAAAACTAAAGAAAGAGAGTTGTTACTTACACCGCCGCAACGGGACGCATGTAAGAGATCGGTGCGGTGCTGGCATCTTCGAAGGTCACGACTTCCCAAGCGTCTGTCTGCTCAATCAACTTGCGCAGCAGCTGGTTGTTAAGGGCGTGGCCCGACTTGAAGCCTTTGAACTCGCCTATCAGGCTATTGCCCAGCAGGTAGAGGTCACCGATTGCATCGAGGATCTTGTGCTTCACGAATTCGTCTTCGTAGCGAAGGCCGTCTTCGTTCAGTACACCATCCGCGTCGACCACAATGGCGTTTTCAACGCTGCCGCCGAGTGCGAGGTTGTGCTTGCGCAGGTACTCGATGTCACTCATGAAACCAAAGGTACGGGCGCGGCTGACTTCTTTTACGAACGAAGTGCTGGAAAAATCCACGCTTGCACTTTGGGTGCGGTCACGGAATACCGGGTGATCGAAATCGATCTCAAAGCTCACTTTAAAGCCTTCGAACGGGACGAAGGTAGCGCGCTTGTCGCCGTCTTCTACTGTCACTTCCCGCAGAATGCGAATGAACTTCTTGGCTGCGTCCTGTTCTTCCAGGCCGGCAGATTGAATCAAGAATACGAAGGGTCCAGCGCTGCCATCCATGATCGGGACTTCGGACGCGGAGAGCTCGACGTAGGCGTTATCGATGCCCAAACCGGCCATGGCCGAGAGCAAGTGCTCCACCGTGTCCACCTTGACGTCACCGTTGACCAATGTGGTCGACATCGTGGTTTCGCCAACGTTTTCCGCGCGAGCAGGAATCTGCACCACAGGGTCCAGGTCGGCACGCACAAACACGATGCCGGTGTCGACAGGTGCAGGCTTGAGGGTCAGGTATACCTTCTCCCCGGAGTGCAGACCTACACCTGTGGCACGAATAATATTCTTCAGGGTGCGTTGTTTAATCATGGCTTGGACCGCTTCAGCGCAAATTGCGAACTGGTATCAACAAAGGCTGGCGATAATAGCAGACCAGACCTTTGCTGAACACCAATCACCTTCATAGCCCTGATACATTCCATCAATCGGCCTGACGACGCAAGAATGCCGGGATGTCCAGGTAGTCCAGATCATCTTGCGGATTCGGGCTACGGGACGCCGCAGCACCGGCCTGAGCCTGGTTGCGCATCACGGTCGGACGGTCCAGGTCACGGTAGTTCACCGACGGCAGTTCCTGGCGCGAAGGCGCTGGAGCAGCAGCCGCCTGGCTGGCGTGGCTGGCTTGGCTGTTGTGCAGGGTGTTGTCGATGACCTTCACAGGCTTCTCGATTTTCGCGCCCAGGCCGGTCGCAACCACGGTCACGTGCAGCTCGTCGCGCATATCCGGATCGATAACGGTACCGACCTTGACCATGGCGTGCTCGGAAGCGAAGGCTTCGATGATGCTACCCACGTCGGAGTACTCACCCAGGGACAGGTCAGGACCGGCGGTGATGTTCACCAGGATGCCGCGTGCACCTTGCAGGTTCACGTCTTCCAGCAGCGGGTTGCGGATGGCCGCTTCAGTGGCTTCACGTGCACGGTTCGGACCGCTGGCGCAGCCAGTGCCCATCATCGCCATGCCCATTTCGCTCATCACGGTACGGACGTCGGCAAAGTCGACGTTGATCATGCCAGGGCGCTTGATGATGTCGGAGATACCGCGAACGGCACCGGCCAGTACATCGTCAGCCTTGGCGAATGCGGACAGCAGGCTCGCGTCCTTGCCCAGGATGGTCAGCAGCTTCTCGTTGGGGATGGTGATCAACGAGTCGACGCTTTCAGACAGCAAACGGATGCCTTCGTCGGCGATCTGCATGCGCTTGCGACCTTCGAACGGGAACGGACGGGTGACGACAGCCACCGTCAGAATGCCCATTTCCTTGGCCACTTCGGCAATGATCGGCGCAGCACCGGTACCGGTACCGCCGCCCATGCCGGTGGTGATGAACACCATGTTGGTGCCTTGCAGCACTTCAGCGATACGCTCGCGGTCTTCCAGCGCGGCTTGACGGCCGACTTCCGGGTTGGCGCCAGCGCCGAGGCCCTTGGTCACCGCAGTGCCCAATTGCAGGATGGTCCGCGCGCCGATGCTTTTCAGCGCCTGGGCATCAGTGTTGGCGCAGATGAATTCAACGCCTTCAATGTTGCTCTTGACCATATGGTTGACAGCGTTGCCGCCGCCACCGCCGACACCGATCACTTTGATGACCGGGCTTGCGGGGATGTTGTCTACGAGTTCGAACATGTTCCCTCTCCTTTCATTTCTCTAGTTTTTTCGCCTACTGCTTACAACGGTGTTGCGGTGTCGCGGTAAATCGTTAGAAGTTGCCCTTGACCCATGCCTGCAACCGCTCGAACAACGGCGCCTTGGCCTCGTCGTCGCTGCGGTAGCTGTCGCGGTTGCTCGGGCCCGACAGGGAAATGCCGTCGGTCTGCTTTTGCAGCCCGTACAACAGCAAGCCCACGCCGGTGGAATAAATCGGGTTGCGTACCACGTCGCCCAGACCCTTCACGCCATGGGGCACGCCCAGGCGGACCGGCATGTGGAAGATTTCCTCGGCCAGCTCGACCGCGCCTTCCATCTTCGAGGTACCACCGGTCAGCACGATGCCGGCCGGGATCAAATCTTCGTAGCCGCTGCGGCGCAGTTCAGCCTGGATCAGGGTGAACAGCTCGTCGTAGCGTGGCTCGACCACTTCGGCCAGGGCCTGGCGCGACAGTTCGCGCGGTGGACGATCACCTACGCTCGGCACCTTGATGGTCTCGCCGGCACCGGCCAGCTTGGCCAGGGCGCAGGCGTAGCGGATCTTGATTTCTTCGGCGTACTGGGTCGGTGTACGCAGCGCCATGGCGATGTCGTTGGTCACCTGGTCACCGGCAATCGGGATCACGGCGGTGTGACGGATCGCACCCTCGGTGAAGATCGCGATGTCGGTGGTGCCGCCGCCGATGTCGACCAGGCACACGCCCAGTTCTTTTTCGTCGTCGGTCAGAACCGAGTAGGCCGAAGCCAACTGCTCGAGAATGATGTCGTCGATTTCCAGGCCGCAGCGACGCACGCATTTTTCAATATTCTGTGCGGCGTTGACGGCACAGGTCACCACGTGGACCTTGGCTTCCAGGCGTACGCCCGACATGCCCAGGGGCTCACGTACGCCTTCCTGGTTGTCGATCACGTAGTCCTGCGGCAGGGTGTGCAACACCCGCTGGTCAGCCGGGATCGCCACGGCCTGGGCAGCGTCGAGCACGCGCTCGAGGTCGGCCGAGCTGACTTCGCGGTCGCGGATCGCCACGATGCCGTGGGAGTTCAGGCTGCGGATATGGTTGCCCGCCACGCCGACGAACGCCGAGTGGATCCGGCAACCGGCCATCAGCTGCGCTTCTTCGATGGCGCGCTGGATCGATTGCACGGTGGACTCGATGTTCACCACCACGCCCTTCTTCAGGCCCCGGGACGGATGCGTGCCAATACCGACGATTTCGATGACACCGTCTTCCCCGACCTCGCCCACCAGCGCCACCACCTTGGAGGTGCCGATATCGAGACCGACGATCATTTTGCCGCTTTGCACGTTTGCCATGGGTCCTGCCTCTTCTTAATTCTTCGCGACAGCGGGTTGCGCTGCCGTGGGCGCTGCCGGTTCACGCCAGCCGACGGCAAGGCCGTTGGCGTAACGCAGGTCGACGCTCGCAATGTTCGTAATCTGTTCTTTCAAGGTCTTGTCGTAGATGGCAATGAAGCGGCGCATCTTTTCCACCAAGCGGTCGCGTCCCAGCAACAACTGGATGCCCGGGCCGGAACTGCCTGCCCCGGTCGTCAAAAACCAGCTGCCCCGTTCACGCAGTTCCAGGCGTGCAATGGAGAAGCCCAGTGGCCGCAGCATCTGGCTCAAGGCCTGGTACTGCTGCATCACTTGCTGCTGAGCCCGCTGCGGCCCGAACAGCTGCGGCAGGTGCTCGTAGTTGGCCAGCTCACGCGGGGTGAACGCCTGGCCCTGGTTGTTCAACAGCGCTTCGTCACCCCAACGGGCCACGGGCAGTTGTTCTTCCAGGCGGATCGTCACCTGGTCCGGCCATACGCGGCGGACTTCGGCGTGGGCGATCCACGGCATCTGTTCCAGCTCCGAGCGCATGCCGGCCAGGTCGATGGTAAAGAAGCTCGCCGCCAGGTACGGGCCGATGCGCTGCTGTACCGCTTGCTGGCTGATGTAGCTCAAGTCGCCCTGCACGCTGATCTTGGTGATCGGCCGGTCGGCATACGGCAACAGACGCTGCGCGCCTTCGTAGGTTCCGAAGCCCAGCACCACCAGCAATACCGGCCAGTACAACGCCTTGAGGAAACCAAAGTTGGCTTTCGGCAGGCGCGCCGACATCGGCTCTTTAGCCACCATTCGGCTGGCACCCCGTGGCACCGGCTTGCGGCTCGGTGCTTGAGGGGGCTGATGACGAAGCGATGCGCCTTTCATGTCCTTAGCCTCGTGGCTCAATGCTTGCGGCCAGGATCGCCAGCACCAGTTGCTGGAAATCCAGGCCCGCAGCGCGAGCGGCCATAGGTACCAGGCTGTGGTCGGTCATGCCCGGTGCGGTGTTGACTTCCAGGAACCAGAAATTCCCTTGGTCATCCTGCATCACGTCCGCCCGCGCCCAACCGGCGATACCCAGCGCCTCACAGGCTTTCGCCGTGAGGTCCATCAATTCCTGTTCCTTGGCTGCGTCAAGGCCGCACGGGATCCGGTACTGGGTATCGGAAGCCAGGTACTTGGCGTCGTAGTCGTAAAAGGTGTGGGGCGTGCCCAATGCGATGGGCGGCAATACCTGGCCACGCAGGGTGGCAATGGTGTACTCGGGACCCTGGATCCACTGTTCCACCAACACTTGCGAATCGTAGGTACTTGCCGCTTTCCATGCGTCGATCAATTCGGCGGCCGAGTTCACTTTGGCCATGCCGATACTGGAGCCTTCATGGGCAGGTTTGACGATCAAAGGCAGGCCCAGTTCCTTGGCTGCGGAAATACAATCGTCTTCGCTGCACAGCACACTGTGACGCGGAGTTGGAATACCCAGGCTGTGCCACACCTGCTTGGTGCGCAACTTGTCCATCGCCAGCGCGGAAGCGAGGATGCCGCTGCCGGTGTAAGGGATGCCGGCACACTCCAGCAGGCCTTGCATGCTGCCGTCTTCACCGCCACGGCCATGCAGGATGATGAAGGCGCGGTCGATCTTCTCGGCCTGCAGGCGGGCGAGGAAGTCATCGCCCACGTCGATACCGAAGGCGTTCACGCCGGCACTTTGCAAGGCTTCGAGCACGGCGTTGCCGGACTTGAGCGACACTTCGCGCTCGGCGCTCTTGCCGCCGAACAATACGGCTACGCGACCGAAGTCGGCAGGCGTGATCGTGGAAAACAGGGAGGCGTAGTCAGTGGTCATTTCGCCGCTCCCTTTTTTGCCGCAAACAGCGGGCTCGCCAGCAATTTCGGCGCAAGGCCACCAATGTCACCGGCGCCCTGGCACAGCAGGATGTCGCCGGCACGCAGCAGCGGCTTGACGATTGGCGCCAGGTCTACGCCACGTTCGATGTAGATCGGGTCCAACTGGCCGCGCTGACGGATGCTGTTGCACAACTTGCGGCTGTCGGCCCCCGGGATCGGCTCTTCGCCGGCCGGGTAGACTTCCATCAACAGCAGCACGTTGGCATCGGCCAGTACATTGACGAAATCGTCGTACAGGTCGCGGGTACGGCTGTAGCGGTGCGGCTGGTACACCATCACCAGGCGACGCTCCGGCCAGCCACCACGCACGGCCTTGATCACCGCGGCGACTTCGGTCGGGTGGTGACCGTAGTCGTCCACCAGCATCACGTCACCGCCCTCTACCGGCAACTGGCCGTAGACCTGGAAGCGACGGCCCACGCCGGCAAAGCGCGACAGGCCTTCGACGATGGCTTCATCGCTGACGCCCTCGTCGGTGGCGATGCAGATGGTCGCCAGGGAATTGAGTACGTTGTGGTTGCCCGGCATGTTCACCGAGACATCCAAGGGCTCACGGTCCGGACGCAGCACGGTGAAGAAGGTTTGCATGCCTTCCTGGCGCACATTGATGGCGCGCACGTCGGCGTCTTCGCTGAAGCCGTAGGTCACGGTCGGACGCTTGACCAGCGGCAGGATTTCGCGCACCACCGGATCGTCCAGGCACACCACCGCCAGACCGTAGAACGGCAGGTTGTGCAGGAACTCGACGAAGGTTTTCTTCAGCTTGTTGAAGTCACCGTCGTAGGTCGCCATATGGTCGGCGTCGATGTTGGTGACCACAGCCACCAGCGGTTGCAAATGCAGGAAGCTGGCATCGCTTTCATCGGCTTCGGCGATCAGGTAACGGCTGGTGCCGAGCTGGGCATTGGTGCCGGCGGCATTCAGGCGGCCACCAATGACGAACGTCGGGTCCAGGCCTCCGGCGGCGAACACCGAGGCAATCAGGCTGGTAGTAGTGGTTTTGCCATGGGTGCCGGCGACGGCGATGCCGTGGCGATAGCGCATCAGCTCGGCCAGCATCTCGGCGCGAGGCACCACGGGAATGCGGCGCTCAAGGGCGGTGGCCACTTCCGGGTTGGAGGTGTTCACGGCGCTGGACACCACCAGCACATCGGCCTCGGCGGCGTTCTCGGCACGGTGGCCGATAAAGATCTGCGCGCCGAACGACTTCAGGCGGTCGGTGACCGGCGACTCTTTCAAGTCGGAGCCGGACACCTGGTAGCCCAGGTTCAGCAGTACTTCGGCAATGCCGCACATGCCCACGCCGCCGATACCGACGAAGTGGATGCGACGGATGCGGCGCATTTCCGGTTGCGGCATGGCTTTCTGATTCTCAACCATGGGCCACCTCCAGGCAGATATCGACCACGGTGCGGGTTGCGTCAGGTTTGGCCAGGCGGCTTGCGGTGCTCGCCATGCTGTTGAGTCGTTCCGGTTGCATCAATACCTCGGTCAGGCGTGCGGCCAAGTCGGCGGCGCCAGTCGTTCTTTGCGGCAGCAGGAAGGCAGCGCCCTCCCCGGCCAAATATTCAGCGTTGCGGGTCTGGTGATCGTCGATCGCGTGGGGCAAAGGCACCAGCAACGACGGCAGACCGGCGGCGGCCAGTTCACTGACGGTCAGCGCACCGGAGCGGCAGACCACCAGGTCGGCCCAGCCATAGGCATGGGCCATGTCTTTGATGAAGGGCTGTACGTTCGCCTCCACACCGGCCTCGCGATAGCGCGTGGCGGTGACTTCACCATGATCTTTGCCCGCCTGGTGAAAGACCTCAGGGCGCAACTCCACAGGAAGTTGCGCCAGGGCTTGCGGCAGCAATTTGTTCAAAGGCTCGGACCCCAGGCTGCCGCCCATGACCAGCAGGTGCGCCTTGCGCCCGGCCAAGGCTTCACGGGCGATGCCCATGAACAGTTCGGTGCGCACCGGGTTGCCAGTGGTGCGCAGCTTGTCCGATGCACCAAAGGTCTTCGGAAAGGCCTCGCACACCCGCGCCGCCAAGGGCACCAGCAGGCGGTTGGCGGTGCCGGCGACGGCGTTCTGTTCGTGCACAATCACCGGCACACCGGCGAGCCTGGCCGCGACGCCACCAGGGCCGGTCACATAGCCACCAAAACCGAGCACACACACCGGCTTCAGTTCACGAATGATCTTGCGCGCCTGCCACACCGCCTTGAGCAACACGAACGGCGCCTTGAGCAGGGACAACTTGCCCTTGCCGCGCAGGCCGGTGACGTTGATCAGGTGCAGCGGCAAGCCAGCATTCGGCACCAATTCGTTTTCGATACCGCGCGGCGTGCCCAACCAGTGCACGGTGTAGCCACGGTTCTGGAATTCCCGCGCGCAGGCCAGGGCCGGGAACACGTGGCCCCCGGTGCCGCCCGCCATGATCAGCACGTTAGCGCCCATGGGTCGGCTCCTCGGCGAAATCGCTTTCGCTGAATTCCATCTCTTCGCTGCCCAGGTGGGTTCGACTCTCCCACTCGATGCGCAGCAACAAGCCCAGGCACGCGCAGCAGATCACCAACGAACTGCCGCCATAACTGAGGAACGGCAAGGTCAGGCCCTTGGTCGGCAACAGGCCGACGTTCACACCGATATTGATCAGGAACTGGCCGATCCACAGGAACGACAAGCCGTACGCCACATAGGCGGCGAAATACTGTTTGGCCTTCTCGGCCCACAGGCCGATGTACATGCCGCGTACACACACGAACACGAACAGCGCGACGGTGCATAGCGAACCCACCACACCGAGCTCTTCGGCCAGTACCGAGAACACGAAGTCGGTGTGCGCTTCCGGCAGGTAGAACTGCTTCTGCACACTGTTGCCCAGGCCCACGCCCAGCCACTCGCCGCGACCGAAGGCGATCAGCGCCTGGGTCAACTGGTAGCCGGAGCCGAACTGGTCGGACCAGGGGTCGGTAAAGGTGATCAGACGCGCCATCCGGTAGGGTTGTGCCTGCACCAGGACCGTCACGGCAGCCACGGCCAGCACCACCATCAGGGTGAAGCGGAACAGCCCCACGCCGCCGAGGAACAGCATCGCCGCAGCAGCGCCCATCATCACGACGGTGGCGCCGAAGTCGGGCTCCATCAGCAGCAGGCCAGCCATGGGCAGCAGCACGATGAACGGCTTGAAGAACCCCATCCAGCTTTCGCGCACTTCTTTCTGGCGACGTACCAGGTAGCCGGCCAGGTAGATCACCACGAACACCTTGGCGATTTCCGACGGCTGCACGTTGAACGCGCCGAAACCGATCCAGCGCATCGAACCATTCACCTCGCGGCCGATGCCGGGCAGGATCACCATGACCAGCAAGCCGAACGCCCCGATCAGCATCAACCAGCCCAGGCGTTGCCAGGTGGCGATGGGGATCATCATGGTGACGATGCAGGCGCCGAGGCCGATCACCAGGTACACCAGGTGACGGATCATCATGTACAGGGTATTGCCCGACTGCACGGCAGCCACTTCGGACGACGCCGAGGTAATCATCACCAGGCCCAGGCCCAACAAGGCGAGGCAACCGGCGAGCATCGGGAAATCGAGGTCGATACCGCGCCCGGTAATGATCGGCGAAGGGTACGGCTTGATGATATTCCGGAAATTCATGCCAAGGCCTCCACGGCGCGGGCGAACAGCTGGCCGCGCTCTTCGTAGTTCTTGAACATGTCGAAACTGGCGCAGGCTGGCGACAACAGCACCGCATCGCCGGACTGGGCCAGGGCCTTGCAACGGGCGATGGCGTCGTCCAGGGACGTGGCGCGCACTTGCGGCACCGCGTCACCGAGAGCGGCGGCGATCAGATCGGAATCGCGGCCCATCAGCACCACGGCGCGGCAATGCTCAGCCACCGGGCCTTTAAGGTCCTTGAAGTCGGCACCCTTGCCGTCGCCACCGGCGATCAACACCAGCTTGCCGTCGATATCGGCGCCAAGGCCTTCGATGGCTGCCAGGGCTGCACCCACGTTGGTGGCCTTGGAATCGTTGTAATAGCTGACGCCATCAAGGTCGCGCACCCACTGGCAGCGATGCTCAAGGCCGCCAAAGCTGCGCAGCGCCGAGAGCATCGCGTCAAACGGCAGGCCGACGGCATGCCCCAGCGCCAACGCCGCCAGGGCATTGGACTGGTTATGGGCGCCACGGATTTTCAGCTCGCGCACCGGCATCAGGTTCTGGAATTCGAAGGCCAGGTATTTCTCGCCGTTCTCTTCGCGGATGCCGAAGGCTTTGAAATCGGGTTTGCCGAGGCCGAAGGTCCAGCAGGGCAGGCCCTCGCCCATCAGCGGACGGCTCAGGGCATCCTGGCGGTTGACCACGACTTGCCGCGCACCACGGAAGATCCGGTGCTTGGCCAGGTGGTAAGCCGGCAGGCCGCTGTAGCGGTCCATGTGGTCCTCGCTCACGTTCAACACGGTCGCCACTTCGGCGCCGAGGTCGTGGGTGGTTTCCAGCTGGAAGCTCGACAGCTCCATCACGTACAACTCGATGTCGTCACTGAGCAGGTCCAGCGCGGGTGTACCGAGGTTGCCGCCCACGGCCACGCGCTTGCCGGCCGCAGTCGCCATCTCGCCGACCAGGGTGGTCACGGTGCTTTTCGCGTTGGAGCCGCTGATGGCCACGATCGGCGCCTTCGCATTACGGGCGAACAGGTCGATATCGCCGGACAGCTTCACGCCACGGGCAGCGGCGGCTTGCAGGGCCGGGGTCGCCAGGGCCAGGCCGGGGCTCACGTAGAGCTCATCGGCACGGCAAAGAAACTCGACATCCAGCTCGCCACAACGCACTTCCACGTGCGGGTAGTCACGGCGCAGCGTGACCAGCTCCGGTGGATTTTCCCGCGTATCGGCCACGGCAAACGACGTGCCGCGGTTCGCCAGGAAGCGAACCAGGGACATGCCGCTCTTGCCGAGGCCGACAACGATGCGGAAGTGGTCTGAAGCGATCAGGGACACTCGTTTCTACCTCAGTTTCAGGGTGGCAAGGCCGATCAGCACCAGGATCACCGTGATGATCCAGAAGCGGACGATCACGCGTGGCTCGGGCCAGCCCTTGAGTTCAAAGTGGTGGTGAATCGGCGCCATGCGGAACACACGACGCCCGGTCAATTTGAAGGATGCCACCTGGATGACCACCGACAGGGTTTCCATCACGAACACACCGCCCATGATGAACAGCACGATTTCCTGGCGCACGATCACCGCGATGGTGCCGAGGGCCGCGCCCAGCGCCAGGGCGCCGACGTCGCCCATGAACACTTGCGCCGGGTAGGTGTTGAACCACAGGAAGCCCAGGCCGGCACCGATCAGCGCGCCGCAGAACACAATCAGTTCACCCGCGCCCGGTACATAAGGAATCAGCAGGTATTCAGCGAATTTCACGTTACCCGACAGGTAGCAGAAGATGCCGAGCGCGCCGCCCACCATCACCGTCGGCATGATCGCCAGGCCGTCGAGACCGTCGGTGAGGTTCACTGCGTTGCTGGAGCCGACAATCACGAAGTAGGTCAGCACCACGAAGCCGATACCCAGGGGAATGCTGGCGTCCTTGAGCATCGGGATGATCAGGGTCGTCTCCACCGCGCTTGGCGCAGTGGTGTAGAGGAAGATCGCCGCAGCGAGGCCAAACACCGACTGCCAGAAATACTTCCAGCGGCTTGGCAGCCCCTTGGAGTTTTTCTCGATCACCTTGCGGTAGTCGTCCACCCAACCGATGGCGCCGAACAACAGGGTCACCAAGAGCACCACCCACACATAGCGGTTGTGCAGGTCAGCCCACAGCAAGGTGCTGATGCCGATGGACGACAGGATCAGCGCACCGCCCATGGTCGGGGTGCCGGACTTGGACAGGTGCGACTGCGGGCCGTCATTACGAACCGATTGACCAATTTGCAGGTTCTGCAGGGTGCGGATCATCCACGGCCCCAGGAACAGCGACAAACACAACGCGGTCAGCACACCCAGGATCCCGCGCAGGGTCAGGTACTGGAAGACCGCGAAGCCTTTGTGGAACTGTTGCAGATACTCAGCCAGCAGCAGCAGCATTAATGTTTCTCCGTACTTGAGCCACACAAGGCCGCGACGACGTTTTCCATCACCGCGCTGCGCGATCCCTTGATCAAAATGGTTGTGTGTTTGTCGTGTTCAGCCGCCGCCAGCGCCTGGATCAGCTCGGCCTGGGTCGCGAAATGCAGCGCGCCGGGGCCGAACGCGTTGACAGCGTGAGCCATGTTCGGGCCGACGGCGTACAGCGCGTCGACTTTGCCGGTCGCGTAGGCACCGACTTCACGGTGGGACTGTTCGGCCCAGTCGCCCAGCTCGGCGATGTCGCCCAGCACCAGTACCTTGCGGCCATCGAAGCCTTTAAGCAGGTCGATGGCGGCGCAGACCGAGGACTGGTTGGCGTTGTAAGTGTCATCGATCACGCGCATGCCATTGGTTGCCAGCTGCGCCACGGTACGGCCCTTGACCGGCTGCACCGCGCCAAGCCCGGTGGCGATACCGAACAGCGACACGCCCAGGGCGTAGGCGGCAGCGACCGCGGCCAGGGCATTGGCGACGTTATGGTTGCCCAGCAGGTTCAACTGCACGTGCTCATTGCCTTGCGGGGTGTGCAAGGTAAAAGACGGGCAGCCACGGGCATCAACGGTGATGTTGGATGCGTGGAAATCAGCCGCAGCATTGAGCACGGCAAACGTCAGGACCTTGCGACCGGCGGCGCGTACACGCCAGGTCTCGAAGGCCTTGTCATCGAGATTCAAGACAGCGGTGCCGGATGCATCGAGGCCTTCGAGGATTTCACCCTTGGCTTCGACGATCTTTTCCGGGCCGCCGAACTCACCGACGTGGGCGGTTCCGGCATTGTTGATGATCGCCACGTGGGGCTTGGTCAGCGCCACGGTGTAGGCGATTTCGCCGATGCGCGATGCGCCCAGCTCGATCACCGCCGCCGTATGTTCAGGGGCCAGTTCGAGCAGGGTCAACGGTGCGCCGAAATCATTGTTCAGGTTGCCACGGGTGGCAAGCACCGGGCCGCGCGTGCGCAGTACCCCGGCAAGCAACTCCTTGACCGTGGTCTTGCCGCTGGATCCCGTGATGGCCGCAACGGGGTTGGTGAACCCGGCACGGTTCAACGCACCCAATTGACCAAGGGCCAGACGGGTGTCGGCGACCAGCAGTTGCGGCAGTGTGGAATCCGCGACTTCGCGCTGCACCAAGGCACCCACGGCGCCTTTGGCGGCAACTTCATTCAGGTAGTCGTGACCATCGAAACGCGGGCCCGCCAGGGCGACAAACAGTTGCCCCGGCTTGATGTTGCGGCTGTCGATACTCACGCCGTCGAAGCGGCAATCGCTCGACAGCATACGGGCCGACAAGGCCTGGACCAGTTCGCTGAATGTCATCGGTTTAAGCATGGGCAACCTCCCAGGCGGTCAAGGCGTGATCGGCCTCGACCAGATCGGAGAAGGCATGGCGCTCGCCGTTGATTTCCTGATAGTCCTCGTGACCTTTACCGGCCAGCACCACCACGTCGTCAGCACTGGCGCCGGCGATCAATTGGGCAATGGCTGCGCCGCGACCGGCGACGAACGTCGCCTTGGACACGTCTTTGAAGCCGACGCGGATGTCGTCGAAAATCTGGCTCGGGTCTTCACTGCGTGGGTTGTCGTCGGTGACGAGCACGCCATCGGCCAGGCGCTCGACAATCTCGGCCATCAACGGGCGCTTGCCGCGATCACGATCACCGCCGCAACCAAACAGGCACAACAACTTGCCCTTGGCGTGGGGACGCAGGGCCACCAGGACTTTTTCCAGGGCATCCGGCGTGTGGGCGTAATCGACCACCACCAACGGCTGTTTGCCGCCACCCAGGCGCTGCATGCGACCGACCGGGCCTTCCAGCTTCGGCAGCACACGCAGGATTTCGTCGAGGGCGTAATCCAGGCCGAGCAATGCGCCGACGGCCGCCAGGGTGTTGCTCAGGTTGAAACGACCGAGCAAGGTGCTGCGCAAATGATGTTCGCCCTGGGGCGTCACCAGCGTCGCGCGCACGCCTTCGTCATTGAATTGCGCGTCGCGGCAGTACAGGTACGCGCTGGAATCTTCCAGGCTGTAGCTGATCAGGCGCGACTCACGCTCTTCGGCGGCCAGTTGGCGACCGAACTCGTCGTCCAGGTTCACCACGCGGCACTTCAAGTCGTTCCAGGCGAACAGCTTGGCCTTCTCGGCCGCGTAGGCTTCCATGGTGCCGTGGTAGTCGAGGTGATCGCGGGACAGGTTGGTCATCACCGCCACATCGAACGCCAGGGCAGCAACCCGACCCTGGTGCAAACCGTGGGACGACACTTCCATGGCAACCGCCTTGGCGCCGGCCTTTTTCAGGTCGGCCAGGGTCGCTTGCACGGCAATCGGGTTCGGCGTGGTGTGCAGGCCGCTTTGCAGCGCGCCGTAGAAACCAGTGCCCAGCGTGCCGACGATGCCGCAGTGTTGCCCCAGCAGGTCAAGGGCCTGGGCAATCAATTGGGTCACGCTGGTCTTGCCGTTGGTGCCGGTAACGCCAACCAGGTTGAGATGTCGACTTGGCTCGCCATAGAAACGCCCGGCGATGTCCGAGAGCTGTTTGGCCAGCCCCTTGACCGGAATCAGCGGAACATCGGTGATCGGCAACACGGTTGCGCCTTCCACTTCGTAGGCCACGGCAGCCGCGCCACGTTGCAGGGCGTCCGCAATATGTGCACGGCCATCGAACTTGCCCCCCGGCACCGCCAGGAACAGGTCACCGGCGCGCACATTGCGACTGTCCAGACTCAATTCACGGATCAGAAGATCGCGGCCGGCGTGGGCAAAAATCTTGTTCAGGCTAAGAGACATCAGCCGCGCCCTCCATTGGCTTTTACAGCAGCGGCCGGTGGACCGGCGTTCGCTTGTTGGGTCGGCGGCAGGTTGTCCGGCGTGATGTTCATCAGGCGCAGGGTGCCGGACATCACTTTGCTGAACACCGGCGCCGAGACCAGGCCACCGAAGTAACCGGCTTTGCTCGGCTCATCGATCACCACCACGATGGCGTAGCGTGGATCGCTCATCGGGCCGAAACCGGCGAACAACGAACGGTACGAATTTTCCGCGTAGCCCTTGGTACCCACCGACGTTTTACGCGCAGTACCCGACTTGCCGGCTACGTGATACGCCGGCACCTGGGCACGGAATACGCCGCGTGGCGCTTCGATCACTTGTTGCAGCATGCCTTGCATGGTCTTGGCGACGTTTTCCGGTATCACCTGGGTGGCTTTCGGCGCTTCGTCGACATGGATCAGGCTCAGCGGAACCATGCGCCCATTATTTGCCAATACAGAGAAAGCATGGGCCAGTTGGATCGCCGTCACCGACAAGCCGTAGCCGTAGGAAAGCGTGGCGGTCTCGGCCTTTTTCCAGTCGCGGTAGTTCGGCAGGTTGCCAACGCGCTCACCGGGGAAATCCAGGCCGGTGGGCTGGCCCAGACCGATCTTCTGCGCCAGGTGATAAATGGTCTCGCCGCCGATATCGAAGGCGACCTTGCTCATGCCTACGTTACTGGAGTTGATCAGGATACCTGTCAGATCCAGCACCGGGCCTTCGGTACGGGACACGTCACGAATGGTGTACTTGCCCAGCTGCAACGTACCCGGATACACCTCGACCTTGTCGCTGGGTTTCCAGCGTCCGGTTTCGAGGGCGGCACTCATGGAGATGGCTTTCATGGTCGAACCCGGCTCGAACACGTCGATCATGGCGCGGTTGCGCATCATCGCCGGCTGCAGGTTGCGACGGTTGTTGGGGTTGTAGGTCGGCTGGTTGACCATGGCGAGGATCTCGCCGGTCTTGACGTCCATGATCACCAGGCTGCCGGCCTTGGCGCCGTTCTCGATGATCGCGTTACGCAACTCGCGGTTGGCCAGGTATTGCAGGCGCAGGTCAATCGACAACGCCAAGGGCTTACCGGCCTTGGCGTTTTTGGTGACTTGGACATCCTTGATCAGTCTGCCGCGCCGATCCTTGATGACTTGTCGTTTACCGGGAACCCCGGCGAGCCATTCATCGTAGGCGAGTTCCACACCCTCACGGCCGTGGTCGTCGATGTCGGTAAAGCCGACCATATGCGCGGTGGTTTCACCGGCCGGGTAGAAACGACGGAACTCCTCGATGCCGTAGACACCGGGGACTTTAAGGTCGAGCACCTGCTGGCCTTGTTCGGGGGTAAGGCCGCGAACCAGGTAGATGAATTCTTTATTGGCCTGGGCTTCCAGGCGTTCAGCCAAGGCTTTCGGGTCTTGCCCCAGCGCGGCGGCAAGCGCCGGCCAGCGATCCTTGGCGACCTGCAACTCCTTGGCGTTGGCCCACAGGGTGGTGACCGGCGTACTGACGGCCAGCGGTTCGCCGTTACGGTCGGTGATCAGGCCGCGGTGTGCCGGAATCGGGATGTGACGCAGGCTACGGGCATCGCCCTGGCCGATCAGGAAGTCACGGTCGACCACTTGCAGGTCGATGATCCGCCAGGCGATCGCACCCACCATCAATGCCAGCAAGCCGAGCATCAGGCGGAAGCGCCATGGGTAGAGTGCGCCTTCGAGTTTCATCATGGCGCCACCATGCGGACTTCGGCCGCGCCCGGGATGTGCATTTTCAGTTGTTCAGTCGCCAGCACTTCAATGCGGCTATGGGCTGTCCAGGTGCTTTGCTCCAGGATCAACCGGCCCCATTCCGCCTGGGCTTTGTCGCGCACGCTCAATTCCCCGTACAGGGTATTGAGCAACTGGCGGTTGTAGTGGGCGCTGTAGGACACCGCAATCGCGGAAATCAGCACGCCGACAAACAGCAGCAACATAAAGAAGCTGCCGCCCGGGAGGGGCTTGGCGAAAAGCTTGCTCACCGCAACTTCTCCGCGACACGCATGACAGCGCTACGGGAACGTGGGTTGGCCTTGAGCTCGGCTTCGGACGCGAACTGCGCCTTGCCATGGATTTTGATTTTCGGCACAAAGGCTTCGAAACGTACCGGCAGGTTGCGCGGCAGGTTGTCGGACTCACCCTTGACCAGGCGACGCATGAACAACTTGACGATGCGGTCTTCCAGAGAGTGGAAGCTGATCACCACCAGGCGACCGCCCACTTCCAGTGCCTCGAGAGCAGCCTCGAGGCCGGCCTCCAGGTCGCCCAACTCGTTGTTGACGTGAATACGCAGGCCCTGGAACGCACGGGTCGCCGGGTTCTTGCCCTTTTCCCACGCTGGGTTGGCGACTTTCAGTACTTCGGCCAGGTCGGCAGTGCGCTCGAACGGCTGGATTTCACGACGCTCGACCACGGCGCGGGCCATGCGGCCAGCGAAGCGCTCCTCACCGTATTCCTTGAACACACGGGCGATTTCTTCCACTGGCGCGGTGGCGATGAACTGCGCAGCGCTGACGCCACGGGTCGGGTCCATGCGCATGTCGAGCGGACCGTCGTTCATGAAGCTGAAGCCGCGCTCCGGGTCGTCGAGCTGCGGCGAGGACACGCCCAGGTCGAGCAAAACCCCGGCTACCTTGCCCGCCATGCCGCGCTCGGCCACTTCGGCACCCAGCTCGGCAAAGCTGCGCTGCACAACGACAAAGCGGCCGTCTTCGGCCGCTAGCGCTTGCCCGGTGGCAATCGCTTGGGGGTCCTTGTCGAACCCGAGGAGTTTGCCGTCGGGCCCGAGCTGGCTGAGGATCAACCGGCTATGCCCACCCCTGCCGAACGTGCCGTCCAGATAGCAGCCATCCGCGCGTACGGCGAGAGCCTCAACGGCTTCGTCAAGCAGTACGGTGATGTGGTTAAAGCCGCTATCAATAGTCACAGGATCAAATCACGCAGTTCATCAGGCATGGCGCCCGGTTGTTGAATAGCAGCCAGGTCAGCTGCAGAAACAGCATCCCAGGCATCTTCGTCCCACAATTGGAACTTGTTCAGTTGGCCGACCAGCATTGCGCGCTTGTCGAGCCTGGCGTACTCACGCAAGCGCGGCGGCACCAGGAAACGACCGCTGCCATCGAGCTCGAGGTCGACGGCGTTACCAATCAGCAAACGCTGCAGGCGGCGGTTCTCTTCACGCAATGAAGGCAGGGCGCGCAATTTGGTTTCAATCAACTCCCACTCATCGAGCGGGTAAACACACAAACAAGGGTCAACGGCATCGATAGTGATGATCAACTGCCCGGAACTTCGCGAAATGAGCTCGTCACGATACCGGCTCGGCATGGCGAGACGGCCTTTTGCATCGAGACTGATAGCGTTAGCTCCGCGAAACACAGATGCGTTTCTCCAAATTTTAGCGTTTTACGTTCAAAAAACCCACTTTGTGCCACTTTCCGCCACTTGCGCACACTATAGGAATGCGCCCACCACACCGTCAAGGCGCGGATTCAAGGAAAAGCCTTACAGAACGGAGATTTAGGAGCGTAAAGGGAGGAGAAAACAGAGTTCGGGGATGTTTTTGGCCCAACAAGCGCAAATAGCTCAAAGAGCTATAGGCTAAAGTTAAAGTAATTTATTAAGAGTAAGATTTTTTTGGTATTACGAAGACGCATCTGCCAATGATTCGGCAGGGAGGGATTCTTGCGTTACTACCGGGTTTCTGCTCGAGATTCGGACAGAAGGAAAAAGGTGGAGAGTCGATCTATAAGCCGGGTTCTGTCTTGAACAGTCATTCGTCTACGATGGCCATCACTGGACATCTTTAGCAACCTACCCGGTCCCAGCGCGGGCCACGCCTTGGGACCCTATTTGGTCTTGCTCCAAGTGGGGTTTACCTAGCCACGAACTGTTGCCAGTCGTGCGGTGCGCTCTTACCGCACCTTTTCACCCTTACCGGCACCGAAGTGCTTAGGCGGTTATTTTCTGTGGCACTTTCCGTAGGCTCACGCCTCCCAGGCATTACCTGGCACTTCGCCCTATGGAGCCCGGACTTTCCTCCCCCCCCTAATTTTCATAGAGGGCAGCGACTGTCCAATCGACTCTCCGCCGCGCAGGTTAACGGCACGACGGACTTAGGACAAGTAATAAAAGTTCAGAATTGCCATCACGTTCAGACGGAATACCCCTTTAACCCTGGAACTATTCGCCTTTTTGTTTATCCAGCGCCGCTTGATACAAGAGGTTCTTGCGCACCCCGGTGATTTCCGCCGCCAGGGCGGCCGCACGCTTGAGAGGCATCTCCTTGAGCAGCAGGTCGAGGATGCGCATGGCCTCGCTGCCCACCGCATCTTCGTCCTCAGGCGCGGTCCAGCCTGCGACCAGCACCACACACTCGCCGCGCTGCTGATTGCTGTCACCTTCGACAAACGCACGCAACTCTTCCAGCGGCAGACCCTTGAGGGTTTCGAAGGTCTTGGTCAGCTCACGGGCCAGCAGTGCCAGGCGCGCACCGCCAAATACCAGCTCCATGTCCTGCAGGCATTCGAGGATGCGATGGGGGGCTTCATAGAAGATCAAGGTGCGCGGCTCTTCCTTTAACGCTTGCAGCCGCGCACGTCGCCCAACGGCCTTGGCCGGCAGGAAACCCTCGAAAATAAAACGGTCGGACGGCAGACCCGCCGCCGACAATGCCGCAATCAGCGCGCACGCTCCCGGAACAGGCACTACATTGATACCAGCGGCCCGCGCCTGGCGCACCAGATGGTAGCCAGGGTCGGAGATCAGGGGTGTACCCGCGTCGGAGATCAGCGCCACATCGTCGCCGGCCAGCAGCCGCACGATAAAGCGGCTGCCTTCTTCGCGCTCGTTGTGTTCGTGGCACGCGGCTAATGGCGTGCTGATACCAAAATGCTGCATCAAACGCTGGGAGTGCCGTGTGTCCTCCGCCGCGATCAATTTAACCTCGCGCAACATTTTCAGTGCCCGCGCACTGATGTCGTCCAGGTTGCCAATGGGCGTCGCCACGACAAAAAGCGAGCCTGCAGTGGAATTCAAAGGACCTGGAGCAGTCAAAACGCACACCTCGATGGTTGGCAAAAGCGACATTGTAGCGCGTAGGCGCCTTGAAAATATGCCATCACCGCCGATGCCTTTTCAGCCGTTTAACGCCAGTTGCAACATTTGCACGACCTAATTCGACGGTTTCACGCCAGTAACATCGCGCCTGGGCCAGTGCTTGGGTACAATTCCACGCTAATTTGATCGGTATCAGGAACACTTACATGATCGCTTGCCTGCGGCTGCTCTCCGCCCTCTGCCTCGCTGCCTTATTGGCCGCGTGCGCCAGCTCGCCCTCGTCCAGCCTTGGCGACCTTCCACGGACCCCGGACGCCAGTATCGAGCAACTGCTCGAACAGGCCACTACCGCCAAGACGCCAGAAAAGGCTGCGTTGCTGCGCCTGAGTGCGGCAGACATGGCCTACAAGCAGAACAACCCTGGGCGTTCGTCGCAGATTCTTGCGCAAGTGCCCCTGGATGTCCTCAAGCCCGCCGCGCAAGTATTTGCCAGCACCCTGGCTGCCGAACTGGCCATGACGCGCAACCAGCCCAAGGCGGCGCTGACTGCCTTGAGCCACCCGAGCCTGCAAAACCTGAAGGACCTGCCGCCCGAACAGCAGATCCGCACCGCCAGCGTACACGCCCGCGCTTATGAAGCCGACGGCCAGACCCTGGCTGCCGCCCGGGAACGTGTCGCCATGGCCCCACTGCTCACGGGTGATGCCGCCAACAACAACCACGAAGCCATCTGGGCCTTGATTGCCGCCGTGCCGGCCGAACAGCTGCAAGCCAGCGGCAATCCGGTGCTGGATGGTTGGATCACCCTGGCCCAGTCGGTCAAGGGCGCCGGTACGCTGGAGCAGCAACAGGCGGCCATCGACACCTGGCGCGCACAGAATCCGGGCCACCCGGCTGCCGTGCAATTGCCAACGCCGCTGACCAAGCTCAAGGAACTGGCCAGCCAGCCTCTGAACAAGATCGCCTTGCTGCTGCCACAGGACGGCCCGCTGGCCTCCGTCGGCAAAGCGCTGCGTGAAGGTTTCATGGCGGCGCACTACCAGGCCGAACAAGCCGGGCAGAAGCCGCCGGTCATCGAATTCTATGACAGCTCACGCCTGACCTCCCTCGACGACTTCTACGCCAAGGCCCAGGCCGCCGGTGTGCAATTGGTGGTCGGCCCGCTGGAGAAGCCTTTGGTCAAACAGCTCAGTGCCCGCCCGCAATTGCCGATCACCACCCTGGCGTTGAACTACAGCGAGACTGATCGCAGCCCGGCGCAACTGTTCCAGTTCGGCCTGGCCGCTGAAGACGAAGCCCGCGAAGTGTCGCGCCGCGCCCGTGCCGACGGCCTGCATCGCGCGGCTGCCATGGTTCCGCGTGGCGAATGGGGTGAGCGTGTCTACAAAGCCTTCCGCCAGGACTGGGAAGCCAATGGCGGCCAGGTCATGGGGGTTGAGTATGTCGATCAGCCCGTCGCCCTCGCCCAGCAAATTGCAGATCTGTTCCAGCTGCGCAAAAGCGAAGGCCGCGCCAAGAGCCTGCAAAGCACCGTCGGCACTGATGTCGCCGCGCAGCCGTCGCGTCGCCAGGACATCGAGTTCATCTTCCTGGCCGTGACACCGCAACTGGCCCAGCAGATCAAGCCGACCCTGAACTTCCAATATGCCGGCGACGTGCCGGTATACGCCACGTCCCACGTGTTCAGCGCCAGCGGCGACAAGAACCAGTACCTGGACATGACCAACGTGATGTTTTGCGAAACGCCCTGGTTGCTCAACACTACCGACCCACTGCGCAACCAGGTAGCCGCACAATGGCCACAAGCCAATGGCAGCCTCGGCCGCCTGTACGCGATGGGCGTCGACGCCTACCGCCTGGCGCCGCGCCTGGGGCAACTCAAGGCGCTGCCAGACACCCGTGTCGACGGCCTGTCGGGCAACCTGGGTATCAGCGCCAACCAGCGCGTTGATCGCCAGATGCCTTGGGCCAAGTTTGTCGGTGGCGAGATCCAGCGCCTGCCGGACACTCCGCGCTGATGCCCGAGCGGTCCACTGCACAAAGCGGCAAGGACGCCGAACTGCAAGCCCTGGAGTATTTGCAACAACAAGGTCTGCGCCTGCTGGCGCAGAACTGGTTATGTAAACGCGGTGAGCTTGATCTGGTCATGCTTGACGGCGATACAGTAGTATTCGTCGAAGTCCGCTACAGAAAACACGCACAATGGGGTGGCGCGCTCGCCAGTATCGACGGGCGCAAGCGTCAGAGGCTGATACTCGCCGCGCAGTTTTTCCTGCAAAAAGAGCATCGCTGGGCCGACGCCCCCTGCCGTTTCGATGTGGTTGCCATAGAAAGCACACCGTCTGGTCAGGCTGATCTGAACTGGCTCAAGAATGCCTTCGACAGCTGATTCGCCGGACATCTTCACCACACACTTTTGCTCTTTGCTTTGCGGGCTGCACATTCCTGTGCCAAACAGCCGCGCTACTTAAGGTCACACAGATGGACATGCAATCCCGAATTCGCCAGCTTTTCCAGGCCAGTATCGACACCAAGCAACAGGCGATGGACGTACTTGCACCGCACATCGAGCAAGCCAGTCAGGTCATGGTCAACGCCTTGCTCAACGAGGGCAAAATGCTTTCGTGCGGCAACGGCGGTTCGGCCGGCGATGCCCAGCATTTTTCGTCCGAGCTGCTCAACCGCTTCGAGCGTGAGCGCCCAAGCCTGCCAGCCATTGCCTTGACCACCGACTCGTCGACGATCACCTCGATTGCCAACGACTACAGCTACAACGAAATCTTCTCCAAGCAGATTCGCGCCCTGGGTCAACCGGGTGACGTGCTGCTGGCGATTTCCACCAGCGGCAACTCGGCGAATATTATTCAAGCGATCCAGGCCGCACATGATCGCGAAATGATTGTCGTAGCATTGACCGGGCGCGATGGCGGCGGCATGGCCTCACTGCTGTTGCCTGAAGACGTGGAAATTCGTGTCCCGGCCAATGTCACCGCACGTATCCAGGAAGTCCACCTGCTGGCGATCCATTGCCTGTGCGATCTGATCGACAGCCAACTGTTTGGGAGTGAAGAATGACCGTTAACCGCCTCAGCCTTTTGGCCATCACCCTGTGCCTCGCTATCAGCGGCTGCAGCACGGCCATCACCGCGACTCGTGACACCCCTATTCAGGATGACAAGGGCACCCGCACTTTCGGCAGCAAGATCGATGACTCGCTGATCGAAACCAAGGTCGAGGTCAACGTTGCCAAGGCCGCGCCAGACCTGGGCAATGGCGCTTCGCGCATCGTCGTGACCAGCTTCAACGGCGTCGTACTGCTCGCTGGCCAGACGCCACGCGCCGACCTCAAGGCCCAGGCCGAGCAAGCCGCCGCTGCCGTGCAGCGCGTGAAGAAAGTGCATAACGAATTGCAGGTGATGGACCCGATCACCCTGCTGGCCATCAGCAACGACGCCCTGCTGACCACCAAGATCAAGGCGCAGATGCTCACCGATAACGCGATCCCTGGTTCGCGCATCAAGGTCGTGACCGACAACGGTATCGTCTACCTGATGGGCCTGCTGACCCAGGCCGAAGCCACTCGCGCAGCCAACCTGGTGCAAGGTGTGTCCGGCGTGCAGAAAATCGTGAAGGTGTTCGAATACATCGATTGATGTAATCACGCAGCCACAAAAAAGGGCGCCTTTCACAGGCGCCCTTTTTATTAGCGAATGTTTACTGGTACTGCGAGTACGGGTTGCCCTGGAACTGGTTGTTCTGCTGTGGCGCCTGTTGCTGAGCACCTGGCTGGCCGTACTGCTGGCCCGGGATCGGGCCGAGGTTGACTTCCACACGACGGTTCTGGGCGCGGCCGTTGACGTCGGCGTTGCTGGCAATCGGGTTATCCGGGCCGGCACCGCGTGCGCTCAGGTTGGCACCGTTGACGCCCTGGGACGTCAGGTAGTTGGCTACGCTCTGCGCACGACGCTGGGACAGGTCCATGTTCAACTGACGGCTGCCCGTACTGTCGGTATAACCGACGATCTGGATCGTGTTCTGGTTGAACTGCTTGAGCGAGTTGGCCAGGTTGTTCAACGGCTGGTAGAAGCTGCTGGAGATCGCGTCCGAGTTGGTGGCGAAGGTGATGTTGCCCGGCATGATCAGCTTGATCTGGTCGCCCTGGCGCTGAACTTCAACCCCGGTATTGGCCATGCTCTCGCGCAGTTTCTTTTCCTGCTGATCGGCGTAGTAGCCGTAACCTGCTGCGCCGGCACCTGCAACCACGGCACCGATCAGCGCGCCCTTGCCACGGTTGTTATGGTCGATGGCCGCACCCGCCAGTGCACCGGCCAGGGCACCCAGGCCGCCGTACTTGGCGGTCTTGCTCATACCGCCGGATTCATTACTCGCCTGTCCCTGGCTGCTGCCGTCATAAGGATTAGGTGATGCGCAGCCGGACAACAGGGCTACGGCGGTAGCAACAACAAGCAGACGACGCGAAGTGAACATGAAGGAAGCTCCTACTTTTGCATTCTATGGTGCAAAGGACATTGGCAATGGACCTGTGCCGAGTTTGGAACACGACAAACGGCAAAAATTCCGTCGCTACAGCAACCGTAGCAGACGCACGCTGAACACAACCTGAGTTTTTGCTGCAACGCTTGCCTCTGACAGAACAGCCCTACCCGGCAATTAATCTGTCACGCCCGTACAAAAGGGTTCTCACGCATTTCATCACCCAGTCGAGTATCCGGGCCGTGCCCGGTCACCACGGTCGCCCCCTCATCCAGCGTGTATAGCCGCTGCTTGATCGAACGCACGATGGTCGCCTGGTCGCCGCCCCACAAATCCGTACGCCCGATACCACGTCGGAACAGGGTGTCGCCAGCAATCAGCAGCTTGGCATCGGCAAACCAGAAGCTCATCGAGCCCGGCGTATGCCCCGGGGTGTGCAATGCCACGCCACACCCGCAGGCCAACTCTTCATCATGTTCCAGCCAGCGGTCTGGCGAAGGCACCGGGGTGTAGGGCACGCGAAACATCTGGCATTGCATTTCCAGATTGTCCCAAAGGAATTGATCCTCTTTGTGCAAGTGCAAGGTGGCACCGGTCTTCTCCTTCAACTGGCCGGACGCCAGGAAGTGATCCAGATGGGCATGGGTATGGATGATACTGACCACCTTGAGGCCCAGGGCATCGAGCCGCGCCAGGATCAGCTCATGGTTGCCGCCCGGGTCGACCACGATGGCCTTTTTGCTGATGGGGTCGCCGATGATGGTGCAGTTGCACTGCAAGGGGCCTACGGGGAAGGTTTCGCGAATCAGCGTGGGAGCCGTGAGCGTCATGGGTGAGCCTCTGAATCGTGATCAATGCAATTAAACTATAGTTCCGAGCCCTGTATCGCCAGAATAATTGCACTTTACAAAGAAATAGAAGTGCTATTATTTTTGCACTTCGCACCAAAAAGTGCAGGAATAATAGCATGGCAAAAAAAGTCGCCCCATTGCTACCCACTACCGAGCACCTGCTTTCGGATTTCGGCGAGCGGATCAAACTTGCGCGCCTGCGCCGAAAAATCACTGCCAAGCAAGCAGCTGAGCGCGCCGGCATGTCCCAGATGACACTTCGAGCCTTGGAGCGCGGCTCTTCAGGAAGCACGATGGGTGCTTACCTGGCGATATTGCAGGTGCTGGGCCTCGAAAAAGACCTGAACGCCGTCGCAGCGGACGATGAACTGGGTCGACATCTGCAGGATTCAACACTGCTAACGGGCAAGGCATCAGCGTCGCGCAGGAATAAGCCGATGGAGTCAGAGAAAGTTACAAGAAACAAAGCCACCGCCCGCAAGAAGCCACTACCGTCAAAGCCTACGCCCCCTCCCGACAAGGGCACGATCAGCAGCGACGCACTGGCCGCACTGATCCCACCACGGCAAAGGACAGACACGTAATGACCATGATTGGGGTTTATGCCGACTGGGAAGGTATCGACGGCCCCCGGCGCCTTGGTTGGCTGCACGCAAAAAAAACCCGGGTGACCGAAAAGTTCGAGTACGAAAGCGACCCTCTGGCATTGCAAGACCGGGCGCTGAACGCCGTTCGGATCGACCCGGGCATCGGCCCCTATGCAGGCGCTCAGTTCCCTGTTGAGGGGCGAAACATGTTTGGTGTCTTCAGCGACTCCTGCCCGGATCGCTGGGGGCGATTGCTGATGAAACGACGCCTGGAACGCGACATCCGCGACGGACTATACGACGCGAATACTCGGCTCGGCGAGTCGGACTATCTGCTTGGCGTACACGATCTCTTTCGCGTCGGCGCCCTACGCTACCGGCTGAACGATACCGGCAGTTTTCTCGATGATCAGGACACCATTGCCGCGCCGCCTTTTGTCGAGCTGCATACGCTGGAAAGAGCCAGTCGCGAGCTGGAAAACGACCCGGATAATCGGGCCCCAGAAGGCCGGCAATGGCTACGCATGTTGATTGCACCCGGCGGCTCCCTGGGCGGTGCACGCCCAAAAGCCAGCGTCGCCGACCACGACAACCATCTATGGATCGCCAAATTTCCCTCGACCCGCGACACCTACGATGTGGGCGGCTGGGAGCTGGTCGTCAACGCCCTGGCCAAGGCCTGTGGCCTGAAGGTCGCCTCGGCGATCGGCAAGCGCTATGCCAGCGAGTTTCATTGCTTCATGGTCAAACGTTTCGACCGGACGGCTGCAGGCGGCCGTCTGCACTTTGCATCCGCCATGACGCTCACTGGCCGAGTCGATGGTGACGACGCCAGCTCGGGCGCTAGCTACCTGGAGCTGGCTGAAGTGCTGATGCGCAGCGGCTCGAATACCGACCAGGATCTGCAAGAGCTGTGGACGCGCATCGTGTTCAATATCCTGGTTTCAAACACCGACGACCACTTGCGTAATCATGGCTTTATCCTGGAGCCAGGCAACGGATGGCGCCTTTCGGATGCGTATGACTTGAATCCCACGCCACTGGGAGATGGCCTGAAACTCAATATTACCGAATACGACAATGCGCTGGATCTGGAACTGGCGAGAGAAGTCGCCGGTTTCTTCCGTGTGAACCTCGGGAAGGCGGATGAAATCATCGCTGACTGCATCAACTCAGTCAGCCATTGGAGGACCGTGGCTCAGGCGGTTGGTCTTTCACTGCGAGAACAAGACTACATGGCTGCGGCTTTCGCAAAAGCCCAGGCCTAGCCGATCAACCTCAGCTCCTGCGCCCGTGCCACCGCCTGAGTGCGCCGCTCAACACCCAGCTTGCTGTTGATGTGGCTGGCGTGGGTCTTGACCGTGTGCAGGGAGATAAACAGCCGATTACTGATCTCCTGATTGGAACAGCCCTGAGCGATCAGTTGCAGCACCGCCAGCTCCCGTGCGCTCAAGGCTTCATGGATCGACACTGTCTCCACCACCGAGGCGACGGGCAACAGCGCCAGCAGGCTCTCGTTCAAGAGGCCATGGGGATCTCTGGCGAGTTGCTCGCGCATCCAGTCCGGGTGGTTTTCCAGCAGACGCTGGAAGGGTTGCAACGCGCCACCGGCCCCCGCCTCCAGCGCCTGTGCCAGCAGCGGACGCGCCTTGGCCTCCTGGCCGCTCTCCAACAGTAAATGCGCCTGCTGGGTCAGCGCCATGAGGGCGATCATCTGGCGCCCACTGTTATGCGCCTGCTGCGCCAGTTCATCAAGGCGTTGCAGCGCCGCAGCGGGCTGGTGGCGCGTGGCGTCCAACGCAGCCTGTTGCAACCCGATATGCTGGGGCAGGTGCGGATGGAATTCTGGCGCGGCGGCGGCGTGTTCGCCGTTGTATGTCTGCCCCAGGCGGGTCAGCCAGGCGTCGGCGAGGTCGGTGCGGCCCTGGGCCAACCACAGCTCGCACTTGATCAGGGTAATCATCGCCAGATAGTAGATCGGTGGCACGTCCCAGATATGCATCAGGCGCTCCGCCTCGGCAAGCTCGGCGAACGCCGTGGCGAATTGACCCCGACGCCCTTCGAAACTGGCGATCACGCAATGACCGATCAACACGCTGATATCGCGGCAAGCCCGGGCTTCGGCGAGACCGGCGCGCAAGCGAGCGAGACCGGCTTCAGGCTGGAGGCGCACCAACAGCAAAAAACCTTCGTAGAGCGACAACCGCGCACGCACCGCGTACAAGCGCTGCGGCGCCAGGCCATGCAGGCGCTGCAAGCCCTGGCGCACTTCATCCAGGGAACGCAGGATTTCACCGCGCGCCTGCAACACCCGCGCACGGTCATAATGGGCCAGGGCCTCGAACAACGGGTTGCCGACCCGCTGCGCCAGTTCCAGGGATTCGCGATTCAAACCACGGGCGCGCCATAGGTCGGCATCGACGATGGCCAGGTTGGAGAGCGTCGACAGGCACATCAGGCGCTGGCCGTAACGCCGTTGCGGTAGGCTTTCCAACGCTTCGCTGCAATAGCGTTGGGTCAACTCACGATCCCCCCTGCCTCGGGCGATGATCCCGCTGAGCGCCAGCCACTGGGCCAGCATCGACTTTTGCGCGGTGGCCGACGGTGCCGGCAGGAAGCGACTGAGGTAACTGGACAATTCTTCCGCCGCGTCCAACTGGCAAGCCAGGCCCAACGCCCAGCTGTACAGCACGATCAAACGTGGCGTGCTGATCAGCAGACTGTCGGGCAGGTCCATTTTCCAGCGCAGCAACATGCCCACGTTTTGCTCGGCCAGCAGTTGTTCTTCGGACAGGTTCTGTACCAGGTTGGCCGCCACATCCAGGTGGCCGGCGCGCAACGCCTGTTCCACCGCCTCATCGATCAAGCCCTGGGCGTTGAACCAGCGGCACGCACGCAGGTGCAGGCTGGCGGCCGGCAGTACATGGCTGCTGGCGCGCCGCGTGCGCAGCAGGTCGGAAAACAGATGGTGATAACGGTACCAGTGGCCCTGCTCGTCCAGCGGCACCAGAAAGACTTGGTGGGCTTGCAGGTAACGCAGGATTTCGGCGCTGTCGTGGGCTTCACGCACAGCATCACAGAGTTCGCTGCAAAAACGATCCTGCGGGGCTGTATCGTACAAAAACGCCTGTACTTCGGCCGGCAGACAGTCGATCACTTCTTCAAGCAGATAGTCGCGGATCAGCCCTTCCCCGCCATTCAGGCTTTGCGGCAAGGTGCCGTCGCTACCGGCCTCAGAGGCGGCCAGCAACCAGAAGCGCAGGCCGGCGACCCAGCCTTCGCTGCGGCGGATCAGGTTGTCGAGGGCTTCGCCGCGCAGGGAGTTGCTGTGGCGATCCAGCACCGCCAGGGATTCGTCGTGCGTCAGGCGCAGGTCCTGTTCATTCAGTTCCAGCAGGTGGCGCGATAGACGCAGCCGCGCCAGATGCCAGTCCGGACGTTGGCGACTGGTCACCATCACCACCAGGCCATCGGGCAGATGATTGAGGAAAAACTGCAGGCAGCGGTCAAGCACCGGCCCTTGGGCCAGGTGATAGTCATCCAGTACCAGCAACAGCGGCGCACGGGTGGACAGGTGCACGGCCAGCTCGTCGAGCAGGCCGTCCAGCCATTCTTCAAAGGCAAAGGGTTGATGACGCTGGCGCATTTTCAGCAAGCCCAGGGACTGGGCGCCGAGTTGCGTGAAGAATTGCTGCAAACCATCGAGCAGACGCTCAAGGAAACGACCGGGGTCGTTGTCCCGCGGACTCAGGCCCAACCACAGGCTTTGCCAATGGGCCGGCAGGCTCTGGCAGAACTCCACCGCCAACGAACTCTTGCCGAACCCGGCCGGCGCGCTGACCAGCAACAGGCGCCCGTCCAGCCCGGCGCTCAGGCGTTCGCACAAGCGCGGTCGCAGCACGTAGCCGTCAGGCAGGGGTGGCCTGTAGAAGCGACCTTCCAGGGTCGGGATTACCGCACTGGCAGGCCCTTGGATTCGGGACAGATCAGTCATCGCCGGGCTCTTGTAGAAGGCTGTGGTCGGCATTGCAGATGTCCGCAGACTAGCGGTAAAAGCGGCAGGTTTGTAGATCTTTGCTACAAATGACTGAAAAAGAACTGCGACAAAAAATGTGGGAGGAAGCTTGCCCCCCGATGGCGGCGGATCAGTCAATGCACTGTTTGACTGTCACACCGCTATCGGGGGCAAGTCGAATCGTCGCACCGCCCCTCCCACATTGAGTTACGCGTGCAGCTTAGCGAACACCATCCTGGCGCAGGGCCGCCGGGGTGAAGTCGCTGGTGGTCGCAGTGAAGCCGAAGTCATACGCCTGCTTCTCTTCGTTCTTCATGCCCAGTGCCAGGTAGCGGCCGGACTGCAGATCGTAAAGGGTTTCCAAGGCGTACCACGGCACTTGCTTGTCGTAGTAGTTCTCGGCATGGGCTTCGGCGACACGCCACAGTTGGCCACGGCCGTCGTAGTGGTCAATGACCGCTGCTTGCCAGGTGTCTTCGTCGATGAAGAAGTCACGCTTGGCGTAAATGTGGCGCTGGCCTTCCTTCAAGGTCGCGACCACGTGCCAGACACGGCGCAGCTCGTAGCGAGCCAGGTCCTGGTTGATGTGGCCGGCCTTGATGATGTCGGCGTACTTGAGCTTGGGATCGTCGATCTTGTAGCTGTTGGAGGCGATGTAGATCTCTTTCTTGCCTTCCAGCTTCCAGTCGTAGCGATCCGGCGCACCGTTGTACATGTCGAGGTTGTCGGAGGTACGCAAGCCGTCGGCCGCAGTACCCGGGCCGTCATAGGACACTTGCGGCGCCCGGCGCACACGGCGCTGGCCGGCGTTGTAGACCCACGCCGAACGCGGCTCCTTCACCTGGTCCAGGGTTTCGTGCACCAGCAGCACACCACCGGCCAGACGCGCCGGCGCGGTCACTTGCTGCTTGAAGTAGAACAGCACGTTGCCCGGGTTTTTCGGGTCGAAGTCTTTCATCTTGTCGCGGAACACAAATTGGTCGCGGAAGTACACCAGGCTGTAGGAACCGTTGGTTTGCGGCGTGGCCTGGGTCACCAGGCGGGTCACGCTGCCACCGCGATAGCGGGTGATGTGGTTCCAGATCACCTCGACGCCGCTTTTGGGAATCGGAAACGGCACGGCGGTTTCAAAGTTTTCCAGGCCGTTGCCGCCGGACACCAGGTTGGTGGTGGTGGCGTTCTTCTTGATGGCCGCAAACACATCCGCCGGCACTGTGGCGCCGCGATGGGTCGGGTAGACCGGCATCTTGAAGGTTTCCGGGTAGCGCTTGAACATCGCGTACTGCCCCGGCGCCAGCTTGTCCTTGTATTGCTCGACGTTCGCTGCAGTGATGGTGAATTGCGGTTGCTCACTGGCGTACGGGTTAGCCAGGAACCCACGGGCGTCGACGGCGCCGGCGTTGGTGGGCAGTGGCGACCACTTTGGAATGGTGCCGGCAGCGTTGCCGGCCATTTCGGCGCCCATCGGGGTCAGGGTCGTGCCCAGCTTGGCAGCTTCATCCGCCGAGACTGCCGCCATGACGTTACTCGCCAGGATCGACAGCCCAAGCACACCCACGTGCAACAGACTTTTGGTTATTTTCATGTTCTGGTCTTCCTGAAATGCAGTGTGCTTAGAAGTTGGCGCCGAAGCTCAAAGCGACAAAGTCGCGGTCATCCACCGTACTGAACTTGCCACCAAAGAAGTTGGTGTAGGCCAGGCTGGCGGTGTAGGTGTTCTGATACTCGGCATCCAGGCCCAGGCTGACCGCCTTGCGACCTTCTTCGAAGTTACCGCCAGGGCCTGGCGAGTAACCTTTGACGTCGTGGGACCACGCCACGTTTGGCTTGAGGTTGACGCCTGCGAACACGTCCGGGTATTCCCAGATGGCGCGGGCGCGGTAGCCCCAGGAGGTGGCGGTGGTGTAACCGTCGTTGTTGCAGTTGGTGTTCAAACCTGCCGCATTGGGAAGACCGGCGCCGGTGGCCGTCGAGTTGTTGAGGGCGTTGCAAAACCCACCTGGCAGACTACCTGGGCCAAACACCGGATCACGACCGTAACGGGCCTCGGACTTGCTTTCCAAGCCGCCCACATGGGTCACACCAATCTCACCGACGGTTGTCAAGCGGCTGGCGCCCATCACCTGATCGAAGAAGTGCGTGAAGGTGGTCTGGAACTGAGTCACTTCCTTGCGGTTATAGCCATGCAAATCCTGGCCAGGCGTCCCTTTCAGCACGGACGCATTGCCAAAGCCAGGAATGGGCGTGACACCGGCATACAGGATATCGGTCGTGCTCAGTTGCACAGGCGCATTCGGCCGGTAGCTCAACTCACCGCTCCAGGCCGTGCCCGTAGGTAGGGTGGTGGAGAAGCTCAGGCCGTAGAGGCGGATATCTTCCGGGTACTCGACGAAGTAGTTCGAGCTACCGGCTACGATCAGCGGACGCAGCGCAGCCAGCGGCCCCAGCGGACGGGTATAAGCGGACGACGGTGCACCTTGAGCACTGAAGATCGGTGCACGGCTGTGATAGTTCATGAAGTAAGCGCCGAACTCGGTATCCAGCGGCTCGAAGTTGTAATGCATGGCCACGCCAAATTGGCCACTGTCCCGCGCATCACGGTCGGGACCACGACGTACCAGTACACCTTCGTTATTGACGTCTACACCCAGGGCATTCAAGGTCGGTAAAGCGGCACCCGGAATGGTCGAGCGCTTGTTGAGCACTCGCAGGTTATCGCTGCAACCGTCAGATATCACGTCAGGCTGCGAGAAGAATGTACCGCAGTTATCGGTAACGGTCTGGTCCCACTCCAACTGATAGAACGCTTCCGCCGACAGGTTATCGGTCAGGGTTTGCGAGACATAGAACATGTTGACCGGAATCAAGCCTTCCTTGATTTCGGCGCCCGGACGCCGGAATGCCGACACGTCGATCGGGTTGATGGAGTTGATGCCGCCGCCGATGAAGGTACTTTCACCCCAGCTCACCACCTGCTTGCCGAAGCGCACGTTGCCCGGCAAATCGGCAATGTTGTAGTTGTGGTAGATGAAGGCATCAAGGATCTGCCCGCCAGAAGACTTGGCGCCTTCCTTGCGGTTGTTGTCGCTGATGTCCTTGAACTCACGGCTTTCGTCTTTCAACTCAAAGTCATACCAGTACTTGCCACGCACAAACACGCCGGTATCGCCGTACTTCAGCTCCAGGTCATGAATACCCTTGAAGATCTTCGAGAAGGTCTCGCCACGCTTGAAGTTGAGGTGACCGTCATCGGAGGTCTGGGAAAGACCACGACCACCGTTATTGACGCCAATAAGGTCTTTGTTGGGCTTGGCCGTCGACCAACTCGCCCCCACGGAAAGCGACGAGTCAAAACTCCCTTCGATTTCACCGATATTGAAACTGACGCCGAATGCGGGCCCGGCGAGCGTAGAAGCGAGACTGACGACCAGGGGCAGTCTTGCCCGGCGCCAGAACTGGTTTACTGAGGTCATCGACGCTACTCCATGTGCATTTTATTGTTATGGCAGTGAGTTCTTTCTGTGATGCGTGTAACGGCCGGAATACAACGATTCCAATGCCGCTCGGCAGCCGAGCCCCCATGGCCCGAAGCGGAACATCCGTGAAAACTCTGGAAGGGACTATAGCCAGCAGGGGGTAGTGCTTGATCCCTCTAAAGTGTGATTTGCATCACCGACCCGTCTGCCACGACCCTTTCGCCATGTCGGCGAAAGCCGACGCGGCAAGGATGGCTGAAAATCGGCAAATCACAAGTCAAGGCGCGAGATAGAGCATTGCCGTGCCACAAGGGCGCGGCGAATCAGCTCACAGGGTGGACAGGAACGTGCTGTTGTTGGCCTGCCATTCGATGATGTCGATACGGATACGTTTTTTGTCGAGTTTTCCTACGCTCGTCTTGGGAATTTCAGTAACAACGGCAATCTGGCTCGGAATCGCCCACTTGCTCAAGTGGCCCAGTTCCACGAACGGCTTGAGGTGTTCCTTGAGCTCACGAGCGCCTATCACATGGCCATCACGCACCACCAGCAAGGCAAATGGGCGTTCACCCCACTGCGGGTCGGCAATGCCCACCACCGCTACTTCGCGTACCGCCGGGTGACGGCTGACCAGGTCTTCGAGGGCCAGGGACGAGATCCATTCGCCGCCGGTCTTGATCACGTCCTTGATGCGGTCGCGGATATCAATCACCCCAAAGGCATCCAGGGTCGCCACGTCGCCGGTGTGCATCCAACCGCCGGCCCACAGCTCGGCGCCCTTTTGCGGCTCGTTGAAATAACCCTCGCTGAGCCACGGCGCACGCAATACCAGCTCGCCCTGGGACTCGCCATCGGCGGGCAGGAAGTTGCCGTCGCCGTCGATGATCCCCGCTTCTACCAACGGCCCGGGCACGCCGGCCTTGATGCGGTACGTGGTGCGCTCATCCTCGGTGCCCGCCATCAATTCTTCGTTGAGGTGGGCGCAGGACACCAGCGGCCCGGTCTCGGACATCCCATAGGCCGCAGTCAACTGAATGCCACGGGCCTTGGACGCTTCGTACAGCGAACGGTTGAGCGCACTGCCGCCGATGACGATTTTCCAGCCACCGAAATCCACGTCCTGGGCGGCCTTGGCGTTGAGCACCATCTGCAGGATGGTCGGCACGCAGTGGGAGAAGGTGACCTTTTCCTTGCGCCACAGCTCCACCAGGTATTCCGGGTCGTAGCGACCGGGGTAGACCTGTTTCAGGCCGAGCATGGTCGCCACATACGGCAGGCCCCAGGCGTGCACGTGGAACATCGGCGTGATTGGCATGTACACATCGTTGGTGCCCAGCAGGCGCACACTGTCGACGCTGCCCATGATGGTCGCCACGCCCATGGTGTGCAGCACCAGTTGGCGATGGGTGAAATACACGCCCTTGGGGTTGCCGGTGGTGCCGGTGGTGTAGAAGGTGGTGGCGACGGAATTTTCGTCGAAGTCCTGGAAGTCGTACTTCGGGCTGGCGGCGGCCAGCAGGGTTTCGTACTCGCCCACCAGGTTGGGCAGCTCGGCAGTCTTGGCCTCGCCATCGGTGAGCAGCAGGGTCTTGTCGACGGTGGTGAGCTGCCCGGCAATCGCCTGGTAAAGCCCCACGAACTCACTGTTGACCAGCACGAAGCGGTCCTCGGCGTGGTTCATGGTGTAGAGGATCTGTTCCGGCGAGAGGCGCACGTTGATGGTGTGGATCACCGCGCCGATCATCGGGATGGCGAACATGCATTCCAGGTAACGGTGACTGTCCCAGTCCATCACCGCCACGGTATCACCGGCCTTGACCCCGGCGTCAGTCAGCACGTTGGCCAGGCGCGCAACGCGCTCGATCAGGGTCGGGTAGGTGTAACGCAATCTGTCGCGGTAGATGATCTCCCGGGTCTTTTCATAGCGGGTGCCGGACATCAACAGGCGTTTGATCAACAGCGGGTATTGGTACGCACCTTCGGCGGGCGGGATAACACGGGTCTGCAACATACGAATCCCTTTTCTGACTGCACGGTCTTGGCTTGAAGACCTGCACTTTAGAGACCTTATGTTTCAGCCAAATCAGCCAAAGGAATGATTTGCAGACCCCAGCGAATGCTAGCTTTGCGCCAGTATCCGGCTTATTTCATGCTGGTGAAGGCCAGCTTGACTCCAATCGCAATCAACACCGCGCCCATGGTCCGATCGAACCAATGCCCCATCCGCGCAAACCCCGCACGCACGCGCTGCTGGCTGAACAACATCGCCACCAGGCAGAACCACAGCGCCGTCGCCACCGCCAGGTACACACCGTAACCGGCCTGGATCGCCAGCGGGGTGTGCGGGTTGATCACCACGGTGAACAACGACAGGAAGAACAAGGTGGCCTTGGGGTTCAGGCCATTGGTCACAAAACCAGCAGTGAACGCCCCACGCGGGGTGCGTTCGCCCGCCTCGCGGTGCAACTCGCCTTCAACAGGTGGCTTGGCCGGCTGCGCGCGCAGGGCCTTGAAGCCGATGTACAGCAGGTAGGCCGCCGCCGCCCACTTGAGTGCGTTGAACAGCACGATGGACTGGGACACGATCAAGCCGATGCCGAGCAACGAGTAGCCCACGTGCAGGAAAATCGCCGAGCCCACGCCCAGTGCGGTCCAGGTACCGGCGCGGCGGCCGTGGGTCACGCTTTCACGCACCACCACCGCGAAATCCGGGCCGGGGCTGGCCACCGCCAACAAGTGAATCAGAGCTACGGTCAAGAACTCGGCGGCGTACATACTCACTCCATTAAGTAACGGATTATTTCATCTGATAGGCTCGGCAGATTACGCCTTCGAACCCTGTCGCAAAAGGTACAGTTGATGACGAACAATCGCCGCGCCGTCTTCCTTGATCACCCGTCCCTGGACCTGGGGGACCTTGACCTCAGCGAATTGCGCAACAGCTTCAGCGAGTTGCAGTTGTTTACCGACACCACACCGCAGAACGTGGTTGAACGCGTGCAAGGCGCCCACGTGGTGATCAGTAACAAAATCGCCCTCAATACCGCAACCCTGGCGGCCTGCCCGGAGCTCAAGCTGATCCTGGTTTCAGCCACCGGCACCAACAACGTCGACCTCGACGCCGCCCGCGCCCACGGCATCACCGTGAGCAACTGCCAGGGCTACGGCACGCCGTCGGTGGCCCAGCACACGATCATGCTGTTGCTCAACCTGGCGACGCGCTTGAAGGATTATCAACGGGATGTGAGCGCCGGCAAGTGGCAGGAGGCCAAGCAGTTCTGCCTGCTGGACCACCCGATTGTCGAACTCGAAGGCAAGACCCTCGGCCTGCTCGGCCACGGTGAACTGGGCGGCGCCGTGGCGCGCCTGGCCGAAGCCTTCGGCATGCGTGTGGTGCTGGGTGCGATTCCGGGGCGGCCTGCCCGCGCCGACCGCGTGCCACTGGATGAACTGCTGGCGCAGGTCGACGCGCTCACCCTGCACTGCCCGCTCAACGAACACACCCGCGACTTTATCGGCGCCCGCGAACTGGCGCTGCTCAAGCCCGGCGCGTTTGTGGTCAACACCGCGCGCGGTGGCTTGATCAATGAGCAGGCCCTGGCGGACGCCTTGCGCAGCGGCCATCTGGGCGGCGCGGCCACCGATGTACTGAGCGTGGAGCCGCCGGTGGAGGGCAATCCGCTGTTGGCCGGTGACATCCCTCGGCTGATCGTGACCCCGCACAACGCCTGGGGCAGTCGCGAAGCGCGGCAGCGCATCGTCGGCCAACTGGCGGAAAACGCCCGGAGCTTCTTCAGTGGGGCCCCGCTGCGCGTCGTCAGTTGATAAACTGCGCCCCTTTTCAAGGAGCAGACCATGGATCCGCGCAGTGAAGTACTGCTTCGCCAGGCCGAACTTTTTCAAGGCAACCTGCTGTTGGTGGGCTTGCCCGCCGACGATCTGCTCGGTCGCCTGCCCAACGCCCACGGCTGGAGCTGGCATGCCGGCGACCAGGCAGCACTCGACGCACGTTTCCCTGAGCGCAGCCAGTTTGGCGTGAACGTGCCTGACAGGGCGTTTGATACGGCGGTGATCTTCCTGCCCAAGTCCAAGGACCTGACCGACTATCTGCTCAACGCCGTGGCCGCCCGTTTGCCCGGCGCCGAGCTGTTCCTGGTCGGCGAGAAAAAGGCCGGGATCGAAAGCGCCGCCAAACAGCTAATCCCCTTCGGCAAACCGCGCAAACTCGACAGCGCGCGGCATTGCCAACTGTGGCAGATCACCGTGGTCAACGCCCCCCAAGCGGTCGAGCTGGAGAGCCTGGCGCAGGTCTTCGAAGTGCCATTGACCGAAGGCCCGCTGAAGGTAGTGAGCTTGCCGGGGGTGTTCAGCCACGGCCGTCTGGATCGCGGCACCGAGCTGCTGCTGGAGCACCTGGACAAACTGCCGAGCGGACATCTGCTGGACTTTGGTTGCGGCGCTGGGGTGCTGGGGGCTGCGGTCAAACGGCGCTATCCGCACAACACGGTGACGATGCTCGACGTGGACGCCTTCGCCGCCGCCAGCAGTCGCTTGACCCTGGCCGCCAATGGTCTGGAAGCCGAGGTATTGACCGGCGATGGCATCGACGCGGCACCGATGGGTTTGAACGCGATTCTGAGCAATCCACCGTTCCATGTCGGTGTGCATACCGATTATTTCGCCACCGAGAATCTGCTGCGAAAAGCGGCGAAACACCTGGCAAAGGGCGGCGAACTTCGCCTGGTTGCCAACAGCTTCCTGAAGTACCAGCCTTTGATCGAAGAGCATCTGGGCGTGTGTGCGGTGAAGGCCGAAGGCAACGGTTTTCGCATCTACCGTGCCAAGCGCGGCTGACGGGCGTTTGAAAAAGAAGGCTTGCCGAATGGATTTTGCCTAGGCAGAATCCGCAGCGTCCTAGGGGAGTAGTCTCCCACGAGCGCCACGCTCGTCCGGCATACGTCAACATACTTGGTCAGCAGACCATGGCGTATGCGACCCAGGAGTCCGCACAGACGGACCGGGGTTTGACAAGACCTATGACACGCACACCTTACCCGGGGCGGGAAGGCTGTACGTGTCATAGCCGTGTCGACCCGCCCCTGGAAACCTACCTGATGCTGGATTCATTGCTCGTACCCACCGCAATCGTTGCCTTGGCCGAAATCGGCGACAAGACGCAACTGCTCGCGCTCATCCTTGCCGCACGCTTTCGCAAACCCTGGCCGATCATCGCCGGCATCGTTGCCGCGACCCTGGCCAACCATGCGGCGGCCGGTGCCGTGGGGGCGTGGTTCGGAAGTTTCTTCTCGGATGCGGTGTTGCACTGGATTCTGGCGGCAAGCTTCTGCGCCACGGCGCTGTGGACCCTGGTGCCGGACAAACTCGACGATGACGAAGCCAGCACTACACGCAAATTCGGGCCGTTCCTGACCACGCTGATCGCGTTCTTCCTGGCGGAAATCGGTGACAAGACGCAGATCGCCACGGTGATGCTGGCGGCGCAGTATCCGGAGCTGTGGCTGGTGATCATCGGCACCACCCTGGGCATGCTGATTGCCAACGTGCCGGTGGTTTTGGCGGGGAATTTCGCGGCGGAGAAACTGCCGTTGACGTTGATTCGTCGCTTGGCCGCTACAGCGTTTTTCATCCTGGCCATTGTGGCCGTGTACAAAGCCATGCAAAGCAGCGGGTGGATCTAAGGGTTCCTGTGGGAGGGGGCTTGCCCCCTTCCACATTTAGATCTTCAAAAGGTCAGGATTTCTTGGCCTGCTGGTACAACGGCATCACCTTCGGAATCGCCGCCTGCAACGAGGCGATTCGGCTGTCGGAAGCCGGGTGAGTACTCATGAACTCCGGTGGTGCGCCTTCCGAAGCCTTGGCCATCTTGTTCCACAGCGTAATCGCCGCGTTCGGGTTGTAGCCGGCACGGGCCGCCAGCTCCAGGCCGATCAGGTCCGCTTCGTTTTCATTGCTGCGGCTGTTGGGCAAGGTCATGCCGTAGTTGGCCACGGTATCGGCCAGGGCCAGGCTGTCCTGGCCGAGGCCGAACAACGCACCGGCCCCCTGCTTGGCCATCTCGATCCCGTAGGCCTTGGACATGGCTTCGCGGCCATGCTCACGCAAGGCGTGGGCGATTTCATGGCCCATCACGGCGGCCAGCTCGTCATCGGTGAGCTTGAGGTTGTCGATCAACGCGCTGTACACGAAGATTTTGCCGCCAGGCCCGCAGTTGGCGTTCATCTCATCGCTCTTGATCAGGTTCACTTCCCACTTCCATTGCGCCGCATCCGCACGGAACGTCGGCGCCTGGGCGATCAAGCGGTTGGCGATGGCCTGCACGCGCTTGGCGTTGGCGCTGGTCTTGTCCAGTTGGCCCTTGCTGCTGGCCTCCCCCAGGGTCTGCTGGTAGGACTGGGCATACATCTGGTCGACTTCCTGGCTCGACAGCATGCTGAACATGTACTGCTTGCGCTCTACCCCGACAGCACCGCCGCTGGTGGTATTGACCGACTGACACCCGGCCAGCAGCATCGCCGCGACCAAACCACTTATCACCAATGACTTCTTCATCAATACTCTCCCTGATAGCAAGCCCTTAAACATGGCGCGTATCGTAGGCGCACATTTGTATCGACGCCAGATACACCAGACATGTAACCGCTGATTTTCCGATACATCTCACATGTCAGCGGCGGCGCCGAGCATTCTGTTTGCGACACAGCCCCCTATTTTGCCGGCGCCCCCCTCATGCCCACCTCGCCCTCGGCCGATACACAAGACAGGCCCTCTCCCCTGCGCCCGGAGCTTTCATGAAATTCAAGTCGATTCAATTTTCTGTCGCGGCCCTGGCCGGGGCCATTGTCCTGAGCGTAGTGGCGGTGCTGGTGCTCTACGCCTTGTTTGCCGGCGCGCGCACCCAGGAGATGGTGCAGAAGCGCACCCAGGTGCAGTTCGAACAGATTATCGAACAGCGCCTCACCGCCCTGGCGCAAACCCAGGCCACGCTGATCCAGCGTGAATTGGAAGCGCCGTTGGTAACCGCCAAAAGCCTGGCCACTACCAACGCACTGCTCGGCATGAAAGACGCGAAGGGTGAACCCGCTCTGCAGATTGGCCGCGAGCAACTGATCAACCTGCTGCACGAAACCGTGGTACGCAATCCAAAAATCCTCGGCGCCTACATCGGCTGGGAGCCCAACGCTATCGATCACAACGACGCGGCCTACGTGAACAGCCCGATTGTCGGCATGGGCGCCGACGGACGTTTCCTGCCGTGGTGGTACCGCAACGCAGATGGCAGCCTGGGCATGGATAAACTGGCCGACGTGGCCGACCAGAAAATCCTCTCCACAGGCGTGCGCGCCAGCGAGTACTACCTGTGCTCCAAGGAAAGCAAAAAGGCCTGTGTCATCGACCCCGCGCCCTACAAGGTGGGCAACGCGATGGTGATGCTGGCCTCGTTTATCGAGCCAATCATGATCGATGGCACGTTCCAGGGGATCGTCGGCGCCGACCTGTCGGTGAACTTCATCCAGGACATGCTGACCGGGGCCGACCAGAAACTCTACAACGGTGCCGGTGAACTGGCGCTGATCTCCAGCAACGGCCGCCTGGTAGCCTACACCCAGGACGCCAGCAAACTCGGCGAAAAGGCCAGCGACCTGCTCGACAGCAATGAACTGGCCAACCTCGGCCAGCTGAAAATCGGCGAAGTGCGCTACGACATCGACAAGGAGCACGGGCATATCGAGTTGTTCCTGCCGTTCAACATCGGCCAGACCGATGCGCGCTGGACCTTGATGATGCAGCTGCCTTTGAGTGCCGTAATGGCCGACTCGCAGAAACTGCAAAGCGACCTGGAAACCCAACGCAGGACCGATATTTTCGGCATGACCATCGCCGGCCTGCTGATCGCCGGTATCGGCCTGCTGGTGATCTGGCTGGTAGGCCACGGCATCGCCCGGCCACTCAAGCAAATGGTCGCGATGCTCAATGACATCGCCCAGGGCGAAGGTGACCTGACGCGGCGCCTGACCAGTGATCGCGCCGACGAACTGGGCGCGATTGCCAACGGTTTCAACACCTTCCTGATCAAGCTGCAAGGCATGATCACCCAGGTGGTGAGTTCGGTGCAGAAGGTCAGCGACTCGTCGGAGCACACCGCTGATATCGCGATCCGTACCAACCAGGGTGTGCATAAACAGATGGTGGAGATCGACCAGGTCGCCACCGCCGTGCATGAGATGACCGCCACTGCGCAAGACGTTGCACGCAACGCCACCCAAGCCGCACAGGCCGCCAGCCATGCCGACCAGGCCGCGAGCCAGGGCATGCGTATTGTGCGTGACACCTCCACCTCCATCGGCGCGCTCGCCGGGGAAATCGGCAAGGCCGTCGGTGTGGTGCAAACCCTGGCCAAGGACAGCGAAAACATCAACGCCATCCTCACGGCGATTCGCGGGATTGCCGAGCAGACCAACCTGCTGGCACTCAACGCCGCCATCGAGGCGGCGCGGGCCGGCGAGCAAGGTCGTGGTTTTGCCGTGGTCGCCGACGAAGTGCGCAACCTGGCGCAGAAGACGCAAAAGGCCACTGAAGAAATCCAGACCATGATCCAGCAGTTGCAACAAGGCACGCGGGATGTGGTGCGGGTGATGGAGGACAGCCAGAACCGCACCGATGAAAGCGTGCAACACGCGGCCAAGGCGGCCGAAGCACTGGAGACCATCACCCAGGCGGTGTCGGTGATCAACGACATGAACACCCAGATCGCCAGTGCCGCCGAGGAGCAGAGCGCGGTGGCCGAGGACATCAATCGCAACGTGATCAATATCGGCCAGGTGGCCAATGAAGTGGCGGGCGGCGCGGATGAATCCAGTGCGGCCAGTGCAGACTTGACCAAGTTGGCCGAGCAGCAGCGCCGGCTGATCAATCAGTTCAAGGTTTAAGCCGGGGTCAGGCACTCCGGCCCGTTAAGCTTGGGATCATTGACCATGTTGGCCAGGACCCGCTCGCGCAACGCGCTCGGCTCGCTGGCCAGCAGGCCTTGCAACACATGCAACGGCGTCTCGGGGTCGAGCCAGGCTGCCTGTCCGGCCTCATCCAGAATCAGTGGCCGACGCTGGGCCTGCGCGGCCTGGGTCACTACCGCGGTGCTCAGCCACACCTGTTCCTGCACCGGGTAGGCCTCCCAGATCGCGGCAAAAAACAACGTGGAGCCCTCCCCCGGTGTCAGCCAGTACGGGCGCTTGCGCTGGGTGCCACGCCATTCGTAGAACCCATTGGCCGGTAGCAGGCAGCGACGCTGGCGGAACGCTTCGCGAAACATCGGCTGTTCGGCCAGGGTTTCGGCGCGGGCGTGGGCGGGGGTACGGGAAAGATCGGTCAACCAGGGCGGGGTGAGCCCCCAGCGGGCGCGAGCCAGGGTGCGCTGGCCGTCGGCGGCGCGCTGGATCAGCACAGAATCATTCGGGGAAATGTTCCACTGGGCCTGCTGGTCGGCCGGAAAGCCCGGCAGGGCAGCAAAAGCGGGGGTCCAGCGAAACAGGGCATAACGTCCACACATGGGGTAACACGACTCTTGGGTAAACCGACCGACAGCCTAACAGACCAGCACGTCGGGGAAGCTGTCGGGTTCGTCGCCCGGCAACGGTTGTGCGCCGATATAGGCGGTAATCAACTCGCGGGCGTACAGGGCGCGGTCATTGTCCACCTCCAGGCCCAGCAGGCCGAAGATGGGCAATTCGCCGGTGCCACCGAGCAAATGACGCCCCACCAGGTGCGCCTCGATACCTTCGCTGGCGAGCATCTGTTGCAGCAGCTCGCCCTCCATCAGGTTTTCCGGTTCGTAGATTCGTTGCATCAGCGTCCCCGCTATTCGTTTTCACTACGGGTTTCAAGCATCCATTCTTCGCCATGTACCTGCAGATCGAAAATGATCGGTCGGCAGCACACCTGGCAGTCCTCTATATAAACCTGATCCCCCCCGGACAAATCCACCGTTGTCTCGACCACTTCACCGCAATAAGGACAATCGTACGTCGCGTTTTCCAGCATCGCAGCCTCCAAGGTGACTTGTGCGTATAATCGCCGGTCTATTTACAGGGCTATTTTTGGCCGAGCCCATTACTCGGGCCGCACCCTGGTATTTCCTTTACTTACCCTAGCCGTTTCTAACAAGAGAGCATGATGGGCGAATTCGATACCATCCGACCTTACAACGACAGCGAAGTCCCGGCAGTGCTGGCACGTCTGTTCAGTGACAAGGCCTTTCTGGACATCCTGACCCACTTCCGCTTCCCGCGCTTCGCCGGCGCCCTGGGATGGCTGCTCAAGCCGATGATCGCCCGCAAACTGCGCCGTGAATTCGCCGGCGTCACCACCGTGGCCACGCTGCAGGACAAAGTCGAGTACTACGTCGACCACACCATTGACCGGGCGACCGACGGCGTGACCTACACCGGGGTCGAGCAGCTCAAGTCCGGCACCGCCTACCTGTTCCTGGCCAACCACCGCGATATCGTGATGGACCCGGCCTTCGTCAACTATGCGGTATACCACGCCGGCCTGCCGACACCTCGCATCGCCATTGGCGACAACCTGCTGCAAAAGCCGTTTGTCAGCGACCTGATGCGCCTGAACAAGAGTTTCATCGTGCACCGCTCGATCACCGGGCGCAAAGAGAAGATGGCGGCGTATCAGCTGCTGTCGGCCTACATCAACCATTCGATCCGCAACGACGGTGCGTCGATCTGGATCGCCCAGGCCGAAGGGCGCGCCAAGGATGGAGATGACCGTACCGAGTCGGCGATCCTCAAGATGTTCCACGTCAGCCGCAAGGACGAGCCGTTTGCCGAGGTGATCCAGTCGCTGAACCTGACGCCGGTGTCCATCAGCTACGAATACGACCCGTGTGATTCAGCCAAGGCCCGCGAGCTGTACATCCGCGCGACCACCGGCACCTACGTCAAGGCGCAGGGCGAAGATGATGTGAGCATTGCCCTGGGCATCACCGGCTACAAGGGTCGCGTGCACATTAACTTCGCGCCGCCGATTACCGAGCGTTTCGAAGACACCAAGTTGCTGGCCGCAGAAATGGACCGGCAGATTCTGGGGGGCTACCGGTTGTTCCCGGTGCATTACCTGGCCTACGCCCAGTGGAGCGACGCCGACCCGCAATTGCAGGTGCCGACGGCGGCCGAAGTGTTCCCGGCTGATGAACTGGCCAAGGCGAAGGCGGAGTGGGAGCGACGTCTGAATGACTGCCCGGCTGAGCACCGGCCGTTCCTGGTGGTGCAATATGCGACGCCGGTGCGCAATCAGTATCGGGTCAAGGCCGGCATTCCTCTGTAAAACACCGCTCCAAATCTGGGAGGGGGCAAGCCCCCTCCCACATGTGCTTTGTGGCGTGTTTAAAGATGGGTGCTGAGCCAGGAGATGGCCAGCGCCACGCCCAGGCAGGCAAACCCGACGCGGTAAGCCAGGCGATGCGCCCGTTCGGTGCGCACATCCAGAAACAACATCGGCTGATCAATTGCGCGATCTTCGCTCTGCGCGGTGAGGTCGGCCATGGCGCGCTGTTCGCGCAGGCGGGTAATGAACAGCAGCGCCGCGCCCGGACAGGCCACGGCCAAAGCAACAACATTGGTCAAAAGTGCGGGCAGCGCCATCGCAAACCTCGGCAAAACAGTGTTTTGGTATCGGTTCAGATACAAACCTGAACGATAGTGGCCTCCGGCGCCTGAAATGCTCCCTCCCCCATTGACGGCTAATGTATCCAGTAATTTACAGCGTCACCTGAACGTCACCTTAACAAGCCACTCTGTTGCCCTTCGACGTTTCAGGAGCTTGTCATGCTGCACGCGCAAAACCAGGATCGGCTGTATCTGATCGCCCCGAGCGATGAGCAGGAAGCGCTGATCGGCGGCCTGGCCTTCAACGTCCAGGACCGCCACTGGCTGGTGTATTGCGCCCTTGGCGGACACCAGCATGCCGACCTGCCGGAGGCCGATCTGTTGACCGGGGTGAGCCTGCTGGATTTCTGTATCGACACGGCTGCATGAAACTGAAGACGAAAAAAAACCGGGCTCAGTGATGAGCCCGGCTTTTTAAGGACCGGTTATTGCGCGCTGAGCAACGAACCGATGCTTGGGTCCTTGAACAGGCGGGTCAAGGCATCGCTCAGCACGTCGCTGACCAATTTGGTGTTGGTTTCCTGGTTCGGTGACATACCGAAACGCTGGTTCAGGGACGCACCGTAGCGGCCGCTGTAGCGACGGGTGCCGGCGGTGACGTCGGACTTGAAGGTGGCGCCGATGGATGCTTCGGTCACGTACAGGCCGTCTTTAGGCGACTGGTACTTCAATTCGGCCAGGGTGATCGTCAACTGCGGAGCACCCGGCGCGTTGGGGCTCGGGGTGAAACCCAGCAGGCGCACGGCAGCTTCGGCCTGGGCCTGCAGCTTGGGCAGTACGTCTTGAGCATTCACCGAGACCAGGGCGGTTTCCGGATACAGGCCGCCGCGCGAACCGAGCGTAGGCGACGGACGACCATCCACCACACGCACCGACACCGGCTGGCCGTGACCCACGGGGGCCAACTGCGTGGTGATTTTTGGTTCCGGGGTCAGTTGTTGCGGGCTGTTGGCGCAGCCAACCAGGGTCAAACTGGTCACAGTGATCAAACCGAACAACAGGCGTTGCAACATGCTCTTCTCTCCAGAAATCGGGTACCGACAGGCGGGCAGTATAGCGGTGCGCCAGTGCCGGGAACTAGCGCCAGTTACAACCTGAGACCTGCACAGACTGTAGCGGTTCGATGTCACTGATATGTCACGGCTGATACACAGAGCCGTCATGCCCGACAGGCAAGCTTGGCCCCAATCCCAAGAGGTCTGTCGCCATGCAATTTATCTGGTCACTGTTCACGCGCAAACCCGCCCTTCGCCAGTTCGCCCTGCTCGATGTGCAAGGCCGTTGCCAGGCCTTCAAAGAGTGCTGCCAGCCTCCTGTAGGCGACGGCTGGGTGGAAATCGATGAAATCCGCCTGAGCTGGATGCACCACCCGCTGCCGGCCAGCGCTCGTGTCAGCCCACGTGCAGCGCAGCCGTCGCGTCACCAACCGTTGGCCGCCTGACCGAACGCCTAATAAAAGTCATAAAACACGCCCATTTCCCTGGCGTTCTTCGCTACAATCTCCCCCCGATTATAAGGACGTCTCCTGATCGGGCCTCGCAGCATCGTTAATGCCTCGGCATTAGCTCCAAGAATCGCCCACAGAGAGCCGCCCACACAGATCGAGTGAAGCTGGCGCGCTTGCTGTTTTCTTTGCAAACCACCCGCCTTTGCCGAATCTGCCAGAGCTGCCATTGCGCTCGGCCACTTGAGTTGTTTGCCCGTTTTGCCGCGTGTCGGCTAGGGGCCAGGTGCCAGGCTGGGGCAGCCCTTTTTTGAGGTTCACGTCTTCAAAAGAGCGTGAAAAAACGGGTTTTCACAACTTCACAAGAGTGTGGCGAGCAAATGAATAGTTTGGCGTTTGTACAAGCACCATCAGCGTCTGGAACAGCCCAACCACACAGGATCGAGTACTCCTCAACAACGGGAGCTTGAGCCTGTCCGCTACGGATTGGTTGCACGAATCGCACGCTTTGACCATAAGTCGAATTGCCACAGGCGCCCATGAATGCGTTCATAGGCAGATTAGCCCGGCAGGAAGCGTGCGCTGAACATGCAAAGAATTGCGAATCGGACATGGCGATCCTGGCCATGGGTAACCTGGGGCAACACGTGAACCGCCCCATCACTCCTGGCAGCCATGCCGTCAATTTGGTGCTGCAGATTTTGGAGACGCGTTAAATGGCGCATAACGAAGCAGTCGACGTAGTACTGGTAGGGGCCGGCATCATGAGTGCCACCCTGGCCGTACTGCTCAAAGAGCTCGACCCCGGCCTGAAGCTGGAAGTCGTTGAGCTGATGGATTCGGGTGCCGCGGAAAGTTCCAACCCGTGGAACAACGCCGGTACCGGCCACGCCGGGCTGTGTGAGCTGAACTACACGCCGCAGGCCGCCGATGGCTCCATCGACATCAAGAAAGCCGTGCACATCAACACCCAATTCGAGGTGTCGAAGCAGTTCTGGGCGTACCTGACCAAAAAGGGCACCTTTGGCTCGTCCAGGTCCTTTATCAGCCCGGTGCCGCACCTGAGCTTCGTGCAGGGCGAAAAAGGCGTGTCCTTCCTCAAGAAGCGCTTTGAAACCCTCAGCCAGCACCACGCGTTTTCGGACATGCACTACACCGAAGACCGTAGCGAGATGGCCGAGTGGATGCCGCTGATGATGCCGGGGCGTCCGCTCGACGAAAAAATCGCAGCCACCCGTGTGATGAACGGCACGGACGTGAATTTCGGCGCGCTGACCAACCAGTTGCTCAGCCACCTGACCAGCTCGGCAGACGCCCAGGTCAAGTACAGCAAGCGCGTCACCGGCCTCAAGCGCAACGGCGCGGGCTGGACCGTAAGCATCAAGGACGTCAACAGCGGCAGCAGCCGCGAAGTCGACGCCAGGTTCGTGTTCCTCGGCGCCGGCGGCGCGGCCCTGCCGCTGCTGCAAGCCTCGGGCATCGAAGAAAGCAAAGGCTTTGGCGGCTTCCCGGTCAGCGGCCAGTGGCTGCGTTGCGACAACCCGGAAGTGGTCAAGCACCACCAGGCCAAGGTCTACAGCCAGGCTGCCGTGGGTTCGCCGCCGATGTCCGTGCCGCACCTGGACACCCGCGTGGTCGATGGCAAGAAGTCCCTGCTGTTCGGGCCTTACGCCGGTTTCACCACCAAGTTCCTCAAGCACGGCTCGTTCCTCGACCTGCCGCTGTCGGTTCGCGCCGGCAACATCGGCCCGATGCTGGCCGTGGCCCGCGACAACATGGACTTGACCAAGTACCTGGTCAGCGAAGTGATGCAGTCCATGGAGCAGCGCCTGGAATCCCTGCGCCGCTTCTACCCCGAGGCGAAAGCCGAAGACTGGCGCCTGGAAGTGGCCGGCCAACGGGTGCAGATCATCAAGAAAGACCCGAAAAAAGGCGGCGTGCTGCAATTCGGCACCGAGCTGGTCGCGGCCAAAGACGGCTCGCTCGCGGCGCTGCTGGGCGCGTCCCCAGGTGCGTCGGTGACCGTTTCGATCATGCTGGAGTTGATCGAGAAGTGCTTCCCGGAAAAAGCCGCCGGTGAGTGGGCTGCCAAACTGCACGAGATCTTCCCGGCCCGTGAAAAGGTCCTGGAAACGGATGCCGAGTTGTATCGCAAGATCAACGCGCAGAACAACATCAGCCTGGAACTGGTTGAGCCTGCCGCCGAGACCGAGAGCTACGCTTGAGGCCTTGAGGCAATAAAAAACGCCCCGTTCTCGGCATGAGAACGGGGCGTTTTTTTGTGTATCGGATAATCAGCCGCGAGCGTTTTCGATCAGTTCGATGTACTCGTCCGCGTTGCGCTGGTCCTTGATCAGGTCGACGAAGGTCTGGCCATGCGCATCCTTGCCGTCGAGGTCCAGGCCGGCTTCCTTGAAGAAACCCAGGAACCGCTCGAAATCGTCGATACGCAGGCCACGGTAGGCCTTGATCAGCTTGTGCAGGGACGGAGAAGTTGCGTCGACCGGCTCGAAGTCCAGGAACAACTTGATCTGATCGTCGCCGATCTCGTCACCAATCACCTGTTTCTTATCTTTACGCATTACCGACTCCAGCCTGCAGACATTTACACGGGGTTTGAAGTCTACCTGCGGGGCGCGGGCTTGTGTAGGCGGGGCCTACCTGGCTTTAACCGCACCCGTGTGCAAATCCGCCCAGATATGCCCGTTGGCATAACTGAGGAACTGCACATACACCGTGTCATTGCGCAGCAGGTCGACAATCACCCGGTATTGGGCCAAGGGGTAAGACAGCGTCAGGGTTTTGCTGGAGTCGTCATACACCGGCTTTTTCAGGCTTTTGCTTTCGGCGTCGAAATTGAGCACCACCTGGGCGATGGTCGCACCTTTGTTCAGGGACTTGCCCTTGAGACGGATCATCAGCGGCGAGGTCACCGGGATCGGCTGCTGGCTGGACTGGCGCTGGTTGCCCACCACCACCGCGTAGTCGGTGACTTGCAACAGTTGCTGCTGCTCCGGCGCTTCAGCGCGCAGGGTCAGGTCGTCCGAAGGCAGGAATTGGCTGTGCATCGGCGCAGGCGCGGCAGCCAGCGGCAAACTGAGGGTCAGCGCCAGGGCGGCGCAGGTGCGTATCAACAGGCTCATGGGCCGCTCCGGCAAGGTGGGCCCAGCACTGTAGCTCAATCGAACTGGGCAAGCATCCAGCGTTGGTACTCGGCCACACCGGCCTCGCCTTCGCGGGGCGCCCAGTCGGGCTGTTCGCCCTCGCCCACCGGACGATAAGGCCCGGCCTTGCACTCGAACATCACCGTGTCGGGCTCCAGCACCACCAGGCCATGAAACACGCCCGGCGGCAGATCGACACCGGCGCATTCACCGCCGGCCTGCATGACACGCTTGGCAACGACCTCGCCGGTTTCGTTGAAGACCAGCAAGCCCAAGCGGCCCTGCAGCACCAGCAAGGTTTCTGCCTTGTCCGCACTCAGGTGCCGATGCGGCGGTACATAAGTGTCAGGTTGCAGGCCCACCGCCAGGCGATGGCAGGGTTCTTCCATCTGGTGGAAGTTATGGTGGTGCCGGCCACGGGGGTGGGTGGCCGCTTTCTCGGCCAGTTCGGCAAACAGCGTCTGATCAAGAAAGCGGGCCATGGCTTACATCCCTTTGACGGCGAAGATGCCATTGGCGTTGCGCCAGTAGCCTTTGTAGTCCATGCCGTAACCGAAGATGTAGCGGTCGATGCACGGCAGGCCGACGTAATCGGCTTTCAGGTCCGGACGCGCCTTGCGGTCGTGGTCCTTGTCTATCAGCACGGCGGTGTGCACTTTGCGCGCGCCGGCGTGTTTGCAGAAGTCGATGATCGCGCCCAGGGTGTGACCTTCGTCGAGGATGTCGTCGATGATCAGCACGTCGCGGTCGATGAACGAGACTTCCGGCTTGGCCTTCCAGAACAAGTCGCCGCCGCTGGTTTCGTTGCGATAACGGGTGGCGTGCAGATAGGACGCTTCCAGCGGGAATTGCAGGTGGGTCAGCAATTTGCCGGCGAAGATCAGGCCACCGTTCATCACGCAGAAGACCACCGGGTTGGTGTCGGCCATTTCGCGGCTGATGTGTGCGCCGACCTTGGCGATCGCTTCTTCGACTTGCGCTTCGGTGTACAGGCAGTCAGCCTCGCGCATGATTTGACGGATATGCTCGAGATCAGCGGACATGGCGCTCTCCAAGGGGGTGCTGTGGCAAGAAAAGCGGGCGAAGGTACGCTTCTCGTGCGCTCCGAGCAAGCCTTAATGGACTAACGTACTAGATGTCTATAGGACAACACCCTCGGATAGATTAATCTAGGCCGGTTTTTTTGCCCGCCGCCGGAGCCTTTCCCATGCCCACTCGCGAGATCCGCCACCCGCTGATCCGACACAAGCTCGGCCTTATGCGCCGCGCCGACATTAGCACGAAGAACTTCCGTGAGCTTGCTCAGGAAGTCGGAGCGTTGCTCACCTACGAAGCGACCAAGGATTTACCTTTGGAGAGCTACGAAATCCCTGGTTGGGCTGGTCCCGTCCAGGTCGAGAAAATCGCCGGTAAGAAAATCACCGTGGTGCCGATCCTGCGCGCCGGTATCGGCATGCTCGAAGGCGTCCTCAGCCTGATCCCGGGCGCCAAGGTCAGCGCCGTGGGCGTGGCCCGCAACGAAGAAACCTTGCAGGCCCACACCTACCTGGAAAAACTCGTCCCGGAAATCAACGAGCGCCTGGCGATGATCATCGACCCGATGCTCGCCACCGGCAGCTCCATGGTTGCCACTATCGATCTGCTGAAAAAAGCCGGCTGCAAGGACATACGCGCCATGGTGCTGGTGGCCGCGCCCGAAGGCATTGCCGCCGTCGAGAAGGCCCACCCGGATGTGCAGATCTACACCGCCTCCATCGACGAGCGCCTGAATGAACACGGCTACATCATCCCAGGCCTGGGCGATGCCGGTGACAAGATCTTCGGCACCAAGCAGAAGGACGCGTGAGCATGCAGGATGAATTCAACGACCCGCTTTGGCGCCAGATCCTGTCTGGCGCACAAATGCTCTTCGTAGCATTTGGTGCGCTGGTGTTGATGCCACTGATCACAGGTCTTGATCCAAACGTCGCACTGTTCACCGCTGGCCTGGGCACGTTGCTGTTCCAGGTGGTGACGGGGCGCCAGGTGCCGGTCTTCCTGGCATCGAGCTTTGCCTTCATTACCCCGATCATTCTCGCCAAGGGCCAGTTCGGCCTCGCGGCGACCATGGGCGGGGTGATGGCGGCGGGTTTCGTGTACACCTTCCTGGGCCTGGCGGTGAAGATCAAAGGCACCGGGTTTATCGACCGGCTGCTGCCGCCCGTGGTGATCGGGCCGGTGATCATCTCCATCGGCCTGGCCATGGCGCCGATTGCCGCGAACATGGCGATGGGTAAAGCCGGTGATGGCGCTGAGCTGATCCATTACCAGACCGCGATGATGATCTCGATGCCTGCGCTGCTGACCACCTTGATCGTGGCGGTGTTCGGCAAAGGCATTTTCCGCCTGGTGCCGATCATCTCCGGCGTGCTGGTGGGCTTCGCCATGTCGTTCTACTTTGGCGTGGTCGACACGGCGAAGATCGCGGCGGCCCCGTGGTTCGCCCTGCCCCACTTCACCGCGCCGGAATTCAACTGGCAGGCGATCCTGTTCATCGTCCCGGTGGCCCTGGCCCCGGCAATCGAACATATCGGCGGCGTGATTGCGGTGGGCAGCGTGACCGGTCGCGACTACTTGAAGAAGCCCGGCCTGCACCGCACCCTGCTGGGTGACGGCATTGCCACCACGGCTGCCGGTCTGTTCGGCGGCCCACCCAACACCACCTACGCCGAAGTGACCGGCGCGGTGATGCTGACCAAGAACTACAACCCGAAGATCATGACCTGGGCAGCGGTGTTTGCCATCAGCCTGGCGTTCATCGGCAAGTTCGGCGCGTTGCTGCAGAGCATTCCGGTGCCGGTGATGGGCGGGATTCTGTGCCTGCTGTTCGGCTCGATTGCCGCGGTGGGGATGAACACGCTGATCCGCCACAAGATCGACCTGGGCGAAGCGCGCAACCTGGTGATTGTATCGGTGACCCTGGTGTTCGGGATTGGCGGTGTGCTGGTCGGCACCGGCACCGGCCCGGATGACTTCGGCCTCAAGGGCATCGCCCTGTGTGCGGTGGTGGCGATTGGCTTGAACCTGCTGCTGCCGGGCAATGATGGTTGGAAGAACAAGAAGTCGGATGAGCCGTTGCTCTAACCAGTACCGCGAAACCCAATGTGGGAGGGGGCTTGCCCCCGATAGCAGTGTGTCAGTCAATGCATTAGCTGACTGATACACCGCAATCGGGGGCAAGCCCCCTCCCACATTTTGCTCTTCAGTGTGGCTTAGAGCTCACCGAGCCCATCGATCAACGCCTGGTTCTGCTCCGGCGTACCGATGCTGATCCGCAGGAACTGGGCAATCCGCTCCTGCTTGAAGTGCCGCACGATCACCCCTTGCTCACGCAACTTGGCCGCCAGGCCCGCAGCGTCGTGCCGTGGGTGACGGGCAAAGATGAAGTTGGCAGCCGACGGCAGCACTTCAAAGCTTTTCTCTTCCAGTTGCGCGACCAGCTTGTCGCGACTGTCGATCACCAACCGGCACGTCTTCTCGAAATACTCACGGTCCTCGAACGCCGCCGCCGCGCCAACAATCGCCAGGCGGTCCAGTGGATAGGAGTTGAAGCTGTTCTTGACCCGCTCCAGCGCCTCGATCAAGTCCGGGTGGCCCACGGCCAGGCCCACACGCAAACCGGCCAGTGAGCGCGATTTGGACAGGGTCTGGGTGACCAGCAGGTTCGGGTAGCGATCCACCAGGCTGATCGCGGTTTCACCGCCGAAGTCGATATAGGCTTCATCGACCACCACCACCGAATCCGGGCTGGCCTTGAGGATCTGCTCCACCGCGTCCAGCGCCAGCACGCAGCCGGTCGGCGCGTTCGGGTTGGGAAAAATGATCCCGCCGTTGGGCTTGGCGTAATCCGCCACGCGAATCTGGAACTGGTCATCCAGCGGCACCGGGTCGGACTTGATGCCATAAAGGCCGCAGTAAACCGGATAGAAGCTGTAGCTGATATCCGGGAACAGCAGCGGCAGGTCGTGCTGGAACAAACCGTGGAAGATGTGCGCCAGCACTTCGTCGGAACCGTTGCCGAGGAAGACTTTAGCGGCGTCGATCCCGTAATACGTGGCCACCGCCTGTTTGAGCAGGTCGCTGTTGGGGTCCGGGTACAGGCGCAGGTTGTCATTCAACTCGGCCTGCATTGCCGCCAACGCTTTGGGCGACGGACCGTAGGGGTTTTCATTGGTATTGAGCTTGACCAGTTTGGTCAGCTTCGGTTGTTCACCGGGCACGTAAGGCACGAGGTCCTTGACGAAAGGGCTCCAGAATTTGCTCATGTCTCAGTTCCCCTTCTCTTCAAGGATGCGGTATTCGGCACTGCGGGCGTGCGCGCTGAGGGATTCACCACGGGCCAGCACCGAGGCAGTCTTGCCCAGCTCGGAAGCGCCCTGCGGCGAGCAGAAAATGATCGACGAACGCTTCTGGAAGTCATACACCCCCAGCGGCGACGAGAAACGCGCGGTGCCGGAAGTCGGCAGCACGTGGTTCGGGCCTGCGCAGTAGTCGCCCAGGGCCTCGCTGGTGTGGCGGCCCATGAAGATCGCACCGGCGTGGCGAATCGACGGCAGCCAGGCTTGTGGGTCGGCGACGGACAACTCCAGGTGCTCCGGCGCGATGCGGTTGGCCACGTCGATGGCTTGCTCCATGTCGCGCACCAGGATCAGCGCACCACGGCCATTGATCGATTTCTCGATGATCTCGGCGCGCTCCATGGTCGGCAGCAGCTTATTGATGCTGGCCGCGACCCTGTCGAGGAACTCGGCGTCCGGACTGACCAGGATCGCCTGGGCGTCTTCGTCGTGCTCGGCCTGGGAGAACAGGTCCATGGCGATCCAGTCCGGATCGGTCTGACCGTCGCACACCACGAGGATTTCCGAAGGGCCGGCGATCATGTCGATACCGACCTGGCCGAACACATGGCGCTTGGCAGTGGCAACATAGATGTTGCCGGGGCCGACCACTTTGTCGACCTTCGGTACGCTTTCAGTGCCATAGGCCAGGGCGGCAACGGCTTGGGCACCACCGATGGTGAAAACCCGATCAACACCGGCGATGCAGGCCGCTGCCAGCACCAGCTCGTTGATTTCACCACGCGGCGTCGGCACCACCATGACCACCTCGGTCACACCCGCCACTTTGGCCGGGATCGCGTTCATCAGCACCGATGAAGGGTACGAAGCCTTGCCACCCGGCACGTACAAACCGGCGCGGTCCAGCGGCGTGACCTTCTGGCCCAGCACAGTACCGTCGGCCTCGGTGTAGCTCCAGGAGTCCTGTTTCTGTTTTTCGTGGTAGCTGCGCACACGCGCCGCCGCCACTTCCAGGGCTTCGCGCTGCGGCGCGGTGATGCGCGTCAGGGCCAGCTCCAGGCGTTCGCGGGGCAGGATCAGGTCAGCCATGGACTTGACGTCCAGACCGTCAAACTGGCGGGTGAAGTCCACAAGCGCCGCATCACCGCGCTCGCGCACGGCCTTGATGATGTCGAGCACCCGCTGGTTGACCGAATCGTCGGACACGCTTTCCCAGCTCAGCAGATGATCCAGATGATGGGCGAAATCCGGGTCGGCAGCGTTGAGTCGGGCAATTGCAGTGGACGTGGTCATAGCGAGGGCCTCATAGGATTGGCAAAAATGCTCAGGCGCCGAAAGTTAGCAGTCGATCCGCTTGGGCACCTGAGAATTCTGGCTATGAGGCGGATAGACGGGCGCGACCCAGGGCCGCGCGGGTAGGTCAACCGCGGTGTCGCGACTCCACTGCCTTGCGCAGCGTGTCGATCAACGCCTGGATACGGGCGTGCTGCATCTTCATCGATGCCTTGTTGACGATCAGACGGGAGCTGATGTCGGCAATGAAGTCCTGCGGCTCAAGACCGTTGGCGCGCAGGGTGTTACCGGTGTCGACCACGTCGATGATCTTGTCAGCCAGGCCGATCAACGGCGCCAGCTCCATCGAGCCGTAAAGCTTGATGATGTCGACCTGGCGGCCTTGCTCGGCGTAGTAGCGCTTGGCGACGTTGACGAACTTGGTCGCCACGCGCAGGCGGCCCTTCGGCTCCACATCACCGACACGGCCGGCGGTCATCAGCTTGCACAGGGCGATACGCAGGTCCAACGGCTCGTACAGGCCCTGGCCACCATATTCCATCAGCACGTCTTTACCGGCGACGCCGAGGTCGGCCGCGCCATGTTCAACGTAGGTCGGCACGTCGGTAGCGCGCACGATCAACAGGCGCACGTCTTCCTGGGTCGTGGGGATGATCAGCTTGCGGCTCTTGTCCGGATTCTCGGTCGGCACGATGCCCGCTTCAGCCAGAAGCGGCAACGTGTCGTCAAGGATGCGGCCCTTGGACAGTGCGATGGTCAACATGGGAAACGTCAATCCTTTATCAGGCTATTGCGGTCCGGTCGCAAACGGCGCCGGACACAGATCGAGGCCATTACAGCCTCGATTTGAAACAAATCCTGTGGAGAAAGATTACCCTCCCCCACCGTTACAGCTTCCGGGACTAGCCCGGTACGCGGCGGATTTTCGCGCCGAGCATCTGCAGTTTTTCTTCAATGCACTCGTAACCACGGTCTATGTGGTAGATGCGGTCGATCAGGGTGTCGCCTTCGGCGATCAGCGCCGAGATCACCAGGCTGGCCGACGCACGCAGGTCGGTGGCCATGACTGGCGCGCCCTTGAGTTTCTCGGTGCCGGTGACGATGGCGGTGTTGCCTTCGACCTGGATCTTCGCGCCCATGCGGTGCAATTCGTACACGTGCATGAAGCGGTTTTCGAAGATGGTCTCGATCACGGCACCGGTGCCTTCGGCAATCGCGTTCAGGGAGATGAACTGCGCTTGCATATCGGTCGGGAACGCCGGGTACGGAGCGGTACGCACGTTGACGGCCTTGGGACGCTTGCCGTGCATGTTCAGCTCGATCCAGTCTTCACCGGTAGTGATTTCCGCACCGGCTTCGCGCAGCTTTTCCAGGACCGCTTCCAGGATGGTCGGATCGGTGTCCTTGACCTTGACGCGGCCACCGGTGACGGCGGCGGCAACCAGGTAGGTACCGGTCTCGATGCGGTCAGGCATTACCTTGTAGGTGGCGGTATGCAGACGCTCTACGCCATCGATGGTGATGGTGTCGGTGCCCGCACCGGAAACCTTCGCGCCCATGGCGTTCAGGAAGTTGGCCAGGTCGACCACTTCCGGCTCGCGCGCGGCGTTTTGCAGGACGCTGCGGCCTTTGGCCAGGGCAGCGGCCATCATGATGTTCTCGGTGCCGGTCACACTGACAGTATCAAAGAAGAAGTTGGCGCCACGCAGGCCGCCTTCCGGCGCCTTGGCCTTGATGTAGCCGCCTTCGACGTCGATAACGGCGCCCATGGCTTCAAGGCCACGGATGTGCAGGTCAACCGGACGCGAGCCAATGGCGCAACCGCCAGGCAGGGCGACTTCGGCTTCGCCGAAACGGGCAACCATCGGGCCAAGCACCAGGATCGACGCACGCATGGTTTTCACCAGTTCGTACGGGGCTATCAGGGTCTTGATGGTGCGTGGGTCGATTTCGACGGCCAGTTTCTCGTCGATCACCGGCTCGATACCCATGCGACCGAACAACTCGATCATGGTGGTGATGTCGTGCAGGTGCGGCAGGTTGGCCACGGTCACCGGGCCATCGCACAGCAGGGTCGCTGCCAGGATCGGCAAGGCGGAGTTTTTTGCACCGGAGATGCGAATCTCGCCATCAAGGCGGGCACCGCCGGTAATAATCAATTTATCCATAAGAATCTCGACGCCTTGGGGGCTCAGGTGCGCTCGGCCCAGGCCGCGCGGCTGAAAAATTTCATAGTGACCGCATGGATGCTGCCATCGGTGATCCACGGGTTCAAATGGGCATAGATCTGCTGCTGACGCTTGACCGGGCTGAGTGCCGCCAGTTCATCGCTAATCACGTTCAGCTGGAAGTTGCAGCCTTCGCCTTCAACTTCAACGGTCGTTTCCGGCAGCTTTCCTTCAAGAAAGCTCTTAACTTCTAGGGCCTGCATGCTCAACCTCTATCGGCGCCCAGTGCGCGCGGGTCGCACATCATACAAAAAAGCCCCGCGCCTGCGAACCCCGCATAGCAGGACTCTGACGGGGGGCCTCTTTAATAATGTGTATTAAGGATGCGCCAGCAGCTCGGTCAGACCGGAAACTTCGGCGATTTCGCGCATGTCTTCGGGCAATGCCCGGATGCTGACCGGCTTCCTGGCCGCCTCAGCATCACGCATGAAGCACAGCAGCAGCGACAAGCCGACGCTGCTGGACTTGGTCACGGCAGAACAATCCAGCACCAACGCGGGCGCAGTGCTGGTTTTGATCAGCGCCTGACCCTGCTTGCGCAGCTCAGGCCCGGTGCGGTAATCCAGCACGCCGCTGAGGAACAACTCACCGGCGTCGCCAAGACGAACAGCCGACTCGGTCATTGCACAGGCTTCCCGGCTTCTTTATCGGATGTTTCCTTGGCTTTGGCGACTTCACCGGCCCAACCGTTGATGGTTTTGTCCAGGTCGTTGCCATTACGCTGCATCGCGTCAGCGAACTGATCACGGAACAGCTTGCCGATGTTGATACCGTTGATGATCACGTTGCGCAGCTTCCACTCGCCGTTGACCTTCTCGAGCGTGTATTGCACAGGGTAGACGGCACCGTTGTTGCCCTTGACGCTCATGTTGACGCTGGTGCGATTACCCGACTCGTCCCCGGCAGGCGCAACGGTAATGCCCTGGTTGTTGTACTCGAGCAGCGCGTTGCCATAGAACTGGAACAGGCCTTTCTTGAAGTTTTCCTGGAAGGTCTGCATCTGCGCAGGCGTCGCCTTGCGCGAATACTTGACCGTCATGATGCTGCGGGAAATGCCTTCGGCATCGACCACCGGGCCGACAATGGCGTTGAGCGCATCGTAAAACTTGCTCGGATCTTGCTTGTACTGCTCTTTATTGGCAGTGAGGTCAGCCAGCATTTTGTTGGTCGTGTCCTGCACCAGATCGTGCGCAGAACCTGCCGCGTTAGCTATCAGCGGCAGCGCTGCCAACAGCACCAGCAGGCCACGTCGCAAGGTAGAGATCATGAACAGATTCCTCATTTGGCGTCTTTATTGACCGTATTAAGCAGGAATTTACCGATCAGGTCCTCAAGCACCAGCGACGACTGTGTGTCGTGGATTGTCGAGCCATCCTTGAGCAGGGCTGTTTCCCCACCCACGCTGATACCGATGTATTTCTCGCCCAGCAGACCCGCAGTGAGAATAGATGCAGTGGAGTCAGTCGGCAGATTATCTACCTTCTTGTCCAGTTGCATCGTCACTCGGCCGGTGAAGCTGTCGCGATCCAGATCGATTGCCGTGACCTTGCCGATGGTCACACCGGCCATGGTCACTTTAGCTCTGACAGTCAAACCGGCGATATTGTCGAAGTATGCGTAAAGTTTATAAGTGTCGGCAGTGGGGCTGGCCGACAGGCCGCTGACGCGCAGGGCCAACAAGAGTAAAGCCAGGATGCCAGCCAGCAAGAAAAGGCCGACACCGATTTCCACAGTGCGGTTTTGCATCAGAAATCTCCAAACATCAAGGCGGTCAAAATGAAGTCAAGGCCCAGTACCGCCAGCGAGGCGTACACAACGGTCTTGGTGGTGGCGCGACTGATCCCTTCTGAGGTGGGCTCACAGTCATAGCCTTGGAATACGGCGATCCAGGTGACAACAAAGGCGAACACGATGCTCTTTATGATGCCGTTGAGCACGTCGCCAGTGAACGTCACGCTGTTCTGCATGTTGGCCCAGTAGGAGCCGTCGTAGACGCCCAGCCAGTCCACCGCCACCCACGAACCACCCCAGATCCCGACCACGCTGAAGATCATCGCCAGCAGTGGCAGGGAAATGAAGCCGGCCCACAGGCGTGGGGCAACAATGTACTTGAGCGGGTCCACGCCGATCATTTCCAGGCTGGACAGCTGTTCGGTGGACTTCATGTTGCCGATTTCGGCAGTCAGCGCGGAGCCCGCGCGCCCGGCGAACAGCAGGGCGGTCACCACCGGCCCCAGTTCACGCAACAGCGTCAGGGCGACCATCTGCCCCACCGCCTGCTCCGAACCATAGCTGGACAGGATATTGAAGCCCTGCAACGCCAGCACCATGCCAATGAACACCCCGGAGACCACGATGATCACCAGGGACATCACGCCCACCGAATGCAACTGCTTGACCAGCAGGCCAAAGCCGCCGCCAATGCCGCCACGGCCGAGCAATGCGTGGAACAGGAAAATCGTCGAACGGCCCAGCACTTCGACGATGTCGATGCCCGAGCGACCGAAAAGGCGAACCTTCTCGATAAGAGATGTCTTGCGCATCAGCGCTTCCCCAGAAGATCTGAGCGGTAATCCGCCGCCGGAAAGTGAAAAGGCACCGGGCCATCAGGATCGCCGGTCATGAATTGGCGAATGCGCGGGTTGTCGGCGTTCATCAGCTCTTCGGGCGTGCCCTGCCCCAGCACCTGGCCATCGCCCACTACATAGAGGTAATCGGCAATGCTCGCGGTTTCTGCAAGATCGTGGGAGACCACGATGCTGGTGATGCCCAGTGCATCGTTGAGCAGACGGATCAGACGCACCAGCACGCCCATGGCGATGGGGTCCTGGCCGACGAAGGGCTCGTCGTACATGAGAATCTGCGGGTCGAGGGCGATGGCACGCGCCAGCGCCACACGGCGCTTCATCCCACCAGACAATTCATCGGGCATCAGGTCGATGGCGCCGCGAAGGCCTACGGCCTGCAGTTTCAGCAACACAATGTCACGAATCATCTCATCGGACAGCTGGGTATGCACCCGCAGCGGAAAGGCCACGTTCTCGAAAACATCAAGATCGGTGAACAGCGCACCGCTCTGGAACAGCACACCCATGTGCTTGCGTGCATCGAACAGATCGCTGCGCGACAGCGTCGGCAGGTTCTGGCCGTTGACCCACACTTCTCCCGCACTGGGGCGCAATTGCATGCCCATCAGGCGCAGCAGCGTGGTCTTGCCGCAACCGGAAGGCCCCATGATGCCCGTGACCTTGCCGCGCGGAATGCGGATATCGACGTTATTGAAGATGCTGCGCGTCCCGCGCTTGAAGGTCAGTCCCTTCAGCTCGACCGCGTAGGCGTTATCGGCACTCATCTAAACTCCTTGGGATGCAGCCTCTCACTCAGACACCACGCTTGCGACAAACGTTTGCAACCTTTGTGCAATAGTTGGCCACGTGGGCTGGGCGGACCGAACTGGCGGCGAACTATATCACTGCTGGTACAAGGCGCCCAAGGCCGGAACAGTGCTTGTTCAGATTGGGGACAGGGAAAAATCGTTGCTGGGGTTGAATCTCAAGCACATTGCGAACAAACCCTGACGAACTTGCGTGAGGGAATTGATCATTACCGCTATAATCGCCGACTTTTCGTCAGGCTATACGATTTCAGACATGAGCCAATCCAGCGACCTTATTCAATCCGCACAACGCACCATCCGCCTCGAGCTTGAAGCCGTAGAAGGCTTGCTGACGCATATTGACGCGGATTTCGTACGCGCCTGCGAGATGATTCTGGCCAGCAAGGGCCGCGTCGTGGTGGTCGGCATGGGCAAGTCGGGCCACGTCGGCAACAAGATCGCCGCCACCCTGGCCAGCACCGGAACCACCGCGTTTTTCGTGCACCCGGCCGAAGCCAGCCACGGCGACATGGGCATGATCACCAAGGATGACATCATCCTTGCCCTGTCCAACTCCGGCACGACCAACGAAATCGTGACCCTGTTGCCGCTGATCAAACGCCTGGGCATCAAGATGATCAGCATCACCGGCAACCCGGAGTCGACGCTGGCCAAGGCCGCCGAAGTGAACCTGAACGTCCACGTGGACCACGAGGCCTGCCCGCTGAACCTGGCACCCACCTCCTCCACCACCGCGGCACTGGTCATGGGCGATGCCTTGTCCGTAGCACTGCTGGAAGCCCGGGGGTTTACCGCTGAAGACTTCGCGTTTTCCCATCCAGGCGGCGCCCTGGGCCGCCGCCTGCTGCTGAAAGTGGAAAACGTCATGCACTCGGGCGATGAATTGCCTCACGTCCAGCGCGGCACCCTGCTGAAAGACGCGCTGATGGAAATGACCCGCAAGGGCCTGGGCATGACCGTGATCCTCGAGGCCGATGGCCGCCTGGCCGGGGTCTTCACCGACGGCGACCTGCGCCGTACCCTGGACCGCACGATTGATATCCACACCGCCACCATCGACGCGGTAATGACACCCCACGGCAAGACCGCGCGCCCCGAGATGCTGGCAGCCGAAGCCTTGAAGATCATGGAAGACCACAAGATCGGCGCGCTGGTGGTGGTTGATGGCGACGACCGCCCGATTGGCGCCCTGAACATGCACGACTTGCTGCGTGCAGGAGTGATGTAGATGACCAGCGACCTGTTGCAACGCGGCAAAAATATCAAACTCGCGATTTTCGACGTTGACGGTGTGCTGACCGACGGCCGCCTGTACTTTCTCGAAGACGGCAGCGAATTCAAGACATTCAACACGCTGGACGGCCAGGGCATCAAAATGTTGATGGCGGCGGGCGTGCAAACGGCAATTATCAGCGGCCGGAAAACGCCCGTTGTGGAACGGCGTGCACAAAACCTGGGGATTCCTCACCTGTATCAGGGCCGCGAGGATAAACTGGTGGTTCTGGACGAGCTTCTTGGCCAACTCAACCTAAGCTATGAGCAGGTCGCCTACTTGGGTGACGACCTGCCAGACCTGCCGGTGATTCGCCGAGTAGGCCTGGGCATGGCCGTCGCCAATGCGGCGGCGTTTGTTCGCGAACACGCCCATGGCATCACCAGCGCCCGCGGCGGCGAAGGTGCCGCCCGCGAGTTCTGCGAGCTGATCCTGCGTGCCCAGGGCAGCCTTGAAGCGGCCCACGCCGCCTACTTATAGAGCGTTTTATGCCGAGCAAAAAGATTCGCAACTTCCTGTTATTCGGGGTCATCGCCGCGCTGTTCCTGGCGGTGGGCTACTGGAATATCAGCCCGGAGCGCTTTCTCGACCAGCCTGCTGCGCAGGTTGACGAGGGCGCTATCGACTATTACGCCATCAATGCCAAAAGCGTGCAGTTCCTGCCTGACGGCAAGGTGCAATACGAGATGACCTCGGACAAGGTCGAGCATGTGAAGGCCACCGAAGTCACCTTGCTGACCAACCCGGACATGAACATTTACCGCGGTACCGAGTTCCCATGGCACGTCACCAGCAAGCGTGGCGAGGTCAACCCGGACGGTACCGAGGTGGAACTGATCGACTCGGTGCGCATTGCGCGCACTGACGATAAAAGCCGTGAGACCGTGATTACCAGCAGTCGCATGACCGTATTCCCGCAGAAGCAATATGCGCAGACCGAGCAAGACGTTAGAATCGACGGCGCTGGCGGTGTATCGACTGGCAAGGGAATGAAAGCGTATTTGAAAGAAAGCAGGATACACCTGCTATCGAACGTAAGAGGACAGTATGAGGCTCGTTAAAACTCTCCCTATTTTGCTCGGCCTGGGCGCAGCACTGGGAAGCGTGAGCGCCTGGGCTCTGCCGAACGATAGCCAGCAGCCGATCCACATTTCAGCTGATGATGCGCAACTGGATGACAAGCAAGGCGTGGCCACCTACACCGGCGGCGTGATCATCACGCAGGGTTCGATGAAAATCACCGGCAATACCGTGACGCTTACGCGCACCAAGACCGGCGATATCGATGTCGTGACCTCGGTCGGCAACCTGGCTTACTTCGAACAGAAGCAGTCCGCGACCGATACCGGACCGATGAAGGGCTACGGCAAGACCATCCAGTACCATGCCCAGCAGAACCGCATCGTCCTGATCGACCAGGCCAAGGTGCTCAGCCCCGATGGCAACTCCACGGAAGGTGAGAAGATCACCTATGACACCGTGAAACAGATTGCAAACGCCGGTCGTGCCAATGGCAACAAGGTCACCGCGCCTCGTCCACGGATCGACATGGTTATCCAGCCGAAGAAGAAGGCCGAGTAATGGCAACCCTGAAAGCCCAGCATCTGGCCAAGGCCTATAAAAGCCGTCAGGTCGTGCGCGACGTCAGCCTGTCGATCGACAGCGGCCAGATCGTCGGCTTGCTCGGCCCTAACGGCGCCGGCAAGACCACTTGCTTCTACATGATCGTCGGCCTGGTCCAGGCGGACCAGGGGCGCGTGCTGATCGATGACCTGGACGTGAGCCACCAGCCAATGCACGGCCGCGCCCGTGCCGGTATCGGCTATCTTCCACAGGAAGCGTCGATCTTCCGCAAACTGTCGGTGTCGGACAATATCATGGCGATCCTCGAGACCCGCAAGGAACTCGACCGTGACGGCCGTCGCAAGGAGCTGGAAAGCCTGCTGCAGGAGTTCCACATCAACCATATCCGCGACAACCTCGGCATGAGCCTGTCCGGTGGTGAGCGTCGCCGCGTGGAAATCGCCCGCGCCCTGGCCACTGCACCCAAGTTCATCCTGCTGGACGAGCCGTTTGCCGGCGTCGACCCGATCTCGGTCGGCGACATCAAGCAGATCATCCATCACCTCAAGGCCAAGGGCATCGGCGTGCTGATCACCGACCACAACGTCCGTGAGACGCTCGACATCTGCGAAACCGCCTATATCGTCAATGACGGCCAGCTGATTGCCGAAGGTGATTCCGCCACAATCCTGGCCAATGAACTGGTCAAGGAAGTGTATCTGGGTCACGAGTTCCGCCTGTAAACACCGTGGTGTCACGGCGTTCGCCAAGGTGCGCGGGAGTCAATGAAAACCTCCGGATTTTTATTGTTACCGCGCTCTAGGCAAAGCACCCGACATCAGGCATATAATTTGCTTATGTTTGGCGCTCACGCGCCCTGTCGTGGATGGCGCATTGCGCCGGCGAATAAGGTGTTAAGCCCCTGCCATGAAACCATCGCTAGTCCTGAGAATGGGCCAGCAGCTGACGATGACACCGCAGCTGCAACAGGCCATCCGCCTGCTCCAATTGTCGACCCTGGACCTGCAACAGGAAATCCAGGAGGCCCTGGAGTCCAATCCGATGCTCGAACGCCAGGAAGAAGGCGACGACTTCGATAATGCAGACCCGCTGGCCGATAACATCGAGCAAAAACCCAATTCCGACGTGCAGGAACCCTCCTACCAGGAAACCGCCCCCACGGTGGACAACCTTGAGGAAGGCGAATGGAACGAACGCATTCCCAACGAGCTTCCGGTCGACACCGCCTGGGAAGATGTCTACCAGACCAGCGCCAGCAGCCTGCCCAGCAACGACGATGACGAGTGGGATTTCACCACCCGCACCTCTGCCGGCGAGAGCCTGCAGAGCCATCTGCTATGGCAACTGAACCTGGCACCGATGTCGGACACCGATCGCCTGATCGCCGTAACCCTGATCGACTGCATCAACAATCAGGGTTATCTAGACGAGACGCTCGAAGAAATTCTTGAAGCCTTCGACCCCGAACTGGATATCGAACTGGACGAGATCGAAGCCGTCCTGCACCGCATCCAGCAGTTCGAGCCTGCCGGTATCGGCGCGCGCACCCTCAGCGAATGCCTGCTGCTGCAATTGCGCCAGCTGCCGGCCAAGACCCCATGGCTCGCCGAGGCCCAGCGCCTGGTCACCGACTACATCGACCTGCTGGGCAGCCGCGACTACAGCCAGTTGATGCGCCGCATGAAGCTCAAGGAAGACGACCTGCGCCAGGTCATCGAGCTGGTACAGAGCCTCAACCCGCGCCCTGGCTCGCAAATCGAGTCCAGCGAAGCCGAGTACGTGGTTCCCGACGTGATCGTGCGCAAGGACAACGAGCGATGGCTGGTGGAACTGAACCAGGAGTCGGTGCCACGCCTGAGGGTCAACCCGCAATATGCCGGTTTCGTCCGCCGCGCCGACACCAGCGCCGATAACACCTTCATGCGCAACCAGTTGCAGGAAGCCCGCTGGTTCATCAAGAGCCTGCAAAGCCGCAACGAAACCCTGATGAAAGTCGCCACCCAGATCGTCGAGCACCAGCGCGGCTTCCTGGAATACGGCGACGAGGCGATGAAGCCGCTGGTACTGCATGACATCGCCGAAGCGGTGGGCATGCATGAGTCGACCATTTCACGCGTGACCACGCAGAAATTCATGCATACCCCACGGGGTATTTATGAACTGAAATACTTTTTCTCCAGCCACGTCAGCACCTCCGAAGGCGGTGAATGCTCGTCCACGGCGATCCGCGCGATCATCAAAAAACTGGTTGCCGCGGAAAATCAGAAAAAGCCATTGAGTGACAGTAAGATCGCTGGTTTACTGGAGGCACAAGGCATTCAGGTCGCCCGTCGAACCGTCGCCAAGTACCGCGAGTCCCTCGGGATCGCGCCTTCCAGCGAGCGTAAGCGTTTGATGTGACGGGCGGGCCACAGCGTTCCAGTGGCAGGCGCCTTTGCCTGCCGCTTTATGCACTGGCAACGAAGGAGAAGCTGTATGCAAGTCAACATCAGTGGACACCATGTAGAAGTCACCCCTCCACTACGCGACTATGTCGAGCAGAAGCTGAGGAAGCTTGAGGGTCATTTCGACAAGATCACCAACGTGCAGGTCATCATGAAGGTCGACAAGCTTCAGCAGAAAATCGAAGCGACTCTTCAGATACCCGGTGGAGAAGTGGTCGCCAATGCCGAACATGATGACATGTATGCAGCAATCGACTTGCTCACCGACAAGCTTGACCGCCAACTCAAAAAGCATAAGGAAAAGAATCTGAGCCTGCTTCAGGGCACAGGTCGTTAACTCTCCCCCCATGATCCGACTTGAAACCATCCTGACCCCCGGCCGTTCCCTCGTGAACGTGCCGGGTGGCAGCAAGAAGAAAGCCCTCGAACAAATTGCCAACCTGATCGCGCGCGAAGTGCAGGATCTGGAGATGCAGGATGTCTTCGACGCGTTGATTGCCCGTGAAAAACTCGGCTCCACCGGTTTTGGCAACGGCATCGCCATTCCTCACTGTCGCCTCAAAGGCTGCGAAACACCTGTCAGTGCCCTGCTGCACCTGGAAGCCCCCATCGATTTCGACGCCATCGACGGTGCGCCGGTAGACCTGCTGTTCGTCCTGCTGGTCCCGCAAGCCGCTACCGATGCGCACCTGGAACTGCTCCGGCAGATCGCCAGCATGCTCGACCGCAAGGAAGTACGCGACAAACTGCGTAGCGCCAGCAGCAATGAGGCGTTGTACCAGGTTGTCCTGGATGAACAGAGCGGGCAGTAACCATGCGCTTGATCATCGTCAGCGGCCGCTCCGGCTCGGGTAAAAGCACCGCCCTCAACGTTCTTGAGGACAACGGGTTCTATTGCATCGACAACCTGCCCGCTGGCCTGCTGCCAGAGTTGGCGGAACGCGCCTTGATCCATACCGAACTGGCCCAACCGCTTGTCGCCGTTTCGATTGATGCCCGTAACCTGCCCAGCCACCTCGAGCGATTCCCGCAATTGCTCGAGGAAGTGCGGGGCAAGCACATTCATTGCGACGTGCTGTACCTGGACGCCGACGAAGAGACCCTGCTCAAACGCTTCTCCGAGACCCGCCGGCGCCACCCCCTCAGCAGCTCCCATCGCTCTCTGGCCGAAGCCATCGAAGACGAAACCAAGCTGCTGGGACCGATCATTGACCTCGCCGACCTCAAGATAAACACCACCAGCCTCAACCTGTACCAGTTGCGCGATGCCATCAAGCTGCGCCTGCTGAACCAGCCGGAGCCGGGCACGGCATTCCTCGTGGAGTCGTTCGGGTTCAAGCGCGGCATGCCGGTCGACGCCGACCTGGTGTTCGATGTGCGCTGCCTGCCTAACCCGTACTGGAAACCGGAGCTGCGTGACCAGTCCGGGCTGGATCAGCCCGTGGCCGATTACCTGGCGGCGCAACCGGATGTGGAGGAGATGTTCCAGGATATTTCCACCTACTTGCTCAAATGGCTGCCACGCTTTGCTGCAAGCAACCGCGCCTATGTCACCATTGCCATTGGCTGCACTGGCGGCCATCACCGCTCCGTCTACCTGACCGAGCGCCTGGGCCAGGTGCTGCAACAAACTCTCAAGAACGTCCAGGTCCGCCACCGCGACCTTAGCTGAAAGGAACACCCCCGCGATGCCCGCTCTGGAAATTGAAATCATCAACAAGCTGGGCTTGCACGCCCGCGCCTCGGCCAAGTTCGTGGGCGTAGCAGGGCAGTTCCCCTGCCAGATCCGCGCCGGGCGTACACCGGAATCCATGGTCGACGGCAAGAGCATCATGGCCATGATGATGCTGGCGGCCGGCAAGGGCACCCGGATTCACTTGAAGACGGAAGGCGAGCAGGAAGACGAAGCAATGGCCGCGCTGGTGGCGCTGATCAACAATTACTTCGACGAAGGTGAATAACCCTCTGTAGAAGCGAGCTTGCTCGCTCCTACAGTAGACTTTACCTACCCCAAAGCGGTGTCCATCACCATCATCAAGCAAAAACCGATGCACAGGCCCAGGCTGGCGAGTTTTTCGTGACCATTGCGTCGCGATTCGGGGATGACTTCGTGGGTCACCACCAACAGCATCGCGCCAGCAGCCAGGGCCAACCCCAAAGGCAACAACACTTCGGCCAGGCTGACCAGCCAGGCGCAGAGCACAGCGAATACGGGCTCCACCAGACCTGATGCAGCGCCGATCAGGAACGCCTTGACCCGCGACATTCCCGCCCCGGCCAACACCAACGCAATCACCAGTCCTTCGGGCACGTCCTGCAACGCGATGCCCATGGCCAGGCTGTCGGCATCCGGCATGCCACCACCGGCGGAAACGCCTACCGCCATGCCTTCGGGGATGTTGTGGGCGATGATGGCGAACACGAACAACCAAATTCGCGGAGGAATTACCGGCTTGTCCGGCGTGCCCACCAGCATTTCCGGACTCGCCCCGGAGACCTTACGGTCAACCAAGTACAACCCGAATGCTCCCAGCATGATGCCAAAGCTGATCAAACCACTGGCACCCCACGGTGAGAGCCCCAGGCTTTCAGCCGCGGCAATGCCCGGGACGATCAGCGAAAACGCCGTCGCCGCCAGCATCACCCCTGCACCAAAACCCAGCAATGTGTCGCTCAGCGCCACCGGCATGCGTCGGATCACCAGTACCGGGACCGCGCCCAGCGCCGTCCCCAGAGCGCAAATGGAGCCGCCTTGCAGGGCGCGCAGGATACGCGGTTCCAGGTTCAGCCAGGCCAGCCCGTGGGCCACCAGCAATGCAGTACCTGCCAATAGCAGCAGCGAGCCAAACGCATAACGAAACATTCGTCCGCTGCTGATCGCCAGTGTGTCAGTCCCCATAGTCGGCCTTAGATCTTGTCGAGGGTGGTTTTCAGGCCAAAGCGGCCTGATAGCGGGCGGCAACTTCTGGCCAGTTGATAACACTGTAGAAGGCATTGATGTATTCGGGGCGGCGGTTCTGGTACAGCAGGTAGTAGGCATGCTCCCAGACGTCCAGACCGAGGATCGGTGTATTGCCGTTCATCAATGGACTGTCTTGATTACCACTGCTCTCCACCACCAGAGTCTTTTGCGGGGTGACGCTCAGCCAGGCCCAACCGCTTCCGAAGCGCGTCAACGCGGCTTTGGTGAAGGCTTCCTTGAAACTCTCAAAACCACCCAACTGTTCGTCGAGGGCTTTGCCCAACGCACCTTCGGGCTTGCCACCGCCTTTGGGCGACATCACCGCCCAGAACAACGAGTGGTTGGCATGGCCGCCGCCCTGATTGATCACCGCTGCGCGCAGTTTTTCCGGCAGTTGCTGCACGCTGGACACCAGTTTCTCGACCGGCCAGCCCGCAAACTCGGTGCCTTCGACCGCTGCGTTGAGGTTATTGATGTAAGTCTGGTGGTGCTTGGTGTAGTGAATCTCCATGGTTTGCGCATCGATATGCGGTTCCAGGGCGTCATACGCGTAAGGCAAGGCAGGCAAGGTGTAAGTCATTTCAATGTGCTCCGTAGTGGGGCGTGGCGGGCTGCGCCGCAGTACCGCCCAGCAAGCGATGGGTGCGAGGGTATTCGCCGTGATCGCTGATGAAATTCAACAGTTCGACATAGGTTTTGCTGCTCTGGCGCAGCGCCGCTTCCCGCAACTGCGGGCTCAGGCGCGGGTCCTGCATGGTCTGCAACAGACGCTGGTGGATAGCGCAAAGGTATTCCGCGCTTTCTTCCGGCTGGTTCAGCCGCAGGTGCAGGTCCGCCAGGTTGTGATGGGAAATGACGCAAGCCGCCACTGCTTCGTCGGCATCTGCCCAGCGCTCGAACAGCACTTGGGCCAGGGCCAGGGCTTGCAAGTAAGCCTCGCGAGCGTCAACCAATTCACCCGCCATAAAGCAGCGATTGGCCCGTTCGATCGTGCGTTTCCAGTGCTCCATGGTGAGCCTCCAAAGCAGAGTCGGTGATTACACGCCGCCGGCCGTGAGCTTTTCCGGATCCAGCAGGATTTCCAGTTGGCTGCGCGGCAAGTCGGTGTGCTCAAGGGCGACATCAATCACCGGACGGCCCTGCTGATAGGCCTTCTTGGCGATTTCAGCGGCCTTTTGGTAACCGATGATCGGGTTGAGTGCGGTGACCAGGATCGGGTTGCGCGACAGCGCTTCCTTGAGCTTGGCCTCATTGACCTTGAAGCTGGCAATGGCCTTGTCTGCCAGCAAACGACTGGAGTTGGCCAGCAACTCGAGGCTGCTGAGCAGGTTATTGGCGATGATCGGCAGCATCACATTCAGTTCGAAGTTGCCCGACTGGCCGGCGACCGTGATGACCGTATCGTTGCCGATGACTTGTGCGGCCACCATCGCGGTGGCTTCAGGGATCACCGGGTTGACCTTGCCGGGCATGATTGACGAACCAGGCTGCAGGCCTTCCAGCTCGATTTCCCCCAGGCCTGCGAGTGGGCCGGAGTTCATCCAGCGCAGGTCGTTGGCGATTTTCATCAGCGACACGGCGGTGGCTTTCAACTGCCCGGACACAGCGACGGCGGTGTCCTGGGAGCCAATCAGGGCGAAAAGGTTCTTGCCCGGGGTGAATTTCACACCGGTCAGGCTGCTCAATTGCTGACTGAAACGCACCGCGAATTCCGGGTGTGCGTTGATTCCGGTGCCGACCGCAGTACCGCCCTGAGCCAACGCTTGCAAACTCGGCAGAAGGTCCTGCAAATGCCCGATATTGGCCTTGAGCTGCTGCGCCCAACCGTTGAGCACCTGGCTCATGCGCACCGGCATGGCGTCCATCAAGTGAGTGCGGCCAGTCTTGATGAACGGGTGAACCTCTTGCGCCTTCTGCTCGATCACCTGCACCAGATGCAACAGTGCGGGCAGTGTTTGCTCATGCAGCACCAGCGCGGCGCTGACGTGGATCGTGGTCGGAATGATGTCGTTGCTGCTTTGGCCGCAGTTCACGTGGTCATTTGGGTTGACCGGCTCACCCAGCAAGCGGCTGGCAAGGGTTGCAATCACTTCGTTGGCGTTCATGTTGGAGCTGGTGCCGGAGCCGGTCTGGAAGATGTCCACCGGGAAGTGCTTCATGAAGTCGCCTTCCAGCAAGCCTTGGGCGGCATCGACGATGGCCTTGCCCTGCCCTTCGCTGATCTGCTTGAGGTCAACGTTAACCTTGGCAGCAGCTGCCTTTGCCAGGATCAGAGCGCGAATGAATTGCGCGGGCATACGTTGATGACTGATTGGGAAGTTGTTCACCGCGCGCTGGGTTTGTGCGCCATACAAGGCTTCGGCAGGCACCTGCAGTTCGCCCATGCTGTCGCGTTCGATACGGGTGTTACTCATCGTTAGATCCTTGCACCAGGTCAGAAACAGAAATGGAAGGCAGCAATTCGCAGGTCGCCAATTGCCAGGCAAAGGTCTGCCAGCGCTTGAGGCGGCAGGCACAGTGGGAGAGTTTTTCCAGGTCGCGCAGCGGGCGCCAGGCCTGGTCCAGGCACAGGGAACGCCAATGCCACGGCAGTGCGATATCGCTGGCAGTGTCGAGCAACAGGCGGAATGAGGTTTCAGCGATCGTCCACGGATGGGTCGCGGTGCAGCACGCCAGGTATCGACCCTCATTGAGGTAGTGTTCGATCAGGCGCGGCTCGTTGGGGTCTAGGCCGCAACGAATCTGGCGACTCATCCAGCGCCAGCTCTCCAGGTAAGGATCCTCATGCAGGACAGAACTCATGATCCACGCTCACTCGGTAATGATATTTATTATTAAATGATATTGAGAATCAAAACAAGAGTAGCAGGATAATCCTCCTGACACGCAGCCACAAAAAAAGGCGCGCCATCTATAAAGATGGCGCGCCTTCTTGTTGAAGCGCGTCTGAAGGATCAGCTGCCAGCGACGGTCATCCGCTCGATCAACACCGAACCCGTACGGATATTGCTACGCAACTCCAAGTCGTTTCCGACAGCGACGATCTGCTTGAACATATCGCGCATGTTGCCGGCAATCGTCACCTCTTGAACGGCAAACTGAATCTCGCCGTTTTCCACCCAGAAACCCGCTGCACCACGGGAGTAGTCGCCCGTAACCATATTCAGGCCATGGCCCATCAACTCGGTCACCAGCAGGCCACGCCCCATGCGCCGCAGCAACGCCGCCTGGTCTTCATCACCATGAGTAACGAACAAGTTGTGCACGCCACCGGAGTTTGCTGTGCTTGGCAGGCCCAATTTACGACCGGCGTAAGTACCCAATACGTAGGACACCAATTCCCCGTTCTCGACAAACGGCTTGGCATACGTGGCCAGACCATCACCGTCGAACGCCGAACTGCCCATGGCGCGCATCAGGTGCGGACGCTCATCGATGGTCAGCCATTCGGGGAACAGCTTCTGGCCGATCGCACCTTCAAGGAACGACGACTTGCGGTACAGGTTGCCGCCGGAAATCGCCCCCAGGAAACTGCCGAACAAGCCGCCGGCCAACTCCGCCGAAAACAACACCGGCACCTCGCAGGTTGGCACCGGGCGCGCGCCCAGGCGGCTCGCCGCACGCTGTGCAGCGCGCTGGCCAATGCTGACCGGGTCGGCCAGCAAATCGCCCTGGCGGTTCACGTCATACCAGTAATCGCGCTGCATCTGGCCGTTGGCCTCGGCGATCATCACGCAGCTCAGGCTATGGCGAGTGGACGCATAACCACCGATGAAACCATGGCTGTTGCCATATACGCGGCAGCCCTGATGAGTACTCAACGTGGTGCCATCAGCGTTCTTGATGCGGGCATCGGCGTCGAACGCGGCGGCTTCGCAGGTCAGCGCCTGCTCGATGGCCTGCTCCGGCGTGATATCCCAGGCATGGAACAGATCGAAGTCCTTCAGCTCCTTGGCCATCAGCGCCTTGTCGGCCAGGCCCGAGCTTTCATCCTCGGACGTGTGCTTGGCAATCGCCAGCGCAGCGGCGACTGTCTCGCGAATCGCTTCCGGGCCACTGGCCGAGGTGCTGGCCGAACCTTTGCGCTGCCCCACATACAAGGTGATGCCAAAGCCCTGGTCACGATTGAACTCGACAGTTTCCACTTCCCGCTGGCGCACCGACGTCGACAGCCCCTGCTCCAGCGACACCGACACCTCACAGGCACTGGCCCCCTGGCGCTTGGCCTCGGCAAGGATCTGCTCGACTTGTTCCTGCAGTGCCGGTAACGCTTGCGGACCGACGCTTTGGGCTGCACTCATGGTTTTCTCCACTCAAATTCTGCTTTCGGTTAAGGCCATCGAGCGACCGGGCCGGACAAGCGACCCCCGACTGGTTATCATGGCGGCGTTTCTTTGCGGACTGCCACCATGGTTGATTCTTACGACGACTCCCTCGATGGGGAGAAAAGCAAAACCCAGGTCAAACGCGAGCTGCATGCGCTGGTTGACCTCGGCGAGCGCCTTACAACGCTCAAAAAAGATTTAATTGCAAAACTGCCACTGACCGACGAAATGCGCCGGGCCCTGGCCGATGCGCCCAAGCACACCGCGAATATCGCGCGCAAACGGCACATCATGTTTATCGGCAAGCTGATGCGCGACCAGGACATCGACGCCATTCTGACTTTGCTCGATCAAACCGATGCCTCCACTCGCCAGTACAACGAACGCTTCCATAACCTGGAACGTTGGCGTGACCGCCTGATCTCGGGCGATGACGCGGTGCTGGAGAAATTCGTGCTGGACTACCCGGACGCGGACCGCCAGCAACTGCGCTCCCTGATCCGTCAGGCCCAGCACGAGCTGGCGCATAACAAGGCGCCGGCCACCAGCCGTAAAATCTTCAAGTACATCCGTGAGCTGGACGAGACTCAACGCGGCCTGCGTTGATGCCCTTCCCCGGGTGGCGGCCTTCGCCACCCGAAGCTCCACCGCTTACGACCCCGTGCCACCCACGGTGATCGCATCAATCTTCAGCGTTGGCTGGCCGACACCCACCGGTACCGACTGCCCATCTTTCCCGCATGTGCCCACGCCGCTGTCCAGCGACAGGTCGTTACCGACCATCGACACCTTGCTCATGGCTTCCGGACCGTTACCGATCAAGGTTGCGCCTTTGACCGGCGCGGTGATCTTGCCGTCTTCGATCAGGTAAGCCTCGCTGGTGGAGAACACGAACTTGCCGCTGGTGATATCCACCTGGCCACCCCCGAGGTTGGCGCAGTAGATGCCGCGCTTCACCGAGGCGATGATTTCAGCCGGATCGCTTTCGCCGCCCAGCATGTAGGTGTTGGTCATGCGCGGCATCGGCAGGTGCGCATAGGATTCACGACGGCCATTACCGGTACGCGCCACGCCCATCAGGCGGGCGTTGAGCTTGTCTTGCATGTAGCCCTTGAGCACACCGTTTTCGATCAGAGTCGTGCACTCGGTCGGCGTGCCTTCGTCGTCGACGCTCAGCGAGCCACGGCGCCCGGCCAGGGTGCCGTCATCCACGATGGTACAGAGCCTGGACGCAACCATCTCGCCCATGCGCCCGCTGTAGGCCGAACTGCCCTTGCGGTTGAAGTCACCTTCCAGGCCGTGGCCGACTGCTTCGTGCAGCAACACGCCGGACCAACCCGAGCCCAGTACCACCGGCAATGTACCTGCCGGTGCCGGGATGGCTTCCAGGTTGACCAGCGCCTGGCGCAGCGCTTCACGGGCATAGCCCATGGCACGGTCGTCGGTGAGGAAATAACGATAGTCGGTACGCCCGCCGCCGCCATGGCCGCCGCGCTCGCGGCGGCCGTTCTGCTCGACGATCACACTCACGTTGAAGCGCACCAGCGGCCGCACATCCGCCGCCAGGCCGCCATCGGTGGACGCCACCAGGATGCGCTCCCACACGCCGGCCATGCTCACGGTGACCTGCTGGATACGCGGGTCCAATGCACGGGTCGCGGCATCGACACGCTTGAGCAAGTCGACTTTCTCGGCACGGGTCATCACTTCCAACGGGTTTTCCGGCCCGTACAACTGGGTCACATCCTGGGTGCTGAACGCCTGCACCGTGCCGTTTTGCCCGGCACGGGAGATCGAGCGTGCGGCACGTGCGGCCAGGCCCAAAGCCTCCAGGGTGATCGCATTGCTGTAGGCAAAACCGGTTTTCTCACCGGACTGCGCCCGCACGCCCACACCCTGGTCAAGGTTGAAACTGCCTTCCTTGACGATGCCGTCTTCCAACGCCCAGGACTCGGAAATCTGCCCCTGGAAATACAGGTCGGCCGCGTCGATGCCCGGCCCGGCAAGATCGCCCAGCACGGTTTGCAAGCTTTCGATGGTCACGCCACCGGGTGCCAGGAGGTGTTCACTGACTGAGGACAACAACTCGCTCATAGGTATGGCCTTAAATTCATCGTTCCGAAGCAGGTCGCTGTGCGCCCTGCGAGAAAAAGCGCCGATGGCTGACCACCGGCATGCGCGCCCTTATCGACGCCTGTTCACTGCTATCGCGTTCGGCCAGCAACACCGCTTCGCCTTGATCCTGTTGTGTCAGCACGCGCCCCCAGGGGTCGACAATCGCCGCATGACCATAGGTTTCCCGCGGCCCCGGATGCACACCCCCCTGGGCGGCCGCCAGCAGATAGCACTGGGTCTCGATGGCCCGTGCACGAATCAGCACATCCCAGTGCGCAGCGCCGGTCACCGCGGTAAACGCCGATGGCGCGGTAATCAATTCAGCCCCCGCCGCGCGCAATTCGCTGTACAGCTCGGGGAAGCGCAGGTCGTAGCACACGGTCAGGCCCAATCGGCCGACCGGCGTATCCGCCACCACCACATTGCTCCCGAAAGCATAGTCGTCCGATTCGCGATAACGACCACGAGCGTCGGCAACGTCCACATCGAACAGGTGCAGCTTGTCGTAACGGGCAACGATTTCGCCCTGATCATCGATCAACAGCGAGCAGGCGTTGGACTTGGCGTGCGGTTGGTCCTTGGGCGGCAATGGCAAAGTACCGGCCACTATCCATAAGGTGAGGTCGCGAGCAGTCTGTTTCAACCATGGCAGGATCGGGCCTTCGCCCAGCGCCTCGGCGCGGCCGATATCGGCCACGTCACGACGGCCCATGGCGGCGAAGTTTTCCGGCAGTACCGCCAGCTTCGCACCACCAGCCGCCGCGTCTTCCAGCAAGCGACGGGCCTGGGCCAGGTTGACCAGCACGTCGCTCTGGCTGACCATTTGAATTACCGCAAAGGACATGGGCCGACACTCCATAAAGGGCATGGGGCCATGCTACTCCACAGCCTCTCAGTTTGGCTTTTCAAATGGCTTGTCGAAGGTGATTTTCGGGTCCTTCCACGGGCCTTCGACCTTGTACTGGACACTGGCGAAGCGTGAAACACGGTCGCCGATCAGCTTGTCGATCAGGAACAACGCACCACCAATGGCCGGCGCACCCACGATCAACGCCGCGATCGGCAGGTTGTTGGTCACCGGCAGCGTTACCAGCAGCTTGGCATCGACGCGGTCAGCCACCAGGTCCAGGGTACCGTTGAGCTCGAGGTTGCTCGACGGCCCCGTCATGGTGATCGGTTCGCGGGTCACGAACACGCCATTGCTGGCGGCCAGCAGGCCTTTGACCCGGTCATAGCTCAAACCCTTGCCGAGCAGGTCCGAGAAATCCAGGCGCAACCGCCGCCCGATGGAGTTGAAGTTCAGCAGGCCGAATACCCGCAGGGCCTGGGCTCCGCCTTCCACTTCGACGAACTGGCCGTTGCGGAACGCCGCATCCAGGCTGCCGGAGAAACGCTTGGGCCCTACATAGGCCGGAGAACCAGGCCAACGTCCGTCCACATCCAGATGGAAATCCTGGCTGGTGACGGTCGGCGCATACCCCCACCCCTTGAGTACATCGCCAATATTCTTGCCGTCCAGGCGCCCCTTGTACCAGCTGCTGCTGTCTCCCGCCGCGCCCTCCCAGCCACCCGCCCCCTTGAGCTGCATACCCTTGAGACCCAGGTCCAGGTTGTTGAAGGCCAGGCCCTTGGCGGTCGGGCGGATTTTCAGCGACCAGGCGCCGATCAGGTCCGGGCCCTGGAACAATTGATCAATGGCGATATCCAGCGCCGGAATATCCTTGGGGTCGATGTTCGCCAAGGGGTCCGGCGCGTTTTCATCCGCCTGCACCGAAGGGTCTACCGCCGGCAGCTTCACATACTGCAGGTTAATCGCAATCGGTGCGCCCTTGGCGTCCGGCAGGTTGACCGAGCCCTTGGCCTGCTGGCTGTCGAGCTGCACGCCCCACGCTGCAGGCTTGCGGTCCAGTTGCAAATTGACTCGATCGAACTGCGTGCCGAAACCGGTCAGCTTGCCGATCTTGAAGTCAGCGCCGCTGAGCAATTGCTTGGCACTGCCGCCCGGGTCATTGCCCGCATAACGATCCACCAGTTTCTTCCACGGGTCGATATCCAGCTCCGACAGCACCCCACGAATGCGCAAGCCCTTGGCGCCCGGCAGCACAGCATCGCCATCACCGAGGAACAGCTCGCCGCGCCCGTCATTGAATTTGTCCGGCGGTGCAGCAAAGGTAAAGTTGGCCAGCTCGCCATAATCGAACCAATAGCGGCGCTCGGCGCCCTGCAAGGTCATGCGGAACACACTGTCACGCCCCTGGCTGGCCGGCATGCCGAACGGCGCCGGCAGGTCCACAGCCACGCCCTTGAGGTTGGAGCTGACCATCAGTTGGCTGTCGGCGCCATCCAGGGTCACCTGCAACTGGTACGGAATATCGCCGGATACCGGTAACGGCTGGCTGATTTTCAACCAGTCGGTCAGCCGCTTGACCGTAACCTGACCCTTGGCATTCACACGGGTGCTGATATTGCCCGGCTTGCCGTCGGCAACGATCTGCGCGGTGATCGGCCGATCAAACGCCTGAGCGGTGATGTTCTGGCCACTCAGGCCCTTGGCGCTGTCGAAACGGAACTCGCCCTTGAGCTGGGTCAGGTCCAGGGGCGGCTCGGCCAATTGCAGGCGCGCCTTGTCGGTCTTGAAGTCCACCACGATTTTCGGTTCGGCGCCCTTGGCCAACGGAATATCCAGGTCAAGGCCGCCTTGCAGGTCGCCCTCGCCCTTCCAGCCAGAAAAGGTCGATGCAGTGCCGATCGGCGCTTCCTGAAGGATTTTCAGGCCATCGCCCAAGCCACCGGCAAAACCGCCCGTAAGCAGCAGATGACTGTCCTTGCCCGCAGGTGCATGGGGAATATTGACGTAGATGTCCTTGACCTTGGTATCAAGCAACTGGCCCTTGCTGGCCAGGATGCGCACACCGCTCTCCTCGACAAACACTTCGCCGTTGACCTTGCTCACGTGAGGCCAGCCCGGCTGGAACGCCAGCTCGGCATCATGCACCTTGAAGAACAGGCTGATATTGCGTGAAGCCGGCAGCGCATCGTGGTTCAACGACCCCTGATACTGGAAGAAGCCTTGATCCACCGCGCCCTTGAGAATCGCGGTACGCAGCCATTCATCCAGGGCGGGGCTCAACACCGCCGGCAGGTATTTGGGGGTGAAGCGCCCGTCGCCATCGACCATACCGACCCGCAGGTCCATGTAGTCTTCCTGGTTGTGGTCGAAATGCAGGCGGATCAGGAAGTCGGCGGCGATCTTGCCCTCCTCGCCCAGCACCTTGATGTATGGGGCGATCAGGGTGAAGCCTTCTTTGTCCAGCTTCCACGTCAGGCGTGCATTGGCCTGGAGGTACTGCCAGGGCTTGGCGAAGATCGGGTCGAGGTGCAGGGAAAAGTCCTTGCTGTCCATGCGCAACTCGCCCTGACCCAGGTCGCCGCTGATGCTGCCGGATACGTTACGCGCAGCCGGTGCGCCGAAGTAGGCATCGAAGCCGATGCGTTCGAGGTTGGCGGCGAAGCTGACCTTCTTATCGGTCGTGTCCTGGGGACGGAAGTCCACCAGCACATTACGCAGCAGACCAGTGGCCTTGAGGTGCTCGACCGTCTTGGCAAAACCTTCCGGCAGCGGCGCCAGCGCGTTGAGCAATGGTGTGATAGGCGTCAGGTCCAGGCGGTCGGCCTGGAGCTTCCAGACTTCCAGGTCCTTGTCGGTGGCCAGGGTCTGCCGCAATTGCAGGCGGGATTCCCAGCGAGTCTCGCCCAGGCTCATCGCCAGCGAGTCGAACAGCACGCTGAGACCGGTGTCACTGCGTTGCAGGTAGGCCGTAAGCGCGAGGTTTTCGATGTGCACCGGCTTGCGCTCGGCGTATTGGCCCTTCACCTGTGGCGAGTTGAGGCGCACTACCGCACTCTGCACGGCACCTTTGGCCCAGGTCAGCCAGAATTCGCCGCCCGCCTTGAACTGCGTGAGCTTCCACTGTTGAGTCAGCTTCGCCGGGATCCACCTGGCCCAGTCACTCTGGGGCAGGCTCAGATAAGCCTGGACTTCGCCGTCCTTCCACTGGCTGGCGCGGATGCGGGTGCGCAGGCTCATGGCGAGGGGCTGGCCATCGGGCAGGGTCAGGCGTGCATCCAGGCGTTGGCGGGTAACGCCGGTGTGCAGGTTCAGACCGACATACGTCAGGGTCACCGGCGCCTGGTCGAACGGTTGCAGTGTCACCTGGCTGTCGAGCAGTGACACGCGCTTGACCTTCTGCATGTTCGTGAGCAACTGCTCAGGGTCCAGCGGCTGATCGTCCTGAACCGGCAGGCCTTGCAAGGCCCACTTGCCGTCCTTGTCTTCCTTGACGCTGAGTTGCAGGCCACTGACTTGCAGGTGGACAATCCGCACTTCGCGCGCCATCAGGCTGGCCCAGACATCGGGCACCACCTCGACCTGGTCCAGGCGCAAGGCACTGCTGCCCTCGCCCAGCATCACATCATGGGCCAGCAATACCGGCGCGAAGCCGCTCCAGCGGCCTTCGAGGCTGCCGATATGCAAAGGCATGTCCACGGCTGCCTGGGCCTTGGCTTCGACTTCGGCACGGTACTCGGCCACCAGCGGCGTCAATTCACGCCCCAGGCTCACGTACACCGCCGCCAATACCAGCGACAAGGCGCAGAGGCCCAGCCCCCAACGGGTCAAAGCGGCAAAAAAGCGTATCAGACGCTCCATGTCAGGCGACCCTCAAGGCAGTAGTCGGACGGCAGATCAAGGCCTGCCTGTCTCATAAAAGGAAAGCGAATGGGGATCAGAGCAGCACCACGTCGTATTGTTCCTGGGAATACATGGTTTCAACCTGGAAGCGTATCGTGCGCCCGATAAATCCCTCCAGCTCGGCAACGTTGCCGGACTCTTCGTCCAGCAGCCGGTCGACCACTTTCTGGTTGGCAAGCACTCTATAACCTTCGGCCTGGTAGGCACGCGCTTCACGCAGGATCTCGCGAAAAATCTCGTAGCAAACCGTTTCCGGGGTCTTCAACTTACCGCGCCCCTGGCAACTGCTGCACGGCTCGCACAGCACTTGCTCGAGGCTTTCTCGGGTGCGTTTGCGGGTCATCTGCACCAGGCCCAACTCGGTAATGCCGATAATGTTGGTCTTGGCGTGATCACGCTCCAGCTGTTTCTCGAGGGTCCGCAGCACCTGGCGCTGGTGCTCTTCGTCTTCCATGTCGATGAAGTCGATGATGATGATGCCACCCAGGTTGCGCAGACGCAGTTGGCGAGCAATCGCGGTAGCCGCTTCGAGGTTGGTCTTGAAGATGGTTTCTTCGAGGTTGCGATGGCCCACGAACGCACCGGTGTTGACGTCGATGGTGGTCATGGCTTCCGCCGGGTCCACCACCAGGTAGCCGCCGGACTTGAGCGGCACCTTGCGTTCCAGGGCTTTCTGGATTTCGTCTTCGACGCCATACAGGTCGAAGATCGGTCGCTCGCCGGGGTAGTGTTCCAGGCGGTCGGCAATTTCCGGCATCAGTTCGGCGACGAATTGCGTGGTGCGCTGGAAGGTTTCCCGCGAGTCGATGCGAATTTTCTCAATCTTCGGGCTGACCAGGTCGCGCAGTGTGCGCAGGGCCAGGCCCAGGTCTTCATAAATGACGCTGGGCGCACCGATGGTCTTGATCTGGGCGTCGATCTGGTCCCACAGACGCCGCAGGTAGCGGATGTCCATGAGGATTTCATCGGCGCCGGCGCCCTCGGCAGCGGTGCGCAGAATAAAGCCGCCCGCCTCCTTGATGCCTTCGGCGGCTACGCAATCGCTGACCACCTTCTTCAGGCGCTCACGCTCGGCTTCATCTTCGATCTTCAAGGAAATGCCGACATGTGCCGTACGCGGCATGTACACCAGGTAACGCGACGGGATCGACAACTGCGTGGTCAGCCGCGCGCCCTTGGAACCGATGGGGTCCTTGGTGACTTGCACCACCAGGCTCTGCCCTTCGTGCACCAGCGCACTGATGCTTTCCACGGCCGGGCCTTCGCGCAGGGAAATTTCCGAGGCATGGATAAATGCCGCACGGTCCAGGCCGATATCGACGAATGCCGCTTGCATCCCCGGCAGTACACGCACCACCTTTCCTTTGTAGATATTGCCGACGATCCCGCGCTTCTGGGTGCGCTCAACATGGACTTCTTGCAGAACACCGTTCTCTACCACCGCCACGCGCGATTCCATCGGCGTGATATTGATCAGAATCTCTTCACTCATGGCTGGGTCTCGTTCAGGCGTTTTCACAATAGTGACCGATCGCTAAAGGCTGGGCGCTGGAGAACGGCGATCAGCGCGCGGTAAGATTTTGCCAACAGGGTATGCCGAATTGATGGAGCAGTTGTGCGGTTTCGCACACCGGCAGGCCGACGACCGCCGAATAACTGCCATTGAGCCCGGCTGCAAACACCGAGCCCAGGCCTTGGATAGCATAGCCGCCCGCCTTGTCCTGGGGTTCGCCACTGTGCCAGTAGGTTGTAGCCTCCTCGACAGAAATGTCGCGAAAACGTACACGACTGCTTACACAAATACACTCGCAGCGCTGGCCGTCGGTGAGGGCAATGGCGGTGAGCACCTCGTGCTCACGCCCCGACAAGGCCATCAACATCGCCAAGGCGTCGGCCTGGTCAACGGGCTTACCGAGGATCTGACCATCAACGATCACAGCCGTATCAGCCCCCAGCACACAGGCGCCAGACGTATTTGAGAGCACAGCAAAACCCGCCGCAGCCTTACCGCGCGCCAGGCGCTCGACGTAGGAAACGGCGGATTCATTTGTAAGAGGGGTTTCATCAATAGCGGCGCTGACCACGGTGAAGGGCACACCGATCTGGGTCAACAGTTCACGCCGCCTCGGAGAGCCCGAGGCCAGGTAAAGCGAATTCATTGCAGACTCTCCCTGTAGGGCTCGATAACCAGGCAGAGCCTCGCAATCCATTCAATTGATTTTGTAGCGACGACGCAACCCACGCAGACCGAAGCTGACCCATGGCCACAGCAACGCACTGACCAGGGCCGGCAGCACCAACGCAAGGGTGGGCTGGCGGTTACCGGTCAAGGCACTGAGCCACAGCTGAACCAGTTGTGCCAGGCCGAAGATCACCAGGATCACCAGGCACTGTTGCCACATCGGGAACATGCGCAAACGCTGCTGCAACGACAGCACCAGGAAAGTGATCAACGTCAGGATCAACGCGTTCTGGCCCAGCAAGGTGCCATAGAGCACATCTTCCGCCAAGCCCAGGAACATTGCCGTGACCATGCCGACTTTGTGCGGCAGGTTCAGCGCCCAGAACGCCAGCAGCAACGCCAGCCAGAGCGGGCGCAGGATTTCCATGAACTGTGGCAGCGGCGAAACGCTGAGCAACAGGCCGATGGCAAAGGTCAGCCAGACGATCCAACCGTTACGCGAATGAGTACCGGCCATTATTCTTCCCTCTGCCGCGTGGTGGTCGCAGCGGCCGCCGGAGGCTTGGCTGCAGGCGTGGCGGCCGGTGGCTTGGTCGCCGCCGGTTTGGCCGGGCGAGCGTTGTGGGCGGCCGGCTTGACCGGCGTGGCCACAGGCGCGGCCGGGGCAGCGGCGGGTGCGGGCGGCCCCACGAATGCAGGTTTGGGCACCGTCGCAGGAACGATCGGCGCGATGCCGTTTCGCTTATCTTCTGCTTCCTGGGCCTGGGCGGCGTCGTTGGCGCGCTCTTCCGGGGTGCGGTTGTCGCTGAATACCAGCAGCAGGTAGCGGCTGCGGTTCAGGGCTGCAGTCGGCACGGCACGCACAATGGCAAATGGCTGGCCGGAATCGTGGATCACTTCCTTGACCGTCGCCACCGGGTAGCCGGCCGGGAAACGCTGACCTAGGCCGGAACTGACCAGCAGGTCGCCTTCCTTGATGTCGGCAGTGTCGGCCACATGACGCAACTCCAGGCGCTCGGGGTTGCCGGTACCGCTGGCAATCGCGCGCAGGCCGTTGCGGTTTACCTGCACCGGGATGCTGTGGGTAGTGTCCGTCAGCAACAACACCCGCGAGGTGTAAGGCATCAGCTCGACCACCTGGCCCATCAGGCCACGGGCGTCGAGCACCGGCTGGCCGAGGACCACACCGTCGCGCTCACCCTTGTTGATGATGATGCGATGGGTGAAGGGGTTGGGGTCCATGCCGATCAACTCGGCCACTTCGACCTTTTCATTGACCAGTGCGGAAGAATTGAGCAACTCGCGCAGCCGAACGTTCTGCTCGGTGAGGGCCGCCAGCTTCTGCATGCGCCCCTGCAACAGCAGGTTTTCGGTCTTGAGTTTTTCGTTCTCGGCGACGAGCTCGGTGCGGCTGCCGAACTGGCTGGCCACGCCCTGGAACAGACGTTGCGGCAGGTCGGTGATCCAGTAGGTCTGCATCAACACCAGCGACATCTGGCTGCGCACGGGTTTGAGCAGTGCAAAGCGGGCATCGACCACCATCAGCGCGACCGAAAGCACGACCAGCACCAACAGGCGCACGCCCAATGAGGGGCCTTTGGCGAAAAGCGGTTTAATAAGCCGCTCCTCCCAGGCAAATGTTCTCTTTATTCATACGGCATCTAACCGGCCTGGATGCAGATTGAAGAAGATAAACGCCAACAGGCAGCACTGCAAAGTGCTGCCTGCGGGCGAAACATGGGCTCATCAGCAAAGGCTTATTCGCTGGAAAGCAGGTCCATGGTGTGTTTATCCATCATTTCCAGTGCACGACCACCACCGCGAGCAACACAGGTCAGCGGGTCTTCGGCGACGATCACCGGCAGGCCGGTTTCCTGGGCCAGCAGCTTGTCGAGGTCACGCAGCAAGGCGCCACCACCGGTCAGCACCAGGCCACGCTCGGCGATGTCGGAAGCCAGTTCCGGCGGCGATTGCTCCAGGGCACTCTTCACGGCCTGAACGATGGTCGCCAGGGACTCCTGCAGAGCCTCCAGCACTTCATTGGAGTTCAGGGTGAAGGCACGTGGCACGCCTTCGGCCAGGTTGCGACCGCGCACGTCGACTTCGCGTACTTCGCCGCCTGGATAGGCGGTGCCGATTTCCTGCTTGATGCGCTCTGCGGTGGATTCGCCGATCAGGCTGCCGTAGTTACGGCGCACATAAGTGATGATCGCTTCGTCGAAGCGGTCGCCGCCTACACGAACGGACTCGGCATACACCACACCGTTCAGGGAAATCAGGGCGATTTCAGTGGTACCACCACCGATATCCACCACCATCGAACCGCGCGCTTCTTCAACCGGCAGGCCGGCACCGATCGCAGCAGCCATTGGCTCTTCGATCAGGAACACTTCACGGGCACCGGCACCGAGGGCCGATTCACGGATGGCACGACGCTCAACCTGGGTGGACTTGCATGGAACACAGATCAGCACACGAGGGCTGGGCTGCAGGAAACTGTTTTCGTGAACCTTGTTGATGAAGTACTGCAGCATCTTCTCGCAGACACTGAAGTCGGCGATCACGCCGTCTTTCATCGGACGAATGGCAGCAATATTGCCTGGTGTACGGCCGAGCATGCGCTTGGCCTCGGTGCCGACGGCAACGACACTTTTCTGATTACCATGGGTCCGAATGGCCACAACCGATGGCTCATTCAGGACAATACCGCGCTCGCGCACGTAAATAAGGGTGTTGGCAGTGCCCAGGTCAATGGAAAGATCGCTGGAAAACATGCCACGCAGTTTCTTGAACATGGGAAAGGGACCCTAGGCAACGCGTGGGTAAAAAAGTGCGGCAAACTCTAACAACGACAGGGATTTTGGGCAAGGCGCCAATGTGCTAAATTGGCCGACTTTCTGTGCACCTAACCCCACAATCGCGGCCGTAAGACCGTAGAAATGCGGTAGTGTTCCGACAATCTAACACACGGACAGCCTCCGTTCTGTTTTCCACTGGAGATTCCCATGACGCTTGAACGCTCCGACGTGGAAAAAATCGCTCATTTGGCCTGCCTGGGCCTCAATGAAGTCGATCTTCCACAGACCACCGCCGCCCTGAACAGCATTCTCGGGCTGGTCGACCAAATGCAGGCCGTGAATACCGACGGCATCGAGCCCCTGGCTCACCCACTGGAAGCCAGCCAGCGCCTGCGCGCTGACGTCGTGACCGAGAGTAATAATCGCGAGGCCTACCAGTCCATCGCGCCAGCGGTCGAAAACGGCCTGTACCTGGTTCCGAAAGTCATCGACTAAAGGGAAAGAGCCTGCAATGCATCACATGACTCTGGCCGAGATCGCCCGCGGTCTCGCCGACAAAAAGTTTTCTTCCGAAGAGCTGACCAAGACCCTGCTGGCGCGTATCGCCGAGCACGACCCGAAGGTCAACAGCTTCATCAGCCTCACCGAAGAGCTGGCCTTGAGCCAGGCCAAGGCCGCCGACGCACGTCGCGCCAACGGTGAAAATGGCCCACTGCTGGGCGCGCCGATTGCCCACAAAGACCTGTTCTGCACCCAGGGCATTCGCACCAGCTGCGGCTCGAAGATGCTCGACAACTTTAAAGCCCCCTACGACGCCACCGTGGTGTCCAAGCTGGCTGCCGCCGGGGCCGTGACCCTGGGCAAGACCAACATGGACGAATTCGCCATGGGTTCGGCCAACGAGTCGAGCTACTACGGCGCGGTGAAAAACCCGTGGAACCTGGAGCACGTGCCCGGCGGTTCGTCCGGTGGTTCGGCTGCAGCCGTCGCCGCGCGCTTCCTGCCGGCCGCCACGGCCACCGACACCGGTGGTTCGATCCGCCAGCCTGCCGCGTTCACCAACCTCACCGGCCTGAAACCGACCTACGGTCGCGTTTCCCGCTGGGGCATGATCGCCTACGCGTCCAGCCTCGATCAGGGCGGCCCCCTGGCCCGCACCGCCGAAGACTGCGCGATACTGTTACAAGGCATGGCCGGTTTCGATAAACAGGACTCCACCAGCATCGATGAGCCCGTGCCGGACTACAGCGCCAGCCTGAACACCTCGCTCAAGGGCCTGCGCATCGGCGTGCCGAAGGAATACTTCAGCGCCGGCCTCGACCCGCGCATCGCCGAGCTGGTGCACAACAGCGTCAAGACGCTGGAAGGCCTCGGCGCGGTGATCAAGGAGATCAGCCTGCCGAACAACCAGCACGCGATTCCTGCGTACTACGTGATCGCGCCGGCAGAGGCCTCCTCCAACCTGTCGCGTTTCGACGGCGTGCGCTTCGGCTACCGCTGCGAAAACCCGAAAGACCTCACCGACCTGTACAAACGTTCCCGTGGCGAAGGCTTCGGCGCCGAAGTGCAGCGCCGCATCATGGTCGGCGCCTACGCCCTGTCGGCCGGTTACTACGACGCGTACTACCTGAAGGCGCAGAAAATCCGTCGCCTGGTGAAGAACGACTTCATGGCCGCCTTTGAACACGTCGACGTGATCCTCGGCCCAACCACGCCGAACCCGGCCTGGAAACTCGGCGCCAAGAACGGCGACCCGGTGGCTGCGTACCTCGAAGACCTGTACACCATCACCGCCAACCTCGCGGGCCTGCCGGGCTTGTCCATGCCCGCCGGTTTCGTCGATGGCCTGCCGGTCGGTGTGCAATTGCTCGCCCCGTATTTCCAGGAAGGCCGCCTGCTCAATGTGGCGCACCAGTACCAGTTGAACACTGACTGGCACACTCGCACCCCTACCGGCTTCTGAGGAGAACACTATGCAATGGGAAGTCGTGATCGGGCTGGAGATTCATACCCAGCTCGCCACCCAATCGAAGATTTTCTCCGGTAGCGCCACCACGTTCGGCTCCGAGCCCAACACCCAGGCCAGCCTGGTCGACCTGGGCATGCCCGGCGTGCTGCCGGTGTTGAACCAGGAAGCGGTGCGCATGGCGGTGATGTTCGGCCTGGCGATTGACGCCGAAATCGGCCAGCACAACGTGTTCGCGCGCAAGAACTACTTCTACCCGGACCTGCCCAAGGGCTACCAGATCAGCCAGATGGAATTGCCGATCGTCGGCAAGGGCCACCTGGACATCCCGCTGGAAGACGGCACCATCAAGCGCGTCGGCGTGACCCGTGCGCACCTGGAAGAAGACGCCGGCAAGAGCCTGCACGAAGAATTCCCCGGCGCGACCGGTATCGACCTGAACCGTGCCGGTACGCCGCTGCTGGAAATCGTGTCCGAGCCGGACATGCGCAGCGCCAAGGAAGCCGTGGCCTACGTCAAGACCATCCACGCGTTGGTGCGCTACCTGGGCATCTGCGACGGCAACATGGCCGAAGGCTCGCTGCGTTGCGACTGCAACGTGTCGATCCGTCCAAAGGGCCAGGTTGAGTTTGGCACTCGCTGCGAAATCAAGAACGTCAACTCGTTCCGCTTCATCGAGAAAGCGATCAACAGCGAAGTGCGTCGCCAGATCGAGCTGATCGAAGACGGCGGCAAGGTCATCCAGCAAACCCGCCTGTACGACCCGAACAAAGACGAAACCCGCGCCATGCGCAGCAAAGAGGAAGCCAACGACTACCGTTACTTCCCCGATCCGGACCTGTTGCCGGTGGTGCTGGAGGACTCGTTCCTCAACGAGATCCGCGCCACCCTGCCGGAACTGCCGCAGCAGAAACGCGAGCGCTTCCAGGAACAGTTCGGCCTGTCGGTCTACGATGCGAGCGTCCTGGCGTCCAGCCGCGAGCAAGCCAACTACTTCGAAAAGGTCGTGAGCATTGCCGGTGACGCCAAGCTGGCGGCCAACTGGGTGATGGTTGAGCTGGGCAGCCTGTTGAACAAGCAGGGCCTGGAAATCGACGAGGCCCCGGTCAGCGCCGAGCAACTGGGCGGCATGCTGCTGCGCATCAAGGACAACACCATCTCCGGCAAAATCGCCAAGACCGTGTTCGAAGCCATGGCCGGCGGCGAAGGCAGCGCCGACGAGATCATCGAGAAGCGCGGCCTCAAGCAAGTCACCGACAGCGGCGCGATCTCGGCCGTGCTGGATGAAATGCTCGCGGCCAACGCCGAGCAGGTCGAACAATACCGTGCGGCAGACGAAGCCAAGCGCGGCAAGATGTTCGGCTTCTTTGTGGGCCAGGCGATGAAAGCCTCCAAAGGCAAGGCCAACCCGCAACAGGTGAACGAATTGCTGAAAAGCAAACTCGAAGGCTGACAGCGGTGAAGAGACCGAGTGAGACCTCATGCTCAACTCGGCCTACTGTGGGAGGGGGCTTGCCCCCGATGAGGGTGTATCAGCCAGCAATTCTATTGACTGACGCGCCGCTATCGGGGCAAGCCCCCTCCCACATTCAATAGGGGGATAACCTGAAAATGAAGCGTCTACTCGGCCTCCTGGCCCTGTTCTCCCTGTTGGCCGGCTGCGCCAGCGGCCTCATCGACCCCAACGGCTACGACGAAACCGGCACTGCGTCCTACTACGGCGCCAAACACCACGGCAAAAAAACTGCCAGCGGTGAACCCTTCAACCAGAACGCCCTGACCGCCGCCCACCGGCGCCTGCCCTTCGGCACGCAGGTCAAGGTCACCAATCTCGACAACGACCGATCCGTGGTTGTCCGCATCAATGATCGCGGCCCGCATACACGTGGGCGCTTGATCGATCTTTCACGCAAGGCCGCCCAACAGCTGGGTATGATCGGCAGCGGTACGGCGCGAGTTCGCGTGCAAGCCCTGAGCAATTGAAAACGGAGCCCTGGCCATTTTCGGATTAACCGCCCTCTCGCCCTGGAGCCTGCTGGAATTGGTCAGCGGCCTGGTGCTGCTGATCCTCGGTGCCGAAATCCTGGTGCGTGCCGCCGTGCGCCTGGCCGCCAGCCTCAAGGTGCGGCCACTGATCATCGGCCTGACCATCGTCGCCTTCGGCAGCAGCGCACCGCAAATGACCGTCAGCCTGCAAGCCACCCTGGCCGGCAATACCGATATCGCCGTGGGCAGCGTGATCGGCAGCAGCATCTTCAACATCCTGGTGACCCTGGGCCTGTCGGCGCTGATTATTCCGCTGCGGGTCTCACGCCAGTTGGTGCGCCTGGACATCCCCGTGATGATCCTGGCCGGGCTGCTGGTGTTCACCCTGGCGGCCAACGAAGAACTCACGCCCATCGACGGCCTGGTGCTGCTTGTTGCCCTGCTCGCTTACCTCGGCGTATTGCACTACCAGACGCGCCACTCCCGCCGCCCGCGCACCCTGGACACAGTGGCCAGGGCGCCCTGGCTGAGCAGCGTGCTGCTGATGATCGGTGGTTTTCTGATCCTGGTGCTGGCCGGGCATTTGCTGTTGGGCGCGGCGGTGGATGTGGCGAGCGACCTGGGCCTGTCGGAACGTGTGATCGGGCTGACCCTGATCGGTGTCGGCACCTCCCTGCCCTGCCTGGCGACGTCGCTGATCGCCGCCTTGCGCGGCGAACGGGACATTGCCGTGGGTAACGTGATCGGCAGCAACCTGTTCAACCTGCTCGGCGTGTTGGGCCTGACTGCCCTGCTCGCCCCGTCTCCGCTGTCGGTGTCGCCCAATGCCCTGGATTTCGACCTGCCGGTGATGCTCGGCGTGGTGGTGCTGTGCCTGCCGGTGTTCTACACCGGTTACCGCGTGACCCGCGCCGAAGGCCTGGTGCTGCTGGGCCTGTATCTGGCGTACGGGCTGCACGTGATGGCGTTCACCACGGGCATGCCCCTGGCCAACAAGCTTGAACAACTGATGCTGTATTACGTCCTGCCAGTGCTGGTGGCTTTCCTGTTGTTCAGCACGCTGCAAGCCTGGCGCCGCCAACACAAGAGGGAACCGCAATGACCGATCAGAAGAAGCCCGGGGTACAAATGCGCCGCCAGGTCATGGGCGATGCGTTCGTCGACCGCGCCCTGGGCAATGCCACCGAGTTCAGCCAGCCGTTGCAGGATTTCGTCAACGAACATGCCTGGGGCAGCGTATGGAACCGCGAAGGGTTGCCGCTGAAGACCCGCAGCCTGATCACCCTCGCCGCCCTGACCGCGCTCAAGTGCCCGCAGGAATTGAAGGGCCACGTGCGCGGCGCACTGAACAACGGTTGTACCGTGGAAGAGATTCGCGAAGCGCTGCTGCATTGTGCGGTGTATGCCGGTGTGCCGGCGGCGATTGATGCGTTCCGTGCCGCCCAGGAAGTGATCGACGCGTATCAGACCGATCAGCAGTGACGGTCAGATAGCTATCGGGGGCAAGCCCCCTCCCACTTTGACTGTGCTCTCCCGTCCAATGTGGGAGGGGGCTTGCCCCCGATTGGCCCTCACAGGCACCCGAGCGTTCAGATCCAACCACCCGCCTGCAACACAAAGATCCCGATATTCGTGGTCACCGCCGCCATCAAGGTGGTGATCACGATAATCGCTGCCGCCAGTTCATGGTTACCCTCCGCCGCCCTGGCCATCACAAAGCTCGCCGCGGCGGTCGGTGCGCCGAAGTACAGGAACAGAATCCCCAACTCCGGCCCGCGAAAGCCCAGCAGCCAGGCGCCCAGGGTGGCGACCACCGGCAGCCAGACCATCTTCATCAGGCTTGCGCTCAATGCCATGTTGCCGCTCTTGCGCAACGCCGCCAGTGACAAGGTGCCGCCGATGCAGATCAATGCCAGCGGCAAGGTAGTGTCCGCCAGGTACTGCATGGATTTTTCCAGCCAACCGGGCAGGCCGATCTGGAAATAGGCGAACGGCGCCGCCGCGATCACGCTGATGATCAACGGATTGGCCAGTACACTCTTGCAGATGCTCCACGGGTCGGACTTGATCACCGGGCTGTACACCGCCAGCACGATGGTCGACAGCGTGTTGTAGAACAGGATCACCAGCGCTGCGAGGATCGCGCCGAGGGAGATGCCGTAGTCACCGTACATGCTGGCGGCCAGCGCCAGGCCAATCACGCCGTTATTACCGCGAAACGCCCCCTGGGTGTAGATGCCCCGGTCTTCACGCGGGCAACGAAAGATCGCCCAGCCCCAGGCCAGGGCAAAGCTGAGCAAGGTGGCGACGGCAAAATAGATCAGCAAGCCCGGCTTGAGTGCCGAATGCAGGTCGGCATGCAGGATGCCGAGGAACAGCAGCGCCGGCATGGTGACGTTGAACACCAGGGACGAGGCCGTGTGGATGAAGTTGTCGTTGATCCAGTTGATGCGCTTGAGCAGCACACCGAGGAACAGCATGGCAAACACCGGCGCGGTGATGGTGAGGGTGGAGAGGAAAATTGCCAGCATGCCGGGGAGAACCTTGGTGAGCGTCGTTAGGTGGCTAATGATAAGCCAGTGTAGGCCGCTTCGTCTGGTCTACCGCTATCGGGGCAAGCCCCCTCCCACCTCTGACGGTGCTCACCGTTCAAAATGTGGGAGGGGGCTTGCCCCCGATGCAGGCGACTCGGTCTCAGGTAATAGGCGCCGGGTTAAACAAGGTGATGTCGTTATGCAGCTTGTGGTGTTCCGCCCATGTCTGCTTCTTGCCGCTGGCCACATCCAGGTAGAAGTGAAACAGCTCCCAGCCCAACTCCTCGATAGTCGCACGCCCGGTGGCAATGCGCCCGGCGTCGATATCGATCAGGTCCGGCCAGCGCTGCGCCAGCTCAGTACGCGTCGACACCTTCACCACCGGCGCCATCGCCAGGCCGTACGGCGTGCCACGCCCGGTGGTGAATACGTGCAGGTTCATCCCCGCCGCCAGTTGCAAGGTGCCACACACAAAGTCACTGGCCGGCGTTGCGCAAAAGATCAGGCCCTTGCCCTTGAAACGCTCACCCGGACCAAGCACACCGTTGATCGCGCTGCTGCCGGACTTGACGATGGAACCCAGGGACTTCTCGACGATGTTCGACAACCCGCCCTTCTTGTTGCCCGGCGTGGTGTTGGCACTGCGATCCGCCTCGCCCTTGGCCAGGTAACGGTCGTACCAATCCATTTCCCGGACCAGCTCCTGGGCAACTTCCTTCGTCTCTGCACGCGAAGTCAGCAAGTAGATGGCATCCCGTACTTCAGTGACCTCGGAAAACATCACCGTCGCCCCGGCCCGCAGCAGCAAGTCCGAGGCATAGCCCAGCGCCGGGTTGGCGGTGATGCCAGAGAACGCATCACTGCCGCCGCACTGCATGCCCAGGATCAGCTCGGACGCCGGCACCGTTTCGCGACGGCGCTGGTCAAGCTTCTTCAAGCGCACCTCCGCCAGCTCCATGATCTGCTCGATCATCTCGGTAAACCCGTGGCTGGAGTCCTGCAGGCGATACAGCCAGGGCTTACTCAGGTCCACCGAGCTGTCGTTGTCGTGCATCACCTGCCCGGCCTGCAATTTCTCGCAGCCCAGGCTGATCACCAGGGCCTCGCCCCCCAGGTTCGGGTTGCGCGCCAGATTGCGCACGGTGCGGATCGGGATGTAGGCGTCCGTGGCGGTAATCGCCACGCCACAGCCGTAGCTGTGGGTCAGCGCCACCACGTCATCGACATGCGGGTACCTGGGCAGCAATTCATCCTTGATGCGCTTGACCGCATGGTCCAGCACGCCCGTGACGCACTGCACCGTGGTGGTGATGCCGAGAATATTGCGCGTACCCACAGTGCCGTCGGCGTTGCGATACCCCTCGAAGGTAAAGCCCTCCAGTGGCGCCTGGGTTTCAGGCACCTCTGTGGACAGCGGCAAGCTGTCCAGCGGCGGCGCGGTGGGCATGCGCAGTTGATCTTCCTGCACCCAGCTGCCGCGTGGAATCGGCGCCAGGGCGTAACCGATGGTCTGGCCGTAGCGAATGATCTGGCCACCTTCGGGGATATCTTCCAGGGTCACTTTGTGGCTCTGGGGGATGAAATCCACGGTCACCAGGCCGTCCGGGAACTCGGTCCCGGCCGGGACGCCCTGGTCATTGACCACGATCACCACGTTGTCGCGCTCGTGCAAACGAATCGAGCGCGGCGAGTCGGCATGTTCAATCAACTGCATTACATCGCCCCTCAGGAATGCGCTTCGGTTAGGTGGGTCAACTCAGGCCCCTTGGTGGGCGGCTCTTTGAGTACTACACGCTTGATCGGCCCAACGATGACCAGATAGCTGAACACCGCTACCAGTGCGTTGGCGCCGACGAACACCAGGGCCCATTTGAACGAACCGGTGGTGCTGATGATGTAGCCGATGACAATCGGCGTGGTGATCGACGCGAGGTTACCGAAGGTGTTGAACAAGCCGCCACTGAGGCCGGCGATTTGTTTCGGCGAGGTGTCGGACACCACCGCCCAACCCAGTGCGCCAACGCCCTTGCCGAAGAAGGCCAAGGCCATGAAGCCGACCACCATCCATTCGATATCCACGTAGTTGCACGCCACGATGCTGCTGGAGATCAGCAGGCCACCAATGATTGGCGCCTTGCGCGCGAAGGTCAGGGAATGGCCCTTGCGCAGCAGGTAATCGGAAATTACCCCACCGAGCACGCCACCGATAAACCCGCAGATTGCCGGCAACGAGGCGATGAAACCGGCCTTGAGGATGGTCATGCCCCGGTCCTGCACCAGGTACACCGGGAACCAGGTGAGGAAGAAATAGGTGATGCCGTTGATGCAGTACTGGCCCAGGTAGACGCCGAGCATCATGCGGTTGGTCAGCAACTGGCGGATGTAATCCCACTTCGGCCCGTCGGTTTTCTTGCCCTTGCCTTTGTCCTGGTCCATATCGACCATGGCGCCGTTGGCCGCGATATGGTTGAACTCGGCTTCGTTGATCATCGGGTGCTGACGCGGGCTGTGGATCACTTTCAGCCAGATCAACGAGAAAATGATGCCAATCACGCCCATCACGATAAACACGTGCTGCCAGCCGAAGCGGTAGACAATCCAGCCCATCAGCGGCGCAAACAGCACGGTGGCAAAGTATTGCGCCGAGTTGAAAATCGCCGATGCCGTACCGCGCTCGGCGGTAGGGAACCAGGCGGCCACAATCCGAGCGTTGCCGGGAAAGGACGGCGCTTCGGCCAGGCCCACCATGAAGCGCAGCATGAACAGCGCAACCACGGCGGTGGAGACCCCGAATTCACCGACATAGCCTTGCAGCACGGTGAACAGGGACCAGGTGAAGATGCTCAGGGCATAGACTTTTTTCGAGCCGAACCGGTCCAGCAGCCAGCCACCGGGGATTTGCCCGGCCACGTAGGCCCAACCGAATGCAGAGAAGATATAACCGAGGGTGACCGCGTCGATGCCGAGGTCTTTTTGCAGGCTGGAACCCGCGATGGCGATGGTGGCCCGGTCGGCGTAGTTGATCGTGGTCACCAGGAACAGCATGAGCAGGATCAAATAGCGGACGTGGGTCGGCTTGGTCGCTTGCATGTAGAAGTACTCCCACTAATTATTTTTTTTGCGGGTAATGGTTTTCTGTTTTTAGTGTGGGAGCCGGCAGGCATCCGGCTCCCACAAGGTGATGCGTCTTACGAACCGATGTAACTGGTCTTCACCACGGTGTAGAACTCTTGCGCATAGCGACCTTGCTCACGCGAACCATAGGATGAGCCCTTACGTCCACCGAAAGGAACGTGGTAATCCACACCGGCAGTCGGCAGGTTGACCATCACCATCCCGGCCTGGGAATGGCGCTTGAAGTGGTTGGCGTATTTGAGCGAGGTGGTGGCAATGCCCGCCGACAGCCCGAACTCGGTGTCGTTAGCCATGGCCAGCGCCGCTTCGTAGTCCGCCACGCGCACCACGTTGGCCACCGGGCCGAAGATCTCTTCACGGCTGATACGCATCGCAGCTTCGCTGTCGGCAAACAGCGTCGGTGCCAGGTAGTAGCCTTCAGTGTCGCAGGTCACCAGGCCGCCACCGCTCACCAGCCGTGCACCTTCGCTCTGGCCGATGTCGATGTACTTGAGGTCCTGGTCCAACTGGGCCTGGGACACCACCGGGCCGATGTCCGTGCCGCTCTTGAGTGCATGGCCGACCTTGATCGACTTCATGCGCTCCGCCATGGCCGCGACGAACTGGTCGTGGATGCCGGCGGTCACGATCAGGCGGCTGGAAGCGGTGCAACGCTGGCCGGTGGAGTAGAACGCGCTCTGTACCGACAGCTCGACGGCCTGCTTGAGGTCGGCGTCGTCGAGGATGATCTGCGGATTTTTGCCGCCCATCTCCAACTGCACTTTGGCCTGGCGCGAGACGCAACTGACGGCGATCTGGCGCCCAACCCCCACAGAACCGGTGAAACTGATGCCATCGACCTTCGGGCTGTTGACCAGCACATCGCCCACCACGCGACCGCTGCCCATCACCAGGTTGAATACACCGGCGGGGAAACCGGCACGGGAAATGATTTCGGCCAGGGCCCAGGCACAGCCCGGCACCAACTCGGCGGGCTTGATCACCACGCAGTTACCGTAGGCCAGGGCCGGGGCGATCTTCCACGCGGGGATGGCGATCGGGAAATTCCACGGCGTGATCAGGCCGACCACACCCAGGGCTTCACGGGTGACTTCAACGTTGACGCCTGGGCGTACCGACGGCACGTAGTCGCCGGACAGGCGCAGGCATTCGCCGGCGAAGAATTTGAAGATGTTGCCGGCGCGGGTCACTTCGCCGATGGCTTCGGGCAGGGTCTTGCCCTCTTCACGGGCCAGCAGGGTGCCGAGCTCTTCGCGGCGGGCGAGGATCTCGCTGCCGACTTTATCCAAGGCATCGTGACGCGCCTGGATCCCGGACGTAGACCAGGCTGGGAATGCGGCACGGGCGGCATCAATGGCAGTGTTGACCTGAGCGACATCCGCCTTGGCATATTCGCCAATGACATCGGACAACTCCGACGGGTTGAGGTTGACGCAATAGTCGGCACCGGCCACCCACTGGCCATTGATGTAGTTATCGAAACGTTGGGCTTGGGACACAAATCTTCTCCTGACGCAAAAGGCCGCTGATTGCTCAGCGGCCTTGTAGATAGGTTATTGCGCGCCTTGCTTGTCGATCAGCGCGGCCAGGGCTTCGTATTCTTCCGGCAGCAAGTCGGTCAGCGGCGTGCGCACCGGGCCTGCGTCGTAGCCGGCGATTTTTGCACCTGCCTTGACGATGCTTACCGCGTAACCGGCCTTGCGGTTACGGATATCCAGGTACGGCAGGAAGAAGTCGTCGATGATCCTGGCGACGGTGGCGTGATCGTCCTTGGCAATCGCGTGGTAGAAATCCATCGCGGTTTTCGGGATGAAGTTGAACACCGCCGAGGAGTACACCGGCACGCCCAGGGCCTTGTAGGCAGCGGCGTAAACCTCTGCCGTCGGCAGGCCGCCGAGGTAGCTGAAACGGTCACCCAGGCGACGGCGGATCGACACCATCAACTCGATGTCACCCAGGCCATCCTTGTAGCCGATCAGGTTCGGGCAGCGCTCGGCCAGGCGTTCCAGCAGCGGCGCAGTCAGGCGGCACACGTTGCGGTTGTAGACCACCACGCCGATCTTGACCGACTTGCACACCGCTTCAACGTGGGCGGCAACGCCGTCCTGGCTGGCTTCGGTGAGGTAGTGCGGCAGCAGCAGCAGGCCCTTGGCACCGAGGCGTTCGGCTTCCTGAGCGTACTCGATGGCCTGGCGGGTCGAACCGCCGACGCCGGCGAGGATCGGCACGCTGGTGGCGCAGGTATCAACGGCGGTTTTCACCACCTGGGAATATTCGCTGGCGGCGAGGGAGAAAAACTCACCGGTGCCGCCGGCAGCGAACAAGGCAGTGGCGCCATAAGGGGCGAGCCATTCCAGGCGCTTGATGTAGCCCGCCTGGTGGAAGTCACCCTGGGCGTTGAAATCGGTCACTGGGAAAGACAGCAGACCGTGGGAGAGGATGGACTTCAGTTCTTGTGGATTCATTATTCGAACACCCTGGGCGAAGACTTTCTATCGAAAGGTTGTTGTTGGTTTTGGTGATGTCGTACGTCATCGTACAACTATAAAAAGATTCGTCAACTGCAATTGATCAGACTTCATTCAACGAGGGGTTAAAGGGCGCCGTCTTGACGTAGGAAGTTTTTCCTCTATGCTCGCAACAACTGTATATACATACAGCCATTACGGAAGATTCCTACGACATAGCAAGGAGCTAACATGTCAGGTCTTGATCTCGCAGTATCCGAAAAGAAACCACCTGTCCTGCGTTTCGAAGGGGGTGAACACACCGCCATCGGCGACGACACCTTGCTGCGCTTCGCCAAGGACGCCCCGGCAATTCCCGCCCGCCAAGTCGAGTTGCACCTGCCCAACGGGCTGGCGTTGACTTACGGCCAGGTCATTGCCTTGGGCGGCGACTTTTATGGCATCCCCGGCCAACCCATCAGCGATGGCACCTCCCCGGCCGAACGCGTGCAACGCTTTACCGCTGCTTTCAACACGCTCGCCGTGCTGCCCGCTTCACGGGAAGAAGCGCACAAGATCCTCGCGGTGATGCAAAAGGAGATCAACGCGGTCAAACAGGCGATCAAGGATGGCAAGCAAGCCCATGAAGCCTACGACGCCTTGGGTGATACGTTGTCTGAGGAATGGAACCGCATCACCGGCGGTGGCAGCGCGGTGTCGGCGCTGATTCCACTGGGGCGCTATTTGAAGTTGGCGGCGGACAATGCCGATCACTTCGGCGAATGGGCGCTGTCCGCGTACCTGGCAGGGCACACGGCGGCGTTGCAACAAGCCGTCGTGGCCCATCAGACCGGTACCGACCTGGCACTGGAACTGGCCTATGCGATGAACAGTTTTGCTGATCACTTTTTAACCGACCTGTTTTCTGCCGGCCATTTGCGTGTGCCGCGTAAACAACTCGCCGCCGTGGTGACGCCCGGTGAGCTGGGTTCGCTGATCAGCCGCTTCATGCACGATGAAGACAGCAAATTCGGGCTGAAAGTGCGCAATGCCCTGGGCGATCAATGGCACGCGTATGGGGACAAGCGCTACTTCGATGATATCGATGCGGACAACCGGATGCAGGTCAAACGTGCGGTGCAAGCCTCAGCCGATGAAATCTTCGATACGTTTATCAGTGGTGCCGCACCCTCCCCGGCCAACTTCAAGGCACCGCTGTATGTGCCCGACCTGAATGCGGCACAGAACCCGGCGAACAACTTTTCGCCGCTGTTCAAGATGGAGGGAGACAAGGTGCTGCGCCGCAAGGATGTGAATGACCTGAACGACAAGCGCTGGACGAATGATTGGTGGGGGTGGAGCACTTACCTGCTGCTCAAGGACTACAAGCCAAACACCCCGACAAACTGACAACCGCGCCTACAGGCAGCACTTCTAGATGCGCTGCGCCTCCGCCTCTTCATGGGCATGGCGCAGCCGCTCACGGCTGTTGGTCAAATGCAAGCGCATCGCCGCCCGCGCCGCATCCGAATCCTGGCGGGCAATCGCCTCATAGATCTCTTCGTGTTCGCGGCTCAAACGGCTCATGTAGTGCTGCTGGTCATCATGGGCCAGGCGCGCTGAATTCAGGCGGGTGCGCGGAATGATGCTGGTACCGAGGTGCGTCATGATGTCGGTGAAGTAGCGGTTGCCGGTGGACAGCGCGATTTCCAGGTGGAAGGCAAAGTCGGAGGCCACCGCATCGCCTGCGTGGGCCGCGCTTTCATTCAGGGCATCGAGCGCAGCGCGCATGGCGGCCAGTTGTTCGTCGCTGCGACGTAGAGCTGCAAGACCGGCGGACTCCACTTCCAGGCTGATACGCAGCTCAAGAATCGCCAGCACATCACGCAATGTCACCACAGTGGCCGGGTCGATGCGAAAGCCGCTCGGGCTCGGCGTGTCCAGCACAAAGGTGCCGATACCATGACGGGTTTCCACCTGTCCCGCCGCCTGCAGACGTGAGATAGCCTCCCGCACCACCGTGCGGCTGACCCCATGGGCCTCCATGATCGCCGACTCGGTGGGCAACTTGTCGCCCCGCTTGAGCTGGCCATCGCGGATCTGCTCGGACAACACCGTGACCAATTCCTGGGCAAGGCTGCGGCGCTTGCGGGGAAGACGAGGGGCGGTGTTGGCGTTTTCCATGATGAATCATCTTTCTCGGTGAACTTGAGCACGCATCATAGCCCATGGTGGTTGTACGATCACCGTCCGGGCGCGACTTTCATCCACATCCTTCACGCAAAAAAATGCCCCGACACAGGTCGAGGCATTTTTTCGGCAAACCCCGAGGGGAACGCCGTTTATTTCACCACTTTCAGGCTCGGCCGGCCGCTGGGACGCGGTGGCTCGGAATCCGGTGGCGGTTGATCATCGCCCTGTTCGCTTTCGATCGATTCGTCGTCCTCGAAAGGCGACTCCAGATCGAACACCATGCCTTGACCATTCTCCCGGGCATAGATGCCGAGGATGGCGCCAATCGGCACGTACAGCGTATGCGGCACGCCGCCGAAACGCCCTTCGAAGCTGACCGCTTCGTTGTCCATGTGCAGGTGGCGCACGGCACTGGGTGATACGTTCAGCACAATCTGCCCGTCGCTGGCAAAACCCTGCGGTACCTGAACCGCAGGAAATTCGGAATTGACCAGCATGTGCGGGGTGCAATCGTTGTCCACAATCCACTCATAGAGCGCGCGGACCAGGTAGGGTCGACTGGAGTTCATCAGCGGCTCCTTAAGCCTTAGCGCATATCGCGTTCGACACCAGACAGACTCGCCTGGAAAGCCTCACGCGCAAACTGGCGCTCCATGTAATCAAGCAGCGGCTTGGCTGGCCGCGGCAGTTCAATACCAAGAATCGGCAAACGCCAGAGTATCGGTAATAGGCAGCAATCCACCAAACTTTGTTCCTCACTGAGGAAAAAAGGCTTATCGGCGAACAGCGGCGAAACGCCGGTTAGGCTTTCGCGCAATTCCTTACGCGCCTGTACACGTGCCGCCTCTTTGCTGCGGGTATCCAGAATCAAATCCACCAGCCCGCACCAGTCACGCTGGATCCGGTGGATCAGCAGGCGGCTGTTGGCACGCGCCACCGGGTACACCGGCAGCAAGGGTGGATGCGGGTAACGCTCATCCAGGTATTCCATCACGACGGTCGACTCCCACAACGCCAGGTCACGATCGACCAGGGTGGGCAAGCTGCCGTAGGGGTTCACTTCGATCAGTTTGGGTGGATGACGACCTGCTTCCACACTGATGATCTCGGCGCTGACACCCTTCTCTGCGAGCACGATGCGTACTCGGTGGGAATAGTGGTCGGCGGGGTCGGAGTAACAGGCCAACCGGTTGGTCACGCCCATGGCGGTCCTCCTCGCTTGTTGAAATTATCGAAAGCTCAAAAACGAGCGCGCCCAGAGAGCATCTCTGTAACGCCTGGAACAACCAGACCGCTACGTATTCAGAGATGCCGCTGGGCGCGCAAGATTAACAGCAATTGCTTACGGTTGGATCAATGCACATCCTTCCAGTATTCGCGTTTGAGCAGATAGGCGAATACGAAGAAGAACGCCAGGTACAGCAACACATAGGTACCGATGCGCTGATGCTGCAGTTTGACCGGGTTGGCCGAGTAGGCCAGGAAGGTCACAAGGTTCTTGACCTTCTCGTCGAACTGCTCGTCTGTCAACGAACCTGGGGTTTCTATCTTCAGTTGATCGCACGCTTCATGGGTCAAAGGTGTGCCGGTCAACGGATCGTATTGCTTCTTGCCGTCTTCAACGACCTGAATCTGCTTGCATCCTACCACTTGCTTGCCTTGCAGGCCGACCAGAACGTTAGGCATGCCGACGTTCGGGAACACACGGTTGTTCACGCCATAAGGGCGCGCCGGGTCTTCGTAGAAGGATTTCAGGTAGCCGTAAAGCCAGTCGGTGCCGCGTACACGTGCCACCAGGGTCAGGTCGGGCGGTGCCGCGCCGAACCAGGTCTTGGCGTCGGCAGGCTTCATGCCGATGGTCATGTGGTCGCCGATCTTGGCGCCGGTGAACACCAGTTTCTCCAGCATCATTTCATGGGGGATACCGAGGTCATCGGCCACCCGCTCGTAACGCTGGAACTTGGCGCTGTGGCAGCCCATGCAGTAGTTGGCGAACGTACGCGCGCCGTCTTGCATGGCGGCCTTGTCAGACACGTCGATATCGACTTTTTCCAGCGCCGGGCCACCGTGCTCGGCGGCGAAGGACAGGAGCGGCAGCGCCGCAAGCATCAAAGCAACGAATAACTTTTTCATCAGCCAGTCACCCTTTCCGGAACCGGTTTGGTCTTCTCGAGCCGGGTGTAGAACGGCATCAGAATGAAGTAGGCGAAGTACAGGAAGGTGCAGACCTGCGACAGCAACGTACGCTCAGGGGTTGGCGCCAATACGCCGAGAACACCCAGGATGACGAAGGCAATGCAGAACACCCACAGCCAGATCTTGCTCAGCCAGCCCTTGTAGCGCATGGACTTGACCGGGCTACGGTCGAGCCAAGGCAACACGAACAGCACCGCGATGGCCGCGCCCATGGCGATCACGCCCATGAGTTTGTCGGGGATCGCGCGCAAGATCGCGTAGAACGGCGTGAAGTACCAGACCGGAGCAATGTGCTCGGGCGTCTTGAAGGCGTTGGCCTGTTCGAAGTTAGGCTTCTCCAGGAAATAACCGCCCATCTCCGGGAAAAAGAACACGATCGAGCAGAACACGAACAGGAACACCACCACACCGACAATGTCTTTCACGGTGTAGTAAGGGTGGAACGGAATGCCATCCAGCGGCACGCCGTTTTCGTCCTTGTGCTTCTTGATGTCCACGCCATCCGGGTTGTTGGAGCCGACCTCGTGCAACGCCAGGATGTGCAGCACCACCAGGCCCAGGATCACGATCGGCAGGGCCACAACGTGCAGGGCGAAGAAGCGGTTCAGGGTAATGCCGGAGATCAGGTAATCGCCCCGGATCCACTGGGTCAGGTCGTTGCCGATCACCGGGATCGCACCGAACAGCGAGATGATTACCTGGGCGCCCCAATACGACATCTGACCCCACGGCAACAGGTAACCCATGAAGGCTTCGGCCATCAACGCGAGGTAGATCAGCATGCCGAACACCCATACCAGCTCACGCGGCTTCTGGTACGAGCCGTAGAGCAGGCCACGGAACATGTGCAGGTAGACGACGATAAAGAATGCCGACGCGCCGGTGGAGTGCAGCAGACGCAGGATCGAGCCGTACTCGACGTCACGCATGATGTACTCGACCGAGGCGAACGCCTCTTCCGCCGACGGTGTGTAGCTCATCGTCAGCCACACACCGGTGACGATCTGGTTGACCAGCACCAGCAAGGCCAGGGAGCCGAAGAAATAGAAGAAGTTGAAGTTTTTCGGCGCGTAATATTTGCTGAGGTGGTCTTCCCACATTTTAGTGGCGGGGAAGCGCGCATCCACCCAATCCATGAACTTGCTCATCACGCGTTCTCCTTATCGAGGCCAATGACAATGAGGTCGTCAGTTTCGTAGGTGTGCGGAGGAACCGGCAGGTTCAGGGGAGCAGGCTGGGATTTGTAGACGCGGCCAGCGAGGTCGTAGTGGGAGCCGTGGCAGGGGCAGAAATAACCGCCGACCCAATCCTTGCCCAGGTCGACAGGGGCCACTTCCGGGCGGAAGGTTGGCGAACAACCCAGGTGGGTACACAGACCGACCAGCAGCAGGATCTCTGGCTTGATCGAACGCACTTCGTTCTTGGCGTAGGCGGGCTGGTCGGACTTCTCGGATTTGGGGTCAGACAACTGGCCTTCGATCTTCTTGAGATTCCCCAGGATTTCCTCGGTACGACGAACAATGAACACCGGCTGGCCGCGCCACTCAGCAATCATCTGCTGGCCTGGCTCGATCTTGCTGATATTCACCTTCACCGGTGCACCTGCGGCTTTCGCCTTGGCACTGGGAAACCATGACCCCACGAACGGGACCGCAGCCCCCACCGCTCCTGCAGCACCCACCACGGATGTGGCTGCTACCAAGAAGCGACGCCGGCCTGCATTCACGCCGTCATTGCTCATTCAGTCCTCTCCCATCAGCTTTTTGGCCTGTTAAATCAGGCGTCTACTAAGTGTTGAATCTTTACTTATAAAAATTTTGCCGAATGGTAATGAAAAGCCCCACGTCTGACAAGGGAATTGCCCGGGGCTCCGCCTCCAGGCCTTGTAGTATAGGGGGTCTACGGATGTGGCAAGTTGTCACGGCGATTTTTCTGCATAAATCGCAGGCAATAAAAAACGCCCAGCTCCGTGAGGAGGCTGGGCGTTTTTGTGGAACGTAAAGCGGATTAACGCTTCGAGTACTGCGGACGCTTACGCGCTTTACGCAGACCGACTTTCTTACGTTCAACTTCACGAGCATCGCGAGTCACGAAGCCAGCTTTGCGCAGGGCGCCACGCAGGGTTTCGTCGTACTGCATCAGAGCGCGAGTGATACCGTGGCGGATTGCGCCAGCTTGACCACTTACACCGCCACCGATAACGGTGACGTAGATGTCGAACTTTTCAACGGTCTCGGTCAGTTCCAGCGGCTGACGAACTACCATGCGGGCAGTTTCGCGGCCGAAGAAGTTGTCCAGGGAGCGGTTGTTGATCGAGATGTTACCAGTACCCGGACGCAGGAAAACGCGAGCGGTTGCGGTTTTGCGACGGCCAGTGCCGTAATTTTGAGTCGCCGACATAATGAACTATTCCGTTAAAACTTCAGTTCTTGGGGCTGCTGAGCAGCATGAGGGTGTACAGCGCCCGCATAGACTTTCAGCTTGCGAAACATATCGCGACCCAGTGGGCCCTTAGGCAGCATGCCTTTGACCGCGATTTCGATCGGGGCTTCAGGCTTCTTGGCAATCAGGCCTTCGAAGTTGGAAGACTTGATACCGCCTGGGAAACCGGAGTGACGGTAGTACATTTTGTCGCTTGCTTTGTTGCCGGTTACACGAACCTGCTCAGCGTTGATGATCACGATGTAGTCACCGGTGTCAACGTGAGGGGTGTACTCAGGCTTGTGCTTGCCACGCAGACGGCTGGCGACTTCAGTGGCCAGACGACCCAGGGTCTGACCAGCGGCGTCGACGACAAACCAGTCGCGCTGAACTGTTTCCGGTTTTGCAGTAAAAGTTGTCATTCTTTAATAGCCTCAGGGGCCGCCCTGTAAATTAGACGGCGGATCTTACTGAATAGTGCGTACTTTGACAAGTCAAAGGCAGCCGGATACAGACGCTATCGGGGGCTCGGGTCGGCGCGTCCGTTCAACGGCAAGATTCTTCGGCAGGCGGCGCATCACTTCCACTGCAGAAAGAGGTGGGCAATTATGCAGATTGCGAAAAAAAATTCAACCTGCTTTTATGATTGTTTTCCCTGAAGGAGTACCCGATGGATTATCGACAGCTGGGCCGTACGGATCTGAACGTGAGCGCGATAGCCCTGGGCACCATGACCTGGGGCGAGCAGAACAGCGAGGCAGAGGCCTTCGCGCAGATCGAGCGGGCCAAGGGCGCTGGGATCAACTTCCTCGACACCGCTGAAATGTACCCGGTGCCGCCCAAGGCCGACACCTATGCCACCACCGAACGCTACATCGGTAATTACTTCAAGAGCCGTGGCGACCGTGCCGACTGGATCCTCGCCAGCAAGATCGCCGGCCCCGGCAACACCATCGACTACATCCGCGACGGCCACCTGCGCCACAACCGCAAGCACATCGTCGAAGCCCTGGACGCCAGCCTCAAGCGCCTGCAGACCGACTGGATCGACCTCTACCAACTGCACTGGCCGGAACGCAGTACCAACTTCTTCGGCCAACTGAGCTACAAGCACAAGGACGAAGACAACCTCACCCCGCTGGAAGAAACCCTCGAAGCGCTGGATGAGCAGGTGAAGGCCGGCAAGATCCGCCACATCGGCCTGTCCAACGAAACGCCGTGGGGCACCATGAAGTTCCTCGCCCTGGCCGAAGCCCGTGGCTGGCCGCGTGCGGTGTCGATCCAGAACCCCTACAACCTGCTCAACCGCAGCTTTGAAGTGGGCCTGGCGGAAGTCGCGATTCGCGAGCAATGCGGCCTGCTGGCGTATTCGCCCCTGGCGTTCGGCATGCTCAGCGGCAAATATGAGAATGGCGCCCGCCCAGCGAAAGCGCGACTGACGGAATACAGCCGCTTCAGCCGTTACTTCAACCCGCAGTCGGAAGCGGCATGCAGCCGCTACGTTGCACTGGCGCGGGAGCATGGGCTGGACCCGGCGCAGATGGCGCTGGCGTTTGTGACGCAGCAACCGTTCGTGACCAGCAACATCATTGGTGCCACGTCGCTGGAGCAACTGGATAGCAACATTGCCAGTGCGGATCTGAAACTGTCGAAAGAGGTATTGGAAGGGATTGAGGCGATTCAGAAGGATCACCCGAACCCAGCGCCTTGATTGATCTTAAGACCGCTATCGGGGGCAAGCCCCCTCCCACATTTTGATCTGTGAATACATTCAAGTGTGGGAGGGGGCTTGCCCCCGATTTGGCCATCAGCAGAACCGCCCAATCAAAGCGCCCGCGCAATGATCTCCTTCATGATCTCATTGGTCCCCGCATAAATCCGCTGCACCCGCGCATCCGCCCACGCCCGGGCAATCGGGTATTCCCACATGAAGCCATAGCCTCCGTGCAACTGCACGCACTCATCGAGCACCTTGCATTGCAGGTCGGTAGCCCAGTACTTGGCCATCGCCGCCGTGGGCACATCCAGCTTGCCTTCCAGGTGCAACGCCATGCACTTGTCGACAAACACACGGCCAATCTGAATCTCGGTGGCCATCTCCGCCAGCTTGAAGCGGGTGTTCTGGAAATCCGCAATCGCCTTGCCGAACGCCTTGCGCTCGCGGGTGTATTCCAGGGTCCACTCCAACGCCGCCTCGGCGGATGACAGCGCGCCAATCGCCACGGTCAACCGTTCCTGAGGCAGCTCCTGCATCAGATAGGCGAAGCCCATGCCGGCCTGACCGAGCAGGTTTTCCTTGGGCACCCGCACATCCTGGAAGAACAGCTCCGAGGTATCCTGGGCCTTCATGCCCACCTTCTCCAGGCGCTTGCCCTTGTCGAAGCCCGGCGTGTCGGCTTCCACCAGGAACAGGCTGGTGCCCTTGGCGCCGGCCTTGGGATCGGTCTTGGCGACCACGATGACCAACTCGGCCAGGTAGCCATTGGTAATGAAGGTCTTGGAGCCGTTGATCACGTATTCATCGCCGTCCAGCACCGCCGTGGTCTTCACGCCTTGCAAGTCGGAACCGGCGCCCGGCTCGGTCATGGCAATCGCCGTGACCAGCTCGCCGGAGATCAACTTGGGCAGGTATTTGTGTTTCAGCGCTTCACTGCCGTAATGCAGGATATAAGGCGCCACAATGTCCGAATGCAGGGAAAAGCCGATGCCGGTCAGGCCCAGCCGGCTGATTTCTTCGATCACCACCGCGCTGTATAAAAAGTCCGCGCCCAGCCCGCCATATTCTTCCGGCAGGTGAGAGCAGAGCATGCCCGACTCCCCCGCCTTGCTCCACAAATTGCGGTCGATGTAGCCCTGTTTCTCCCATTGCCCATGGAACGGCGCGGCGTCCTTTTCGAGGAAGGTGCGCACGCTCTCGCGGAAGAGTTCGTGTTCCGGGCTGAACAAGGTTCTGGGAATCATGGGTCACCTGCATGGATTGTCGGACAAGAGCGAGCCCACAGAGACTATGCCGCGAAGGCAGCACGGGACACTGGACACATGCGACAAAAAATAAGACGATCCAGCCGTCTGGTGACCACTTTCCCCTATAAGAATAAATGAAATTATGTCTAACCAAATCTCCACGCCCTTGCGGCGCGTCAGCATTTTGGCCATTGATCGGGTATTCGCTTCCACCCTCATGCAAGCCAAGGATTTCTTCCACCTCGCCAGCCTGCGTTACGGCAAGCAACAAGGCCTGGGCCTGACGCCAGGGTTTGAAACACGCCTGGTCAGCCCCGATGGGCAATCGGTGTGCAGTTTCAGTGATGTGATCATGCCGGTGGACGGCGGCCTGGAAGACGCCGACATCATCGTGCTGCCGGCCTTCTGGGATGACTTCGACACCTTGTGCGCCCGCTACCCGCAAGTGCTGCCGTGGCTGCGCGAACAGCATGCACGCGGTGCTGTGTTGTGCGGCGAAGCTACCGGGGTATTCTGGCTGGCCGAAGCCGGCCTGCTCGATGGCAAGGAAGCGACCACCTACTGGCGTTTCTTCAATGCGTTCGGCGAACGTTTCCCCAAGGTCCAGCTCAACCAGGACAAGCACCTCACTGACGCCGACAACCTGTATTGCGCCGGCGGCACCACCTCGGCGTGCGACCTCTACATCTACCTGATCGAGCGCTTCTGCGGCGCCAACATCGCCCAGGCTGTGGCCCGCGATATCCTCTACGAAGTGCAGCGCAGCTATTCGCCAGGACGTATCGGGTTTGGCGGACAGAAGCTGCATCAGGACGTGATCATCCTGCAGATCCAGCACTGGCTCGAAGAACACTTCGCCGACAAATTCCGCTTCGAAGACGTGGCCCGGGAACACGGCATGAGCATCCGCAACTTCATGCGCCGCTTCCAGACCGCCACCGGCGACAAGCCGCTGCACTACCTGCAACGGCTGCGTATCGAGACGGCAAAGGGCCTGCTCTCGGGCAGCCGCAAGAGCATCAAGACCATCAGTTATGAGGTGGGTTACGACGATGCGAGTTTCTTTGCACGGCTGTTCAGGCAGCACACGGAGTTGTCGCCGAACCAGTATCGCCAGCAGTTTCAGCAAGCGGCGTAGGTTCGCCGCTTGACGAAGCAAACGACCCTGTACACCGCAATGGTGCAGGGTCGAATTGAGAACCCTATGCCCGCCTACAAGCCCCTCACCCAATTCCTACTGACGAATAAGATGAAGTCGCTAGGTTGCGCCTTGGGCGCCTGCCATTTTAAACGAGGTCGAAGCCGTTGATTTCTGCCGAGCTACGGTCCGAATGCACAAAGGGCTTTTTCCAAACCGACTTACTTGAAATCAGGACGGAGACTCAATCATGTCATCCATAGGCAGCAACGCTCAATCGTTCAACCCAGCTGTACAACCAAATAAGTTAGACGCAAGTCAATTCAACGAAAATCTGACCGATCAGTTGAATCCACAAATGGATGAGAAAAAGAACAAGGAGGAGAAATATCCGGAGCTGGAGTTAAAAGTAATATTCAAGGGTCCGGACGGCGCGCTCTACGAGTTAAAAAAGGGCGAAATGCTCCTCATAGAACCGGCACCACCCAGCACAGACCAGATCACTTATTAACCAGCGCCCAAACTATAAAAGGACCGCAATCGCTGCGGACCTTTTATAGGCGTTACGTCAAGTTACGGCTTGTGCCCACGCGACAGGAACTCATGGGACTGCATTTCCAGCAAGCGGCTCAGGGTGCGCTGAAATTCGAAGTTTAGGCGACCGCCGGTGTACAGGTCCTTCAACTCAACTTCCGCCGAGATGATCAGCTTCACGTTACGGTCGTAGAACTCGTCGACCATGTTGATGAAACGTCGCGCGATGTCGTCGGTGGTAACGCTCATCTGCTCCACGCCGCTCAGGATCACCGCGTGGAAGATCTTGCCCAGTTCGATGTAGTCGTTCTGGCTGCGCGGGCCGTCGCACAGTTGGCGGAACTCGAACCAGGCCACGTCGTCGCAGGTGCGCAGCGCGATGATTTCGCGGTTCTCGATCACCAGCTTGTCGTTTTCCACCGCCTGGGTGCATTCCGGCGTAAGGGCACGGAAGCTCTTTTTCAGGCTTTCGTGGGCCGCCTCATTGAGCGGGAAGTGGAACAGCTCCGCTTGCTCCAGGTGACGCAGACGGTAGTCGACGCCGCTGTCGACGTTGACGATCTCGGTATGCTGCTTGATCAACGCAATGGCCGGCAGGAAGCGTGCGCGTTGCAGGCCGTCCTTGTACAAACCGTCGGGCACGATGTTCGAGGTGGCGACCAGGGTCACGCCGTTCTTGAACAGCTCTTCCATCAGGGTGCCGAGGATCATGGCGTCGGTGATGTCGGAGACGAAGAACTCATCGAAGCAGATCACCCGCGCTTCTTCGGAGAAACGCTTGGCGATGATGGTCAGCGGGTTTTTCTCGCCCGGCAGGGTCTTCATCTCTTCGTGCACGCGCTTCATGAAGCGGTGAAAGTGCGTCCGGACCTTTTCCTTGAACGGCAGCGCTTCGAAAAAGGTGTCCACCAGGTAGGTCTTGCCCCGGCCCACGCCCCCCCAGAAGTACAGGCCCTTGACCGGCGTTTGGTCTTTCTTGCCAAACAGCTTGCTGAACATCCCTGGCTTGCTTTGCGAAGCCGCGAGCAGGTCATCGTACAGGCGCTGCAGATGACGCACCGCCGTTTCCTGGGCCGCGTCATGGAAGAATTCAGGGCGTTTCAGATCAGCTTGATATCGTTCTAGGGGCGTCATAATTTCGTTAGCAAGGCAACAAAAACGGGCCGTCACTGTAACGACGGCCCTGGATAATGGCAATCAACCCTTGGTCGGGTTAATCCTCGAGGGGGGTCAACGCGACGCGCAGAGCGGCGATGGCCGCATCGCGGGACGCTTCGTCGGCGAACTCAGCACTGTCCGCCACCGTCACGCCGTCCAACCACACGCTGAAGCCCAGGGCCTCGGTACGCAGGTCCAGCGCGTCGCCGCTTTGCAGTTGCTTGGTCACTGCGCCCGCCGCCTTGCCATCGGCAAAGTTGCGCGACAACAGCAGTTGCTCGCCGTCGGCGGCCAGCAGGCGGAAGCGGAAACTGCCGTCGTCTTCACGGAAGCTCACGAAGCGCGCGGCTTTCGCCGCTTTCTTCTTGGCGGCGACTGGTGCCGCAGCCTGGTTGACAAACGAACGCAGGCCCACCGCTTCACGCAGTTCAGCCAGGAACGGCGCCGCCACGGCACGAGCCTTCTTGGCGCCGATCAGCAGCAGGTCTTCCATGTCAGAAGGGCGCGACATCAGTTGATGGTAACGCTCGCGGGCTTCACCCAACTGGCCGTCCAGCAGGTGGAACAGGCGGTTCTTCGCCTCGCCCCAACCCAGCCCTTGCAGCAGTTCGGCACGGAACTCTTCTTCCTGCGCCTTGGTCGCAAACGCCTGGTACAGGGTGAACAGGTGCGAATTGTCCGGGTCCTTGGCTTCGCCCGGAGCGCGGGAGTCGGTGACGATCCGCGAGATGGCGTCCTTCATGTCCTTGGCGCTGGTGAACAATGGGATGGTGTTGTCGTAGCTTTTCGACATCTTGCGGCCGTCCAGGCCCGGCAAGGTGGCGACGCTTTCTTCGATCAACGCCTCGGGCATGGTGAAGAATTCTTTACCGTTGCCGAACAGGTGGTTGAAGCGCTGGCCGATATCACGGGCCATTTCCACGTGCTGGATCTGGTCGCGACCGACCGGCACCTTGTGCGCGTTGAACATCAGGATGTCCGCCGCCATCAGCACCGGGTAGCTGTACAGGCCCATGCTGATGCCCGCATCCGGGTCTTCGCCGGCTTCCACGTTCTTGTCCACCGAGGCCTTGTACGCGTGGGCGCGGTTGAGCAGGCCCTTGGCGGCAACACAGGTGAGCAGCCAGGTCAGTTCGGGGATTTCCGGGATGTCCGACTGGCGATAGAACGTCACCCGGTTCACATCCAGGCCACCGGCCAGCCAGGTCGCGGCGATTTCCATGCGCGAGCGCTGGATGCGCTGCGGGTCATCGCACTTGATCAGGGCGTGGTAGTCGGCCAGGAAGTAGAAGGAGTCGGCATTGGCGTCCTGGCTGGCGAGGATCGCCGGGCGGATCGCACCGGCGTAGTTGCCCAGGTGCGGCGTGCCGGTGGTGGTGATGCCGGTGAGGATACGGGTACGAGTCGTCATGGGTAATCGCTTATCAGACTGCTATCAATTCGAGAGGCGCGGCAGCACCAGATCCTTCAGATCGGTGAGCTTGCCGTGAAAAAAGTGTCCGCATTCTGCCACTTTCAGCAGCTCATGGGGGCGATTCAAGGCGGCGGACCAGTCGTAGACGGTCTGCGGGTCGACCACTTCGTCGGTTTCCGGCTGGATAAGGGTCAGTGGGCAGGCCTGGGGCAGCTGGTCGCTGTCACGCAGGCGCATCACCGCGGCGGCAACCATGAACAGGTGCGAGAGTTTTTCGCCCTTGGCCTCCAGGCGGCCACCCAGGCTGGCGGCCACGTAGCCTCCGAAGGAAAACCCGAGCAAGGTGATCGGCAGGTCGGGGTGTTTTTCCCGCAACCAGGTAGCAGCCGCTTCAGCATCGTCCACTTCACCGGTACTCATGTCGTGGGTGCCGGCACTCGCGCCGACGCCACGGTAATTGAAACGCAAGGTGATCAAACCGGCATCGCGGGCGGTGCGTTGCAAGGTCGATACAACTTTATTGAGCATGGTCCCGCCCTGCACCGGGTTAGGGTGACAGATCAGCGCCAGGCCACGTGGCTCGGGGTGATCCAGGTACAGGGCTTCCAATTGGCCTACCGGGCCATCGATCAAAACGGGGGTTTCACGCATGAGCAAGGAATGAACTCCGTGACCTCTCAAAGGGTCGACTCGTCTAGCTAAAAGTCTGTGCTTGGCATCATTGCGAGCTTAATCGCGGTATACAGCGCAGGTTTGAGCCGTTAACGTAAAGCAAAGCCGTTTATAGAGGAAGGACTCGTGGAACACTCGCTCTTAGTTTGGTTGTTGCCGACTCTTGCCCTGGTTGCCGGTGTCGCCATTGGTTTCCTGGTTGCTCGCTTGCTGCCGAATGCCGCGCCTAACCGCACGCAGCGTCAGCTGGATGATATCCAGGAACGTTTTGACAGTTATCAGAACGAGGTTGTTACCCACTTCAACAGCACCGCGACCCTGGTCAAGAAGCTCACCCAGAGCTACCAGGAAGTACAGGATCATCTCGCCGATGGCGCCAACCGCCTCGCCCTCGACGACATCACCCGCCAGCGCCTGCTGGCCGCGTTGCATTCCGATGCGCCGCAGCCCCCACGGGAACGCCTGACCCCACCGCGGGAAAACCAGGAGCCGCCACGGGACTATGCGCCAAAAACGCCGAACGCCCCTGGCATGCTGGATGAGCATTACGGTTTGAAGAAGTAAGTCGTCTTCAAGTACAAAAAAAGCCCGGCTGATCAATGATCAGCCGGGCTTTTTTTGGGGCCTACCTGCTCGACTGGAATCGCTGCCGGCCGCTGAAAACGGGGCTTAAATCACAGCCTGGTCAACGCCTCGTGGCTGGACCTGTGATTGCAGCCGTCCTGCTTGTTCATCAGATGAATCACCGACGTTGCCAGTCGAGCCAGTGAATTCACGACACTGGCCGCAACCGGCCCGGTACAACCGCTCATGCATCCGCTGTTTTTCTCTTCGGTGGCCATTGCACGGGTAGGCTCAGGCTGGGGAGCGGCTGAAGGTGTGGCACTCTGGGCGGTAGCCGCGTAATAGGAAGGCTGGGTGGTTGAAAAAGCATTCACCGAATTCATAAAAAACCTCTGGATCAGTAGGAAAAATAGGGGATCCCCCCACCCCTTGAGTGAGTGTCCTCCCCAAAACGGTTCCTTTTCTGACCCGGCCTCACATCATACTGGGACTTGTTCCTGCAACTGCCCTCCCTCGATCCGCACATGCCGTCCATGGAAGCGCTTGAGGCTGCTGCGATGGCCGACGCTGACGATGCTCAGCCCCGGCAACTCATCGATCAACGCCTGATACAAGGTCGCCTCATCCTCTTCGTCCATGGCCGACGTCGCTTCGTCCATGTACAGCCATTGCGGCGCGAACAGCAACGCGCGGGCAAAGGCCAGGCGTTGCTGTTCGCCCGGCGAAAGCATGCGCTGCCAGTGGTTGGCTTCCTCCAGTCGGTCGATCAGATGGGGCAGGCGACAGGTTTCCAGGACCTGTGCATAACGTTCTGCCGGGTAGACGCTGTCGTCCTGTGGATAACTCAACACCGCCTTCAACGTGCCAATCGGCAAGTAGGGTTTCTGCGGCAGGAACAGATAGCGCTCGGCCGGCAGGCGAATATTGCCGTGACCGTTGGGCCACAGGTTGCCCATGGCCCGCAGCAACGTCGACTTGCCGCTGCCGGAGCGACCGCTGAGCATCAGGCGCTCGCCCTCGGCAACGGTCAGCTCGGCGCCTTGCAGCAGGTGACGGCCGTCGGCCAGGTCCAGGTTCAGATCCTTGACCTGCAAACCTGCGCCCTGATGCTGCAAGCCAATGCCCATGTTGCGGGTTTCGTTGTCTTGCATGGCCTGGCCGAAACTCAGCAGACGATCACAGGTGGCGCGCCAACTGGCCAGCAACGTATAGGCGTCGACAAACCAACTGAGGCTGCCCTGCACGCTGCCGAACGCCTGGGCCACCTGCATCAGCACGCCCAGTTCGATCTTGCCGGCGAAGTAACGCGGCGCCGCCACCACAAAAGGAAAGATGATGGCGATCTGCGAGTAACCGCTGGTGAAGAAACTCAGACGCTTCTTGAGCTGCATGATGCTCCAGAAGTTGCTCCATACCCGTGCGAAACGCGCGCTCAATTGATGGTGTTCGTTAGGCTCACCGTTGAACAGCGCGATGCTTTCCGCGTTCTCCCGCACCCGCACCAGGCTGAAGCGCAGGTCCGCCTCAAAGCGTTGTTGACGGTTGCTCAAGCCGATCAGTTTTCGACCAATCACATGCGTCAGCCAACTGCCGATCACCGCATACACCAGCGCGGCCCAGAACATATAGCCGGGAATCGTGATGCCCCACACTTCGATGCTGCCGGACACGCCCCACAGGATCACCGAGAACGACACCAGGCTCACCAGGTTGCTGATAAAACCCAGCCCCAGGGTCAGGGTGCTGGCGGTAAATGCATTGAGGTCTTCGGAAATACGCTGGTCGGGGTTATCGGTGTAACCGCCGTATTCCAGGTGGTAGTAGTTCTTGTGGCCCAGCCATTGGGCAAAGTAGCGTTCCGTCAGCCAGCGGCGCCAGCGGATGGTGAGCATCTGTTGCAGATAGGACGTGAACACGCCGGTTACAATCGCCACCACCGCAATCACGCTGAAGTACATCAGCAGGTGGGTAAAAGCGTCGTAGTCCTTGTGCTCCAGCGCGTTGTAGAAATCGCGGTTCCAACTGTTGAACCACACCGATACAGCGACGCTGAACAGCGAAAGCCCCAGCACCACCAACAGCAGCAGCCAGGCGATGCCCTTCTCTTCACTGCGCCAGTAGGGCGTAATCAACCCCCACACCCGCCGTAGAAATTGCCCACGCACCGCGTCGTTGACCGCGGAATACTCAGCGTTCTGATTCATTGTTTCGCTCGGCGCAGTAGTGTGAGTGGATCATAAGGTAGGCTTTAGCGCAGCGGGCAATTCGATGTCGCTCATTCAGTCAGCGTTCAGTATTTATTTGACTTACATCGGCTGGCAACCAGTACTCGAAACCGTCCCACTTACTCTCGGCACTTTGGAACACGCTCAGAGAGAAAAATCCTATATGACCCTTCCCACGTCGATACAATTTGTACGCCTGCCCCCACAGACCATACCTACCGTCCAGGAGCAAACCATAGATGACTCCAGACAACTGCCCGCCTCGCCTGGACGGATCACGGAAGTCTATGAAACGGTCGACGCGTCCCACAGTAGCCAAAGCGTTGAACGCCTTATAAAAAATGCCAGCCAAACCATCCTGACGCCGGCACAGGAAACCTCACAAATAATTGCGCAAGCGTTGCGCAAAAAATTCAACCTGCAGCTGAACCCCGACCATACCTATATCGTAACGACCAACTACGACACGACCAAACCGGCACCGTCGGATGGCAAGATACTCAACCAAATTAGCCTGACCGAGGCCGCACTGACCAACGTACGCAGGAAAAACAATGACGATGAATCGCCTACCGGACTGGCGCGGACGCACCCGACAGCCTCAAGACTGTTGAATATTTTTCATTCCTTTCCTCTCGTGTCAGTCATTCAGATGGCCCACGATTTCATGAGCCCGACATACGAGTACGTCGTTCGAGGCACAGGCACCTCAAAGGACTCAGTACCGAATCTGTCGTCAAAGGTCTCGCTTACGCCACAACAATTTCGGGATCTGGTATGGGAAACCGAGCTGATTACGCCTTACAAATCCTACTTGGACACGTTCTGGGCAACCCATGAAAAACCCTACGAGCTACTCACCAAGATAGCCCTCGTTCAAGCTGCCCTTGCACAGCAAAAGGACGGCAGCCTGAGCAATGAAGAAACCCGCCTGGTCCTACGTGCATCGGGCCTTCAACCTGGAAAGCCTTGGTCTGAAACCAGTGTCAAGAACCTGGAAGCCCCGTATGCCAAGGACCCCGACGTCGACGTTGGTCTACTGTCGATCAATGGCGACGTATCTACCGACCTGCTGTACATCATCGACAAAAAGACCCGCCTGGACAGCCACGGCAAACCGATTAAAACCACCCTGCTGCATATTCCGGGCAACTCATCACCGCTGCACAGGTTTGATAACCCCGAAGCCATGAAAACCTGGCTGGCCGACCAGGCGGCTGACCCGATCAAGCGGACGGCGTTGCTTAACCACTTCACCAAGAACGACCAGGACGACAAGTTTTTTTCTGACGGCGTGAAGCAGTCCCTCGTGGGACTGGGGGGCTGGACCGAAGCACAGAAACCCAATGCGCTGGGCTTTACCTCACTCAGTGATTGGGACCCTCAGCGCTATATTACTCTGGAGCCCCTGAACGGCGACCCATTCAAGGCCATGACCCAGCGTCAAAAAGAGCGCGCCTATGCCGACGCCGATCACGACATCACTACCGATGGCGATGTAATCAAGGACGCCGCACTGAAACTGGCAGAGGCCGCTACTGCCACAGCGTTGCTGCTGACCCCGTTGGCGTTTGTCATGCCGGAGGTAGGCCTGGCGCTGGATGCGATCTACACAGGGGCCGGCATTACAGAGGTGGGCGTCGGTATCGATGATCTGGCCCACGGCAAATCCCGCGGGACCGACCGGATCGTGTTTGGCGTGCTCAATGCAGTGCCCGGTATCGCCGGCAGCGCATCCACGCTCGACAGAGGGACGGCGTCGATTGAATCGGCGGTGGCAGACGAGGCTATCGAAGCACCCAACAGCCCTCCAACCGAAGACGTGACAACGCCGGCACCCACCGAAGCCGCCAATCGCCTGCGCCCCTCTGAATCTAACAACATCAGTGCCCATGCCGTCGAAGACGGCGAAAGGCTTATAGAGCACGCAACGAAGAACGCCAACAACATCTATCACCTCCGTGACGCCGACGGCCTGGACCGGTGGTTCATTCGACACACAGATCATTCGGAGATAGAACGGGTATATGAACTCAAAAGCAATTTTAAACTAACCGATCAGTACGCCGAAATTATTGACCCCACCTCCAGGCAATCGATCATGACTGTGCATCTCGACAAGGAGGGCATTTGGGTACAACTGGACAAAGGCGCAGGTATAAATTTCCCATGGAATGCCAGTAACTCCTCTGCCAAAGCTCAACTTGCGCAAGACATCAGCCGGATAGACAAAGACGAAAATGCACTGAGTAGCGCAGAGCGCGAGCGGGTGCTGGACGAGTTGACCCGCTTGACGCAGACGTCCAGGGCTGAAGATTACGAGAGCCTGAATGAGTACACCGAAGCCGGTTCGGGCGAAATCAATGAAATCCTTCGCACGGAGGTCGATCCAAACAAGTACCCACCGAATGTGAGCGAATTCCTGTCCGACCTGGATGAACAAGCCGAATACAGCGGCAAGGCCTATCGCTACGCCTTTGTTACATCAGAGGGCGCTGACAAACTCAAAAACGGTGTTGGGAGAGTATTCAGGGACAGCGGCATCCAATCGGCGTCGACCCAGGCCTTCAACGCCAAGGGCTGGGCAACCTGGGCAAAAGACACGCTGCCCGTAAAAAACCGCCAACCGGTAATTTATATCTTCGATGAGTCGATTGCCAAAAAGAACCTCTCCAGCAGCATCCTCCCCGACCACGTTGCGATCGAACCGCAAGCCTCACTCGAAGTGAGCGCTGCCAAGATAAAAGACGGTATTTTGTATGTATCCTTCAAAGCCCCCGCCAAGTTGCCGGATCAGCGCTATAACCTGTTCGACGGCCGTGTTGCCTTTCCCTACTGAGTAACCACTCTGGCGAAGAAAAAGCCCGGAACGTCCGGGCTTTTTTGATCCAGCATTGCTCAACGCCGTACCGGACGCTTCTGCAACTTGCGCTGCAAGGTACGGCGGTGCATGCCCAGGGCGCGAGCGGTGGCGGAGATATTGCCTTCGTGCTCGGTCAGTACGCGCTGGATGTGCTCCCATTGCAGGCGGTCCACCGACATCGGGTTTTCCGGCACCAAGGTGTCGAGGTCGGCGTGTTCGGAGAGCAAGGCGGCCAGCACATCGTCGGCGTCCGCCGGCTTGCACAGGTAGTTGCAGGCACCGCGCTTGATCGCCTCGACGGCGGTGGCAATGCTGGAGTAACCGGTGAGGATCACCACGCGCATTTCCGGGTCGAGTTCCAGCAGCTTGGGCAGCAGCACCAGGCCGGAATCGCCGTCCATCTTCAGGTCGAGCGCGGCGTAGTCCGGCAGGTCGGCCTGGGCGATGGTCAGGCCCTCTTCGGCGGAGCCAGCGGTGCTGACGCGAAAACCGCGGCGGCTCATGGCGCGCGCCATCACGCGGGTAAAGGTGGCGTCGTCATCTACCAGCAACAGGTGCGGCAGTTCTTCGCCTTCGACTTGGATCTCGTCACTCATCGATATCTCCTCGTGCGACACGGGGCAGGCGCAGCTCGGTGAGCGTGCCACCTTCCTCATGACTATAGAGCTTCACTGAGCCGCCCGCGCGGGTCACGCTGGCCTTGCTCAAAAACAGGCCAAGGCCGAAGCCTTTGCCCTTGGTGGTAAAGAAGGGCTTGCCGATCTGCTCGGCAATGGCCAGCGGCACACCTGCGCCGTGGTCGCGAATGCTGATGGTCACGTCTTCGGCATCCCAGTCCAGCTGCACACCCAGGCCTTCAGGGCAGGCGTCGGCGGCGTTGTTCAACAGGTTGAGCAGCGCCTGGGTCAGATCCGGTGGTGGCGCCATGCGCGGCACCGTGCCCTGCCCTAATAGATGAAAACGGTAACTGGCTTCGGGGCGCATCAGGTGCCAACGGTTCAGGGCTTCATCGAGCCACTGGGTCACGTCCTGCATCTCCACCGCCAGGCGGCGATTGGCCTCGGCGGCGCGTACCAGTTGCTGCAAGGTCTGCTTGCATTGCTTGACCTGTTCGCGCAGCACGCCGAGGTCTTCCTGCAACGCAGGATCGTGGTGGTCCTGGGTCATTTCGTTGAGCAGCACGCTCATGGTGGCCAACGGTGTACCCAATTCATGGGCAGCGCCGGCGGCCTGGGTGGCGACAGCCAGCAGTTGCTGATCGCGCAGGCCTTCTTCACGGCGAATGGCGCGCAGCTCTTCCTGGCGGCGCAGTTCTTCGGCCATGCGTGCGGCGAAGAAGGTGATGACGGCGGCGGACAGCGCAAAACTCAGCCACATCCCGTAGATCTGCAGGTTTTCCCGGGCGATGGGAAAGGTTTGCAGCGGGTAGAAGCGCGCCAGTAACAGGGTGTAGAGGGTCAGGGCGATGCCCGACAGCACTACCGAATACCGCCACGGCAAGGTCACGGCGGCAATGGTCAAGGGCACCAGGTAATAAGACACGAATGGATTGGTGGAACCGCCGGAGAAATACAGCAACACACTGTGGATAAACAGGTCGCAAGCCAATTGCAGGGCGTACTCCAACTCGGTCACCGGCCAGGTGGTGCGCAACCGGATGGCGGTGAACACGCACAGTACGATGGAGAAACCCAGGGTCACGCCCAGTTGCAGCCACGGCAGAGGCAGCAGGTCGAACCAATAGGCGAGCCCGACGGAGCCGGCCTGTGCGGCCAGCACCAGCGTGCGGATGAACGTCAGGCGCCAGAGGTTCTGGCGGGTGGCGGAAGTCAGTTTTACGGCGGCGAGCATGAGCTCTCCCGGTGAGCGCTGCAGGCGGATCGGCAGGAGTATAAACGAAGCAGACCCACCGGCATGGCGCGTGTGGCTCTTTGCCGCAGGCCGGGCAAATGACCGTTCGTCGGCATCGCTACAACATGTAGGTAATGTGTAAACCCGAAGAACCCGGTGCCACCGTCTACAGTCATACCGAACACGATCACCTCAAGGAGCTTTCATGTCTCGTTTCACTCGCAGTGCAGCTGTTATCACCCTCGGCGTGGCCACCCTGGCCAGCCTTCCGGCCGTGGCCGCCGAAGGACTGAACTACAACCAGATTTCCCTGCGCGCCGAAGTCAGCCAGGAGGTGGCCCGCGACAAGATGATCGTCACGCTGTACACCGAGTCCCAGAACAGCGACCCGGCCAAGCTCGCCGCCGAAATCACCACCACCATGAACAAGGCCCTGGGCCAGGCCCGCGAAGTCAAAGGCGTAACCCTGCGCCAGGGCAGCCGCAACAGCTACCCGATCTACGACAACAAGAACCAGAAGATCACTGGCTGGCGCGAGCGCGCCGAGCTGCGCCTGGAAAGTGCGGACTTCCCGGCGCTGTCCAAGCTCACTGGTGAACTGCAGAGCACCCTGAAAATGGAAAACATGGAGTTCTCCATCGCCGACACCACGCGCAAGTCCAGCGAAGATGCGCTGCTCAAAGATGCAGTCGCCGCATTCAAGGCTCGCGCCCAACTGGCCACTGATGCGCTGGGCGGCAAGGGCTACAAGATCGTCAACCTGAACTTCAACACCAATGGCTACCCGATGCCTTACGCCCGTGGCGGGATGATGATGAAGGCCGCGATGGCTGATTCAGCCCCCACACCTGAAGTGGAAGCCGGCACCAGCCAAGTCAACATGAGCGCCGATGGCGTGATTGAAGTGCAGATGCCGTGACCCCTACCTGATAGACCTGAACGGCGTTACCCTCGGTGGCGCCGTTTTCGTTTGGGCAGCTTATATACACCTGCCACTTCAGGGGTCTCCATGGAAAGAATTGCCTTAAAACCGCTCCTCCTCGCCGCCGGCCTGCTGGCCTTCATGCCAGTGGCCCACGCGGCCAGCACCCTGGTCTATTGCTCCGAAGCCAGCCCCGCCGGCTTCGACCCCAGCCAGTACACCAGCGGCACCGATTTCGATGCGTCGGCCGAGACCGTGTTCAACCGCCTCACGCAGTTCAAGCGTGGCGGCACCGAAGTCGAACCTGGCTTGGCGACAAGCTGGGACATCTCCAAAGACGGCCTGACCTACACCTTCCATCTGCGCGATGGCGTCAAGTTCCACACCACCGATTTCTTCACCCCTACCCGCGATTTCAACGCGGATGATGTGCTGTTCACCTTCAATCGCCTGCTGGATGCCGACAGTCCGTTCCGTAAGGCCTACCCCTCCGAGTCACCGTACTTCACCGACATGGGCTTGAACACCACGATCAAGAGCGTCGAGAAACTTGACGACCATACCGTGCGCTTCAACCTGAACAACGTCGATGCGTCGTTTGTGCAAAACCTGGCCATGAGCTTTGCCTCGGTGCAATCGGCCGAGTACGCCGCGCAACTGCTCAAGCAGGGCAAGGCCGAAGAGATCAACCAGAAGCCGGTAGGCACCGGGCCGTTTGTGTTCAAGCGCTACCAGAAGGATTCGCAGATCCGCTACGTGGCCAATAAACAGTACTGGAAACCCGAGGATGTGAAACTCGACAACCTGGTGTTCGCCATCACCCCGGATGCTGCGTCGCGCTTACAGAAGCTCAAGGCCGGCGAATGCCAGGTCAGCGGCTACCCGCGCCCCGCCGATATCGACGTGATGAAGCAGGACCCGAACTTGCGCGTGCTGCAGCAGGCCGGTTTCAACCTGGGCTTCCTGGCCTACAACGTGACCCACCCGCCGCTGGATCAGCTCAAGGTGCGCCAGGCCCTGGACATGGCCATCGACAAGCCGGCGATTATCAAGGCGGTGTACCAGAGCGCCGGACAATTGGCGCAGAACGCCCTGCCTCCGGCGCAGTGGTCTTATGACCCCACGCTCAAGGACGCGCCCCATGACCCGGTCAAGGCCAAGGCGCTACTAAAAGAAGCAGGGGTTGCACCAGGAACTACCATCAACCTGTGGGCAATGACCGTGCAGCGCGCTTCAAACCCGAACGCGCGCATGTCGGCACAAATGATCCAGCAGGATTGGGAGAAGATCGGCATCAAGGCCAATATCGTCAGCTATGAATGGGGCGAATACATCAAGCGCGCCAAAAACGGCGAGCATGACGCCATGATTTATGGTTGGACGGGCGACAATGGCGACCCGGATAACTGGCTCGGCGTGCTCTACAGTTGTGCTGCGGTGAAGGGCAGCAACTACGCCAAATGGTGTAACCCGGCCTACGACAAATTGGTGCAGCAGGCCAAGGTCAGCAACGACCGCGAACAGCGCATCAAGTGGTATCAACAGGCACAAAAAATCCTTAAGGAACAAGTACCTATAACGCCTATTGCAAACTCGACGGTTTTCCAGCCCCTGCGCAAGGAAGTTCGGGACTTCAAGATCAGCCCCTTTGGCCTGACACCGTTCTACGGCGTGAGTCTAGATAAGTAACAGAAGCGCCCCAACCGAGTGCGCCAGACGCCTCGGATGGGCCTTTTTGGTGCGACGGATGCACCGAAAAAACCCTCGAAATATACGCAAATATGTCGAAACTTTCATAATTGCGACATTCCTGTACGTTCGTACCACTGTTTCAGCCTCGCAACGGTTCAGCATCTTGCAATGGGTATGGCGCCTGCATAAGTATCCGCAGGCCGACTCACGAGGTCGCCCTCACCACCAAAAATGACAACAAATCATGAGGCCAACATGCTTAAACACGCAGTCATTCCGTTAATTGTTAGCGCTGGCCTTATGGCCGCAGCTCCTTTCGCCCAAGCGGCGACTAACCTGGTGTTCTGCTCCGAAGGGAGCCCGGCCGGTTTCGACCCAGGCCAGTACACCACCGGAACAGACTTCGATGCCTCGGCCGAAACCATGTTCAACCGCCTGACCCAGTTCGAACGCGGCGGCACCGCTGTGATTCCTGGGCTGGCTACCAGCTGGGACGTGTCTCCGGATGGCTTGACCTACACCTTCCACCTGCGTGATGGCGTCAAGTTCCATACCACCCCGTACTTCAAGCCGACCCGTACCTTCAATGCCGATGACGTGCTGTTCACGTTCAACCGCATGATCAACAAGGACGATCCATTCCGTAAGGCCTACCCCACCGAGTTCCCGTACTTCACGGACATGGGGATGGACACCAACATCAAGAACATCGAGAAAGTCGATGACCATACTGTCAAGTTCACCCTTGGCACCGTGGACGCCGCCTTCATCCAGAACCTGGCGATGAGCTTTGCCTCGATCCAGTCGGCTGAATACGCCGCCCAACTGTTGAAAGAAGGCAAGGCTGCGGACATCAACCAGAAGCCGGTCGGCACTGGCCCGTTCGTGTTCAAGAGCTACCAGAAAGACTCGAACATCCGCTACACCGGCAACAAGGACTACTGGAAACCTGAAGACGTGAAGATCGACAACCTGATCTTCGCCATCACCACCGACCCGTCGGTGCGCATCCAGAAGCTCAAGAAAAACGAATGCCAGATCACCCTGTTCCCACGTCCGGCCGACCTCAAGGCGCTGGAAGCGGACAAGGACCTGAAACTGCCGAACCAGGCCGGTTTCAACCTGGGCTATATCGCCTACAACGTCATGGACAAGGTCAAGGGCAGCGACCAGCCAAACCCATTGGCTGACCTGCGCGTACGCCAGGCGCTGGACATGTCGGTGAACAAACAGCAGATTATCGACTCCGTGTACCAGGGCGCCGGCCAACTGGCTGTCAACGCCATGCCGCCGACCCAATGGTCGTATGACACCACCATCAAGGACGCCAAGTACGACCCTGAGAAAGCCAAGTCGCTGCTCAAGGAAGCCGGCGTCAAGGAAGGTACTGAAATCGTTCTGTGGGCCATGCCGGTTCAGCGTCCGTACAACCCGAACGCCAAGCTGATGGCAGAAATGCTGCAAAACGACTGGAAGAAGATCGGTCTCAACGTGAAGATCACCAGCTACGAGTGGGGCGAGTACATCAAGCGCTCCAAAGGTGGCGAGAACCAAGCCATGATCATTGGCTGGAGCGGTGACAATGGTGACCCGGACAACTGGCTGAACGTGCTGTTCGGCTGCGACTCGCTGTCCGGTAACAACTTCTCGAAATGGTGCGACAAGAAATTCGATGGCATCGTGAAAGAAGCCAAGGCCACGTCGGACGTCGCCAAACGCACCGAGCTGTACAAGCAGGCGCAACATATCCTCAAAGATGCAGTCCCGATGACACCTATCGCGCACTCGACGGTGTATCAACCCATGCGCAACACCGTACAGGACTTCAAGATCAGCCCGTTTGGCTTGAACTCCTTCTACGGCGTGAGCGTAAGCGGCAAGTAAGAAGCCATGACGGCGACGGTTCATAACGTCGCCGTTATTGCATCCGCCTGGCCCGTAGGAAACAGACCACGCTCGCAATCGTTGCCTCCTACAGCAACGAACTGCGATGCACGGCGCCGTTGCCTACAGGGTCAATCCGATTTGGCGCATTTACTGCGAAGTCCGCGACCCATAACGTCGTAGGACAGCAGAGGCTCCAAACTCGGAAAGGCACTTGCTGCGTGTGGGATCAGTGATGTCCCCCTGGCTGAATGCCGGGGTGATTGCTCGCTGATGACAACTACAAACAAGGATCGGGATCGTCATGCGCCATACCACCGTTCTATCCGCAATTTTTGGTACCAGCCTGCTGGCTGCGGCCACAATGGGCCACGCCGCTGACAAGCGCAGCCTGGTGTTCTGCTCGGAAGGCAGCCCGGCCGGCTTTGACACCGCGCAGTACACCACCGCCACCGATAACGATGCGGCCGAGCCGCTGTATAACCGCCTGGTTGAGTTTGAAAAAGGCGAGACGGGTGTCGTACCTGCGTTGGCAACCAAGTGGGATATTTCGCCGGACGGCCTGACTTACACCTTTCACCTGCGTGAAGGGGTGAAATTCCACAGCAACAAGGAATTCAAGCCGACCCGGGACTTCAACGCCGACGACGTGCTGTTCACCTTCAACCGCATGCTTGACCCCGACCATCCGTTTCGCAAGGCCTACCCCACCGAGTTTCCGTACTTCAACGGGATGAGCCTGAACAAGAACATTGCCAAGGTCGCGAAAACCGACCCGCACACCGTGGTGATCACCCTGAACACGGTCGATGCCGCGTTTATCCAGAACATTGCCATGAGCTTCGCCGCGATCCTGTCGGCCGAATACGCCGAGCAACTGCTCAAGGCCGGCAAGCCCAGCGACATCAACCAGAAGCCCATCGGCACTGGCCCCTTCGTGTTCCAGCGTTACCAGAAAGATTCGCAGATCCGCTATGTGGCCAACAAACAGTACTGGGACCCGAGCAAGGTCAAGCTCGACCAGCTGATTTTCGCCATCAACACCGACGCCTCGGTGCGCGTGCAAAAGCTCAAGGCCGGCGAATGCCAGGTGACCCTGCATCCGCGCCCGGCTGACGTCGACGCCCTCAAGGCCGACCCGAACCTGAAACTGCTGACCAAGCCGGGGTTCAACCTCGGCTATATCGCCTACAACGTGCGCCACAAGCCGTTCGACCAGCTTGAAGTGCGCCAGGCGCTGGACATGGCGGTGAACAAGCAGAGCATCCTGAACGCCGTGTACCAGGGCGCCGGGCAATTGGCCGTAAACGCCATGCCGCCGACGCAGTGGTCCTACGACGAGACTATCAAGGACGCCGCCTACAACCCGGAAAAAGCCAAGGAACTGCTCAAGGCTGCCGGCGTGAAGGAAGGCACCGAAATCACCCTGTGGGCGATGCCGGTGCAACGGCCGTACAACCCCAACGCCAAGCTGATGGCCGAGATGCTGCAAAGCGACTGGGCCAGGATCGGCCTCAAGGTCAAGATCGTCAGCTACGAGTGGGGCGAGTACATCAAGCGCACCAAGAACGGTGAGCACGATGTGAGCCTGATCGGCTGGACCGGCGATAACGGTGACCCGGACAACTGGCTGGGCACCCTCTACAGCTGTGACGCCATCGGCGGGAACAACTACTCCATGTGGTGTGACCCGGCGTACGACAAGCTGATCAAGCAAGCCAAGGTCGTGACCGACCGCGAACAACGGACTGTTCTGTACAAACAGGCGCAGCAACTGCTCAAGCAGCAGGTGCCGATCACGCCCGTCGCCCACTCGACGGTCAACCAGCCGTTAAGCGCCAAAGTCGAAGGGTTCAAGGTCAGCCCATTCGGCCGCAACGTGTTCTCGGGCGTCAGTATCACCCCATAAGAAAATAACCGGATTGCGCAGGGCGGCCCCCGCCTTGCTGCAAACGCGCGGCCTTTTGTTGGGATTTTTCCTACGCCAAACGTTTGCAATGGCTTGAACGAGTTACACACCCAATAGCCGGATCACCAAAAAAGACCGGCATTAAAAAGAGAACCAAAGGAGCTTCAACCCATGAAACTGAGCAGCAAAGCGCTTCTGGCCCTGGCCATCAGCAGCATCACGGCCACCGCCTACGCGGAACCCGCCAGCCAGGACTTCGTGCCGACCACACTGGCCGGCACCAGCGCGCAAAGCGAGGCCAAGGGCTTCATCGACGGTCAAAGCCTGGGCGGTACCACTCGCAACTGGTATGCGAACGAAATGAAGTTTCGCAACGACCGCTTCAGCTATCGCAAAGACGGCGTGAAGACGCCGATCTCGCGCCGTATCAACTGGGCCCAGGGCACCATCCTCAACTACACCTCGGGCTTCACCCAAGGCACTGTCGGGGTCAGCACTGAAGTCGCTGCCTACAACTTCATCGCCCTCGACCGCGACCGCAAAGATATCGCCGGCGGTTCCAACCGTACCCTGGCGGATTCCGGCGGCGACGCTGTAGGCCAGTGGAGCAAACTGGGCCTGGCCAACGTCAAGTTCCGTGTCTCCAACACCACCTTGACCGCCGGTCGCCAGAACTTCAGCACCGGTATCGTCGACACCATCGGCAACCGTGCGCTGCCTTCGAGCTTTGAAGGTGTGAGCTTCAACAGCGAAGAGTTCAGCAACCTGTCGTTCCAGGGCGGTATCTTCGATCGCGTTTCGCCGCGTACCGAGCAGAGCCTGTCGAAATTCCGTTCCGAATACGGCAATGGCCAGGAAACCGACAAGGTCAAGACCCTGGGCTTCAACTACCAGCCGTTCAAGAGCCTGAAAACCAGCGTGTTCGCCGCCAACGTCGAAGACTTCTGGAACCAGTACTACTTTGGCGCAACCCACGAACTGGGTGATGCTCAGACCCTGGCACTGACCACCGGCCTGAACTACTACAAGACCACCGACACCGGCAGCAAGAAGATGGGCAACATCGACAACGACACCTACTCGTTGTCCCTGGGCTTGACCCACCAGGCCCACAGCCTGACCTTCTCGTACCAGGAAGTGAACGGTGACGAGTACTTCGACTACCTGCACGAAACCAACGGCATCTACCTGGCAAACTCCCTGACTTCGGACTTCAACAGCCCGAACGAGAAGTCTTTCCAGATCGCCTACGCCATCAACATGGCCGAATACGGCGTGCCAGGCCTGAAGTTCAACGTCTACTCGGCGCGCGGTTGGGGCATCGACGGTACTCACTACAACGGCACCGCCTACGGCGAAGCCGGCGCATCGCGTAGCGACCTGCGCCTGATGGACGGCGAGAAACACCAGGAATACGGCGTTGGTACTTCCTACGCAATTCAGAGCGGCCCACTCAAGGCCACTACGATCCGTGGCACCTACGTGACTCACCGCGCCAGCGCCCAACAAGCTGACGGCAACATCAAAGAGTTCCGCCTGGTCACCACCATCCCGTTCAACATTCTTTAATCAGCGCCAAGTAAGCGGCGGGCTCAGGACGAGCCCGCCGTCTACGCTTGTCTGGTCCCATCGATTGCAGAGGGCTCCGAATGAAATTGCTCCCACTACAAGCCGCCATGGCTGCCGCGCTGTTGAGCGTGGCCATCGGCGTTTCGGCCAAACCACTGGTGGTCTGCACCGAAGCCAGCCCGGAAGGTTTCGACCCGGTCCTGTACACCACGGCCGTGACGGCTGACGCCGCTGCTGAAACCATGTTCAACCGTTTGGTGGACTTCAAGCCAGGCACCACTGAAATTGTTCCCGCGCTCGCCAAGAGCTGGGAAATCAGTGACGACGGCCTGACCTATACGTTCCACCTGCGCGATGACGTCAAGTTCCACACCACCGACTATTTCAAACCCACGCGTAACTTGAATGCCGATGACGTGCTCTGGAGCTTCCAGCGCCAGTTGGACCCGAAACACCCTTGGCATAACAAATCCACCACGGGTTTCCCCTATTTCGAAAGCATGGGCTTCAAGGAACTGCTCAAAAGTGTCGAGAAGACTGATGACCACACGGTGGTCTTCACCCTGACGCGCCCTGAAGCACCGTTCCTGGCCGATGTCGCGATGCCGTTTACCGCCATCCACTCCGCTGAATACGCCGACAAACTGCTCGCCGCCGGTAAGACCGATGAGCTCAATAGCAAGCCGATCGGTACCGGCCCGTTCATCTTCATCCGCTACCAGAAAGATGCCCAGGTGCGCTTCAAGGCCAACCCGGAGTACTTCCGTGGCAAGCCGCCGGCCGATCCGTTGATCCTGGCCATTGCGGTCGACAACAACGTGCGCCTGCAGAAGCTCAAGGCCAACGAATGCCAGGTCGCGCTATATCCCAAGCCCGATGACCTGCCAAGCATCAAGAAAGACCCGAACCTGAAGGTCGATGAACTGGCGGCGATGACCACCGCCTACACCGCACTGAACACCACACACAAGTACATGAGCGACGCGCGGGTGCGTCACGCGATCAACATCGCGTTCGACAAAAAAGGCTACAACGAATCGCTGTACGGCAAAGGCAACGCTGTCGATGCCACCGGCCCGTTTCCCCCCACGCTGCTGGGCTTCAACGACAAGCTGAAAAACCCACCGCGCGACCTCGACAAGGCCCGTGCCCTGCTCAAGGAAGCGGGTGTGCCGGAAGGCACCGAGTTCACCCTGTTCACCCGTAACGGCGGCGGCCCGACCAACCCTAACCCGATGCTCGGCGCCCAGCGCATGCAGGCGGATCTGGCGCAGATTGGCCTGAAGGTGAATATCAAAGTCATGGAATGGGGCGAAATGCTCAAGCGTGCTAAAAACGGTGAACACGACATGGTATCCGCCGGATGGGCGGGGGATAACGGCGACCCGGATAACTTCCTCACGCCGAACCTGAGTTGCGATGCAGCGAAAAACGGCGAAAACTACGCGCGCTGGTGTAACAACGAGTTTCAAGACTTGATCGACAAGGCGCGCGCTGTGGCTGAACCCGCACAACGCGCTGCACTCTATGAACAAGCCATGGACGTTTTCGACAAGGACCAACCATGGATCCCCATGGCTTACCCGAAAATGTTCACCGCTATGCGCAAGAACGTCGAGGGTTATACCCAAAGCCCTCTGACGAACAATAACTTCGCCACCACCCAGGTGAAGTAAATAAGAAAAACGCTCGGCGCCGTCGACATTGACGGCGCCGGACCTGCCTAACCGGCTGATTGAGGTACACGACAAGATGTTTAGTTTTATTGCCCGCCGACTGGGGTTATTGATCCCCACGTTTTTCGGCATAACGTTGCTCACGTTTGCGTTGATTCGCATGATCCCTGGCGACCCCGTCGAAGTCATGATGGGCGAGCGGCGCGTCGACCCCGAGATGCACGCACAGGCAATGGAACGCCTCGGCCTTAACAAGCCGCTGTATGCGCAATACCTGGATTACGTCGGCAAACTCGCCCAGGGTGACCTTGGCGAATCGCTGCGGACCCGCACCAGCGTGTGGACTGAATTCACCGCCCTGTTCCCCGCGACCCTGGAACTGTCCATGGCCGCCCTGTTGTTCGCCGGTATCCTGGGCCTGTTGGCCGGGGTGATCGCGGCCCTGAAACGAGGATCCCTGTTCGACCATGGGGTGATGGGCATCTCCCTGGCGGGATATTCGATGCCGATCTTCTGGTGGGGCCTGATCCTGATCATGTTCTTCTCGGTGAGCCTGGGCTGGACCCCGGTTTCCGGGCGTATCGACCTGCTCTACGACATCGAGCCGCGCACCGGCTTCATGCTGATCGACACGCTGCTGGCTGACGAGCCGGACGCGTTCTTCGACGCCCTGCACCACCTGATCCTGCCGGCCATCGTGCTCGGCACCATCCCGCTGGCGGTGATCGCGCGGATGACCCGTTCGTCGATGCTCGAAGTGCTGCGCGAAGATTACATCCGCACCGCCAAGGCCAAAGGCCTGTCGCCGACGCGCGTGGTGTTCGTGCACGGCCTGCGTAACGCACTGATCCCGGTGTTGACCGTGGTCGGCCTGCAAGTCGGCACGCTGCTGGCCGGTGCGGTCCTGACCGAGACCATCTTCTCGTGGCCCGGCATCGGCAAATGGCTGATCGAAGCCATTGGCGCGCGGGACTACCCGGTGGTGCAGAACGGCATCCTGCTGATCGCCTGCCTGGTGATCCTGGTGAACTTCGTGGTGGATATCCTCTACGGCTTCGCCAACCCACGCATCCGTCACCAGCGCTGAGATCATGACCATGACCACACCTACTCCAGTGTCAGCAGTCGATCAAAGCCTGCTGTACCCGTCCCCGTACAAAGAATTCTGGCAAGCCTTCTCCAAGAACAAAGGCGCGGTTGCCGGCCTGCTGTTCATGTTGCTGATCGTGTTCTGCGCGATCTTTGCCCCGTGGGTGGCACCGCATAACCCGAGCGAGCAATACCGCGACTTCCTGCTGACCCCGCCAGCCTGGCTGGAGGGTGGGCAGATGCAATTCCTGCTCGGCACCGACGAACTGGGCCGCGACCTGCTTTCACGCCTGATCCAGGGCTCGCGCCTGTCGTTGCTGATCGGCTTGTCGTCGGTGGTGATGTCGCTGATCCCGGGCATTCTGCTGGGTCTGTTCGCCGGGTTCTTCCCGCGCTTGCTCGGCCCGACCATCATGCGTCTGATGGACATCATGCTGGCCCTGCCGTCGCTGCTGCTGGCCGTGGCCATTGTGGCAATCCTCGGCCCTGGCCTGATCAACACCGTGATCGCCATCGCTATCGTGTCGCTGCCGTCCTACGTGCGCCTGACCCGCGCGGCGGTGATGGGCGAACTGAACCGCGACTACGTGACCGCCGCGCGCCTCGCCGGTGCCGGCCTGCCGCGCCTGATGTTCATCACTGTGCTGCCCAACTGCATGGCACCGCTGATCGTCCAGGCCACCCTGAGTTTCTCTTCGGCGATCCTCGATGCCGCGGCCCTTGGCTTCCTCGGCCTTGGCGTACAACCGCCAACCCCGGAGTGGGGCACCATGCTGGCTTCGGCCCGTGACTACATCGAACGCGCCTGGTGGGTGGTAAGCCTGCCGGGTCTGACCATTTTGCTCAGCGTGCTGGCAATCAACTTGATGGGCGACGGCCTGCGCGATGCGCTGGACCCGAAACTCAAGAACGCCGCCTGAGGAGATTCCCATGCCACTGTTAGAAATCAAGAATCTCAACGTGCGCTTCGGCGACAAGACCGCCGTGCCGGTGGTCGATGGCCTCGACATTTCCGTCGACAAAGGCGAAGTACTGGCCATCGTTGGCGAGTCGGGCTCGGGTAAATCCGTGACCATGATGGCGCTGATGGGCCTGATCGAGCACCCCGGCATCGTCACCGCCGACGCCCTGAACTTCGACGGCAAGGACATGCTCAAGTTGAGCAATCGCCAGCGTCGCCAGATCGTCGGCAAAGACCTGGCGATGGTGTTCCAGGACCCGATGACCGCGCTGAACCCCAGCTACACCGTGGGCTTCCAGATCGAAGAAGTGCTGCGCCTGCACCTGAAAATGTCCGGCAAACAAGCGCGCAAACGCGCCATCGAACTGTTGGAAAAGGTTGAAATCCCGGGCGCTGCCAGCCGTATGGATGCCTACCCGCACCAACTGTCCGGCGGTATGAGCCAGCGTGTGGCTATTGCCATGGCGATTGCCGGCGAGCCAAAGCTGCTGATTGCCGACGAACCGACCACCGCACTGGACGTCACCATTCAAGCGCAGATCATGGACCTGCTGCTGGCCCTGCAGAAAGAACAGAACATGGGCCTGGTGCTGATCACCCACGACCTCGCGGTCGTGGCGGAAACCGCCCAGCGCGTGTGCGTGATGTATGCCGGCCAAGCGGTGGAAGTCGGCCAGGTGCCGCAACTGTTCGACATCCCGGCGCACCCGTACAGCGAAGCCCTGCTCAAGGCGATCCCGGAGCACAGCCTGGGCGCCACGCGCCTGGCCACGTTGCCCGGTATCGTACCCGGCCGCTATGACCGTCCGCAGGGCTGCCTGCTGTCGCCGCGCTGCCCGTACGTGCAGGAAAACTGCCGGAGCCAGCGCCCCGGCCTTGATCCGAAAACCAACAGCCTTGCGCGCTGCTTCTACCCCTTGAACCAGGAGGTGGCGTAATGGCCGTCGTTCTTACCGCCCGCGACCTGACCCGTCACTACGAAGTGTCCCGTGGCCTGTTCAAGGGCCACGCCACTGTGCGCGCCCTCAATGGCGTGTCCTTTGAGTTGGAAGCCGGCAAGACCCTCGCCGTTGTAGGCGAGTCGGGTTGCGGCAAATCTACCCTGGCCCGTGCGCTCACATTGATCGAAGAGCCGTCTTCCGGTTCCTTGAAAATCGCCGGCCAGGAAGTGGCCGGCGCCGACAAGGCCCAGCGCAAGCAATTGCGCAAAGACGTGCAGATGGTGTTCCAGAGCCCGTACGCCTCGCTCAACCCTCGGCAGAAAGTCGGTGATCAACTGGGCGAGCCGCTGTTGATCAACACCAACCTGTCCGCCGCCGAACGCCGCGAAAAAGTGCAGGCGATGATGAAGCAAGTGGGCCTGCGCCCCGAGCATTATCAGCGCTACCCGCACATGTTCTCCGGCGGCCAACGCCAACGCATCGCCCTGGCCCGCGCGATGATGCTGCAACCGAAAGTGCTGGTGGCGGATGAACCGACCTCGGCGCTCGACGTATCGATCCAGGCCCAGGTGCTCAACCTGTTCATGGACCTGCAGCAGGAATTCAACACGGCCTACGTGTTCATCTCCCACAACCTGGCGGTGGTGCAGCATGTCGCCGATGACGTGATGGTGATGTACCTCGGCCGCCCGGTGGAAGTGGGCCCCAAGGAAGACATCTACGCACGCCCGCTGCACCCGTACACCCAGGCGCTGCTGTCGGCCACCCCGACCATCCATCCGGACCCGAACAAGCCGAAGATCAAGATCGTCGGCGAGTTGCCTAACCCGCTGAACCCGCCGCCGGGCTGCGCGTTCCACAAGCGTTGCCCGTATGCGACGGCGCGGTGCAGCAGCGAGGAGCCGCAACTGCGGGCCTTGGATAACCGCCAGGTGGCCTGCCATTATGCGGAGCAGTTCGTCGCGTGATGCTCGGCTGGAGCGGTCTCCCCCACTCCAGCTAGAGGTTGACGCTCCGAGTTCCACAGCCCCTGCCACCAGGTTGCGCATCAGCCTAGCGGCAGGGGCTTTTTATTAATGATTCAAAACACACCACGTGTGTAGTCCATCCTTAAATACTGCTGTTTTCAGTGCAACTTTATTATAGTACGCACGCCTCTATTCCTAAACCTGTAACACCATCTAAGCCTCTATTGTTAATTGCAAAATCAATGATTAGATTCAGTCGCCTCATCATTGAAAATCGATAACGCCATGAAATATCGCCCCGTATCACGTTCTCTTGAGCACTTGCTGAACACCATTTACCAGGACGACGACATCACCATGGGTGAGTTTAAGCGGCTTCAGGCCGAGTCGGATATACGCTGGGAAAACGTAATAAAAGAATTGGGCCACAACAACACTCTGATCTCTTTTCAGAGCGCCATGGATGTAGCCCTGCACCTATTGTATTTGTGTGTCGAACATATCAAGCATCAGGAGCTGAGTGATTTTAACGAGGCCCTTGTGAAAGATGCGGTTCATGCACAAGTTGAGACCGTTCGGGCTGGGGCCAATCTTGCACTGAAACAACTTCAGGTCGGACCAAACACGTTATAAGAGGACGGGAGGTGGCTTGCCACCTTCCATCCTTTAAATCCTCCATAGCCTTGGACACTATGTCTGGCTGTCGCCTTCAGCGTCCGGATCATCGCTGTCCGGCTCGTCGGTGGTGGAGTCATCGTCGTCCTCACTGCCACCCTGGCCCTTGTCGCCAGGCTCCGCCTCGGACTTCGCCAGTTGCAGATCCTGGCAGTGCCCCGAAGCCACAACACCGCTCTGCACCGGGCTATGCGCCCAGGCCGACGACATCCCCAACGACAACAGCACCAGCACTTTTATCAACAGCACAACTCGTTGAAAAATACTCATGGTTGATTCCGTCCAGTCAGTAGGTCAATCCCGCGCGACAGCCGTCTACCGCCGCCAGTATTGACGCTAGCCCCGATGCCGGGTTTACGCCAAGTCTCAGGTCTCACCGTCGTCGAAGGTAGCACTGTCCTCCCCCTCGTTATAGGGATTTTCCGCATCCTCCTTGGGCGCAGGCTGGGCCTGGGGCTGCCAGCTGCCAGAGTTGACCTCCTGCTGCTTTTTCTTGGTGACAGGGCCCGTGTCCTTCCATTGGGGCGTGCCGGCGCCGGCCAGGGCCAATGAGGCGAACAAGCCCAAAGCCCCCAGCAGCACCAGTTGAATGACGCGTTGAGTTATACGCACGGTGGCCTCCTATTCCGTCGATGGGTGAGTGAAATACTTCAAACGCTAGACGGGATGTGGGTTTCTCGCCAATAGCCCTGATCGATGAAGATCAAAATGTGGGAGGGGCGGTGCGACGATTCGACTTGCCCCCGATGGCGGCGTACCAGCCAGCGGATTTATTGATTGACCCACTGCTATCGGAGGCAAGCCCCCTCCCACATTTTTATTTGTGTTTGGCCAATAAAAAGGGCGAAGCCATCACAGCTTCGCCCTGTTCTTTACCGCTCAGACCTTAATGGTGCTCACGGGTCGCGCGGAATTTCACATCCGGCCAGCGTTCTTCCATCAGCGCCAGGTTCACCCGGGTCGGCGCCAGGTAGGTCAAGTGCCCACCGCCGTCCACCGCGAGGTTTTCCACGGCCTTGTTGGAGAACTCTTCCAGCTTCTTCTTATCGCTGCACTCGATCCAGCGCGCGGAGTACACGGTGATCGGCTCATACGAGCACTCCACCTTGTATTCCTCTTTCAAGCGGCTGGCGACCACATCGAACTGCAGCACACCGACGGCGCCGAGGATGATGTCGTTGCTGCGCTCGGGGAAGAACACCTGGGTGGCGCCCTCTTCCGCCAGTTGCTGCAAGCCCTGGCGCAGTTGCTTGGATTTGAGCGGGTCGCGCAGGCGTACACGGCGGAACAGTTCCGGGGCGAAGTGCGGGATACCGGTAAAGCCCAGCGCTTCGCCTTCGGTGAAGGTGTCGCCGATCTGGATGGTGCCGTGGTTGTGCAGGCCGATGATGTCACCGGCGTAGGCTTCTTCGAGCTGTTCACGCTCGGAGGAGAAGAACGTCAGGGCGTCGCCGATGCGCACGTCCTTGCCGGTGCGCACGTGGCGCATCTTCATGCCTTTTTCGTATTTGCCGGAGCAGATGCGCATGAAGGCAATGCGGTCGCGGTGTTTTGGGTCCATGTTCGCTTGGATCTTGAACACGAAGCCGGTGAATTTCTCTTCGACCGGTTCCACGGTGCGCTCGTTGGCAACACGGGCCAGAGGCTTGGGCGCCCAGTCGACAACGGCGTCGAGTACATGGTCGACACCGAAGTTGCCCAGGGCGGTCCCGAAGAACACCGGGGTCAGTTGGCCGTCGAGGAACTCCTGCTGGTTGAACTCGTGGCAGGCGCCCTGCACCAGTTCCAGCTGATCGACAAAGCGGTCGTACTCGTCACCCAGGTGGGCGCGGGCTTCGTCGGAGTCGAGTTTCTCGATGATCTTGGTTTCGGTGCGCTCGTGACCGTGGCCGGCGGTGTAGACAATGATGTAGTCATCGGCCAGGTGGTACACGCCCTTGAAGTCGCGGTAGCAACCGATCGGCCAGGTGATCGGCGCAGCCTTGATCTTCAGGACGGCTTCGATTTCATCCAGCAGCTCGATGGGGTCGCGGATGTCGCGGTCGAGTTTGTTGATGAAGCTGACGATCGGCGTGTCACGCAGACGGCACACGTCCATCAGCGCGATGGTGCGGGGCTCGACGCCTTTACCGCCGTCTAGGACCATCAGCGCCGAGTCCACCGCGGTCAGGGTGCGGTAGGTGTCTTCGGAGAAGTCTTCGTGGCCCGGGGTGTCGAGCAGGTTGACCATATGGTCGCGATACGGGAACTGCATGACCGACGTGGTAATGGAGATACCCCGTTGTTTTTCCATTTCCATCCAGTCGGAGGTGGCATGGCGGTCGGATTTGCGGGATTTCACCGTGCCGGCCACTGCGATTGCCTTGCCCATCAGCAAGAGCTTCTCGGTGATGGTGGTTTTACCGGCATCGGGGTGGGAAATAATGGCGAAAGTGCGGCGTTTCGCGACTTCGGCGGCCTGGTGGGTCATGGGAAATCGCCTGGCAGGTGAGTCAAAAAAGGGCGGCGAGTATAGCGCAAACCCAGGAGGACGGACCACCGTTCAGCCCATTGGGGGTGGCTAAATGCTGCCAAGTGTGGAACCTTTTAAAAGGTAGAGACGTCCACTCCCCTGCTACCGCACTCGGAACAGGGGCTGATAAATCAGCAAGTTAGCCTGACGAGGCTGCGCTCATGGCTCGATCGCATACCGCGTTGCCGGTATCGGCGAGCTGCATTTCGCGACCACATTCAGAGGCAGCCAGGAATGGCATTGCCGCCGGAGAATGTGGGCGCCGACAGAAGAAAAAAGGAGTCCGCCTGTGGCTATTCGCTATGGCAAAGGGCTGATAGGAGGAGCGGTTGTCGTCGCCCTCTTGGCCCTGCTGGTCCACTGGATCGGCATCAACACGATCGAACTGTACCGCGACGATTTGTTGTTTTACCTGCAAGCTCATCTGATCCTCGTTCTTGTCTCCATGCTGGCCGCCCTGATTGTGGGCATCCCCGCCGGTATCCTGCTCAGCCGACCGCACATGGTCGGGCGCGCAGAACGCTTCATGCAGATCTTCAACATCGGCAACACCGTCCCGCCCCTGGCCGTACTGGCCATCGCCCTCGGCGTCCTTGGCATCGGCAGCGGCCCGGCCATCTTCGCGCTGTTCCTCGCCTCCCTCCTGCCTATCGTGCGCAACACCTACGAAGGCCTGAAAAACGTCCAGGGCTCCCTGAAAGAAGCCGCCACCGGCATCGGCATGACGCCGCGCCAAGTGCTGTTTCGCGTGGAATTGCCCAACGCCGTGCCAATCATCGTCGGCGGTGTGCGTGTGGCCCTGGCGATCAATGTCGGTACCGCGCCGCTGGCGTTCCTGATCGGTGCCAACAGCCTGGGCAGCCTGATCTTCCCTGGCATCGCCCTGAACAATCAGCCGCAATTGCTGCTCGGCGCTGCGTGCACCGCGCTGCTGGCGTTGTTGCTCGACGGTCTGGTGACTCTGGCCAGCCGCCTCTGGCTGGAACGCGGGTTGCGTGCGTCTTAAGGAACCGACATGAAAAAACTGACATTGATAATGAGCTGCGTCCTGCTCTTGGCAGGCGTTGCACAAGCCGCCGAAAAACCGGTGATCCGCATCGGCGCCCGGGTGTTCACCGAACAGACCCTGCTCGCCGAAATCACCTCCCAGTACCTGCGCACCAAGGGCTATGACACCCGCGTGACCGGCGGGCTGGGCAGCAACCTGGCGCGCAGTGCCCAGGAAAGCGGGCAACTGGACCTGATCTGGGAATACACCGGCGTGTCGCTGGTGGCCTACAACCATGTCGACGAGAAACTCGACAGTGAACAATCCTATGCTCGGGTGAAAGAACTCGACGCGAAAAAGGGCCTGGTCTGGCTCTCTCCATCGCGCTTCAGTAACACCTACGCCCTGGCATTGCCGGAGAACGTGGCGAAGGAATTCCCGCAGATCAACAGCATCAGCGACCTGACCCAGGCCCTGACGGAAAAAACCAAAGGCACACGCCTGGTCGCCCTGGACACCGAGTTCGCCAACCGTTCCGACGGCCTGGCCGGCATGGTCAAGCTGTACGACATGAACCTGACCCGCAAGAACACCCGGCAGATGGACGCTGGCCTGGTCTATACCGCGCTGCGTAATGGGCAGGTGTTCGCCGGTTTGGTCTACACCACCGACGGCCGCCTGAATGCCTTCAAATTGAAGTTGCTGGAAGACGACAAGCATTACTTCCCCGACTACACCGCCGCGCCGGTGGTGCGCCAGGTTTATCTGGATGCGCATCCACAACTGGCCGCCGAGCTCAAGCCGCTGGCCGCGCTGTTCGACGACGAAACCATGCGCCAGCTGAACGCCCGGGTCGACGTCGACCATGAAAGCCCTTCCACTGTTGCCGCCGATTTCCTGCGCCAGCATCCGATCAATCAATAAGAGGAGAAGACATGGAATTCCTGAACGCCTTTTCCCATCTTGATTGGGCCCAAGTCCTGCACTTGACCGGGCAGCACATCACCCTGGTCGGCATTGCCGTGATCCTCGCGATCCTGATCGGCGTGCCCCTGGGCATCCTGATGACGCGCTTCCCGACGCTTGCAGGCCCGCTGCAAGCCAGCGCCACGGTATTGCTGACCGTACCGTCCATCGCCCTGTTCGGCCTGCTGCTGCCGTTCTACTCCAAATTCGGCCAGGGCCTGGGGCCGATGCCGGCGATCACCGCCGTGTTCCTCTACTCCCTGTTGCCGATCATGCGTAACACCTACCTCGCCCTCACTGGCGTGGAGCCTGGCATTCGCGAAGCCGCCAAAGGCATCGGCATGACCTTCGGCCAGCGCCTGCGCATGGTCGAGTTGCCCATCGCCGTGCCGGTGATCCTCGCCGGTGTGCGCACCGCCGTAGTGATGAACATCGGTGTGATGACCATCGCCGCCACCATCGGCGCCGGTGGCCTGGGTGTACTTATTCTGGCTTCCATCAGCCGCAGCGACATGTCGATGCTGATCGTCGGCGCCGTGCTGGTCAGTCTCCTGGCCATCTTCGCCGACCTGCTTCTGCAATGGCTGCAACGCTCGCTGACTCCAAAAGGACTGCTCAAATGATCGAACTTCAAAACCTGTCCAAGACCTTCCAAAGCAACGGCAAGACGGTAACGGCCGTGAACGATGTAAGCCTGACCGTCAACGAAGGCGAGATTTGCGTATTCCTCGGCCCATCGGGTTGCGGCAAGAGCACCACGCTGAAAATGATCAACCGCCTGATCAAGCCCACCTCGGGCAAGATCCTGATCAATGGCGAAGACACCACCGATCTTGACGAAGTGACCCTGCGCCGCAACATCGGTTATGTGATCCAGCAGATCGGCCTGTTCCCGAACATGACCATCGAGGAAAACATCGTGGTGGTGCCCAAGCTGCTCGGCTGGGACAAGCAGAAATGCCACGACCGCGCCCGCGAGTTGATGAGCATGATCAAGCTGGAACCCAAACAGTACCTGCATCGCTACCCGCGTGAGCTGTCCGGTGGCCAGCAACAGCGCATCGGCGTGATCCGCGCACTGGCGGCCGATGCGCCGCTGCTGCTGATGGACGAGCCGTTCGGCGCAGTCGACCCGATCAACCGCGAGATGATCCAGAACGAATTCTTCGAGATGCAGCGCGCGCTGAACAAGACCGTGATCATGGTCAGCCACGACATCGACGAGGCCATCAAGCTGGGTGACAAGATCGCCATCTTCCGTGCCGGCAAATTGCTGCAGATCGACCATCCGGACACGCTGCTGGCGCACCCTGCCGACGAGTTCGTCAGCAACTTCGTGGGCCAGGACAGCACCCTCAAGCGTCTGCTGCTGGTGAAGGCCGAGGATGCTGCGGACAACGCGCCGTCGGTGAGCCCGGAAACTCCAGTGGCCGATGCCCTGGAGCTGATGGACGAAACCGACCGCCGCTATGTGGTCGTCACTTGTGCCGAGAACAAGGCGCTGGGTTATGTACGCCGTCGCGACCTGCACCGTCAGACCGGGACTTGCGGCCAGTATCTGCGCGAGTTCAACGCCACGGCGGCGTACGACGAGCATTTGCGCATCCTGCTGTCACGCATGTACGAGTTCAACCGCTCGTGGTTGCCGGTGATGGATGCGGAACGGGTGTTCCTCGGGGAAGTGACGCAGGAGTCGATTGCCGAGTACCTGAGCTCTGGTAAGTCGCGTGGGGGCAAGACCAGTATCGTGTCGCCAGCTGAAACTGCGTTGGCCTGACACAACACAGGTCAACATGTGGGAGGGGGCAAGCCCCCTCCCACATTTGGCTCTATGGTGGGCCAAGGAAATCCCCCTGATTTGCCCCATTCGGGGAACATCATTCCGTCACACCGGTCGGTTACATAAGTAGCTGCACGCGGCTGTGCGACGAGCGCGTGCAAAAACGCGACATTTTTAGTTGATCTATGGCCCCTCACGTCCTAAAGTTCGCGCCGAACGTCCATGCTGGAAACGATCCATCCGGCTCAAGTACTGACGACGAGACAGCAAGGCCAAGGGAAGCGGTTGATCCCATGGCCTTTTTGCTTTCGGCGACATGCCTTGGGAAGTAGGCGAACCAAAGTGGGGATACGGAGGACGTTCATTTGCACCCATTGACTAAATCAGTTTGCCCTTAGGAGTTCCCAGCATGTCGATCAACGTCGAAGATTATTTCGCGCGCGCCACTTTTGACAAAATGAAGGCGTTCGCCGACAAGCAAGAAACCCCGTTCGTGGTGATCGACACCGCGATGATCAGCCAGGCCTACGATGACCTGCGCGCCGGTTTCGAATTCGCCAAGGTCTATTACGCGGTCAAGGCCAACCCGGCCGTCGAGATCATTGACCTGCTCAAGGACAAAGGCTCGAGCTTCGACATCGCTTCGATCTACGAGCTGGACAAGGTACTGGGCCGCGGCGTCAGCCCTGACCGTATCAGCTACGGCAACACCATCAAGAAGTCCAAGGACATCCGCTACTTCTTTGATAAGGGCGTACGCCTGTTCTCCACCGACTCCGAAGCCGACTTGCGCAACATCGCCAAGGCCGCGCCGGGTTCGAAAGTGTATGTGCGTATCCTCACCGAAGGCTCGACCACGGCTGACTGGCCGCTGTCGCGCAAATTCGGCTGCCAGACCGACATGGCGATGGACCTGCTGATCCTCGCCCGCGACCTGGGCCTGGTGCCGTACGGCATCTCGTTCCATGTCGGTTCGCAGCAGCGCGACATCAGCGTATGGGACGCGGCGATCGCCAAGGTCAAAGTGATCTTCGAGCGCCTGAAAGAAGAAGACGGCATCCACCTCAAGCTGATCAACATGGGCGGCGGCTTCCCGGCCAACTACATTACCCGCACCAACAGCCTGGAAACCTACGCCGAAGAAATCATCCGCTTCCTCAAGGAAGATTTCGGCGACGACCTGCCGGAAATCATTCTGGAGCCGGGCCGTTCGTTGATCGCCAACGCCGGTATCCTGGTCAGTGAAGTGGTATTGGTTGCACGTAAATCCCGTACCGCCGTCGAGCGCTGGGTGTACACGGACGTGGGCAAGTTCTCCGGCCTGATCGAAACCATGGACGAAGCCATCAAGTTCCCGATCTGGACCGAGAAGAAAGGCGAGATGGAAGAAGTGGTCATCGCAGGTCCCACCTGCGACAGCGCCGACATCATGTACGAAAACTACAAGTACGGCCTGCCGCTGAACCTGGCGATTGGTGACCGCTTGTACTGGCTGTCGACCGGTGCGTACACCACCAGCTACAGCGCGGTTGAGTTCAATGGCTTTCCGCCACTGAAATCGTTCTACGTGTAAAACGGCCGCACATAAAAAACCCATGACATGTCATGGGTTTTTTTACACCTCAAGAAAGGCTTACCGCGCGTTGTTGATAGGCACCGGCCATCGCCCGGATCCGCGGATCATTCGCCGCTACCAAGGCCTTGTGCGCCACCCGCAAGAACTTCAGGTTCCCGCCCGCCAACGCCTTGCGCAACCATTCCAGCGCCGCGTCGATCTGACCTCTGTCGGCCAGCACCGCCGCATAGCTGAACTGCCCGCGAAAATCACCGGCCTCGGCTGAGCGTCGATACCAGTCCACAGCGGCGTCCAGGTCCTGTGGGCAGAACCGACCATCTTCCAGGTAACGCCCCAGCAGGTTCATCGACTTGGCATGCCCCTGCTCGGCCGCCCGGCGATAACAGGCCAATGCTTGTCGTTGGTCCTCGGCGACACCGCGCCCCGTGGCCAGCAGATTGGCGTAGTTGTACTGCCCCCAATCCAACCCTGCGTCGGCAGCCGCCCGATATTCCCGCGCCGCCGCCGCCTCATCGACATCACATCCCCAGCCATGCTCGCGGCAACGCCCAACCATGTTGCGGGCCATCAAATGCCCGCTGTGCGCGGCGATCTGGAACCAGCGCAAGGCCAGTGTCTCATCGCGTGCGATGCCGCGCCCTTCGAGCAGGATTTGCCCGAGCAACGCCTGGGCATCGACCACTCCTTCCTTCGCCGCCATCAGGATTGCCTGGGCAGCGCGCACGGGGGAATCGTCGAGCATCGCTTGCAGTTGCTCAACGTTGAGCACCTCTTCCCGACGCAATAAAAAGCCCATGTCAGACCTCGACCCAGCGGCGCAGCAGGTTGTGATACGTACCGGTGAGTTGAATCAGCGCGGGGTGGTCAGGCACATCGGCGGTCAGTTGCTGGATCGCACCGTCCATTTCAAACAGCAGGGTGCGCTGGCTGTCTTCACGTACCAGGCTCTGGGTCCAGAAGAACGAGGCATAGCGTGCGCCACGGGTCACTGCGTTGACTTTGTGCAGGCTGGAGCCGGGGTACAGCACCATGTCGCCGGCCGGCAGCTTCACGCGCTGCAGGCCGAATGTGTCCTGGATTTCCAGTTCGCCGCCGTCGTATTCGTCCGGGTCGCTGAAGAACAGCGTCGATGACAGGTCGGTGCGCACCCGCTCGTGGCTGCCCTTGGGTTGGCGCACGGCGTTGTCGATATGAAAGTCGAAACTGCCGCCCGCCGTGTAGCAATTGAGCAGCGGCGGAAACACCTTGTGCGGTAACGCCGCTGACATAAACAGCGGGTTCTGCCAAAGCCGTTCAAGCATCGCCGCGCCGATTTCCTTGGCCAGCGGGTGGCCCTCGGGCAATTGCAGGTTGTGCTTGGCCTTGGCGGACTGGTGACCGGCGGTGATTTTACCGTCGGCCCACTCGGCGTTTTCCAGGGCCTGGCGGATGCGCTGCACCTCCTCACGAGAGAACAGGCCGGGGATGTGCAGCAGCATGGGGCAGTACCTGAATTCAGAGAGGCGCCAATGGTATTGATTCTTATCCGCCCTGTAAAACGCCAGGACGAACGAGATCGTAAAAACCGTAAGCAAAAAGTGTAAAGAATGTAAATTCAGTGCAATTAGCAATGTATCGCAATTGATAGAAAGTCTTGTTCGCCCTATATTCCGCGACCTCACATCCTTGGGGAAAGGACACGTCATGTCGCGCACCACTACAAAAATACCTGCCGGTTCACCACGCATGCTGGCTTCAGCCATCGGCGTTGCCCTCAGCGCCAGCTCTGTCGCCCATCTGGCACAAGCTGCCGAAGACACTGAACAAAAAGGCCAGCGCAACAGCATTTCCCTGGGCGCCACCAGCATCACCGGGGAAGCGCAGGACAACACCTCCTACCAGGTCGAAAAAGCCTCGTCGCAGAAATACACTGCACCGCTGGTGGATACCCCGCGCTCGGTCACCGTGGTGCCGCAACAAGTCCTCAAGGACACCGCCGCCACCTCGTTGCAGGATGCCTTGCGCACCGTGCCGGGCATCACCTTTGGCGCGGGCGAAGGCGGCAACCCCCAGGGCGACCGCCCGTTCATCCGCGGTTTTGATGCCCAGGGCGACACCTACCTGGACGGCGTACGCGACACCGGTGGCCAGAGCCGTGAGATCTTCGACATCGAGTCGATTGAAGTCAGCAAAGGCCCGAACTCATCGTTCGGCGGTCGCGGTTCAGCCGGCGGCAGCCTCAACCTGGTGAGCAAGACCCCACAAGCGCGGGACTTCACCAATGGCGGCTTCACCTACGGTTCCGACCAGACCCGCCGCTACGTACTCGACGTAAACCGCCAGTTCCTCGATGACAGCGCCGCGTTCCGCCTGAACCTGATGAGCCACGAACAGAACGTGGCTGGCCGCGACGCGGTCAATTACGACCGTTGGGGCGTGGCACCGTCGCTGACCTTTGGCCTGGGCACCCCGACCCGCGTCAACTTCAGCTACTACCACCTGGAAAGCAACGACCTGCCGGATTCGGGGATTCCCTACGGCTATGGTTCGTCGACCGCCACCGCCCATGTGCATGACAAGCCCAACGATGGCGGCGACAGCAATAATTTCTACGGTTTGAAGGACCGCGACTTCCGCAAGACCCGCGCCGATATCAGTACGTTCTCCATCGAGCACGACCTGAACGACACCATGACGCTGAAAAACACCCTGCGCCATGGCAGCACCGGCCAGGACTACATTCTTACCCAGCCGGACGACAGCAAGTTCAACGTCAACCGCTACGGCACCGTGTGGCGTCGCGCCAATAGCCGGGTTTCGACCACGACCACCACCACCAACCAGACCGACCTGTTCGGCAGCTTCCAGGCCCTGGGCTTCAAGCACAGCTACTCCACCGGCCTGGAGTTCACCGGTGAAGAAACCCGCGTCAGCAGCTACACCATCAGCCCCAACGCCAATCCAGTGTGCACCGTGGCCAAAGGCAGCCTGGGCGGCCAGTGCACCTCCCTGAGCAATCCGAACCCGGATGACGCCTGGACCGGCAGCATCGCCCGCAACTACTACGGCACCGCCACCAAGGCCACCAGCCGTGGCGCTTATGTATTCGACACCATCGAGCTGGACCCCAAATGGTTGCTGAACGTCGGCCTGCGCTACGACACCTTCGACACCGTGGCCAACACCGACTCGGCCACCGGCCGCAGCAAAATCAAGGAGGACAGCCAGTTCTTCAACTGGCAGGCCGGCCTGGTCTGGAAGCCAGTGGAAAACGCCAGCATCTATGCGTCCTACGCCACATCGGCGACACCTGCCGGTGGCCTGGTCGGTGAAGGGTCGGACGGCAACCCACTCTCAGCCGGTGCCGCCACCAGCGACCTGCAGCCCGAAGAAACCGTCAACTACGAGTTGGGCACCAAGTGGGACCTGTTCCACGATCGCCTGTCCCTCACCGCTGCGGTGTTCCGCACCGAAAAGAAAAACACGCGCATCCTCGTGGACGCGCTCACCTATCAGAACGCCGGCGAATCCCAGGTCGACGGCCTGGAACTGTCCGCCAGCGGCAAGATCACCGACCAGTGGCAAGTGTTCGCCGGCTACAGCTACCTGGACAGCGAGCTGGTCAAATCCGGCCTCAACGGGCGTAACGGTGTCGTCAGCGCGGGTTCGAACAAAGGCAACCAGATGCCGAATACGCCGAAGAACACCTTCAGCCTTTGGACCACTTACGACGTCACCTCCAAGCTCACCCTCGGTGGCGGTGCGTTCTACGTCGACCAGGTTTATGGCGACGCCGGCAACACCGTCTATGTACCGTCCTACACCCGCTACGATGCCATGGCCAGCTACAAACTGACCAAGAACGTCGACCTGCAACTGAACGTACAAAACCTGACCGACAAGGTTTACTACGACAAGGCCTTCTCGACACACTTCGCCAACCAGGCGGCCGGTCGTACGGCCCTGTTGACCACCAGCTTCCATTTTTAAGCAGCAGCGTCGCGCAGCAGAGGGCCCCACGCATCGGATGCGTGGGGCTTTTGCGTGTAAAACAGAATGTTTCTCGACAAGCCACGGCATAATGCGCGCCGTGCCCTACATATCCGGATAGACGAGGCGGTCAGACGTGTTGAAGAAAACCCTGTTCCAGTTGCACTGGTTCTTCGGCATCACTGCCGGGCTGGTGCTGGCCTTGATGGGGATCAGCGGGGCTGCGGTCTCGTTTCAGGATGAAATACTGCGGGCGCTCAACCCCAGCGTGCTGACCGTGGAAAAACGCGAAGCCGGTGTGCTGCCGCCCGCCGAACTGGTGCGCAAGCTGGAGGCCACCGAAGGCCAGACCGTGGCCATGCTGTTCGTCGAAAGCGAAAGCGGCAACGCCGCCCGCGTGTTCTTCACCGCGCCGCCCGGCGAGCGCCGTGGCCAACTGCGCTATTTCGATCCCTACACCGGCGACTACATGGGCGACGTGCTCGGCCAGGACGTCTTCGGCTTTCTGCTGCAGTTCCACCGTTTCCTGGTGATGGGCGATACCGGGCGCAACATCACCGGCGCGTGCACGCTGATCCTGGTGTTCTTCTGCCTCTCCGGCCTGTACCTGCGCTGGCCGCGCCAGGTGGCGAGCTGGCGGGCCTGGCTGACGCTGGACTGGCGCAAAAAAGGCCGTGCCTTCAACTGGGACCTGCACTCGGTGTTCGGCACCTGGTGCCTGCTGGCTTACCTGCTGTCGGCGTTGACCGGCTTGTATTGGTCCTACGACTGGTACAGCCAGGGCCTGACCAGACTGTTGTCCGACGCCCCGCAACACGAACGGGTGCGCAAGCGCGGCCCGGCGCCCGAGGGTGCGGCGCCAGTGGCCAACTACGATGCGATCTGGAGCAGCATCTACAGCAACGCCGGCCCAGGCTTGAGCGCCTATAACATCCGCATGCCAGCGGTCGCCGGGCAACCGGCCATCGTCTACTACCTGTTGAAAAACTCGCCCCATGACCGGGCGCTGAACCAGATCAACCTCGACCCGGCCACCGGCGAGGTCAAGTCCCACGACCAGTACGCCAGCAAAAGCCTCGGTTCCAGACTGCTGACCAGCGTCTATGCGCTGCACACCGGCAGTTACTTCGGCTTGATCGGGCGGATTGTCCTCACGCTCAGCTCGGTGCTGATGCCGCTGTTCTTCATCACCGGCTGGCTGCTGTACCTGGACCGCCGGCGCAAAAAACGCCAGGTGCGAGATGCGCGCAAAGGCCTCACAAGCAACCCCAGTAACGCTCCGGCCTGGCTGATCGGTTTTGCCAGCCAGAGCGGTTTCGCCGAACAGCTTGCCTGGCAAACGGCCGGGCAATTGCAGGCCGCCGGTCTGCCGGTGAAGGTGCAGCCCCTGGGCAGCGTCAGCCAGGACGACCTGCGCCAGTCGGAAAACGCGCTGTTTGTGGTCAGCACCTTCGGCGACGGCGAAGCGCCTGACAATGCCCGTGGTTTCGAGCGCAGCGTGCTCGGCCAGGACCTGTCCCTCAAGGGCCTGAACTACTCGGTGCTGGCCCTGGGTGATCGCCAGTACGAACATTTCTGCGGCTTTGCCCGCCGCTTGCATTTCTGGCTGACCCATCAGGGCGGCAACCCACTGTTTGCGCCCGTGGAAGTGGACAGCGGCGACACCGCCGCCCTGCTCCACTGGCAACAACAACTCGGCCAACTGACCGGCCACGCCCCGGCATCCGCCTGGCCGACGGCCCAGTATGAAAACTGGACGCTCAGCCACCGCTCATTGCTCAACCGCGACAGCAGCGGCTCGGACGTCTACCTGCTGGGCCTCACCTCGCCGTCGCCACAAAGCTGGCAAGCCGGCGACCTGGTGGAAGTGCTGCCACGCAATTGCCCGTGGGCCATCGAACACTTCCTCGAAGGCCTGGGCCTGGCCGGCAGTGACAGCGTATTGATCGACGGCATGGCGCATACGCTCGACCAGGCCCTGGCCACCCGCCAGTTGCCGACCCATCGCGCGCACCTGGTCGGCCTGCACGCCCAGGCGCTGGTGGACGCGTTGGTGCCGCTGGGCATGCGCGAATACTCCATCGCCTCGATTGCCAGCGATGGCGTGCTGGAACTCATCGTGCGCCAGGAACGTCACCCCGACGGCAGCCTGGGCCTGGGCTCGGGCTGGCTGACCGAGTACGCCGCCCTCGGTTCGAGCATCAGCCTGCGTCTGCGCCGCAACAGTGCGTTCCACCTGCCACAGGCGCCGGTGCCGCTGATCCTGCTGGGCAACGGCACCGGCCTGGCGGGCCTGCGCAGTCTGCTCAAGGCCCGCATCGCCGACGGCCAGCAGCGCAACTGGCTGCTGTTTGGCGAGCGCAATATCAAGCATGACTTCCTGTGCCAGGACGAACTGCAAGGCTGGTTGGCCAGCGGCGATCTGGCGTTGCTCGACCTGGCGTTTTCCCGCGATCAGCAAGAGAAGATCTACGTGCAGGACCGCCTGCGCGAGTCAGCGGATGTGCTGCGTAAATGGCTGGCCGACGGCGCGGCGATTTATGTGTGCGGAAGCCTGCAGGGAATGGCGACGGGGGTGGACCAGGCGCTGGTGGACATCCTCGGCAGTGAAGCCGTGGCGCGGTTGATCGAGCAGGGGCGTTATCGCCGCGACGTGTACTGACCCCCTGAACGAACAACACTCAACCTGTGGGAGTGGGCTCGCCCCCTCCCACAATTTTTAATGCATTCCAAGTCAGGTGGGCTGGAGTTTTTGTTCGAACACCGAGACGCCATCCAGGTCCCGCAGCACCACAGTCAACTCCGCCGTCTGCCCATCAATGTTCACCTCGCCAAAAAACTGAAACCCCGCCAGCGGCGAGGTGTTCTGCGCCGGCGGTGTCTTCTCGAACACCACTTCGGGGCCAAAGGTCTTGTCCAGCGGATTAGGCCCGAAACTCCCGGCGTTCAACGGCCCGGCGACAAACTCCCAGAACGGTTCGAAATCCTGGAACGCCGCACGATCCGGGTGGTAGTGATGCGCGGCGCAGTAGTGCACATCGGCGGTCAGCCACAGGTGGTTGCGCACGTTTTGCGCCCGTAGAAAGCCCAGCAGCTCGGCGATTTCCCATTCGCGGCCTTGCGGCGCACCGGGATCGTTGTTGGCGATGGCTTCCCAGCGCGGCACGCCGGGGCTGACTTCACCGTCGGGCACGCCGAGGCCGATGGGCATGTCGGCGGCGATGACTTTCCATTGCGCCTGGGAGCCCTTGAGTTCCCGCTTGAGCCAGTCCAATTGCGCACGCCCGAGGAAGGGTTTTTCGCCGCCGAGGTTGTCATCGTTGGGCCCGCGATAACTGCGCATATCCAGCACGAATACATCCAGCAGCGGACCGTAGCTGAGCTTGCGATAAATCCGCCCGCCGCCGTCCGCTGCCTGGCGGCGCATCGGTGAGTATTCCAGCCACGCCTGGCGCGCACGGCCGACCAGGGTATTGATGTCCTTGACCCGGTAACGCTCATCCAACTGCTTGCTCGGCGACCAGTTGTTCACCACTTCATGGTCGTCCCACTGCCAGATCTGCGGCACCTCGGCGTTGAAGCGGCGCACGTTTTCATCCATCAGGTTGTAGCGGTAATTGCCGCGATACTCCTCCAGGGTTTCAGCGACTTTACTCTTGGCCTCAGTGGTGATGTTGCGCCAGATGCGCCCGTCTTCGACGGTGAGCTGCGCGGGCACCGGGCCGTCGGCATAGATGGTGTCGCCACTGTGGATAAAAAAGTCCGGCAGACGCAGGCGCATGGCTTCGTAGATACGCATGCCGCCGATGTCCGGGTTGATGCCGAAGCCTTGGCCGACGGTGTCGCCGCTCCACACAAAACGAATGTCACGGCGCTGTTGCGGCACGCTGCGCAGGTGGCCGAACCAGGGTTCGCTGGCGATGCCGGTCTGGGCGTCCTCGAAGTGCGCGCGGTAGAAGATCGCCTGGTCGACAGGCAGCCCGGTGAGCTCGACGCGGGCGGTGAAGTCGCTGCGCTGGTCGGCCAGCGGCGAAACAAAACGACGAGGGTTGCTGAACACGCTGCGGGTGTCCCACTCCACCACCATCTTGGCCGGGCGGTCGCTGCGGCTCCAGATCATGGCGCGGTCGCCGAGCAGGTCGCCGGACTGCACGCCATCGGTGAGCTGCGGCCGGTCCTTGACCGAAGCGATCACCGCCGGCGCCAGGCCCGGCAACAACAGGCCGGCGCCGACGGCTTGCATCACGCGGCGGCGGCCGAGATCGAAGTGGCTCATGCAGGTGCCCTCTTGAGTATCAAAAGGGCCACTAAAGCACGCCCCGATGAAGCAGAGATGACACCTATACAGCGATCAACGGTGGGAGGGGGCTTGCCCCCGATGGCAGAGTGTCAGCCAGCACATTTATGGCTGACCCACCGCTATCGGGGGCAAGCCCCCTCCCACATTTTCTACGCCGCCTCAGACGGTCACGGTCAGTTCTTGCGCTTCGGGGCGTTTGATCAACGCGTAGACCAGACCGGTCAGCAGGCTGCCGGCGACAATCGCCAGCAGATACGGCAATGCATGGTTCATCGCATTCGGGATCACCAGCACAAACAGGCCACCATGGGGCGCCGCCAGTACGCAGCCGAAGTACATGGACAGGGCACCGGTCAATGCACCGCCGGCGATACTGGCCGGAATCACCCGCAACGGGTCCTTCGCGGCAAACGGGATCGCGCCTTCGGAAATGAAGCACAAGCCGAGGATCATCGCCGCCTTGCCCGCTTCGCGTTCGGTCTGGGCGAACTTGCGGCGTGCCAGGAACGTGGCGATGCCCATGCCGATCGGCGGCACCATGCCGGCCGCCATGGTCGCGGCCATCGGCGCGCCGCTGTGGGCCGCCAGCAGGCCGACGGAAAATGCGTAGGCCGCCTTGTTGATCGGCCCGCCCAGGTCGACACACATCATGCCGCCCAGCAGGATGCCCAGCAGTACCGCATTGGTCGTGCCCATGGTGCTGAGAAAATCAGTCAGCCCCACCAGCATGCGCGCGACCGGCGGCCCCACCAGGTAGATCATCGCCAGGCCGGTGAACAGACTCGCCAGCAGCGGGATGATCAGGATCGGCTTGAGCGCCTCCAGGCTCTGCGGCAATTTCACTGCGCGGGTGATCAACTTGACGCAATAGCCCGCGAGGAAACCGGCGAAGATGCCACCGATAAATCCTGCACCCAGGGTGCCGGCCAGCAGGCCGCCAATCATGCCCGGCGCGATGCCCGGACGGTCGGCAATCGAGTAGGCGATGTAGCCCGCCAGCAGCGGCACCATCAGCATGAAGGCGCGGTCGCCGACGGTTTTCAGCGCAGCCGCCAGGGTGCCTTCCTGTTCAAAGGCGTGAATGCCGAACACGAACGACAAGGCGATCAACAACCCGCCTGCCACCACCATCGGCAACATGAACGACACACCGGTGAGCAGGTGTTTGTACACGCCGGTTTTTTCCGGCTTGGCCACCGCGCCGCTGGCCGCGCTTTCCACCGCACCTTCGGCAAGGGCCTTGTTGAGGGTGGCTTCGGACTGCTTGAGCGCAATACCGGTGCCGCACCGGTAGATCTTCTTGCCGGCGAAGCGCTCGGTGGCGACTTCGATATCGGCGGCCAACAACACCACATCGGCATTGGCGATTGCTTCGGCGCTCAATGGCGTACGGGCACCGACCGAGCCCTGGGTTTCGACCTGCAAGTCATAACCCAGGCGCTTGGCTGTCTGCTGCAAGGCTTCGGCAGCCATGAAGGTATGGGCGACGCCGGTCGGGCAGGCGGTGATCGCAACGATGCGCGGCGCGTTCCTGGCCGGGGCTTCAGCCGCGACATACACCTGCGCCTCTTCGGCGCCACGACGCAATACGGCGTCGACATCCGCCAACGCCTGGGCCGGTGTGCTCTGGAACACGCGCTTGCCGACAAAGCGCTGCATCTCCACCGGGGTGCTGCTGACCAGCAACACCCATTCGGCGTCGTCGATGACCGACTGGGACAATTGGCGCTCCGGGCGCTGCACATCCACCACTTCAACGCTGGTACTCCAGCCCTGGCGCTGCGCGGCGGCGTCCAACAAGCGGGCGCACAGCACACTGGTGACCATGCCGTTCGGGCAGGCAGTAACAATGGCTAACTTCATCACAAACCCTCTTATTGTTCTGTCAGCGTGCGCACGTGGACGCCGCTTTCGAGGCGCGCCAACTGCGCGTCATCGCTGATGCCAAAACCGATCTGCGTCACGGCCATGGCGGCAATTGCCGTGGCACGGCGCAAGGTCTGTTCCGGGGTATCGCCGCTGAGCAGGCCGTGCAGCATGCCGGCCAGCAGCGAGTCACCGGCGCCGACGGTACTGGCCACCGTCACCTTTGGCGGCGTGGCCTGCAACGCCGCGCCTGGGCGGTACCAAGTGACGCCGGCAGCGCCATCGGAAACCACCACATGTTCCACGCCTTGCCGATGCAGTTGGCTGATTGCATCCGGGGCATGCCCCAGGGCATCGGCCAGTTCTTCAGTGTTGGGCTTGACCATCCACGGACCCGCCTTCAAACCGGCGCGCAGTGCTTCGCCGCTGGTGTCCAGGGCGACTTTCAACCCGAGGTTTTTCAGTTGCTCCAACAGCCCCTGGAACCACTGCGGGCTGATGCCACGCGGCAGGCTGCCGGCCACCACCACCGCATCGAATTGCGCACCGATATCGGCGATGCGCTTGAGCAGCGCGGCTTGCGCCGCGTCACTGACCACCGGCCCCGGCGCATTGATATCGGTGACACGGCCGTCCTGTTCGGCAATCTTGATATTGCTGCGGGTTTCGCCCGGCACGCGAATGAACGCGTCACCAAACCCACGGCGGGCGATGAGTGCCTCGAAGGCCTGGGGGTTCGCCTCGCCGAGGAAACCGCCCACGCTCACCTGATGGCCCAAATCCGCCAGCACCTGCGCCACATTCACACCCTTGCCGGCGGCATGCGTCAGCAGGGTTTCGCTGCGGTTCACTTCACCCGGTTCCAGGTGCGCCAGGCGCACCGTCAGGTCCAACGCCGGGTTCAGCGTCAGGGTCAGAATCCTTGCCATCTACACGGCCTCCACTAGGGCACGCACTTCGGCGGGCGAGCCCACCGCCAGTGCTTGTTGCGCCAGGCCCTGGGCCTCGCTCAGACTGAATTCACGCACCCGCGCCTTCACTTCCGGAATGCTGCGGGCCGACACGCTCAACTCATCCACACCCAGACCGATCAGCACCGGCACCGCCAGCGGGTCCGCCGCCAGCTCGCCGCACACCCCCACCCATTTGCCATGGGCATGGGCGGCGCGCACGGTGATGTCGATCAGTTGCAGCACCGCCGGGTGCAGGCCATCGGCCTGGGCGGACAAGGTGGGGTGACCACGGTCGATGGCCAGGGTGTACTGGGTCAGGTCGTTGGTGCCGACGCTGAAGAAATCCACTTCCTTGGCCAACACCGGCGCGAGCAAGGCCGCCGAGGGCACTTCGATCATGATCCCCAGTTGCAGGTCCGCCACCGGGATTTCCAGGCGCAGGCGCTCGGTCATATCACGGGCGGCACGCCATTCGTCGACGCTGCCGACCATGGGGAACATGATGCGCAGCGGGCGGCTATCGGCGGACCGTAACAGCGCGCGCAATTGTGCTTCCATGATCTGCGGGCGTTGCAGGGTGAGACGGATGCCGCGCACGCCAAGGAAGGGGTTTTCTTCCTCGGCAATCGGCCAATACGGCAACGGTTTGTCGCCGCCCACATCGAGAGTACGCACCACCAGCGGGCGACCGCCAAGACCGTCGAGCACGCGGCGGTATTCGGCCTCCTGGGTGGCTTCGTCCGGCGCCTGCGGGTGGGCCATGAAAATCAGTTCGGTGCGCAGTAGGCCGATGCCTTCGGCGCCCTGTTCCACCGCGCCGGCAACCCCAGCGCTTTCGCCGATATTGGCGAACACTTCCACGGCATGGCCGTCGCGGGTCAGCGCCGATTCATGGCGTTGCGCCGAAGCGGCTTGCAGGCGTTGTTCGCGGGTGTCGCGCTCGACCGTGGCGCGTTGCAGGGTGGCGGCGTCGGGGTCGACATGCAGGCGACCGCGCTGGCCATCCAGCAGCAAGGAGGTGCCGGAGGCCAGCAGCAACACCGCCGGGCCGGCGCCGACCAGCGCCGGGATACCGAGGGCACGGGCGACGATGGCGCTGTGGGCCGTCGCGCCGCCTCGGGCGGTGAGGATGCCGGCGACGCGCGCGGGATCAAGGCGCGCCACGTCCGACGGACCGACCTCGTCCATCACCAGAATGTAGGGTTCGCTCGGCTCCTGGGCGGTTTCGACGCCGCACAGTTGCGCCAATACACGGCGGCCGATATCACGCAGGTCGGCGGCGCGCTCGGCGAGCAAGGCGTCCTGCAACGATTCCTGCTGCCGGGCGGCCGCTTCGATCACACTCATCCACGCGGCTTCGGCGCTCTCGCCTTGCTTGAGGCGGGTGTCGACTTCGTCGGTGAGTTCCGGGTCGTCGAGCATTTCCTGGTGGGTGATGAAAATCTCGCGGATCGCCTTGGAAGGGTTGCGTTCGATCAGGCCCTGGATGTCGCGGCGCACTTCGCCCAGGGCGCTGTGCAGGCGCTGGCGCTCAATAGCGGAGGACTCGCCGCGCAGGGGGTAATCGAACGTTTGCTGAACCTGGATATGCGCGGGGCCAATAGCGATGCCCGGTGCGGCGGCAATGGCCTGGACCTGGCTGCCGCTGGTCGGCGCACTGACAACCGGCTCGATATCCAGGGCTGCCGGTTGGGCGCTGACCGTCGGTAGCGGCTCGACCTCTTCACCGAGGCCTTCCTCCACAGCGGCGAGCAACGCGGGCAGCGCATCGCCGGCAATCGTCGGCTCGGCGACAAACTCCAGCACCTGGCCACGCCGTGCGCCGAGGCTCAACAGCTTGCTCAGGCTTTTCACCGACACGGCGCCGACCGGGCCGTCAACGATGCGCACGCGGATGTCGCCGTCAAAACTTTTCGCCAACTGCGCGAGGATCTTCGCCGGGCGTGCATGCAGGCCATGGGCGTTGGCCAGGGTGACGCGGGCGCTGGGCCAGTCCGGAGGCAGTTCGCCGCCAAGCACTTCGAGCACGGCTCGGCTGCTGGTGGCGCGGCCCAGTTCCTGGCCGCGACCTTCGATGAGCAAGGCGCACAGGCGCTCCAACAGCGCTTGGTGGGCTTCACCGAGGCTGGCCAGACAGAACAAGCCATGGAGCGGCTGACCGAGGTAACGCATGGGCTTGTCCGGGGTGACAAACGCTAGGCCCGGGCGCTTGACGGTCTGTTCACTGTGCAACCACCACAGGCCATCGCCCAGGGGCAGCGCGTCAACCTGCTGCAACACGGCGGCGAAACCATTGCTCACACAATCGGCCTGGCGCAACAGGCGTGCGCCGCGCCAGACCAACTCTTCGAAGTCGTCGGCGGACACACCCAGGCTGATCATCTGTGCATCCAGCGCCAGTTCCTGCGGTGCGCCTTGCAGCAGTTTCAGCAGGACTTCGGCGCTTCCGGCACGGCGCAATGCCTGGCCCAGGTCGGTTTCACCAAGGGCACGGGTGAGCAGTTGCAACAGGCGCAGGTGTTCGTCGGATTTGGCGGCAATGCCAATGGCCAGGTACACGATCTGGCCGTCGCCCCAGTCCACCCCTTCGGGGAACTGCAGCAGGCGCACGCCGGTAGAGAACACCTGGTCGCGGGTTTCGGGGGTGCCGTGGGGGATGGCAATACCTTGGCCGAGAAAGGTCGAGCCCTGGGCTTCACGGGCCTGCAAGCCACTGAGATAACCCTCGGCGACCAGGCCATCAGCCACCAGTTTGTCAGCGAGCAGGTGCAAGGCAGCAGATTTATCCACAGCCACCTGGCCCATGGAAATCTGCTCTACAGTGAGCTCAAGCATGCCGTTCTCCTAGTTAGTGCGGTGACCGCACTAGGTATTGTTTTAAACAAACAGTGTAATGGGTGTGCATCAATAGCTGACTGAGCAGTCAGTTGGCAGTAGCTACTCAGTCGCGAACGTCGTAAAAATACGCTGGCTGAAACGTTTAATCTAGAATTTATGGCAGATTACGCGTTAATTGCGCATCCTTGAACAACCACTCGGCACTTGAGCTGAGACATTAGTCGAGTGCTGGAATCGGTTACGATTGGACAAAATGTCGGGGCAAGCTCCAGAAAACAAGGAAATCCCGGTTTGAAACTCAGTGATATCGCCCGTCTGGCCGGTGTGTCCGTGACCACCGCCAGCTACGTCATCAACGGCAAGGCCGAACAGCAACGCATCAGCAACGCCACCGTCGAACGGGTGCGGGCTGTCGTCGAAGCCCATGGCTTTACTCCTAACCCACAGGCCGCCGGGCTGCGCAGTCGGCACACGCGCACCCTGGGTTTCATCCTGCCCGACCTGGAAAACCCCAGTTACGCACGCATCGCCAAGCTCCTGGAGCAAGGTGCACGGGCGCGGGGCTATCAGTTGCTGATCGCCAGCTCCGACGATGACGCCGACAGCGAACGCCAGTTGCTGCAACTGTTCCGCGCGCGGCGTTGTGATGCGCTGTTCGTCGCCAGTTGCCTGCCGGCCAGCGATGACAGTTATCGCGAGCTGCAAGCCAAGGGGTTGCCGGTGATTGCCATCGACCGGGTGATGGGTGCGGATCAGTTCTGTTCGGTGGTCAGCGACGACCGCCAGGCGTGCCAGCAATTGACCAGCAGCCTGCTGCAACCGTTGCCCAAGCAGATCGTGCTGATCGGCGCACGACCCGAGCTGAGCATCAGCCAGGAACGTGCCGCTGGTTTCCGTGAAGCCCTTGCCGGGTTCACCGGCGAGGTGATCGTTGAACACGCAGAAGCCTTCAGTCGCGATTGCGGCCGACAGCTGATGGAGCAACTTCTCCAGCGACTGGGGCATTTGCCTGACGCGCTGGTAACCACGTCCTACGTGCTGCTGCAAGGCGTGTTCGACGCACTGCATGACTTCCCGCTCAAGTCGCGCCCGCTGCGCCTGGGAACCTTTGGTGATACCCAGTTGCTGGACTTCCTGCCGCTGCCGGTCAACGCCATGGCCCAGCAGCATCAACTGATCGCCGATACCGCCCTGCGCCTGGCCCTGGCGGCGATCGAAGAAGAACAGTATCAACCCGGCGTGCATGCCATCGGCCGGACGTTCAAGCAGCGTATTCACGAGGCTTGAGCGTGGAGCTGATCGACACCCATACGCACCTGGACTTCCCGGATTTCGACAGCGATCGCCGGGAAGTCCTCGCCCACAGCCGAGCGCTGGGCGTGCGGCGCATGGTGGTGTTGGGGGTGTATCAGCAGAATTGGCAAAGAGTGTGGGACCTGGTGCAAGCGGACGAAGGTTTGTTCGCCGCCTTTGGCCTGCACCCGGTGTACCTCGACGATCATCGCCCCGCTGACCTGACGGCGTTGGGCGATTGGTTGATGCGCCTGCACGGCCATCGGCAACTGTGCGCCGTGGGGGAAATAGGCCTGGATTACTTCCTCGAACAACTGGACCGCGAACGCCAGCAAAGCCTGTTTGAAGCCCAACTCAAACTGGCCGTGGACGTCCAACTGCCGGCGTTGCTGCACGTGCGCCGCAGCCACGCCGCCGTGATCGCCACCCTCAAGCGCATCCGCCTGCCCCGCGGCGGCATCATCCATGCGTTTGCCGGCAGCCTCGAAGAGGCTCGCGAGTACATCAAGCTCGGCTTCAAATTGGGGTTGGGCGGCGCCCCCACCTGGCCCCAGGCCTTGCGCATGCACAAGGTGCTGGCGCAACTGCCGCTGGATGCGGTGGTGCTGGAAACCGACTCACCCGATATGGCGCCGGCCATGTTCCCGGGCCAACGCAACAGCCCCGAACACCTGCCGGCCATCTGCACCGCCCTGGCCGAGCGCATGGGCATCAGCCCGCTATCGTTGGCTGAGGCGAGCACACGCAATGCGTGCGAGCTGTTCAATTGGTAAGACTGGCGCGACCACTTGCAGATCCAACGTGATCCGCTGCCGGTAACGGGCATAGCGCAGCGCCAGGAAATGCACCAGCAGCACCAGCAGTGACACGTTGAACTGCCCGACTACCGTGATCAACCCCACCCATTCTGTGACCAGTGCCACGATCAGCACCATGCAGGTGAACACCGCCATGCTCGGCTGCACCAGCGCCCAATGCCCCAACAACTTGAACGCCCGCAATTGCCGAGGGCAACTCAACTGCAGGAACTGCTGGCAATACGGGCAATCGAAGGGCTCTTCGATGGCGATGGCATTCAACTGCCAAGGCTTGAGTTCAAACCTGATATCACAATGGGCGCAATGCCCTTTGATGCCGACCGCAATGGTCATCGCCGTGCTCCCTGAACTTGAATTTGTCTGAAACAAATTCTCACCCATTCACCCAGCCAGAAAAGACACCCACGGAAATCAGGACAAGCGCTACACCGGCAAGCAATACGCCCTACCTACATTTCCTACACTCGAAACGCACCGATCAATTGCTTCAACTCAATCACCTGCATCGATAGCTGCCGGCTCGCCGCTTCGGTCTGGTGTGCGCCCTGGGCCGCATGCTCGCCGGCGCGGTTGATTTCGACGATGTTCTGGTCAATGTCGTGGGCGACGGCGGTCTGTTGCTCCACGGCGGCGGCAATCTGCTGGTTCTGGTCGACGATCATGCCCACGGCGCCAAGAATATTTTCCAGTGCCTGCTGGACCTTTTCCGACTGCCCGACCGTGCCACTGGCCATGGAATGGCTGGTGCCCATGGTTTTCACGGCGGCTGCCACACCGCTGTGCAGGCGGCTGATCATCTGTTCGATTTCTTCAGTGGAATGCTGAGTGCGCCGGGCCAGGGTGCGCACCTCGTCGGCCACCACTGCAAAACCACGCCCCTGTTCACCGGCACGCGCGGCTTCGATGGCCGCATTGAGTGCCAGCAGGTTGGTTTGCTCGGCAATGCTTTTGATCACCTCCAGTACGCTGCTGATGGACTGGCTGTCAGTGGCCAACTGGTTGATCACCCGTACCGACTCATCGATCTCCGAGGCCAGCCGCGCGATGCTGCCCTGCTGGGATTGCACCAGGCCACGGCCACTGACGGTTTCATCATTGACACTGTGTGCACTGCTGACTGCCGCCGCCGCGCTGCGCGCGACTTCCTGGGCAGTGGACGACATCTGGTTCATGGCCGTTGCCACCTGCTCGATCTGGCTACGCTGCCCGGACACCGCCTGGTTGCTCTGAGCCGAGATCGTTTCCACCTGGCCGGCCTGGAGCTCGACCTGGCTGACGGTGTGCCCGACGCGCTCGATCAGGTCATGGATCTTCGCCACGGTGCCGTTGAACACCTGGCCCAGGTCGCCCAACTCATCGCGACTATGCGCAACAAAAGTGACGGTCATGTCGCCGGCCGCCACCTTGTCCATCATCGCCCCCAGGCGCCGCAGCGTGGTGCGGGTGGACGCGTAGAAACCGGCGTACAAATAGAAGATCAGCAAGAACACGGCGCTCAGGGCCGACACGAGCACCACCATGTGCGTGCGGTTTTGCGCCAGGCGTTGCTCCAACTGCTGTCCGAGGAACGCCAGGGTGGCGTCATCCAGCTGATAGGTCAGGGCCATCAACTGGCTGACGCCGTCGTAGAAACCCTGCCAGGGTGCGTCGAGCGTTTCGGCCATCACCACCTGCTCTTCAAACAACTCGCTGCCATGCTTGAGGCTGGCGTTGCTGGCCGTGGCGAGGTTGTCGAGTGCCGCGTGGGCTGCGGTACTGGAGCCCAAGGCATCCTGCAACTTCAGGCCATATTCGGCCTGGAGTTTTTCCAGTTGCTGTAAAAGCTCGTCAAACCGTGTGCTTGACGAAGAATTGAGAAAACCCTGGCCCAGGGAATACGCGCCCATCGCCCGGCCTTCGCCCAGGGCCTGGGTGACTTGCGGGGTGACGCTGGTGATCAGCTCGCCGAGTTGGCGCAGGTCACTCTGGGCGTCTCGGCTGAGCCCGGATTGGCTGGCGACGATCTGGCTGAGCATCTGCGCCTTGTTGAGCAACTTGCCGATCAATGCACTTTTGCTCAGCAGCGACGTTTCCTGTTGCTGGGTCTTGAAGGCCGAAATCAACTCGTCGCGCTTGGCATTGAAAGCCGCAATCTGCTCGGGCTCGGTGGCCATAGCGTTGAGGCCCTGCAGGCGGTTGAGCACGCTTTGTTCCAGGGCGCTGATCTTGCCGTCAAGATCGCCGGCCTTGCCGGACTGACCGAGGGTGGCGTTGATCTGTACCTGGTTGTTGAGGGTTTCCAGGTCGCGGCGCAGGGCCAGGCTGCTGCCAAGTAAATCAAGGCTTTGCAGTTCGACGCGAGTGCCCTGGAATTCACGCCATGAGTCACGCACCAAGTAATAGTTGGTTGCCAGCATCGGTAGCAGGAACAACACGCTGATCAGGCTGAACTTCATGCCGAAGCTCAGGCGATTCATCAAGGCGACGGCGGGATAGAGCAAGCTCTTCACAGGTGAACTCCCTTTCTTTTATTTTTATTGAGGTGCAGGGCGGCAGTTAGCCAGCATCTGTATAGCTCAATTTGAGAGGGAGTTTTGTAACTTAAGGTTAATGGTTGGGGGGGGGCTGCTTCGCAGCCCAACGCGGGGCAAGCCCGCTCGCCACAAGCAAGCCCGCTCGCCACAGGCGAGACTGCTCACTACGGCGAGCCGGCTTCTACAGGGTCAGGGTAGGACGGTCCAGATGGCGAAGCCGGCGTACCACAGCACCGCTGCGCGTAGCAGCAGCTCCCAGAGTCGGTCCAGGCTGTTGATGCCATCGGGACCGACCGCAGGGGGTGGGATTTCGGCGGCGACCAGGCCGACTTTTTCCACCAGTTGTGCGGCGCTGATGTCCCAGCTCAGCAGTTCATGGAGCATCACACGGCTGACCGCAACGAAATTTCCGACCAGGGCAAAGCTGGCGGCCAGCAGGCGTACCGGCAGCCAATCGAACGCGTGGCGCAGTTGCCCGGCCCGCTCGGCTACCAAAGGGTTTTTGCTGTGTTCACTGGCCAGTGCGAGCAGCCGATAAGCCAGTGCGGCAACCGGGCCCAGCAGGAAGTACCAGAAAATCACCGCGAAAAAACTCTGGTAGGCCTGCCATAACAGATGACCCTGGACGCGTTCGAGCAATTGCTCGCCACTGTCGGCGCTCAGGCTCAGGTCACGTTCGGTCACATGCTCGGCGGCCTGCAGGTCACCCCGTCGCCAGGCATCGCGGAACGGACCAAGCCCGGCGAGCAGGTCACCACGACCCAGGCTGTAGATCACCACCAACAGGTGCACCGGTAGCGCCAGCAGCCCGTACGCCACCGGCTCCAGCACCAGCAGCAACAGCGCCAGCAAGGCCACCGGCAACAACACCAGCAACGCCAGAATCAGCCAGGGCTGCTTGCCCATGCGCGGGCTCGATTCCAGCTTGGCCAGTTCGCGCAACCAACCACCATCTCGCTGCAACCGCTGGCGCAGGGCCGAAAACTTCTCGATCCATACAGCCAGCACCAACACCAGGAAACTCATCGTGCGTGTCCTCCATCCTGCAGGGCGCTGCGAAAGCGCGTCCAATCAAAAGCGGGGCCGGGATCGGTCTTGCGTCCCGGAGCGATATCGCTGTGACCACAAATGCGCTCAGGGGTGATGCCTGGGTAAGCCACCAGCAACTGGCGGGTCAGGTCGATCAGTGCGGCATATTGAGCGTCGGTGAACGGCAGATCATCCGTGCCCTCCAGCTCTATCCCCAGGGAAAAATCATTGCAGGTGTCCCGCCCCTCGAAATACGACACCCCGGCGTGCCAGGCACGGTGGATGCAGGATACAAACTGCGTCACAGCGCCATCACGCTCAATCAGAAAATGCGCTGATACCCGTAGGTCGGCAATCCCTTCAAAGTAGGGATGTTCCGTGACATCCAGGCGGTTCTGGAAAAATTCCTGCACTTTGCCGGTGGCGAACTGCGCCGGTGGCAGGCTGATGTTATGCACCACCAACAGTGAGATTTCGCCGGCGGGGCGCTCGTTGAAGTTGGGCGACGGGCAATGACGGATGCCCTGGCACCAACCGCTGGTGGGGTCCAACTGCATACAGGTTCCTTGAACGATACAAAGTGTGACCAGTATGCCGCGTTAGACCCTCCGGTTGCGATCACTTGCCGCGATTGAGTTGACGCAGCTTGTCCACCACAGCAGTCAGGGCGCGCTCGAACAGGGGCCCGTCTTCCAGCGTGTGCAGTGCGCCACGCTTGAACGCCATTGCCAGTTGGCCGGCGCTCTTTTCCAACACCTTGAGCCCCGTGCGGCTGATGAACACATAAGTGTTGGCCGGCGCCATGATCGCTGTCAGCTTGCAGCGCAGCGTGCTGGCCTGGCCTTCCTGGAAGAGTACCCAGTCGCCCACCTTGAGTTGGAGAGCCTTGTACAGGTCAGGATCGTTACCCGGCAGCTCGGTGACCGGGTCGGGTGACGCCGTACTCAGCACAAATGGCTCACGCACCTCGATCAGCTCATCAACGCCTTCAGGTGCCTGGATATGCAACGCCTGCAAGCGCACAAAGAATTCTCGGGTGCTGAAGGGGTCGAACGCCGCGCTGGTCAAACCGTCGCGCAAGGCCTTGAGCAAACCCGGCAGTTGGTCCAGCAAACGTCGCCCGGCCTCGGTGTCCTGCTGCAGGCCGACGCTCCAGATCAACTCGTCCATGGTGCGCAGCCCAGCTTGCCATTGCACTGACTGCTCGCCGTGCTTGAGGCTCGCCAGCAGCAACACCTGGCTCCAGGCCTGTTGCAGGAACTGCACCACAGGACGCGGCAGGACCTTGCCCAACAGCCGTTTATTCAGCACATCAGCCACACGCTGGCGGGCGGCTTCAGTGCGCACACGCCCGGCTTCGGCATCGCGGGTGTGCTGTTCGAGCAAGTCGCTGCGCCGACGTTCCTCGGCGGCAAACGCGCTGAACTCGGCGAGCAATTGAGAAAAAATCGCCGGATCTTCGACAAATTCGTTGAGCAGGCGCTGCACCACTTGCTCGATGCGCAGGTAGAGAGGGTCGCATGCCTGGCTATCACACGGGCTGCAGCCCATGGCGACGGTCGCGACTTCATTGAGCAGGCGCCGCGCCGGATGGCTGGCGCGACTGAAAAAACTCTTGTCCAGCAACGCCACTTTCAGCAGAGGGATCTGCAAGCGGCCGATCAGGGCCTTGAAGGCATCGGGCACGGTACGGTCATTGAGGATGAACTCAAACAGCAGCGCGACCAGATTGATCACGTCTTCGTCCGCGTCCTCCACCACCCGCGACTTACCACTCTTGACGCTGACACGGGTGAGCAATTGTTCAAGCTGGCTGCGCAGGTCGAAATCGTCCTCCGACTCAGGCTCCGGCACGTACTGCTGCAAATGGGAGAGCAGGCGCAGCAGGTCCTGGGTGGAAATGGGCAACGGCTCGGCGCTGGCCTCAAGCGTCGGCGCCACGCTGCCACGCACCGCCGTCAGCAACGGCTGAAGCGCGGCGAAGGCTTCCTGGCCATTTTCGTCACCGGACCGGTCGGCGACTGGCGAAATTGCTTCGCGCGGATGCTCGGGTGCCGCACGCCCATCGATGCGCCGTGACGGTATGGCCTTGAGTTCAGGCAAGACGCCGGTTGCGACCAGCAGTTGATTGGCTTCACCGTATAGCTGGTCGGCGTCACTGAGCACGTATTTTTCAAAGAGCTTGAGCATGACCAGTTTGACGCGGATCTCCACGCCCAGGCTGCGCCCCGCCCGCAGGAAAAACTCACACAGCAGCGCCGGGCCCAGCGGGTTCTCACGATCATCCAGACGGTTGCCCAGCAAAGCGCTCAAGCGTGCCGTGAGTTGCCCAAGAGCCAGGCCGTCACGGTGGCGCACCCGACCCAACATGGCGTCAAGCGCCACGGCTTTTTCCAGGTCGTCCCTGGTCGAACCCGGCACGCCGTCGTAGGAAACCACCGGCACCAGTTGCAGCTCGCCCCGCCCTGCCTGGCCCAGACTGGCAAAGGCGTCGAAAAGACGCTCCATGAACACACGTTCGAAATTCTTGCGCTTGAGGCGCAGATCACGCATGGCTTCAAAGAAAATATGGTGATCGAGGTTGTTGCGCGCCTTGTCGGCCATTTCGAACAGTGTGTCGTCGGCGTTATCGAACAGCTCCTGCAACCCTTGCTGCAACTGTTGCGCCGCTTTGTCGCGAACCTGCAGCAACACCACCGGCAGTCGGGCGAGCGGCGATGGCGTGGCATGCGCCTTCTTGATTGGCACCACCTTTCCGTCATTGTGCATCCTGGCCTCCTGAAACGGCGGTATTGGGCGAGACGTCAAAGCTATGACGCCAATTGCAAGGCGCGAGATTATCTTGCAAACAAGGGGGTTTGCGCCAGCACACTCTGTCATTTGGCGGTAAATGAGCAGGTCGCTGGGTTCAGACGCGCACTGCCCCTATAATCGGGGCACTTTGTCTGTGGAGCCTGTTATGCCGAACCTCCGTCTTGCCGACCTCACCGCCGAAATCGAAGCCAACGTGCGCCGCGCACTGCTGGAAGACATCGGCAGCGGCGACATCACTGCGCAGTTGATCCCGGCCGAACGGCTGGCCACGGCCACCATCATCACCCGCGATGCCGCAGTGATCGCCGGCACCGCCTGGGTGGATGCGGTGTTCCGCCAGCTGGACCCACGGGTAGCCGTGCATTGGCAGGTGGCCGATGGCGAACGCGTCAGCCCCAACCAGGTGCTGTTCCACCTTGAAGGCCCGGCGCGCTCGCTGCTCAGCGGCGAACGCTGCGCACTGAATTTCCTGCAAATGCTGTCCGGCGTCGCCACGCGTGCCCAATTTCTGGCGGACTTTGTTTCCAGCACCCAGGTCAAGCTGCTGGATACCCGCAAAACCCTGCCGGGCCTGCGCCTGGCGCAGAAGTACGCAGTGACTTGCGGCGGCTGCCACAACCACCGCATTGGTTTGTATGACGCTTTTTTGATCAAGGAAAACCATATCGCGGCCAGCGGCGGCATTGCCCAGGCGATTGCGGCCGCACACCGGATCGCACCCGGCAAGCCGGTGGAAATCGAAGTGGAAAGCCTGGATGAACTGCGCGAAGCCCTGGCCGCAGGTGCGGACATCGTCATGCTGGATGAATTGAGCCTGGAAGACATGCGTGAAGCCGTGCGCCTGAACGGCGGCCAGGCCAAGCTGGAAGCCAGCGGCGGGATCAATGAAGACACCCTGTTGCCCATCGCGGAGACAGGGGTGGACTACATCTCGATTGGCGCGATGACCAAGGATGTGAAGGCGGTGGATTTGTCGATGCGCCTGAGTATCTAGACCGTTGCAAGCGGTAGTGAGCGGGGGCAGCCCGCTCACTCACACTTCAGACTACAAGGTCATTCATCTCGCAGTACTCTTCCCATTCGACACCCAGCACTTCGGCCGCCTCTTTGTGCAAGGCCAGTCGTGCCGCTTCGAATTCTTCCGGTGTCGAGGTGTACTTGAGTGTCAGCTCCCAAGGCTGATAGCCCTGGCTCTCGGCTTCATCCTCGAATGCCCACTGGATCTGGTCGCGCTGATCATCGGCGCTCAGGTCCTTGATCTCTTCTTTAAGCTGCGGCGATTCCTCGAGGTATTTTTCGAGGGCTGCTTGATGCCGAACTTCCTGGGTCATTTCAGTCGTGGTCATGTTGTTCTCTTAGATCGAGGAATGGGGATGCATCTGGGTCATCAAGGTTGCGCAGATACAAAAGAGCAGGCTCAAATGCCGGCTCGTCTGGCCTTCAGAACCATTCTGGGATCATCTGAAAACGGTGTTGCCATGGTGCCTTTTTGCCCGAGACAGGAATCGAACCTGCGACCTTCGCGTTACGAGTGCGCTGCTCTACCGACTGAGCTACACGGGCGGTGGGCTAAAGCTAGCACTGCATTGGGAGTCCGGCAACTTGCGGCCTTCAGCGCGCAATCACGCCCTGGGCCCAGAAACGGGGTTGCAGCAGGCCGACATGAGTGTCCAGGTACTGCTGCTGGGCTTGCTTGATGTGAGGCACATCGCGAGCTGCGATAAAAACCAGCAGACCGACGGCCAGCACACTCAGCACTTTCCAGGCTGCCCAGGCCAGTGGCAACGCGGCGGTCCCCGGGGTTTTCCACACATGCAACGCCATCAGCCAGCCCACCACCAGCGCCAGCCAGACCTGGGAATTGGGCATCACTATCACGCCGTCGACCATGGACTGCACCAACGCCCCTACCAAGGCCGCAAACAGGCATAGCCGCAACAGATCAGCACGAGTGTTGGAAAGCGCTCGTTCACGCAACACACCGAACGTCGCCCAGCCGCCTCGCCACGCCAGGGCCACCACGCACAAGGCCGATGGCACCCCCCATTCACTCGCCCATTGCAGGATGGCCTGGTGCGGATGAGCGGCGATTTCATTGGCAATATCGGCAAAATGCATCGGTCCGAAGCCCAACCATGGACACTCCACGATCATATGCCAAGCCTGCCACCAGATCGGACCGCGGCCCGACAGGGAGGTGGTGAGGCGGTCACTGGCGCTCTTGGAGACCTCGACCCCCAGGTAATCCGCCACTACCGTAAACACCAGCCAGTACAGCAACAGCCCGCCAAACATCGCGGCCAGTTGCCAACCCAGCCATCGTCGCCCCGAGGCGCCAAGTACCGCCAGCACACCCCCGGCCACACACATGCCAAGCCAGGTACCGCGCGTACCACCGGCGATCGCAATCATCCACCACACGCACAGCAACGCGAACACCGCCCCCTTGAGCGGACGCGAGATCACAGGGATCAACAAAGGAAGCGCCAACAGCGGCAGCGTGAACGTCTGAAACTGGCCGTAGAAGCGCTTGTTGGAAAAACCGGACAGCAGCAGGTCAGGGTCCAGCGTACGTTCAGCGCTGATAAACACGAGTGTGCCTGCATACAGGTATTGAATCGACTTGATCAAACACAGCAGCAGCACCACCATGACCAAGGCGCGATCCAAAGGCTCACCACCCTGGCGACGCAGCAAGGCAAACGCCACGGCAATCGACCCGCAACTGACAAACAGCGCCATTTCGGCAAGTGCCCAGAGCGGCTGATGGGCCAGCATGGATGACACCAGGCCAAGCACGATAATCAGTATCAGGCCCAGGGCGGTTGGCCTGTCCAACAATTGGCCGACAGGGGCCACGGACACCCCATACAGCACCGCACACGCCCCGATGGCAATCTGCATAGCCCGCTGCAAATCATGCCCACTGAAGGGTGCACATATTCCAACCACCAGCAGGCACACCACTGTCACCAGGAAAACACTGCCACGCTGCTGTATAGATAAAGCCATCGGCCGCCTCAACTTCCCTGTGGATGGTTCGGCAACTATGCCCCGTCGGCGCCGCAGCCCTTGGCAACATATTTCGCTTCAGCGGTGGTGCTGCATTTCCAACCGGTGGTGGCGTTGCGCGTCAGGCTGATGGTCTTGCCCAACACCGGCGCAGGGGCGTCGAGTATTTCGCAACTGATGGTGCCCGCGCCGGTAGCCACATCCCCTGTCACGTTGATCGTGCAATTGGCGGTGGGGCTAGTGCCGCCGATCAATGCCAAGGTCGGCACTGTGCCCTGATTGAGGGTGTCTTCATACCCGGGCTTCAACGCGGTGATTTCAGCCAGGCCTGCCGTGAACTTGGCCTTGGCCTGGTGCGTGGTGTACATGGGCAGGCCAATGGTGGCCAAAATGCCGATGATTGCAACGACAATCAGCAGCTCGATCAGGGTAAAACCTTTTTGACGTCTCACATTCACTCTCCAGGATAGAACTCATGACAAGGCGCTTCCTGCGCCCCGTGTTGTGCAGCGGCGCCAGTGTACTCATCCGCAGGCCGTCAATCGCGCACAGGACGCACATTCTGACATTTTATCCGCCACCGCCCGCCTGTCCGAATCCGTCACCTGACTAAGCTATACATCTTCAACGACCTCTGTGCGGAACGGTGACATGGACAACGCTTCAACGATCTACGCTTGGGAAGGCATCAACCGCAAAGGGCGCAGGGTGTCCGGGCACAGCACCGGGCACAACCCTGCCCTGGTCAAGGCTCAGCTACGCCGACAAGGCATCAGCCCAGGGCTTGTACGCAAGCATTCTCCAGTTCTAGCGGGCCTCAAGCCATCTATCAAATCAGCGGATATCACCCTGCTCACGCGCCAACTGGCAACCTTGCTGAAGGCCGGGATTCCGCTGCTGCAAGCCCTCGACATCATCAGCGAAGGCTTTGACAACGCTACGCTGCGCGAGCTGCTACAGGGGTTGCAACAGTCAATCGCCGCTGGCACCAGCCTTGCCGACGCGTTGCGCAAGCATCCGCGCTGTTTCGATGAGTTGTATTGCAACCTGGTGGCGGCCGGCGAACAGGCCGGTGCCCTTGAAACCTTGCTGGAGCGCGTAGCGATTCATAGGGAAAAGAGCGAGCAGTTAAAGGCCAGGATCAAAAAAGCCATGACCTATCCGATTACCGTGCTGATAGTCGCCAGCCTGGTCACCGGCGTGCTGCTGGTCCACGTAGTGCCGCAGTTCCAAAGCCTGTTCGCCGGAGTCGACGGCAAACTGCCCGGCTTCACCTTGCAGGTGATCGCTTTGTCCGAGTTCATGCAGCGAGCCTGGTGGGGCGTGGCACTGGGCCTGCTTGCCGCGGGTTTTGGGTTGCGCCACGCCTACCATGCCTTACCGGCTTTCCAGCTGTGGCTGGATGCCGGTTTGTTGAAAGCACCCGTGGCAGGCAAACTGCTGAGAAAATCGGCCGTGGCCCGCTACGCCCGCACGCTGTCCATCACCTTCGCCGCCGGTGTTCCATTGGTGCAGGCGCTGGACTCGGTGGCCGGGGCCGCCGGTTCTGGGCCGTTCAGACAGGCAATCGAGCATATGCGGCACGACGTATCCACTGGCATGCAACTGAATCAATCCATGGCCGTCAGCGGCCTGTTTCCCGGCATGGCCATCCAGATGACGGCCATCGGCGAAGAGTCGGGCACGCTTGACCGCATGCTGGAGAAGGTCGCCAACCATTACGAGGCCGATGTGGAGACCCTGGTCGATCACCTCACTAGCCTGATGGAGCCTCTGATCATGGTGGTACTGGGGGGCATCGTCGGCGCGCTGGTGATTGCCATGTACCTGCCGGTATTCCAACTGGGGAGCGCATTTTGAGCCTGCTGCTGGGCGAGCATCCCTGGGCGTTTGTTGCAATAGCGTCGGTGCTGGGGCTGATCGTCGGCAGTTTTCTCAACGTGCTGGTGTGGCGCCTGCCGAAAATGCTCGAGCGGGAATGGCGCGCCCAGGCCCATGAAGTGCTGGGCTTGCCCGCAGAACCAGCCGGGCCGACCTACAACCTGATGCAGCCCAACTCCTGCTGCCCACACTGCAACCATCCCATACGCCCATGGGAAAATATCCCGCTGCTCAGCTACCTGTTCCTGCGCGGCCGCTGCGCGCATTGCCAAGGGGCGATCAGCATCCGCTACCCCCTCACGGAACTGGTGTGCAGCTTGATCTCGGCCTGGGTGGCCTGGCATTTCGGAGTTGGCTGGCAGGCAGGAATGGTGATGGTGCTGAGTTGGGGGTTGTTGGCGATGAGCCTGATCGACGCCGACCATCAACTGCTGCCGGATGTGCTGGTAATGCCGCTGCTGTGGCTGGGACTGATCGTCAACAGTTTCGGCCTGCTGACAACATTGGCCGACGCCCTGTGGGGCGCCGTGATTGGCTACATGAGCCTGTGGAGCGTGTTCTGGTTGTTCAAGCTGACCACCGGCAAGGACGGCATGGGCCACGGCGACTTCAAGTTGCTGGCGCTGCTCGGCGCCTGGGGTGGCTGGCAGATCCTGCCGATGACGCTGTTGATGTCGTCACTGGTCGGGGTATTCGTCGGCTTGATCCTGATGCGCCTGCGCAGCACCCTGGCGTCGGCACCGATGCCATTTGGACCGTATCTGGCGACTGCCGGCTGGATTGCATTGCTCTGGGGTGGTCAAATAAGCGACTTCTATTTGCAGTCTGTCGGTTTCAGATGACCACTCGTGTTGCAACACCCTGGATTCTTGGCCTTACCGGCGGCATCGGCAGCGGCAAAAGCGCGGCGGCTCAACACTTTATCGACCTGGGTATCGACTTGGTGGACGCCGATCACGCCGCCCGCTGGGTAGTAGAGCCTGGTCGGCCGGCATTGGAGCGCATCGCCGAGCACTTTGGTGCTGGCGTACTGCAGCCAGACGGCCAGCTGGACCGCGCCGCATTACGCAAGCTGATCTTTGAAGTACCCGAAGAGCGGCGCTGGCTCGAAGCCTTGCTGCACCCGTTGATTGGCGAGGAGATCCGCAGCCACCTGGCACGCGCAAAATCGCCTTACGCAATACTGGTGTCGCCGCTGCTGATCGAATCCGGCCAGTACAGCATGACCCAGCGCATCCTGGTGATCGACGTGCCGCAATCGCTGCAGATTCAGCGTACCCTGCAGCGCGACGGCATCAACGAGCAACAGGTGCAGGCGATCCTCAAGGCCCAATCCAGCCGCGAAGACCGCCTGAAACATGCCGATGATGTACTGGTCAATGACCAGGACCTTGCCTGGCTGCACAGCGAGGTCGAGCGACTGCACCACTTTTACCTTACTTTGCGTGGAGGCCGATCATGAGCCAACCCTTGACCGTCGACTGCCCGACCTGCGGCGCACCCGTGGAATGGAAAGCGACCAACCTCAACCGGCCGTTCTGCTCGGACCGCTGCAAACTCATCGACCTGGGCGCCTGGGCCACTGAAGAACACAAGATTCCCGTAGCCCCGGATGCCGAAGACGAGCTGTTTTCCGAAGACCTGCCCCCGCGCCACTAAGGGCGCATGAAGGCGTATTCCTGCTGGTCGTCGAGGTTCTCTGCAAGGTATTGCAGCTCGTCGGCCAGGTCTTCGAAACTGCGCACCCCCTTGCTCTGCTGCACCACTGCGCTGAGCATGGCGCGCAAGGTCAGGCCTGGGTCAAAACCGATTTCCTGTGCCGCATCCTGGCTTCTGCGCAACTCCTGCCGAGCCCATTCGTACACACTCATGATCCGCGCTCCTGGAAAAATTTCGCAGAGCATGGGCCTGCTCGGCGGCGCGGGATTTGATCCAGGTCAACGCTGCGAATCGTCGTCCTTCCAGGGCGCCTGGAGGTAGCGCGTGCGGTTGAAGGTCTCCAGCCATTCGGGGCAAAACACCACCAGGGCACTGATGACCATGCCGTTGATAAAGGCCTCGGGGAAGATGATCAACCACAGGTAGCCGACGAAATCCTCCAACCATTCCGGCATGGCGAAACGCCCGTCGAACCACAACAGCCCCAGCCCACACAGCAGGCACAAGAGCGCCGACAGGGCTGCCGCGAAAAAACCGGAACAGAAGATATACACGAAGGGATTGCGCGGTTGGGCACGCTCGACCAGCAGCGCGCAGGTTTCAGTGACCAGCACCGGTAACCCGATAAGCAACAGGCCATTGACGCCCAGGGCAGCGAGATCCTGGCGCCCCAACAGCATCAAGCCCAACTGGGCGGCAAAACCGCCGACGATTGCCAGGGGCCAGTCCAGCAACAAGGTCACGGCCGTCATACCGATGAAGTGGTAAGACACGCCGGTATCAAAATCCCGCCGCACCAGCCACAGCATGAACAACGCGAACACCGTGCCGAACAGCAAATGCTGGCGGCGCCGGTCGGCGAACAACTCGACCCACGGCGAACGCAGGATCGCCCACAGTACCACCGGCGCGTACAGGAGCGAGCCGATGCTCATGGTTGTCGGCGCCAACATGGCGGCACTGATCACGGATACTCCCCGGGTCGAATAGAGTCGGATGATCAGTCTACACCGACGTTTCACAGGGGTACTTCCTGCGGTCATCGTTTGGGCGCTAAGCTGCTAGCTATGGATGACTCAGATTACTTGCGCCTGCTCACCGTAGCGGCCGAACAAGCCAACGCGTTCTTGTCCAATGCCCGCAAATGGGAGCGTGAGCGTTGGGTCTGCCAGCGCCTGCTGCAAGGCTTGAACGTGCCCTACCGTGCCGAAGAATTCCACGCCGCCGGGCAAGAGCCGCCGGACGTGCTGTTTCGCGACGCCAGCTTCGAGGTGTTTTTCGTGCTGGACGAGGGCCGCCGCCTGAATGACGAATGGCGCGATGAACTGCTGCGTCGGCGCAGTGCGTTTTCCCTGAGCCAACTGGTACGGCGCGAAGCCAAGCCGAGGCGCATCCCGGCCCACGAGTTTCTGCTGCGCCTGGCGCCCACGCTGCGCAAGAAGGCGCATAACTATAAAGAGCGCGGAATGGACCTGGGCGAGCTGGATATCGTCGCTTTCACCAGCCTCAAGCGCGAAGTGCTCGACCTCAACAGCCATTTTCCGCCGCCCACGGAATACCTGCGCCAGGGCTGGCGCTCGCTGTCGCTGGTGGGGCCGACCTTTGCACGGGTGCTGTTCGCTCACCCCGACGCACCGGATTTCTTGCGCAACAACCTGGGCCGCAGCATAGTGTTCGACGTAGGTATCAGCCTCTGAGCCCACCCGGACTGTAACGTGGCGCCCTTTTGCAACGTCTACCTGACGAGGCCTTTATGACCAGCCGCCTGAACCCCGATGACCAACAGCATGTCGAAGAGTACCTGCAACTCTCCCAGAACCGAGTCGAGCGCAAGCCTTTCCGGCCGTGGCTGCTCCTCGGCGTGGTGCTTGCCGTGGTAATCGGCCTCGGCTTGCTGAGTCGCCTTTTGAGTTACCTGACGCTATGAGCTGCCTGGCGCTCGCGGGGGTAACTGCTCCGATTTCTTTTAGCCTTGCGAGATATCCCCATGACCCATCGTATTATTATCGTCGGCGGCGGCGCCGGCGGCCTGGAGTTGGCTACCCGCCTGGGTAAGACCCTGGGCAAGCGCGGCACCGCCAGCATCACGCTGGTGGACGCCAACCTGACCCATATCTGGAAGCCACTGCTGCACGAAGTGGCGGCCGGCTCGCTGAACTCTTCGGAAGACGAACTCAATTATGTTGCCCAGGCCAAATGGAACCACTTCGAGTTCCAACTGGGGCGCATGAGCGGGCTTGATCGTGAACAGAAGAAGATCCAGCTGGCCGCCACCCTCGACGAAGAAGGCCGTGAACTGGTGCCCGCGCGCGTGCTGGGCTATGACAGCCTGGTGATTGCGGTCGGCAGCACCACCAACGACTTCGGCACCGAAGGTGCGGCGCAGCACTGCCTGTTCCTCGACACCCGCAAGCAGGCCGAACGTTTCCACCAGCAGTTGCTCAACCACTACCTGCGCGCCCATGCCGGGCAGACTGACGTGGTAGAAAAAATCAGCGTCGCCATCGTCGGCGCCGGTGCCACCGGGGTCGAGCTGGCCGCCGAACTGCATAACGCCGCCCATGAGCTGGCGGCCTATGGCCTGGACCGTATCAAGCCGGAAAACATGCACATCACCCTGATCGAAGCCGGCCCACGAGTACTGCCGGCCCTGCCGGAGCGTATTGGCGGGCCTGTGCATAAAACCCTGGAAAAGCTTGGGGTGACGGTACTGACCAACTCGGCGGTCAGCGAAGTGACGGCCGATGCGCTGATCACCAGCAGTGGCCAAGTGATCCCGGCCAGCCTCAAGGTATGGGCTGCCGGCATTCGCGCGCCGGGTTTCCTCAAGGACATCGATGGCCTGGAAACCAACCGCATCAATCAATTGCAGGTTTTGCCAACGCTGCAAACCACCCGCGACGAGAACATCTTCGCCTTCGGCGACTGCGCCGCCTGCCCGCAACCGGGCACCGACCGCAACGTGCCGCCACGGGCCCAGGCGGCTCACCAGCAGGCCTCGTTGCTGGCCAGGTCGCTGAAGCTGCGTATCGAGGGCAAGGACCTGCCTTCCTACAAATATACCGACTACGGCTCGTTGATCTCGCTGTCGCGGTTCTCGGCGGTCGGTAACTTGATGGGCAACCTCACCGGCAGCGTGATGCTGGAAGGCTGGCTGGCGCGGATGTTCTATGTGTCGCTGTATCGCATGCACCAGATGGCGCTGTATGGGTTCTTCCGTACGGCGATGCTGATGCTGGGGAGCAAGATTGGGCGTGGCACCGAGCCGCGACTCAAACTTCACTGACAACTCGGCCCCTGAGGGCACTCAATAAATGTGAGAGGGGGCTTGCCCCCGATTGCGGTGAAGCAGTCATTGATTTGTCGACTGACACACTGCCATCGGGGGCAAGCCCCCTCTCACATTTGATTTTCACCGGACTTGAGTTTTGCACGCACAAAAAAAATCCCCGTATCTTTCGATACGAGGATTTTTAATATGGTCGGGGTAAGGGGATTCGAACTCCTGACATCCTGCTCCCAAAGCAGGCGCGCTACCGGACTGCGCTATACCCCGGTAAAAAAAAGGCGACCTCTCAGTCGCCTTCTTCGATCAGCGCTTTTGGCCTCTGATCTTAAGATTCGATTCCAGCGCTAACTGGTCTCAAAAATGGTGGGTCGTGTGGGATTCGAACCTACGACCAATTGGTTAAAAGCCAACTGCTCTACCAACTGAGCTAACGACCCAAATATGGTCGGGGTAGGGGGATTCGAACTCCCGACATCCTGCTCCCAAAGCAGGCGCGCTACCGGACTGCGCTATACCCCGATATTGAAATTGGCTCCGTGACCAGGACTCGAACCTGGGACCCAATGATTAACAGTCATTTGCTCTACCGACTGAGCTATCACGGAACTACATATTTCAAAGTACTACGTTGCTGCTTACTACCTTCTCTTCGACTTGCCCGTATCGCTACGTTCATGTCTCTGAGGCGCGCTATTCTACAATCTTAAAAACCCCTGTCAACCCCTTAAATTGCTTTTAAGACAATGATTTGCGCTTGTTTCTGATTTCTTCTTGGGGAGAAGAAACCCGTGGGCTGACGTTGCTGCGGGGCGCACTTTACAAGCCTTTGCCTTACAGTTCAACGCCCTATCGAAAAAAAAGGCCCCGCAATGCGGGGCCTTCCATTTTGGCTTTGCCCTTTGGGCTTAGTGGAAGACGATCTCGTCGTTTTCCACGGTCGCCTCGACGCTGGTGCCCGGCATGAAGCTGCCCGATAGGATCAACTGGGCCAGCGGGTTCTCGATCCAGCGCTGGATCGCACGCTTCAAAGGCCGTGCGCCATACACCGGGTCGTAACCCACCGCGATCAGCTTGTCCAACGCCTCCTGGCTCAGGTCCAGGGACAGCTCGCGCTCTGCCAGACGGCCGCGCAGACGACCCAGCTGGATCTCGGTAATGCCCGCGATCTGATCCCGCGCCAGAGGCTCGAAGATCACCACTTCGTCGACCCGGTTGATGAATTCCGGGCGGAAGTGCGTAGTCAGCGCATCCATCACCGCCGCACGTTGCGCTTCACGATCACCCACCAGCTCCTGGATCTGCGCCGAGCCCAGGTTGGAGGTCATCACGATCACCGTATTACGGAAATCCACGGTACGCCCGTGACTGTCGGTCAGGCGGCCGTCTTCCAGCACTTGCAGCAGGATGTTGAACACATCCGGGTGCGCCTTCTCGACCTCATCCAGCAGGATCACCGAGTAAGGCTTACGCCGCACGGCTTCGGTCAGGTAACCGCCCTCCTCGTAGCCCACGTAGCCTGGTGGCGCACCGATCAAGCGAGCCACCGAGTGTTTCTCCATGAATTCGGACATATCGATCCGCACCATGGCCTCTTCGGTATCAAAGAGGAACTCGGCCAAGGCCTTGCACAGTTCGGTCTTACCCACGCCGGTCGGGCCGAGGAACATGAACGAGCCACTCGGACGGTTCGGGTCGGACAACCCGGCCCGCGAACGCCGTACCGCGTTGGACACCGCCACCACGGCCTCTTCCTGGCCGATCACGCGTTGGTGCAACAGGCTTTCCATCTTCAGCAGCTTGTCGCGCTCGCCTTCGAGCATTTTCGACACGGGAATCCCGGTCCACTTCGAGACGACTTCGGCAATTTCTTCCTCGGTCACCTTGCTGCGCAGCAGTTGGTTCTCAGGCTTGCCGTGCTGGTCGACCATCTGCAGGCTGCGCTCCAGGTCCGGGATCACCCCGTACTGCAACTCGGCCATGCGGTTCAGGTCACCTTTACGGCGTGCCGCTTCCAGTTCCTGGCGCGACTGCTCGATCTTTTGCTGGATCTGCGCAGAGCCCTGCACTTCGGCTTTTTCCGAGGTCCAGATTTCTTCCAGGTCCGAATACTCGCGTTCCAGGCGGACGATTTCTTCCTGGAGTTTTTCCAGGCGTTTCTTCGCCGCGTCGTCTTCTTCTTTCTTCAGGGCCTGGGACTCGACTTTCAGTTGAATCAGGCGTCGATCCAGGCGATCGAGCACTTCCGGCTTGGAGTCGATCTCCATGCGGATGCGGCTGGCCGCTTCGTCAATCAGGTCAATGGCCTTGTCGGGCAACTGACGGTCGGTGATATAGCGATGGCTCAACTTGGCCGCCGCAATAATCGCACCATCGGTGATCGCCACCTTGTGGTGGACCTCATAACGCTCTTTCAGGCCACGCAGGATTGCGATGGTGTCTTCTTCGCTCGGCTCTTCCACCAGTACTTTCTGGAAACGACGCTCAAGGGCCGCGTCCTTTTCTATGTACTGGCGATATTCGTTGAGCGTGGTAGCACCGACGCAGTGCAACTCACCCCGCGCCAGGGCCGGCTTGAGCATGTTGCCGGCATCCATGGAGCCCTCGCCTTTACCGGCGCCGACCATGGTGTGCAGTTCGTCGATAAACAGAATGATCTGGCCTTCCTGCTTCGACAGCTCATTAAGCAGGGATTTCAGGCGCTCCTCGAACTCGCCACGGAACTTGGCACCGGCGATCAAAGACCCCATGTCCAGGGACAGCAGGCGCTTGCCTTTAAGGCCATCCGGCACTTCACCATTGATGATGCGCTGGGCCAAACCTTCGGCAATCGCGGTTTTACCCACGCCGGGCTCACCGATGAGCACCGGGTTGTTCTTGGTGCGACGCTGCAGGACCTGGATGGTGCGACGGATTTCATCGTCACGGCCGATCACCGGATCAAGCTTGCCCTCTTCGGCGCGCTTGGTCAGGTCGACGGTGTATTTATCCAGGGCCTGGCGCGACTCCTCATGGTTGGGGTCGTTGACCGCATCACCGCCACGCAGGTTGTTGATAGCGTTTTCCAGGGCTTTCTTGCTCACACCCTGGCCCAGCAACAACTTGCCGAGCTTGCTGTTCTCGTCCATGGCGGCGAGCAGCACCAGTTCGCTGGAGATGAACTGGTCACCCTTCTGCTGGGCCAGACGGTCCGCCTGGTTGAGCAGGCGCGCCAGGTCCTGGGACATGTTTACGTCGCCAGTCGGGTTTTGGATTTTCGGCAGTTGGTCGAGCTCTTTGCTCAACTCCTTGCGCAGGCTGTTGACGTCAAAGCCCACCTGCATCAGCAAGGGCTTGATAGAACCACCTTGCTGTTCCAGGAGCGCCTGCATCAAGTGCGCAGGCTCGATGGCCGGGTGGTCGAGGCCCACCGCCAAGGATTGAGAGTCAGACAGTGCCAACTGCAATTTGCTGGTTAAACGATCAATACGCATTAGTCACCTTCCTTTTGAGCAGGCCGGAGCTATAAAACATCCTGAATGAAGAAACCTGCCAGATACCCTTATAGATGGGGTGGATTCTGGAAGATTCAAGCGCGCGACGGCGGATATGGACCGGGTTTGACCCAGATCAAAGGAGTCTAGCGTTCAAGCCAGACAAGGGAGGCAAAACGTCCGGTGCGCGGGCTACGCCGGTAGGAAAAGAAGCGTGGGTCGGTCACGGTGCAGTACCCGCCACCATAGACAGCAGTAACGCCGCGCGCAGCGAGGCGCAGGCGCGCGAGCTTATAGATGTCGGCCATGAACTTGCCTGGGTTGTGGCTGGGCACGAACGCTTCGGCGGTGATCGGCAACGGCTGCATGAAGGCTTGGCGTACTTCCGGGCCGACTTCGAAGGCTTGTGGGCCAATTGCCGGGCCAAGCCACACCAGTACGTCTTCAGGTTCGGCGCCGAGGCTTTCGAAAGCCGCTTCCAATACCCCTGCCGCCAGGCCACGCCAGCCAGCATGGGCCGCAGCCACGCGGGTGCCGGCGCGATTGCAGAACAATGCGGGCAGACAGTCAGCGGTCATTGAGGTGCAGGCGATGCCAGGGGTGCTGGTCCAGCTGCCATCGGCTTCGGCAATGCGTGACGGGTCAGCCTCGACCACGCTTATCCCGTGGACTTGGCGCAACCAGGCAGGCTGAATATTAAATGCGTCGGTAAGACGGCGGCGGTTTTCGAGGACCGCTTCGAGGTTATCCTCAACATGATCGCCCAAGTTGAGACTGTCGAACGGCGCCAGACTGACGCCGCCCGCTCGAGTGGTGACGCAGGCTTTCACCTGAGCCGGCGCGGGCCAGTCAGGTATCAGCCAGTCACTCATCCGACAAACGCCTCGCGATCCTGCTTGAGCAGCGTCAACAACCAGACCAAATCGTCCGGCAGAGGCGATTCCCAGCTCATCCGCTTACCGCTCGTCGGATGATCCAATTCCAGGAAGCGTGCATGCAACGCCTGGCGCGGGAAGTTTTTCAGCGATTCAACCATGGTCTGGCTCGCCGCCGGTGGAATGCGGAAGCGACCACCGTAGGCCGGATCACCGACCAACGGGAAGTTGATGTGTGCCATGTGCACGCGAATCTGGTGGGTACGGCCGGTTTCCAGCTTGACCCGCACGTGGGTGTGGGAGCGGAAACGTTCGAGTACTCGGTAATGGCTGACGGCCTGCTTGCCACCTTCCATCACCGCCATACGCTGGCGTTGCTGGCCGTGACGACCGATCGGGGCGTTGATCTTGCCGCCGGCTACCACCACACCAATCACGATGCATTCGTAGATCCGGCTGACGCTGCGGCTCTGCAACTGTGTAACCAGCTGCGTCTGCGCCTGAATGGTCTTGGCCACCACCATCAGACCGGTGGTGTCCTTGTCCAGGCGGTGCACGATGCCGCAGCGCGGGACATTGATGATGTCCGGCACATGGTGCAACAAGGCATTGAGCAGGGTGCCATCAGCGTGCCCGGCTGCCGGGTGAACCACCAGGCCTGCGGGTTTGTTGATGACCAGGATGTCGTCGTCTTCGTAGACGATATCCAGCTCGATGTCCTGGGCGACCCATTCTCCCTGGGCTTCCTGCTCGGCAGTCAGCTCAAGAATCGCACCGCCATGGACTATGTCTCGCGGGCGGATAACCGCTCCATCCACAGTCAGGCGGCCGTCTTTGATCCAGGCGGAAAGGCGCGAGCGCGAGTGCTCAGCGAATAATTGTGCGGCGACTTGATCGAGGCGTTGGCCGCCCAATTCGGACGGCACCTCTGCGCGAAGTTCAATTTTATCGGACATGCTCAGACTAGGCGTGGCACAGCCTTTGGTTTCGGCTGCGCGCTTGTGGTTAAATACGGCGTCTTTTGCCCCGAGGCTTTCAACGGGGCGCTCATCATAACAGGACGGCCCCGCCCAAGACAGCGGCCGTCATAGGGACGCAAGCCGCCATGCAAGTGAAACACCTGCTGCTGATCGCCATCCTCGCCATGACTGCTGCTTGCTCGTCAACAAAGGAAGTCGTCGACGAAAACCTGAGCGAAGTCGAGTTGTACCAACTGGCTCAGAAAGACTTGGACAATAATAGCTACACCAGCGCCACAGCGAAGCTGAAGGCCCTGGAGTCGCGCTATCCGTTCGGGCGCTATGCCGACCAGGCCCAGCTCGAGCTGATCTACGCCAACTACAAGAACGCCGAGCCGGAAGCCGCCAAGTCCGCCGCCGAGCGTTTTATCCGCCTGCACCCGCAGCACCCGAACGTCGACTACGCCTACTACATGAAGGGCCTGACCTCGTTCGACCAGGACGTTGGCCTGCTGGCGCGCTTCCTGCCGCTGGACATGACCAAGCGTGACCCAGGCGCTGCCCGCGATTCCTACAACGAGTTCGCCCAGCTGACCAGCCGCTACCCCAACAGCCGCTACGCGCCGGACGCCAAGCAACGCATGATCTACCTGCGCAACCTGCTGGCTTCCTACGAGATCCATGTGGCCCACTACTACCTGACCCGTCAGGCATACGTGGCCGCCGCTAACCGTGGCCGCTACGTTGTGGAAAACTTCCAGGAAACCCCTTCCGTAGGTGACGGCCTTGCCGTGATGACCGAGGCTTACCAGCGCCTGCACCTGGACGAACTGGCCAGCACCAGCCTGGAAACCCTGAAGCTCAACTACCCGGACCACCCAAGCCTGAAAGACGGCCAGTTCGTGCCTCAGGTGGCCGAAGCGGACAACCGCTCGTGGCTGAGCAAGTACACCCTGGGCCTGATCGAATCCCGTCCACCGCTGCCGCCGGGCGAAACCCGTGCCAACCAGGACGTGATCAAGCAGTACCAGGACGCCAAGGACGCAATTCCTTCGGAGCTCAAGCCCCACGACGAGAACGGCGACGTGATCGAAGAGGAAGAACCGCAGGCCCTGGGCAATAACCAGGACCGTTCGTGGTTCAGCTACATGACCTTTGGTGTGTTCGACTGATTGCACCCGGCGTCATCAAGAAGGAGCCTTGCGAGGCTCCTTTTTTGTGGGTGGTATTATTGCGCTGTGCGCCTGGCACGTCCTTGGCTAAACTGGCGCATTCCTTGTCGAGAAACTGCCCATCATGCTTCGTCTACTGTTCTGGATTGCCGTCATTGCCGCCGCAGTATGGTTCTGGCGCAAGTTCAAAAGCCCGGCCGCCAGGCAGCAGCGTGCCAGCGAGCCCGACGCGGCCCTGATGGTGCGCTGCGCCCACTGCGGCGTGCATTTGCCGCAGGATCGCGCCTTGAGCTCACGCCAGGAGTGGTATTGCACCCAGGCGCACCTGGAGCAAGGGCCGAAATCTATCCAGCGTTGATCCGACCTTCCGGCGCATAAGGCGCAGGGTCGATGATCGGCGCACGTGCCAGTAGCAGGTCAGCAAACAATTGGCAGGACGCCGGCGCAAGCACCAGGCCGTTGCGGTAATGCCCGCAGTTGAGCCAGAGGCCATTGAAGCCCGGCACCCGGCCTATATAGGGAATGCCTTCCGGCGAACCGGGGCGCAGCCCGGCCCAATGTCCGGCCACCTCGGCGTCCGCCAGGGCGGGGATCAACTCCACCGCTGACGCTTTGAGGCTTTCCAGCGCGGTCAGGGTGGGGGTCTTGTCGAAGCCTTCATGTTCCAGGGTGCTGCCGATCAGAATGTGCCCGTCCCGCCGAGGAATCGCATAGCGGCCCTTGGCCAAGACCATGCTCGACAGGAAGTCCGAGGCACATTTGTACAGAATCATCTGGCCTTTGACCGGTTCGACCGGCAGCGACAGGCCCAACGTGCCGAGCAACTCACCGCTCCAGGCGCCGGCGGCCAATACGACCTGATCGCCGAAGATCGAACCATCAGCTGTGTTCACGCCCACGACATTACCCGCATCCAGGACAAAGCCAGTCACTTCGCACCGTTCATGAATGGTCACGCCAGGCAGCGCCAGCAGCGCGGCCTTGAGGGATTTGACCAGGCGCGGGTTGCGTACATTGGCGACATCGGCCATGTAGATCGCCTGGGAGTAGCCGCCACCCAAGACCGGAACGGCGTCATGAGCGGCCGACACGTCCACTTTGCTCAAGGGTCGGCCTTCACGCGCGGCCCAAGCCAGCGCTTCGGCTTCGTCATCCAGGTCCAGCCAGTAGAGCCCAGTGGTGTGAACCTGCGGGTCAACGCCCGTCGCAGCAAACAGACGCTGCGCCAGCTGTGGATAAAAATCCTGGGACCAATGGGCCAGGGCCGTGACCGCCGGGCTGTAGCGCCACGGATACAGGGGCGAGACGATGCCGCCGCCCGCCCAGGAAGACTCCTGGCCCAACCCTGCGCGCTCCAGCAGCACCACCGACTGCCCCTGCGTGGCGAGGTTGAACGCCGTCAACAAGCCGATGACTCCGCCACCGACAATCACTACCTGCTGTTGCTCTGCCATCATTTGATCCAGCCGATAAATAGGAACAAGCGCACCCGGCGCCCAATCGTCGAGCACCCTCATCATTGCCCCCAGCACAGCTTGCGCGACATCTCCGGCGCAGCGCCCGGGTTGGTTCGCGTGCCCGTGCCGGTCAGGCCGAAGTCACCGCAAGGATCGCCAGCCATCACCGAGTCGGTGACCGGTGTGGCCACCAGTTGGAAGTCCTGAGGGTTCAATGCAGCGGTGATTCTATAGTGATCATTGCCTGCACTGACGCCGCCTGCATCAATAAAACTGCCGTTCCTCGCATAAAAACGCTCCAGGTGCTGGGCTTGCTCGGTCAACAGCGCGACGATTTCAGCGCGATAGACTTTTTTCAGATAGCCGGTGTATCCGGGGTAAGCAATCCCGGCCAGAACCGCAATGATCATCACGGCAATCAGTAACTCGATCAGGGTAAAACCCTGGCTGTCCATGCCCATTCCACTACTCCTTATTGAAGTTGTCGCCACGCCACTCGCCGAAACCGCGAGCCACCCTCCTCTTCTACCCGCGCATAGGTACTCTCCAGCACCGTGCGCAATTGCCCGTGCAGCCCGACTGCCGTCACTCGATACACCGCTGCAGGGATTTGCGCTGGCAAATGCGCGAGCCCTACCGCAGGCCCGAGGGATTGAACCCCGTATAAGCCGCCTTTCAGTGCCACCCAACTGATGCCTGAAACAGGGTCCACTCCAGGCCCGACCACCAAAAATGCCGCCTCCGGCGGTGCACAGTCGACGATCGATTGACATAACGGCAACGCTGCAAATGAACGCTGTATGGCAGATTCGCCGCGCCTCAGGCCACTCTCGGCACTTTGCAGCGACTGATTACGGTGCCAGAAACTACCGGCAATCTTTTGCTGAGTGAGCGCAGCCTGCATCGAGGACAAGCCGATCAGCGATAACAGCAGCAGCAACACCAGGCTGACCAGCAGCACCATGCCTGCCTGTCGTAGACGAAAACCTTCTGCAAGTGTCATGGCAGCCCTACCCCAGCCGGTTCCGCAGCGCCGCCACGACGGCGTAGGTTTGGTCTTTCACCCCGGCAGTCGGGTCTTGCAGCGTCATCACAATGCGCACGCTGCGTATCAAGGATTCGTCGGCCGGGCCGGCGTCGTAGCGCACCACCTCCGTTGACGCAGGCTTGGCCGACACGCCAAAACTGATATCGAACGCCTTCACGTTATCCACCAATACCGCCTTGGCGGGTGATGCAGGTGTACTGAATTTCAACTGCCCTGCTTCGAAGGTGTAGGTAACTTGGCGTAACGCAAAACGGATTTGCCCGGGTGCCGATGCCGGGGCGCTTCCAGCGTAGGCCTGGGCGCTGCCAGTGCAATCGGACAACACAGTCCAGTCAGGCGTGCCGCCCCCAACGGCGACATCCGCGGTCACCAGCGTCAGCGAGGTTGACCCACCTCCGACACGCCAAGCGACAGGCCGGTCAAAAGCGGGCGGGGCGTTGTCGATAAACGCTGTCGCCAGACAGCCGAACATGCCCGCCTGACGGATATCCTGGAGCAGCTTGCCCAGCACAAACCGCGCATCATCCTGCATCAACAAAGCGGCCTGCTGGCTGGCGTTGGTGGCCCTGGTGTTGATTGCCACCTGGCTGGCCCAGAGCACCAGTACCAACCCCATCGCCAAGGCCAGCAGCAACTCCATCAGGCTGAAACCTCGAACAAGACACCTCATTGCGCCACTCCCGGTTCATCGCGGATGCGACTGGTCAGGGTGAAGGTTTCCCGGGCGCCCGGCCTGCCAGTACCTCGACTGTCGTCCCAACTGATGCTGACCGTCACCTCGTCGCCACCGATCGACACCGAGCCTTTGGCGCTCTCCCCGGCAAAACCGCGAATGTTGGCCTCGAAATCATGCAAGTCCAGGTCGCGCACACTGGCGGCAACGTTGCTGGCCAAGGCACGCTCGGTACGCCCCCACGTGTAGTCGGCACCGGAATTGGCACGGATCCGGTCGAGCATATCGTAGGCAATGAAACTGGCCTGGCTGATCATCCTGGAACTGTCGGTGTACTTGAGCGCATTGAGCTGGATCACCGCCGCGCCAAGCAGGCCGATGGTGAGAATCGACACTGCGACCAGCACTTCGATCAGTGTCGTACCGGCTTGGTCGCGGGATAAGGCATTGGGCAAAAAGGGGTTCGTACAGGCAAGCATTACCGTCGTCATCCGTGTCGAGGTCCAAAAAAAGAGCAGTTAAAACCTGCTGTGCGGCCCAAGACTAGCGCCGGTTTTTCACCTGCGCTGCAACCGGAACAAAGGGAAATACTTTGGACATGAAGGCCATCATCCGCCCCCCAGACGGGACGCTATACCTAGGACTGCACCCAAATCCACGGAGGGATGGCCCATGCAACAACGAGGTTTCACCTTGATCGAACTGCTACTCGGGCTGATCCTGAGCGGCATCCTGGCCAACATGGCGCTGCCCAGCTTCAAGAGCCTGCTGGAATCACAGCAGCGACAGAGCGCGGCACATGCCTTGGCGCAAGGCCTGCGATATGCACGCACCGAAGCCATCGCACGCAACCGGGCGGTGGTTATTTATGCACTGAAGGACAATTGGGGCCTGGGGTGGCGGGTCATCGTGGACATCAGCGGGCGCGGCCCCCAGGACGATGACAACCCGGTGCTGCTGGAGCGCCAGGCCAGTGGGCAAGTGCTGATCGTGGGCAATGGGCCGCTCAAGACCCAGGTGCGCTTCAGCGGGCTGGGTGAACCCATCTTTTCAGGAGGAGGTTTCCGTGCCGGCACCGTGCATGTGTGTGCCACGGACCAGGCGCAGAGCCTGCACCAGGTAGTGCTGGCGCCCAGCGGGCGTATCAGCCTGCGCAGCGAGCGTGCCGAGCAGGCATTGTGCCGGAGTTGATCCGGCACACCGGGTCGTCACAGCAGCGAGCGAACCCGCAGCTCCTTGGGCATGGAGAACGTAATGTTTTCTTCGCGGCCAGCCAGTTCATCGGCACCGGTGGCGCCCCAGGCGTGCAACTGCTGGATAACGCCGCGCACCAGCACTTCCGGAGCGGAAGCACCCGCCGTGATGCCAATGCGCTCGACGCCATCGAACCAACTGCGCTGCATATCTTCGGCACCGTCGATCAGGTACGCCGGTGTTGCCATGCGCTCAGCCAACTCACGCAGGCGGTTGGAGTTGGAACTGTTGGGGCTGCCGACGACCAGGACCACATCACATTCGTCTGCCAGTTGCTTGACCGCGTCCTGGCGGTTCTGGGTGGCGTAGCAGATGTCGTCCTTGCGCGGGCCGCCAATGGCCGGGAAGCGACTGCGCAGCGCGTCGATCACGCGACTGGTATCGTCCATGGACAGGGTGGTCTGGGTCACGAATGCCAGGCGCTCGGGGTTCTGTACCTGCAGGTTGGCGACATCCTTTTCGTCTTCCACCAGGTAAATGGAGCCGCCATTGCTGGCATCGTACTGCCCCATGGTGCCTTCGACTTCCGGGTGGCCGGCGTGGCCGATCAGGATGCACTCGCGACCGTCACGGCTGTAGCGCGCGACTTCGATGTGCACCTTGGTGACCAGTGGGCAGGTAGCATCGAAGACTTTCAGGCCGCGGCCTGCCGCTTCGGTACGCACCGCCTGGGAAACACCGTGGGCGCTGAAGATGACGATCACATCGTCTGGCACCTGGTCGAGCTCTTCGACAAAGATGGCGCCACGTGCACGCAGGTCTTCGACCACGAATTTGTTGTGGACGACTTCATGACGCACGTAAATCGGCGGCCCGAAGACTTCCAGGGCGCGGTTGACGATTTCGATCGCCCGGTCCACACCGGCGCAGAAGCCACGGGGGTTGGCGAGTTTGATTTGCATGCTGTGCCTCGTGTCTTGCCCTGTAGGAGCGAGCTTGCTCGCGAAGAGCGTTAACGGCGTCGCGTCCATTCTGGATAAACGCAGCGCCTTCGGGTCTTTCGCGAGCAAGCTCGCTCCTACAGTAGGCCAGAGTCGTCAGTTAGAGCGCTTTAACGTCGATGATTTCAACGTCAAAGGTCAAGGTTTTACCGGCCAACGGATGGTTGAAGTCGATGGTCACTTGCGCGTCATCAAAAGCTTTCACCACACCCGGCAGTTCGGTATTGGCCGCATCGTTGAAAATCACCAGCAGGCCTTCCGACAGGTCCATGTCCTGGAACTGCGAACGCGGGATGATCTGCACGTTTTGCGGGTTGGGCTGGCCAAAGGCGTTTTCCGGCTGGATCTGCAGGGTGCGCTTGTCGCCGGCCTTGAAGCCGAACAGGGCCGCTTCGAAACCCGGCAGCAGGTTGCCGTCGCCGACCTTGAAGGTGGCCGGGGCTTTGTCGAACGTGCTGTCGACCGTGTCGCCATTCTCCAGGCGCAGTGCGAAATGCAAAGTGACTTCCGTGTTCTGGCCGATGCGTTGCTCAGCCAATACCTGATCAGTCATTGACGGTCTCTCCGGTTTTCTTGCTTTTGAACATATCCAGCGCCAGCATGATTGCACCGACGGTGATGGCGCTGTCGGCGAAGTTGAACGCCGGGAAGTAATGGCGGTTCTGCCAATGCACCAGGATGAAGTCGATCACATGGCCCAGCGCAATGCGGTCATACAGGTTGCCGAGCGCGCCGCCCAACACCAGGGCCAGGGCGATGGCCAGCCAGGTGTCATCGCGACCCAGGCGCTTGAGCCACACCACCAGCACCGCACTGACCACCACGGCGATCAGGGCAAACAGCCAGCGCTGCCAGCCACCGCTGTCAGCCAGGAAGCTGAAGGCGGCGCCGGTGTTGTAGGCCAGGGTCCAGCTGAAGTAATCCGGGATCACCACGATTTGCTGGAACATCTGCAGGGAGCCCTCGAAATGAGCCTTGCTGACCTGGTCGATGACCAGGACCAGCACACTCAGTACGAGCCAGCCCAGACGTCCGAAACGACTGGCGTTAGGCATAGTGGCGAACCTCGCCAGCGCCCGAGATGTTGTCGACGCAACGACCGCAGATTTCCGGGTGCTCAGGGTTCACGCCAACATCCTCACGGCAGTGCCAGCAACGGGCGCATTTAGGGAAGGCCGACTTGACCACTTTGAGCTTGAGGCCCGGCACTTCGGTGGCAACCGCGTCCGCCGGGGCCTGGGCGAATGGCGCCAGGCTCGCGGTTGAAGTGATCAGCACGAAGCGCAGTTCGTTGCTCAGCTTGGCCAGGTCGGCGGTGAGACCGTCTTCGGCAAACAGGGTGACTTCGGCTTGCAGGTTGCCACCGACGGCCTTGGCCGCACGCTGCACTTCCAGCTCCTTGTTCACCGCAACCTTCACGGCCATCACGCCTTCCCAGTACTCGCGGCCCAGTTCGAAGTCAGCCGGCAGTTCGGTCAGGCCTTCGTACCAGGTATTGAGCATCACCGACTCGTTGCGCTCGCCCGGCAGGTACTCCCACAGCTCGTCGGCGGTGAACGCCAGGATCGGCGCGATCCAGCGCACCAGCGCTTCGCTGATGTGATACAGCGCGGTCTGCGCCGAACGGCGCGCCTTGCTGTTGGCGCCGGTGGTGTACTGGCGGTCCTTGATGATGTCGAGGTAGAAACCACCCAACTCCTGCACGCAGAAGTTGTGGATCTTCGAGTAGACGTTCCAGAAACGGTATTCGCCGTAGTTTTCCTGCAACTCGCGCTGCAGCAACAGGGTACGGTCCACCGCCCAACGGTCGAGGGCGAGCATGTCTTCGGCCGCCAGGAGGTCGGTGGCCGGGTTGAAACCGGTCAGGTTCGACAACAGGAAGCGCGCGGTATTACGGATACGACGGTACGCGTCGGCGCTGCGAGCCAGGATCTGGTCCGACACGGCGATCTCGCCCGAATAGTCGGTCGACGCGACCCACAGACGCATGATGTCGGCGCCCAGGGTGTCGTTGATCTTTTTCGGCTCGATCACGTTCTTCAGCGACTTGGACATCTTGCGGCCCGTCTCGTCGACGGTGAAGCCGTGGGTCAGCAGTTCGCGGTACGGCGCATGGTTGTCGATGGCGCAACCGGTCAGCAACGACGAGTGGAACCAGCCGCGGTGTTGGTCCGAACCTTCCAGGTACAGGTCGGCACGCGGGCCGGTTTCGTGCCCCATCGGGTGCGAGCCGCGCAGCACATGCCAGTGAGTGGTGCCCGAGTCGAACCACACGTCGAGGGTGTCGCTGATCTTGTCGTACTGCGGCGCTTCATCGCCCAGCAGTTCGGCGGCGTCCAGCTTGAACCAGGCTTCGATGCCTTCCTGTTCAACGCGCTGGGCCACTTGCTCCATCAACTCGACGGTGCGTGGGTGCAGCTCGCCGCTTTCCTTGTTCAGGAAGAACGGGATCGGCACGCCCCAGTTACGCTGGCGCGAGATACACCAGTCAGGGCGGTTGGCGATCATCGAGTGCAGGCGCGCCTGGCCCCAGGCCGGGACGAACTTGGTGTCTTCGATGGCCTTGAGCGAGCGGACACGCAGGGTGTCGCCATTGGTCGGCTCTTTGTCCATGCCGATGAACCACTGCGCGGTGGCGCGGTAGATCAGCGGGGTCTTGTGCCGCCAGCAGTGCATATAGCTGTGCTTGATGGTTTCGGTGTGCAGCAGCGAGCCGACTTCCGACAGTTTTTCGATGATCGAATCGTTGGCCTTGAAGATGAACTGGCCGCCGAAGAACTCCAGCGACGGTGCGTACACGCCGTTGCTCTGCACCGGGTTCAGGATGTCATCGTTGACCATGCCGTAGGCTTTGCAGGTCACGAAGTCGTCCACGCCATAAGCGGGCGCGGAGTGAACGATGCCAGTGCCGGCGCCCAGTTCAACGTAGTCCGCCAGGTAAACTGGAGACAGACGGTCATAGAACGGGTGACGGAAATTGATCAGTTCCAACGCGGAGCCGGTGGTGGTGGCGATGACCGACCCTTGCAGCTCGTAGCGGGCCAGGCAGGCTTCGACCATTTCTTCGGCCAGCACCAGCAGGCGGTCACCGACGTCCACCAGGGCGTAGGTGAATTCCGGGTGCACGTTCAGCGCCTGGTTGGCCGGGATGGTCCACGGGGTGGTGGTCCAGATCACGATGGCGGCCGGCTTGCCCAGGCTTGCCAGGCCGAAGGCCTCGGCCAGCTTGGCGTCGTCGGCGACCGGGAAGGCCACGTCGATGGTCGAGGACTTCTTGTCTTCGTACTCGACTTCCGCCTCGGCCAGGGCCGAACCACAGTCGAAGCACCAGTTCACGGGCTTGAGGCCCTTGAACACGAAACCGCCCTTGACGATTTCGGCCAAGGCGCGGATTTCACCGGCCTCGTTCTTGAAGTTCATGGTCTTGTAGGGGTTATCCCACTCACCGAGCACGCCCAGGCGGATGAACTCGGACTTCTGTCCTTCGATCTGCTCGGTGGCATAGGCACGGCACAGTTCGCGGGTTTTATCCGCGCCCAGGTTCTTGCCGTAGGTCACTTCGACTTTGTGTTCGATCGGCAGGCCGTGGCAGTCCCAACCCGGGACATAAGGCGCGTCGAAGCCCGACAGGGTTTTCGAACGCAGGATCATGTCCTTGAGAATCTTGTTCAGCGCATGACCGATGTGAATCGTGCCGTTGGCATAAGGAGGGCCGTCGTGCAGGACGAATTTCGGACGATCCTTGCCAATCTCGCGCAACTTTCCGTACAGGCCAATACTGTCCCAGCGCTGCAGGATCTGCGGTTCGCGCTGTGGCAGGCCGGCCTTCATTGGGAAGGCGGTGTCCGGAAGGTTTAGCGTGGCTTTATAGTCGGTCATTTAAGGCTCTTCGGTTAGCGATGGGCGCTAGGTGCGGCTAGTGCACGGGCGGCGGCGACATCCGCATTGATCGCCGTTTTCAACGCCTCAAGGGAGGCGAAACGCTGCTCTTCACGCAGCTTTTGGTGGAAAACCACCGTCAAACGCCGGTCATACAGATCACCGGCAAAATCCAGCAAATGTACTTCCAGGTGGGCCTTGCCATCACCTGCAACCGTGGGCCTGACGCCTATGTTGGCGACTCCCGGCCACGATTGGCCGTCGATGGCGACGCTTACCAGGTAAACCCCGGTCAGCGGCACACGACGGCGCTTGAGTTGCACGTTGGCGGTTGGCGTGCCCAGTTGGCGCGCCAGCTTCTGGCCGTGCAGGACCCGTCCGGCAATGCGGAACGGGCGACCGAGCAAACGCTCGGCCAAGGCGAAGTCGGCGGCGGCCAGTGCGTTACGCACCTGGGTACTGCTCACGCGCAGGCCGTCCAATTCGACGGTTTGCGCGGCTTCGACGGTAAAACCCTGGTTGACGCCGGCCTGTTGCAGGAAATCGAAATCCCCGACGCGGTCGCAACCGAAACGGAAGTCGTCGCCGACCTCCAGATGCTGTACGCCCAGGCCATCGACCAGGATGCGGTCGACGAACTCGGCCGCACTGAGGCTTTGCAAACGCTGGTTGAAAGCCAGGCAGAGGACGCGGTCCACGCCCTCTTCAGCCAGCAACTGCAGCTTGTCGCGCAGACGGGCCAGGCGTGCCGGCGCAGTCTCGGGCGTAAAGTATTCCCGCGGCTGCGGCTCGAAAATCACCACGCAGCTGGGCACGCCCAACTCGACCGCACGTTCGCGCAGCCGGGCCAGGATAGCCTGGTGGCCACGGTGAACACCGTCAAAGTTGCCAATAGTGGCGACGCAGCCCCGATGCTCGGGGCGCAGGTTGTGGAGACCTCGAACCAGCTGCATAACGCGCTTCTTGCTCATAAAGTGGTCGATTATAACCACACCCGGCCCCGGACGACAGGCAACTGAACAGGCCAAATGGGTCGAATCGATAAAACAACCGTTTTATCGCGGCAAACTCTCTAACCCAGGGACTTGCGATTGAAATCCCGCAATCGGAAGCCTTGCAGCAGCAACATCCCGAAGTACACCACCACACCGGCAACGACCAGCGCACCCAGGCGCAGGAAGCGCTCCAGCATATGGCCCTCATCCCAAGCGGGCATGAAGTGCATCAACCCCAGCAACACGGCCGACATCGCCCCGACCGCCACCAGCAGCTTGAGGGTGAACAGGCCCCAGCCGGCCTGTGGCTGGAACATCTGCTGCTTGCGCAACTGGTAAAACAAAAGCCCTGCGTTGATGCACGCGCCCGCACTGATGGCCAGGGCCAGGCCGGCATGGGCCAGCGGACCGATAAACACCAGGTTGAGCAGTTGCGTGACGATCAGCGTGAAAATCGCGATTTTCACTGGAGTACGGATGTTTTGCTGGGCGTAGAAGCCTGGGGCGAGCACTTTGATCACGATGATGCCGAGCAAGCCGACGGAATAGGCGACCAAGGCATGTTGCGTCATCAGTGCGTCGTGGGCATCGAATTGGCCGTATTGAAACAGTGACACAGTCAGCGGCTCAGCCAGGATCCCCAGGGCCAGTGCGCACGGCAACACCAGCACGAAGCACAGGCGCAGGCCCCAATCGAGGATGCGCGAGTATTCCTGGCGGTCCTTGCTGGCGTAGGTGCGCGACAGGGTCGGTAACAAAATCGTGCCCAGGGCCACGCCGAGCACGCCGGACGGCAGCTCCATCAGGCGGTCGGCGTAGTACATCCACGACACCGAGCCCGATACCAGCAGCGAGGCGAACGCCGTGTTGATGATCAGGGAAATCTGGCTCACGGAAACACCCAGGATCGCCGGCAGCATATTGCGCATCACGCGCCATACGCCAGTGTCCTTGAGGTTCAGGCGTGGCAATACGAGCATGCCGATCTTTTTCAGGTGTGGCAGTTGGTAGAGCAGTTGCGCCAGGCCACCGGCCAATACGGCCCAGCCGAGCGCCATCACTGGCGGGTCGAAGTACGGCGTGAGAAACAGCGCGAAGATGATCATGCTGACGTTCAGCAGGGTCGGCACGAAGGCTGGCACCGAGAAGCGGTTCCAGGTATTGAGGATCGCCCCGGCCAGGGATGACAGGGAGATCAGCAATATATAAGGAAAGGTCACTCGCAGCAGATCAGTGGTGAGCGCGAATTTTTCCGGGGTATTGGCAAAACCGGGGGCCGTGGCCCAGATCACCCAGGGGGCGGCGAGCATGCCAAGGATGGTCACCAGCATCAGCACCAGGGTCAACAGGCCGCAGACGTAGGCGATGAAGGTGCGGGTGGCTTCTTCGCCTTGCTGGGTCTTGTACTCGGCCAGGATCGGCACGAATGCCTGGGAGAAAGCACCTTCAGCGAAGATCCGCCGCAGCAGGTTGGGCAATTTAAACGCAATAAAGAAGGCATCCGTGGCCATGCTGGCGCCAAAAATGCGCGCCAGCAGGGTGTCACGCACAAACCCCAGGACCCGGGAGATCATCGTGATAGAGCTGACGGCGGCCAACGATTTGAGCAGATTCATTGAAAGAGTTTGCGCCTTTAGATAAAGAGCAGGCGTACAAAGCGCCCACTTATGCGATACTGCGCGCCTGCAACAGCACAGAGCCAAAGCTCGCGAGTTTACAGGTCAAGCGCCGGAAATAAATCACCCGCCTCTTCAGATCGACCACTCAGCAGTTCGCATCAGCCGCCCTTGACAACCCATCAAGTCATCGGCATGATTCGCGGCCTATTTTGTTTGCTATTTCCTAAAAAGTCTTTCGAGGAGCTCGACGGTGGCCAACACACCTTCCGCCAAAAAACGTGCAAAACAGGCTGAGAAGCGTCGCAGCCACAACGCCAGCCTGCGTTCCATGGTTCGTACCTACATCAAGAATGTAGTTAAAGCCATCGACACCAAAGACGCTGAAAAAGCCCAAGCTGCTTACGTTCTGGCTGTGCCAGTTATCGACCGTATGGCCGATAAAGGCATCATCCACAAGAACAAGGCCGCTCGCCATAAGAGCCGCCTGAATGGCCACATCAAGGCTCTGAGCGTTGCTGCTGCAGCCTAAGTGGTAACAACTGCCACGCAGCCCAGGTTGCGAAACAGTTAAGAAATGCCCCGTACCGAAAGGTCCGGGGCATTTTTGTTGTGGGAGGTGGCAAGCCCCCTCCCACATTTTTTCAAGCGCAAAAAAACGCCCCGAACCAGTCGGGGCGTTTTTGCTACCGATTGATCAAACCACAATCAATGGTGGTGACCGCCTTCACCGTGAACGTGGCCGTGGGCCACTTCTTCCTGGGAAGCGTCGCGGATGGCAACGATCTTCACTTGAAAGTTCAGGCGCTGACCAGCCAGCGGGTGATTGCCGTCGACGGTGACGTCGTCGCCGTCCAGATCACGGATGGTGACGATCTGCATTTGGCCGTCCGGCGCGGAAGCGTGGAACTGCATGCCCACTTCCAGCTCGTCGACACCTTCGAACATGCTGCGGCTCAGGGTGCTGACCAGTTCGGCCGAGTACTCGCCGTAGGCATCTTCAGGTTCTACGGCAACGGTCAGCTCATCACCGACGCTCTTGCCTTCCAGGGCCTTTTCCAGGCCTGGGATGATGTTACCTGCGCCTTGCAGGTAGACCAGCGGCGCGCCGCCGGCTGAGCTGTCGATGACCTCACCAGCGTCGTTGGTCAGGGTATAGTCGATGGAGACAGCCTTGTTAGCGGCGATCGTCATGGGGCGAGACCTTTTGCATAAGAATGAAGAACGGACAAGTCTAAACAAGGATTTGCCCGAAAGCGAACAGAACCCGGACAGACGGGACCGATCAACGGCATCCTTCATCATCGGGTTCCACCAGGACGACGACCAGCACTGGGTTGCCGAGCTGTCCTGCGGCCACACCCAGCACCTGCGCCACCAGCCGCCGTGGCAGTCACGCGCCTGGGTACAGGACCCCGCGCAACGTATTGAAAAAATAGGCCAGCCCTTTGCCTGCGGCTGGTGTGCGCGGGAGCGCGAATAACGATAACCTTGGCGCCTGATTCGCGGTAGACGCTCAGCCATAGAGCGCCACCCAAGCCATGCACCTCCAGAGAATCCGCATGCAGACTTTTTTTATCGCGCCCACCGATTTTGGTGTGGGTCTGACCTCCATCAGCCTTGGGCTGGTGCGTACCCTTGAACGGGCCGGACTGAAAGTCGGTTTTTTCAAGCCGATTGCCCAGCCGCACCCCGGCGACACCGGCCCCGAGCGCTCCACCGAACTGATAGCGCGCACTCACGGCCTCAAGCCGCCGCAGCCGCTGGGCCTGGCCCACGTAGAGCGCATGCTCGGCGACGGCCAGCTCGACGAGTTGCTCGAAGAGATCATCACGCTGTACCAGCAAGCCGCCGTGGGCAAGGACGTATTGATCGTCGAAGGCATGGTGCCCACCCGCAGCGCCAGCTATGCGGCGCGGGTCAACCTGCACCTGGCCAAGAGCCTGGATGCGGAAGTGATCCTGGTGTCTGCCCCGGAAAACGAGGTGCTCACCGAACTCTCAGGTCGCGTGGAATTGCAGGCCCAACTGTTCGGCGGCCCGAAAGACCCGAAAGTGCTCGGCGTGATCCTCAACAAAGTGCGCACCGACGAAAGCATGGAAGCCTTCTCGGCTCGCCTGAAAGAACATTCGCCGCTGTTGCGCAGCGGTGATTTCCGCCTGCTCGGCTGCATTCCCTATCAACCGGAACTCAACGCACCGCGTACCCGCGACGTGGCCGACCTGATGGGCGCGCAGATCCTCAACGCTGGCGACTACGAAACCCGGCGCATGACCAAGATCATCATTTGCGCACGCACCATGCGCAACACCGTGGAGCTGCTCAAGCCCGGCGTGCTGGTGGTGACCCCCGGCGACCGCGACGACATCATCCTCGCCGTCAGCCTGGCCGCGATCAACGGCGTCCCCCTGGCCGGCCTGCTGCTGACCAGCGACACCCTGCCCGACCCACGCATCATGGAGCTGTGCCGTGGCGCGTTCCAGGCCGGGCTACCGGTGCTGTCGGTGAGTACCGGCTCCTACGACACCGCCAACCAGCTCAACAGCCTCAACAAGGAAATCCCGATTGATGACCGCGAGCGCGCGGAAATCATCACGGATTTCGTTGCCAGCCACCTCGATGCGCGCTGGCTGCACCAACGTTGCGGCACACCACGGGAAATGCGCCTGTCGCCGGCGGTGTTCCGCTACCAGCTGATCCAGCGCGCCCAGGCTGCCAACAAACGCATCGTGTTGCCCGAAGGCAGCGAGCCGCTGACCGTGCAAGCCGCCGCGATCTGCCAGGCGCGGGGCATTGCCCGGTGCGTGCTGCTGGCCAAGCCGGCTGATGTGGAAGCGGTTGCCCGCGCCCAGGGCATCGAATTGCCCGAAGGCCTGGAGATTCTCGACCCGGACCTGATCCGCCAACGCTATGTCGAGCCGATGGTGGCGCTGCGCAAGAGCAAAAGCCTCAACGCCCCCATGGCTGAGCAACAGCTGGAAGACACCGTGGTGATCGCCACCATGATGCTCGCACTGGATGAGGTGGACGGCCTGGTGTCTGGCGTCATTCACTCCACCGCCAACACCATCCGCCCTGCCCTGCAGCTGATCAAGACCGCACCGGGTTGCACCCTGGTGTCATCGGTATTCTTCATGCTGTTCCCCGAGCAGGTGCTGGTGTACGGCGACTGCGTGATGAACCCGCACCCGAGCGCCGCCGAACTGGCGGAGATCGCCCTGCAAAGCGCTGACTCGGCGGCTGCGTTCGGCATCACCCCGCGCGTGGCGATGATCAGCTATTCCAGCGGCGATTCGGCCAGCGGCGAGGAAGTGGAAAAAGTCCGCGAAGCTACCCTGCTCGCCCACGAACAGCAAAGCTCGCTGCTGATCGACGGCCCGCTGCAATACGACGCCGCCGCCAACGAAAACGTGGCCCGGCAATTGGCCCCCAACAGCCAGGTCGCCGGCAAGGCCACAGTGTTTGTGTTCCCCGACCTGAACACCGGCAACACCACGCACAAGGCCGTGCAGCGCAGTGCCGATTGCGTGAGCCTGGGGCCGATGCTCCAGGGCCTGCGCAAACCGGTCAACGACCTGCCGCGCGGCGCCCAGGTGGACGACATCGTGTACACCATCGCACTGACTGCGATCCAAGCCGCCAACCGACCTATGGATATCTAAATGCTGGATTTTCTACCTGCCGCCGTGCGCGGGGTGATCGCGTCGCTGTTGTTGGCGCTGAATACGATCCTGTTGTGTTCGTTCCTGTTTATCGTGGCGTTGTTCAAGGCCTTGCCGTTTGCCAAGCGCTTCAGCGAATGGCTGATGAACCACACCCATGAGGCCTGGGTGACCAACAACAAGGGCTGGATGAACCTGGTACGGCGCACCCGCTGGCACATCACCGGGCTGGAAGGGCTGGACTACCAGCACTCGTACCTGGTGACCAGCAACCATCAGAGCTGGGTCGACATCATGGTGCTGCAATACGTGCTGAACCGGCGGATTCGCCCACTGAAGTTCTTCCTCAAGCAGGAGCTGATCTGGGTGCCGGTAATTGGCCTGGCGTGGTGGGCGCTGGGCTTCCCGTTCATGAAGCGCTACACCAAGCCCTACCTGGAAAAACACCCGGAAAAGAAAGGCAAGGACCTGGAAACCACCCGCAAGACCTGTGCGAAGTTTCGCGACAACCCCGTGGGTATTTTCAACTTTGCCGAGGGCACGCGGTTTACTGCCGGTAAACATGCCCAGCAGAAATCGCCGTTCCGCTACCTGCTCAAGCCCAAGGCCGGAGGCATCGCGTTTGTGCTGGATGCCATGGGGGAGCAGTTGAAGTCACTGGTGAACGTGACCATTCACTACCCGGCTGGGCGCCCAGGTTATTGGGATTTGCTGTGCGGGAATGTGCGGGACGTGGTGGTGCACTTTGAGGAAGTGCAGATTCCGGCTGAGTTCATTGGCAAGAATTATGAGCAGGATGGGACGTATCGGTTGGCGTTCCAGGGGTGGATCAATCGGTTGTGGGAAGACAAGGACCAACTGCTGGAAAAGCTGCACAAAGACTTCCCAGGTAAACAGTGATCAAAATGTGGGAGCTGGCTTGCCTGCGAAAGCGGTGGATCTGTTGTAAATATATCAACTGGCAGGCCGCTATCGCAGGCAAGCCAGCTCCCACATTGGCAGTGTGCACATTTGTTAATAGGTAAAAAGCCCGCCACCGATCACTCGGTGGCGGGCTTTTTCGTGGCCGCGAGGGTTAGATCGCGCCGCGCTGACGCAACAGCTCCAGCACTTGCTTGACGCTCTCTTCCAGCGACAGGGCCTGGGTGTCGATCACCAGATCGGCATTCAACGGCACGTCGTACGGGAAGGATTCGCCCGGGATGTTATCCCCACCGGCCGCGTACAGGCCTTGCGGATCACGCTCGGCGCACACCAGTGGCGAGGCCTGCACATAGACGGTCAGCAGGCGATCATCGCCGATCAACGCCTTGGCCTGTTCACGGCCTTCGGCATCCGGCGCAACGAACGCAGCCAGGGTCAGCAGGCCCGCTTCGTTGAACTGACGCGCCACATGCGCGGCACGACGCCAGTTCTCGGTGCGACCGGCACGGTCCTGCGGCAAGCCCCTGTTCAGGTCGTGGCGCAGGTTCTGGCCATCCAGCACAAATACCGCACGCCCCATGTCGAACAGCCTGCGCTCGACCGCATAGGCCAGGGTGCTCTTGCCGGCGCCAGACAGGCCGCTGAACAGTACGGTCGCCGGTTGCTGGCCGAAGCGCAGTGCGCGCTCCTCGGTGGCGACATGCGCAAGGCTGCCGTGTTGCGCAGAGCCGCCATGATTGACCGGCGGCGCGATGATCATGCCCGCAGCCACCGTGCCATTGGTCAGGCGGTCGATAACAATGAACGCGCCAGTGGTGCGGTTGCTGTCGTAGCCGTCCAGGGCGATGGCCGCATCAAGGCTGACCTTGACCCGGCCGATCTCATTCAACTGCAACGAACTCGCCGGGCCTTCAGCCAGGGTGTTCACGTCCACGCGATGCACGATGCTGGTGATGGAACCCGGCACGTAGCTGGTGGCGCGCTTGATGTCGTACTTCTTGCCCGGCAGCATCGGTTCTTCGGCCATCCACACCAGCATGGCGTCGAAGGCGTCGGTCACTTGCGGCACGTTGTCGGCATGTACCAGCAGGTCACCACGGGAGATGTCGATCTCGTCTTCCATGGTCAGCGTCACCGCTTGACCAGGGCCGGCGTGCTCCAGCTCACCTTCGAAGGTGACGATGGATTTGACGCGACTGCTCTTGCCCGACGGCAGCACCACGACTTCATCGCCCTTGTGCACGATGCCGCTGGCCAGGGTGCCGGCGAAACCACGGAAGTTCAGGTTCGGACGGTTGACGTACTGCACCGGGAAACGCAGGTCGGTGTAGTTGCGATCGTTGGCGATCTCGACGGTTTCGAGGATCTCCATCAGCGACTGGCCTGTATACCAGGGCGAACGCTCGCTCTTGTTCACCACGTTGTCGCCCTTGAGCGCCGACATCGGCACGAAGGCCAGGGTGCTCGGCTTGAAGGCGATACCGTCGGCGAACTTCAGGTAGTCGGCCTTGATCTGCTCGAATACGCCTTGGTCGAAGCCATTGATGTCCATCTTGTTGACGGCCACCACGATGTGCTTGATGCCCAGCAACGAGGCGATGAAGCTGTGACGACGGGTCTGGGTCTGCACGCCGTAGCGCGCGTCGATCAGGATGATCGCCAGGTCACAGGTGGAGGCACCGGTGGCCATGTTGCGGGTGTACTGCTCATGGCCGGGGGTGTCGGCGATGATGAATTTGCGCTTGGCGGTGGAGAAGTAGCGGTAGGCGACATCGATGGTGATGCCCTGCTCCCGCTCGGCCTGCAGACCGTCGACCAGCAAGGCCAGGTCGATGTCGTCACCGGTGGTGCCGGATTTCTTCGAATCGCGGGTGATGGCTTCCAGGTGATCTTCGTAGATCATCTTGGAGTCGTGCAGCAGGCGCCCGATCAGGGTGCTCTTGCCGTCGTCGACGTTGCCACAGGTCAGGAAGCGCAACATTTCCTTGCGCTCGTGCTGGCCCAGGTAGGCGAGGATGTCCTCGCTGATCAAATCAGATTGATGCGACATGACAGCCCCTTAGAAATAGCCTTGACGTTTTTTATCTTCCATCGAGCCGGCACCATCGTGGTCGATGACACGGCCCTGGCGCTCGGAAGTTCGCGTCAGGAGCATTTCCTGAATGATGTCCGTCAGCGTCTCGGCTTCGGACTCCACCGCGCCCGTCAACGGGTAGCAGCCAAGGGTACGGAAACGTACTTTCTTTTTGACGATTCGGGCTTTGTCTTCGTCGGACAGGTGCTCGAGGATGCGGTCGTCGTCGATCATGATCAACGTGCCGTTCTTTTCGATCACTTCACGTTCGGCGGCGAAGTACAGCGGCACGATTGGAATGCCTTCCAGGTAGATGTACTGCCAGATGTCCAGCTCGGTCCAGTTGGACAGCGGAAACACGCGGATCGACTCGCCCTTGTTGACGTTGCCGTTGTAGACGTTCCACAGCTCGGGGCGCTGGTTCTTCGGGTCCCAGCGGTGCTTGCTGTCGCGGAACGAGTACACGCGCTCTTTGGCGCGGGACTTCTCTTCATCGCGACGGGCACCGCCAAAGGCTGCGTCGAAACCATGCTTGTCCAGGGCCTGCTTGAGGCCTTCGGTCTTCATGATGTCGGTGTGCTTGGCGCTGCCGTGGGTGAAGGGGTTGATGCCCTGCGCCACGCCGTCCGGGTTGACGTGGGTGATCAGGTCCAGGCCCAGCTCTTCGACCATTTTGTCGCGGAACTTGTACATCTCCTGGAATTTCCAGCGGGTGTCGACGTGCATCACCGGGAACGGCAGCTTGCCCGGGAAGAAGGCTTTGCGCGCCAGGTGCAGCATCACGGCGGAGTCTTTACCGATCGAGTAGAGCATCACCGGGTTGTCGAACTCGGCGGCGACCTCGCGGATGATGTGGATGCTTTCCGCCTCCAGCTGTTTCAGATGCGTCAGTTTGTCGACCATGGTTACTCACGGAAAAACGATCTTATGGACGGCCAGCGGGCCGTGTTCGAGCGGGGCATGCTAGCACAGCACCTGCTTCTATTCAGGCGGCCTACTAGACCGAAACGGTATATGAATATGCCCCCAGGTTTGGCCCTCAAATCGGGTTGGGGCAGTCGATGAACAAATGCTCCAACGCGAAGCGCCGCGCCAGGTAATCGCCCAGCGCCTGTACGCCGTAGCGCTCAGTGGCATGGTGACCGGCGGCGATGAAGCTGATGTCGTTTTCGCGGGCGCTGTGGAAGGTTTGCTCGGAAGCCTCGCCGCTGAGGAACAGGTCGACACCGGCCGCAATCGCGTCGTCGATGTAGCCCTGGCCACCACCGGTGCACCAGCCGACGCGGCGGATCATCTCGCTACCTTCGATCAGCAATGGCTCGCGGCCCATGACGTCCTGCACGCGGCGTGCAAAGTCGCGGGGCGACAGGGGCTCGGCGAGCGAGCCGACCAGCCCGACGATTTTGGGATTGTCCGGGTCCAGCGGGCCCTCGACGGTAATGTCCAACTGACGGGCCAACTGCACGTTGTTGCCGACCTCGGGGTGCAGGTCCAGCGGCAGATGGTAGGCCAGCAGGCTGATGTCATGCTTGAGCAGCGTCTTCAGGCGGCGCTGCTTCATGCCAGTGATGCAAGGGTTTTCGCCTTTCCAGAAGTAACCGTGGTGCACCAGGACCAGGTCAGCCTGGGCTTCGACGGCCGCGTCCAACAGGGCCTGGCTGGCGGTCACGCCGCTGACGATGCGCATGACCTGGGGCCGGCCCTCGACCTGCAGGCCATTGGGGCAGTAGTCGGCAATTTTCGCGCTGCCGAGGTAGCGGTCTGCTTCCTCGACGAGGGTGGTAAGGGGGACGGCCATAAAAGACTCCTAAATATCCGGTTCGCAGGCGTCACAGCCTCGTATAATGCGCGACATTATGGGCGCTCTCCCGCCCCCTGCAACCTGTCAGGACTTACTTGATGCTCAAGGCGCTGCGTTTTTTTGGATGGCCATTGCTGGCTGGCGTGCTGATCGCGATGCTGATTATTCAGCGTTACCCCGAGCTGGTGGGTCTGCCCAGCCTGGATGTGAACCTGCAACAGGCGCCGCAAAGCAACTCGGTGGTGCAAGGCCCGGTGACCTACGCCGATGCCGTGGTGATCGCCGCTCCTGCCGTGGTCAACCTGTACACCACTAAAGTCATCAACAAACCGGCCCATCCACTGTTTGAAGACCCGCAGTTCCGCCGTTACTTCGGTGACAACGGGCCCAAGCAGCGTCGCATGGAATCCAGCCTGGGTTCCGGGGTGATCATGAGCCCCGAAGGTTACATCCTCACCAATAACCACGTGACCACTGGCGCCGACCAGATCGTGGTCGCCCTGCGTGACGGCCGCGAAACCCTGGCCCGCGTAGTGGGCAGCGACCCGGAAACCGACCTCGCGGTACTGAAGATCGACCTGAAGAGCCTGCCGTCAATCACCCTCGGCCGTTCCGACGGTTTGCGCGTGGGTGACGTGGCGCTGGCCATCGGCAACCCGTTCGGCGTAGGCCAGACCGTGACCATGGGCATAATCAGCGCTACCGGGCGCAACCAGTTGGGCCTCAACAGCTACGAAGACTTCATCCAGACCGACGCCGCGATCAACCCAGGTAACTCCGGCGGCGCATTGGTGGACGCCAATGGCAACCTGACGGGCATCAATACGGCAATCTTTTCCAAGTCCGGCGGCTCCCAGGGCATCGGGTTTGCGATCCCGGTGAAGTTGGCGATGGAGGTGATGAAGTCGATCATCGAGCATGGTCAGGTGATTCGCGGCTGGCTGGGGATTGAAGTACAACCATTGACCAAGGAACTGGCCGAGTCGTTTGGCTTGACCGGACGCCCAGGCATCGTGGTCGCCGGGATCTTCCGCGATGGCCCGGCACAGAAAGCCGGCCTGCAACTGGGGGATGTGATCCTCAGCATCAACGGCGAACCGGCCGGTGATGGCCGCAAGTCGATGAACCAGGTGGCACGGATCAAGCCGACCGACAAGGTGGCGATCCAGGTCATGCGCAACGGCAAAGAGATCAAGCTGCTGGCGGAAATCGGGCTGCGTCCGCCACCTGCGCCGGTCAAGGAAGAGCAATAAGCCACCTTGAACAGGTGCCCGCTCTCGGGCACCTGTAAACAGATATTTCAAAGCAATTCATTCTCATTAGGCATGTTATATTGTTTCAATATCGCTATTGGAACGCTCTATCATGCCGTCTCGAAGAATCGCCCCCTTGGCTGGCCTGGCCTTGGGTTTGTTGCTCGACCCCGCCTTCGCCGAAGAAAACACCCTGGAACTCGATACCATCAGCGTCACCACCGATGCCTATGAGTCCACCACCGGCCCGGTCAAAGGCTACCGTGCCACCCGCTCCGCCAGCGCGACAAAAACCGACGCCGCCATTCGCGACATCCCGCAATCCATCAGCGTGATTCCCGCCACTGTGCTCAAGGACCTGGGCAGTACCAGCGTGGAGCGGGCCCTGGAATTTGCCGGCGGCGTGTCCAAGCAGAACAACTTCGGCGGCCTGACCCTCTACGAGTACAGCGTGCGTGGCTTCACCACGTCGGAGTTCTATCAGGACGGCTTCAGCGCCAACCGTGGCTATCCGAGTACACCGGACGCGGCGAACATCGAGCGTATCGAAGTGCTCAAGGGCCCCGCCGCCAGCCTGTATGGGCGCGGCGATCCCGGTGGCACGGTGAATATCGTTACCAAGAAGCCCCAGCCTGAAGCCTTCACAACCTTGCAAACCAGCGCCGGCAGTTGGGACCGCTATCGCACCGCCGTGGACGTGAACACCCCGCTGGACAGCGAAGGCAACGTGCTGTCGCGGGTCAACCTGGCGGTGGAAGACAACCACAGTTTCCGCGATCACGTGCAGAGCAAGCGGGTATTCGTCGCGCCGTCGTTCAGTTGGCAACTGGACCCGGATACCAGTCTGCTCGTCGAGAGTGAATTCGTCCGCCACAGCTCTACCTTCGACCGTGGCATCGTCGACGCCCCAGGCGTATCTCGCTCCACCTTCCTCGGCGAACCCAACGACGGCGATATCGACAACCACAACAACCGTCTCCAGGCCACCCTTGAGCATCACCTCAACGATGCGTGGAAACTGCGCCTGGCCAGCCACTACAAACAAGGCAGCCTGTGGGGTGACGCCTCGGAAAACCGTGCACTGAACGCCGACGGTCACACCATCGACCGCCGCTACCGTGAACGCTCCATGGGCTGGCACGACAGCATTACCCAGCTCGAGCTGCGCGGCCTGTTCGACATCGGCAGTTGGCAGCACGAACTGCTGATCGGCACCGAATACGAGGACTATCGCAAGAAAGAGCGCGTCACGGCGATTGGCGGTAGCCGCTACACCATCGACATCTACAACCCGGTCTACGGCCAGGCCAAACCCAACGGCCTGCGTTCCGGCACCGACTTCTTCGAACAGACCAAGAGCCACGCGCTGAACCTGCAAGACCAGATCGTCTTCACCGACCGCCTGCGCGGCATGGTTGGCGCACGCTTCGAGCATTTCGAGCAGCGTATCGACGACTTCACCCGCAACCACGCCAAAGCCGAGCAAACCCACGACGCCTTTACCCAGCGCGCCGGCCTGCTCTATCAGCTCACGCCGCAAGTCGGCGTATTCGCCAACGCCTCTACTTCGTTCAAGCCCAATAGCGGGTTGGGCGCCGACAACAAGTCCTTCAAGCCTGAGGAAGGCGTGGGCTACGAAGTGGGGATCAAGAGCGAACTGTTCGACGAGCGCCTCAGCGCTACGATCGCAGCCTTCCATATAGAAAAGGAAAACGTGCTGACCCTGGACCCGGCCACCAACCTCAACCGCGCCGTAGGCAAGGCGCGCAGCCAGGGCCTCGACCTGCAACTGACCGGGCAAGTGACCGACGCCGTACGGGTGATTGGCGCGTTTGCCTACATTGATGCTGAAGTGACCAAGGGCGACAAAGTCATTCCCGCCGGCAGCCGGATTCTCGGCGTGGCCAAGCGCAGCGGCAGCCTGTTGGGGGTGTACGAGTTCCAGGATGGCGCGTTGCGGGGTTCAGACCTGGGGGCGGCGTTCACCTATGTAGGGGATCGCTCCGGCGAGGCTGGCACGGGTTTCGAGCTGCCGGCCTACCACACGGTTGATCTGCTGGCCCATTACAAGGCCACCGACAACATTACCGTGGGCTTGAACCTCAACAACCTGTTTGATGAGAAGTATTACGAGCGGTCGTACAGCAACTACTGGATCAGCCCGGGCGAACCGCGCAATTTCACGGTCAGCCTGACCCTCAACCTGTAACAAAACCAAATGTGGGAGGGGGCAAGCCCCTCCCACACCTTGATCTTCACTTTATTCGGTTACAGCGCCGTCGGTGCGCGCTCGCAAAGGGTGCTGAGCGCCTTCGCCCACTGCGGATCATCATTCAGGCACGGCACCAGCACCAGCTCCTCGCCCCCGGCCTCGCGGAACTGCTCCAGCCCGCGATCGCCGATTTCTTCCAGCGTCTCGATGCAATCGGCGACGAACGCCGGGCACATTACCAGCAGCTTTTTCACGCCCTGCTGGGCCAATGCTTCAAGGCGAGCCTCGGTGTAGGGTTCGATCCACTTGGCGCGGCCCAGGCGCGATTGGAAGGCCACCGACCACTTGTCTTCGGGCAAGCCCAGGCGTGCGGCAAAGTCGCGGGCGACGCTGAAGCACTGCGCGCGATAGCAGGTCTTGAGCACCTCGGCGGACGCATTCTTGCAGCAGTCGGCATCCTTGAAACAGTGCTGGCCGGTAGGATCGAGCTTGGTCAAGTGGCGCTCAGGCAAGCCGTGGAAACTCAGCAGCAGGTGGTCGTAATCCTGTTCCACGTAGGGCCGCACGCTGGCGGCCAGAGCGTCGAGATATTCGGGCTGGTCGTAGAACGGCTGCAGGATCGAGAATTGCACGTCGAGCTTTTTGTCGCGCACCACACGCTTGGCTTCCTCGATCACCGTGGTCACGGTGCTGTCGGCAAATTGCGGGTACAACGGCGCCAGAGTGACCTGGCGGATGCCTTGGGCTGCGAGGCGGGTCAGCACACTTTCAATCGATGGCTCGCCATAACGCATTGCCAATTCCACCGGGCCCTGGGTCCACTGCGCGGTCATCTGCTGTTGCAGGCGACGACTGAGTACCACCAGCGGCGAACCCTCGTCCCACCAGATAGAGGCGTAGGCATGCGCCGACTGCTCAGGGCGCTTGATCAGGATCAGCGACACCAGCAAGCGCCGCACCGGCCAAGGCAGGTCGATCACATAAGGGTCCATCAGGAACTGATTGAGGTAGCTGCGCACATCCGCCACCGAAGTGGACGCCGGCGAGCCCAGGTTGACCAGTAACAACGCGTGATCCGTCATGCAACATCCTATCTTTAGAGGCGGCCGGACAAGTCATCCAAAGCCGCACGCAACTCAGTGAACTGAAAAGTGAAACCGGCAGCCAGCAAGCGCTCGGGCAGCGCCTTCTGCCCGCCCAGCAACAGGCCGGACAACTCACCCAGGCCCAGCCGCAATGCAAAGGCCGGCAACGGCATGAACGCCGGGCGGTGCAGCACCTGGCCCAGGGTTTTCGCAAACTCGCGATTGCGCACCGGGTGCGGCGCGCAGGCATTATAGGGACCGCTGGCGTCAGGCTGGTGCAGAAGAAAATCAATCAGGGCGATTTGATCCTTGATATGCACCCACGGCATCCACTGCCGACCACCGCCGATAGGCCCGCCCAGCGCCAGTTTGAACGGCAGCAACAGCCGCGACAAAAAGCCGCCCTGCGCCGCCAGCACCAGGCCGGTACGTACCAGGACCACACGAATCCCCAGGGCTTCGGCGCGCTGGGCGGTTTCTTCCCAGGCGATGCACAACTGACTGGGGAAATCGTCCTGCACCGGGCCGCTGGCTTCGGTCAATTCGCGCTCGCCGCCATCGCCGTACCAGCCCACCGCCGAACCGGAAATCAACACCGCTGGTTTTTGTTCCAGGCCCTCAAGCCACGCCAGCAAGGTCTCGGTAAGGCTGATGCGGCTGCTCCACAACAACGCCTTGCGCTTGTGGGTCCAGGGGCGGTCGGCAATAGGCGCGCCCGCCAGGTTAATGACCGCGTCGACCGGGCCGATAACCTCTTCAAGGCGGCTGACTCCCGACACCTGGGCGCCGCATACCTTCGCGACCTGGTCCGCGTGGCGACTCCACACGGTCAGGCAATGGCCCTGGGTGAGCCAGTGTTGGCAGAGTTGGCGGCCAATCAAGCCAGTACCGCCGGTCAGCAAAATATGCATGGGACGCTCCTCATGTAACGTTCGCCGCCGATCACTGGTCTATTTTATAAACAGGGATCATTTGTTAGCAGGCGTAACGCTGGCTTAAGCCTCAGCTTTAACCATAGGTTACGCCGTTAGAACTGGTACGCCAAAACTTATACCAAAAAACAATATTGTACAGCTATTGGTGTCCGCGTAGTCTGTGCACAACGGTAAAACGAGGCCTCCCATGACTGTTCCCATCGCGATCATCGGCACCGGCATCGCCGGTCTCTCCGCCGCCCGAGCGTTACGAGACGCGGGGCACGCTGTACAACTCTTCGATAAAAGCCGCGGCAGTGGTGGCCGCATGTCCAGCAAGCGCAGCGATGCCGGCTCCCTGGACATGGGCGCGCAATACTTCACCGCCCGCGACCGGCGCTTCGTCAACGAAGTGCAACGCTGGCAAAGCAACGGCTGGGCCGAGCAATGGAAACCCCAGCTGTACAACTTCAAGTCCGGCCAACTCACCCCGTCTCCCGATGAACAGATCCGCTGGGTCGGCACGCCGCGCATGAGCGCGATCACTCGCGCCCTGCTCGACGACCTGCCAGTGGAGTTCGGTTGCCGCATTACCGAGGTGTTCCAGGGCAAACACCACTGGAACCTGCTGGACGCGGACAGCGAAAACCATGGCCCCTTCAGCCACGTGATCATCGCCACGCCTGCGCCCCAAGCCACCGCCCTGCTGGCCGCCGCGCCCAAGCTGGCGAGTGCCGCCGCCGGGGTGAAAATGGACCCGACCTGGGCCATCGCCCTGGCCTTCGATAAACCCCTGGATACCCCCATGGAAGGCTGCTTCGTGCAAGACAGTCCCCTCGACTGGCTTGCCCGCAACCGCAGCAAACCTGGGCGCGATACCACCCTCGACACCTGGGTGCTGCACGCCACCAGCGCATGGAGCAAGGCCCACCTGGACCTGCCCAAAGAGGCGGTGATCGAGCACCTGCACGGCGCCTTCGCCGAACTGCTGCACAGCGCGATGCCGGCGCCGTCGTTCAGCCTGGCCCACCGCTGGCTCTACGCACGGCCGTCCAGCAGCCACGAATTCGGCGTACTCGCCGATGCCGACCTGGGCCTGTACGTGTGTGGCGACTGGTGCCTGTCGGGCCGCGTGGAAGGGGCCTGGCTCAGCGGCCAGGAAGCCGCGCGACGCTTGATCGAGCACCTGCAATGAACCGCATCAACCCCGCCAAATTGCTGCTGTCGAAATGGACAGCAGCCCACCCTCGCAACAAAGAAAAACACTTTCTGGTCACCGAGCTGTTTCGTGATGAAGAAGGCACGGTGCTCTACATTGAACTGCAAGCCGTGATGACGCACCGCAGCGAACGCCTGCCCTGGCAAACCCTGCAGGATATGGACGCCTGGAAAATCGGCTGGAAATAGATCACTCGCAAAACTTGTACAAATAATTTGACTTGTACAGCATCGAACCTATGATGAGATTTAGTTGTACAGGATTTATATCTTGTACAGGAATCTTGCAGAGGGTTCGTGTATGTCCAGCACCACCAAACCGAAGATCGCCATCAGCGCCTGCCTGCTGGGCGAGAACGTGCGCTTCAACGGCGGCCATAAACAATCCCTGTTGTGCAGCCAGACCCTCGCCGACTATTTCGACTTCGTGCCGCTGTGCCCCGAAGTCGCCATCGGCCTGGGCATTCCACGCGAACCGATCCGTCTGGTGGGCGATCCCGCCCACCCGCAGGCCGTCGGTACCGTGCACCGCGAGCTGAACGTCACCCAACCGTTGGACGAGTACGGCCAGCAGATGGCCGCGGAACACACCGACCTGTGCGGCTATATCTTCATGCAGAAATCGCCGTCGTGCGGCCTGGCGCGGGTGAAGGTCTACCGCGACAACGGCACCCCTGTGGACGGCGGTGGGCGCGGCATCTACGCCCAGGCCTTCTGTGCACGCCATCCCAACCTGCCGGTGGAAGAAGACGGTCGGCTGAACGACCCGGTGCTGCGGGAAAACTTCCTGACCCGGGTATTCGTCTACGCCAGCTGGCAGAAACTGTTGGCCGAAGGCCTGACCCGTCACCGTCTGCTGGCCTTTCATTCGCGCTACAAGTACCTGCTGATGGCTCACAGCCCGGCGCACTACAAGCGCCTTGGCCACCTGCTGGGCAGCATGAGCAAGGATGCCAACCTCGACGAGTTGGCGGCGGGTTACTTCAGCGACCTGATGTCCGGCCTCACCAAGTGCGCCACCCGTGGCACCCACACCAATGTGCTGCAACACATCAGCGGTTACCTCAAACAGGTCATCAGCGCTGATGACAAGCAAGAAATGCAGACCGTCATCGGCCAGTACCGCCACGGCATCGTGCCGCTGGTGGTACCGCTGACCCTGCTCAAACACCACTTTCGCCAACACCCGGACCGCTACATCGCGCAGCAGGCCTACCTGCAACCGCACCCGGAAAACCTCAGCCTGCGAAATGCGATCTAGACCATGAAAGCTGCCCTGCTAGACGAACCCGGCGACGACATCGCCCAAGCCCTCGAAGACGGCTGGCTGCCGATCCGCGAAGTGGCGCGTCAGACCGGCGTCAACGCCGTGACCCTGCGCGCCTGGGAACGCCGTTACGGCCTGATCGTGCCCCAGCGCACGCCCAAGGGCCATCGGCTGTTCAGCGCCGAGCATGTGCAGCGCATCCATACCATCCTCACCTGGCTCAATCGCGGCGTGCCGGTGAGCCAGGTCAAAGGCCTGATCGACTCGGCCCAATCCCTTCCCGAGGCGGTGGAAAACGAGTGGCACAGCCTGCGCCAGAACCTGGTGCACGCCATCAGCGAATTGACCGAACGCCGGGTCGATGACGCCTTCAACCAGGCCATGGCGCTGTACCCGCCACGCACGTTATGCGAGCAACTGATGCTGCCGCTGCTGCGAGCGTTGGAACAGCGTTGGCAAGGCCAGTTCGGCGCGCAGATGGAGCGGGTGTTTTTCCTCTCATGGCTGCGCAGCAAATTCGGCGCACGCATTTACCACAACAATCGCCAGTTGCACGGCGCACCGTTGTTGCTGGTCAATCAGTCCGACCTGCCCCTGGAGCCACACCTGTGGCTCAGTGCCTGGCTCGCCAGCAGTGCCGATTGCCCGGTGGAAGTGTTCGACTGGCCGTTGCCCGCCGGCGAACTGGCCCTGGCGGTGGAGCACCTGCAACCGCGGGCCGTGCTGCTGTATTCGAGCAAGGCGCTGCATTTGTCGGGTCTGGAAAAACTTTTGGGCGGCGTCCGTTGCCCAAAGTTGGTCGTCGGACCAACGGTATGCATCCACCAGGCCGAGTTGGCCGTATTAGCCCAGGACATCCCTGAATTGTTCGTCGCCGAAGAGTTGTTGTCGGCCCACCAGCTACTGATCCAGCGTGGACTCGTTTAAATGCATTTGATCTGGCTGCGCACCGACCTGCGCCTACACGACAACACCGCCCTGACCGCCGCGAGCCAGCGGGGCCCGATCGCCGCCGTGTACCTGATCACGCCCGAACAATGGCTGGCCCATGACGATGCACCGTGCAAGGTGGATTTCTGGCTGCGCAGCCTGGATGACCTGAGCAAGACACTCGGCGAACTGAACATTCCCCTGCTGATCCGTACGGCAGCCACCTGGGACCAGGCACCCGACGTGCTGGGCACGCTGTGCCGTGAACTGGCCGTGGAGTCGGTGCACGTCAACGAGGAATACGGCATCCATGAAAGCCGTCGTGATGCGGCCGTGTCCAAGGCATTGGAGTCGGCGGGCATCAGCTTCCACAGCTACCTGGACCAACTGTTCTTCCAGCCCGGCAGCGTGCTGACCAAGACCGGCACTTACTTCCAGGTGTTCAGCCAGTTCCGCAAGGTCTGCTACAGCCGTCTGCACAGCGCCCTGCCCCGGATAGTCCCGGCACCCAAGGCCCAGGCTGCGCTCAAGCTGAAAAGCGACCCGATCCCAAAGACAGTCGACGGTTTCGAGCCACCCAGCGAGACCCTGCGTGCCCTCTGGCCCGCCGGTGAAGACGAAGCCCGGCGCCGCCTCGACGCTTTCGCCGACCAACAGATCAGCTACTACAAGGACGAACGCGACTTCCCCGCCAAGCCCGGCACCAGCCAGTTGTCGGCTTACCTCGCCGCCGGCGTGGTGTCGCCGCGCCAGTGCCTGCACGCTGCACTGCAGACCAACGGCGGCGAGTTTGAAAGCGGCGACATGGGCGCCATTACCTGGATCAACGAACTGCTGTGGCGTGAGTTCTACAAGCACATCCTGGTGGGTTACCCACGGGTGTCGCGCCACCGGGCGTTCCGCCCCGAGACCGAAGCCGTCGCCTGGCGCAACGCGCCCAAGGACCTGGCCGCCTGGCAGCAAGCGCGCACCGGCCTGCCGATCATCGACGCCGCCATGCGCCAACTGCTTGAAACCGGCTGGATGCACAACCGCCTGCGCATGGTCGTGGCGATGTTCCTGACCAAGAACCTGCTGATCGACTGGCGCGAAGGCGAGCGCTTTTTCATGCGCCATCTGATCGACGGCGACCTGGCGGCCAATAACGGCGGCTGGCAGTGGAGCTCGTCCACCGGCACCGACTCGGCGCCGTACTTCCGGATTTTCAGCCCCTTGAGCCAATCGGAAAAATTCGACAGCGAAGGGGTATTCATCAAGCGCTGGCTGCCGGAACTGGCCGCGCTGAATAAAAAGGAAGTGCACAACCCCGAAGCCGCCGGTGGTTTGTTCGGCGTGGCCGATTACCCGCGTTCGATTGTCGACCTGAAAAAGTCCCGTGAACGCGCCCTGGCCGCCTTCCGCAGCCTGCCCTCGCGACAAGCCGCTGGGGGCGAGTAATGAGTGACTTCCTGCGTCGCTTCGCCCAGGCCTTTTCCACGCTGGACAAGCACAACCTGCACCTGCTAGACAGCCTGTACAGCCAGGACATCCGCTTCGCGGATCCACTGCATGAAGTGCAGGGCCTGCCCGCCCTGCACCGATACTTCGCCGAGCTGTACAGCAACGTCAGCCAGTTACGCTTCGACTTCCACGGTTTCGATCAGGTGACCGAAGGTGAAGGTTACCTGCGCTGGAAAATGAGTTTCTGCCACCCACGCCTGGCCAGCGGCAAGGTGATCCGGGTGGAAGGTTGTTCGCACTTGATGTGGCGTGACAAGGTGTACCGCCACCGCGATTATTTCGATGCCGGCGCCATGCTGTACGAACACGTGCCCGTGCTGGGCAGCGTCGTTGGCTGGCTGAAAAGGAGAATGGGATGAGCGATACATTGCCTCGACGTTATTGGCTGACCGGCGCCAGCAGTGGCATCGGTGCCGCGCTGGCCGTGGAGTTGCTCAACAGCGGCGCCCACGTCGCCTTGAGCTCACGCTCGAAAGGCCCGCTGGAAGCGCTCGCCCACCGTTACCCTGGCCAGGTGCTGGTGGTGGCCGGCGACCTGACCAACAGCCAGACCGTGCGCGAGATTGGTGAGCGCATTGGCGAGGCCTGGGGCGCCCTGGACACGGTCATTCTCAATGCTGGCACCTGTGAATACGTGGATGCCCGACAGTTTGACTCATCGATCATCGAGCACGTGGTGCGTACCAACCTGCTGGCCAGCAGTTATTGCATCGAAGCCGCCCTGCCACTGTTGCGCGCCGGGCGCACCCCGCACCTGGTAGGCGTCGCCAGCGCCGTGACCTACCTGCCGATGCCACGCGCCGAAGCCTATGGCGCGTCCAAGGCGGGTCTGCGCTACCTGTTCGAATCCCTGCGTATCAGCCTGTCGCCGGAAAACATCGACGTCACCGTGATCAGCCCGGGCTTTGTCGACACACCGCTGACCGAGCGCAATGACTTCCCCATGCCGCTTAGTTGGTCAGCGGATAAAGCCGCACGGCACATTTTCGCCAAGCTGGAAAAGCGCCCGCTGGAAATCGCCTTTCCTGCACTGTTCATCGCTACGTTATGGCCCCTGTCGAAACTGCCGAACCGTGCGCAACTGATCATCGGCAAGCGCATGTTGCGCAGCCCGCCGCCGAAAAAGGACGACCTGTGAAGATCGCCATTATCGGCAGCGGCATCGCCGGCCTGACCAGCGCCTATCTGCTCAGCCGCCGTCACGACATCACCCTGTTCGAAGCGGGCGACCGCATCGGCGGGCATACCCACACCGTCAATGTCACTGTCGAGGGTAAAAACTACGCGGTCGACACCGGCTTCATCGTGTTCAACGACTGGACCTACCCCAACTTCATCCGCTTGCTGGGGCAGATCGGGGTGGCGTTCAAACCGACCGAGATGAGCTTTTCGGTGTGCGACGAGCACACCCGGTTCGAGTACAACGGCAACAACCTCAACAGTTTGTTTGCCCAGCGTCGCAATATTTTGTCGCCGGGGTTCTGGGGCATGTTGCGCGATATCCTGCGCTTCAATCGCCAGGCGCCGCTGGACCTGCAGCAGCAGCGCATCAGCGCTGACATGACCCTGGGCAGCTACCTCACCGCCGGCGGCTACGGCGAGCGGTTTGTCCGGCACTACATCGTGCCGATGGGCGCGGCGATCTGGTCGATGTCCCTGGCCGATATGCTGAAGTTTCCGTTGCAGTTCTTTGTGCGTTTCTTCAAGAACCACGGGTTGCTCTCTGTGAACAACCGCCCGCAATGGTGCGTGATCGAAGGGGGATCAAGCCGCTACATCGAGCCGTTGACCCGCAGCTTTCGCGAACGGATCCGCCTCAATTGCCCTGTGCATAAAGTGGCACGCACCGACGACGGCGTGGTTATCCACAGCCCGGCCGGCAGTGAGGCATTTGATCGCGTGGTGTTCGCCTGTCACAGCGACCAGGCCCTGGCGTTGCTGGCCGACCCGAGCCAGGCCGAACAGGAGATCCTGGGCGCCATGCCCTACGCCGATAACGACGTGGTATTGCACACCGACACGCGCCTGCTGCCCGACCGTAAACTCGCCTGGGCCAGTTGGAACTACCGGCTGACCGGCAATCGCCAGGCACAGGCGGCGGTGACCTATGACATGAACATCCTGCAAGGCATCCACAGCACCACCACGTTTTGCGTCAGCCTCAACCAGACAACCATGATCAACCCGCTGAAGGTACTGGCCCGCTACACCTACGCCCACCCGCAGTACAGCCTGGCGGCGGTGGCAGCGCAGGCACGTCGCGAAGAAATATCCGGCGTGAGCAATACCTTCTACTGCGGCGCCTACTGGGCCAACGGCTTTCACGAAGACGGCGTGGTCAGCGCACTGCGCGTGGCCGAAGCCTTTGGGGAAACCCTGTGAACAGCGCCCTGTACAGCGGGTGGATCGCCCATCGGCGGTTTGCGCCCAAGGCCCATGCCTTTCGCTACCGCATCGGCCTGCTGTACCTGGATTTGAGCGAAGAACACCAAGTGCTGGGGCTTTCGCCCCTGGCCGGGCGCAGCCGCCTGGCCCCCTTCGGTTTTCGTCAGCAGGACTACCTGCGTGAATGGACGCGCAGCGGCATGAACTTGAGCGATGCCGTGCGCCAGGAAGTCGGCAAGGCACTGGGGCGTACACCCCAGGGCGTTATCTGCCTACTGACCCAGGCCCGCAGTTGGGGCCTGGCTTTTAACCCCGTGAGTTTCTTCTACTGCTTCGAGGCCGACGGACGTCTGGCCGCGATCCTGTGTGAAGTGACCAACACCCCATGGCGCGAACGCTATCACTACGTGTTGCCGGCCCAGGCCCTGGACGCCGATGAACACCAGCATTTCGCCGTGGCCAAGGCCTTCCATGTGTCGCCGTTTCTACCCCGCGACCTGGAATACCGCATGAGCTTCAGCCCTCCCTCCGCCAGGCTGGGCGTGCACATGGCCGATTGGCAGGGCACGCAGAAAATCTTCGACGCCACGTTGAGCCTGGAGAAAGAAACGCTGGATCGCGCCAGCCTGCATCGCTACCTGTGGCGTTTCCCCTGGATGACCGCCAAGACCTGCCTCGCTATTTACTGGCAGGCCCTGCGCCTGTTGCTCAAACGCACGCCGATTTTTTCCCACCGGGCCGCCGATGGCGCCTCTCGCACCGCAGTCGGTTACACCAAGGATCGCCGCCATGAAATCCCCTAGCTTATCGGTCAAGACTCACCGCCTGAACGTCAACGGCATGACCGCCGCGCTGCTGCGCAAGGCGGTGTTGCGCCAACTCAGCCAACTGCGCCATGGCCAACTGGTGGTGATCGAGGACGGCGAGCGCCAAGTGTTCGGCGCACAGGAAGCGCACTTGATGGGGGAAATCCAGATCCTGGACTCTGCCGTGTGGGGCCTGGTGGCGGCCAACGGCTCCATCGGCGCCGGCGAAGCGTTTATCCACGGTTACTGGACCAGCCCGGACCTGACCGCCGTGGTGCGCGTGATGGTCAGCAACCTGGACGTGCTCGATGCAATGGAAGGCGGCCTGGCACGCCTGGCGCGGCCGTTCACCCAGGGCCTGCACTGGCTCAACCGCAACACGCGCAAGGGTTCACAGAAAAACATCGCCGCCCACTACGACCTGGGCAACGACCTGTTCGAAGAATTCCTCGACCCGACCATGATGTACTCCGCGGCACAGTTTCTGACGCCCGACGACACCCTCGAACAGGCGCAGTTGAACAAGCTGGAGCGCATCTGCCAGAAGCTCGCCCTCAAACGCACCGACCACCTGCTGGAAATCGGCACCGGTTGGGGCAGCATGGCGCTCTATGCGGCGCAGCATTACGGCTGCCAGGTCACCACCACGACCTTGTCCAGGGAACAGTTCGCCTACACCCAACAACGCATCGACGCCCTGGGGTTGCAAGGCCAGGTCACGCTACTGCTGCAGGATTACCGCGACCTCACCGGCCAATACGACAAGCTGGTGTCCATCGAAATGATCGAGGCGGTGGGCCATCGCTTCCTGCCGACCTACTTCAAACAATGCGCGCGCCTGCTCAAGAACGATGGCCTGATGCTGCTGCAAGCCATCACCATCCGTGAGCAACGCTTTGAACAGGCCAAGCGCAGCGTGGATTTTATCCAGCGCTATATCTTTCCTGGCGGCGCCCTGCCCTGTGTGCAGAACATGTTGCATATCGTCAGCCGCGACACCGATATGAACCTGCTGCACATGGAGGATTTCGGCCTGCACTACGCACGAACCCTGCGCCTATGGCATGAGAACTTTCGCCGCGCCCACGGTCGCCTCGCCGAGCTGGGCTACGACCAGTATTTCCTGCGCCTGTGGGAGTTCTACCTGTGCTACTGCGAAGGTGGCTTCATGGAACGCACCATTGGCACTGCGCAGTTGCTGCTGGCCAAGCCGTCGGCGATCAACCCACCGCTGCTCGGGCGCTTCAGTGCTTAAGACGCTGGCCAATGCCGTGCTGTTTCAGTGCGGCTGGTTTGCCTGCGTGCTTGGCGGGGACAGCGCGTGGTTAATGGTGGGGCTTGCCGTGTTGGCGGTTCACCTGCTGTGGATAAGTTCATGGGCTGAGGACGGTAGGTTGATCCTGCGCGTGATGGTTCTGGGCACCCTGTTGGACACCACGTTGCGCATGCTGGGGGTGTTTGAGTTCACGGAACCGGGCACGTTGATTCCCTTCTGGTTGATCCTGCTATGGGCATTGCTGGCGACGACGTTGCGCCATTGCCTGGCCTGGAGTGCCCGTCCCTGGTGGCGTGCCGCTGTGCTGGGCGCGCTGGGCGGCCCGCTGTCTTATTACGCCGGTAGCCAACTGGCCGGGGTGCAGTTTGGTTTCGGCTTCGCGCCAACAATGGTTGCGCTGGCGTTGCTGTGGGCGATGGTGTTCGTGGGTTTGCATCGGCTGGCGCGCTGACGTCCGTCAGCCGTATCACACGTGCGTCACCCGCTTGCCTTACACTGCACGCCTATGACCAACATCCCCCACATCCAAATCGCCGAACCCGCCGTCACTTGCTCGACGTGTGCGGCCTGCTGCTGCCAGCTGGAAGTGATGCTGATCACCGACACCGGCGTGCCGGAACGCTATATCGATACCGATGACTGGGGCGGTGAAGTGATGCTGCGCCTGGATGACGGCTGGTGCGCGGCACTGGACCGGGACACGATGATGTGCACGATCTACGAGCGACGACCGCTGATTTGCCGGGAATTCGAGATGGGTGCGCCGGAGTGCCTGGAAGAGCGACAGGGTATCGCTACCGCCTACCGCTGATGCTGAATGTGGGAGGGGGCTTGCCCACTCCCACATGGGTTTTGCAGTGTTCTGAAGGGTTACAACGGCAAGGTGTAGTGCAACGAGTAGCTCTCTACCCCGTCGTTATTGCTGCTGATACCCGCGTTGGAGTAATGCGTGGCACGAATGCCCACCTCATGCCCACCCGCGAAGCGCAGGCCGAAACCCAGGCGGTCTTCGAACTGAAAGGCCTGGCCGATGTTATTGTCTTCCAGCTTGGTGCGGGAAAACACCGCCACCCCGATCCCGGCCTCGATATAAGGCTTCACCGACTCCCCGGCAAATTCATACACAAACACCGGCGAGAACGACAGGCTGCTGGCGCTGGCTCGCTTGTCCCCATCCCAATAGGTGTAGGCGCCGCTCCAGTAGCCGGTCAATCGACCGGTATCGCTCTGCCACCAGCTTTTATCCCAGTCCGATGTCAGCCCCAGGCGATAGGTCATGGTCGAATCACTGGTGCTCCCCACCCCGAACTCCAGGCCAGCAGCTTGTGCCGAAACAGAGTGCCCCACTACAGCGGCCGCAATCGCAGCCAAACAGAACAAGCGCTTCATAAGAAACATCCTTTCCGAACGAAGTTATATGGTTGTGTACAGGCTATCTCGCTATAGAAGCTGGCGTGTAGCCAGAAGTTCCAGCTAATAACGCAGGCATTTCACGAAATTTTCACGAGTCGAAGCTTCTCACAACGCCCGGATATTTCCATAGTGTCGGTAGGATATTTCTTAGGTGATACACATCACCGCTGGTCCAGAACTGTGCCGGTGCTGGATTGCCGACGGCCAACAGGTCGCGCTCACCCAGCAAACGCTTGAGTTGACGGGCCACGGCGGCGCCGGTGTCGATGAGGATAATGCTGGGGGGCAGCATCTGCGCCAAGAGCGGCCTGAGGAAGGGATAGTGGGTGCAGCCGAGGATGATGGTGTCGCAACCGGCGCTGAGCAGCGGGTCGATATACCCCTGCAACAACTGGCGCAAGGCCGGGCTGGTCAGGTCACCGCTTTCAATCAGCTCCACCAGGCCCGGGCATGGCTGGGTGATGACCTTCACATCGGTAGCGAAGCGGTCGAGCAACGCGGCGAACTTGGCGCTTTGCAGCGTGCCGGTGGTGGCAAGCACCCCAACCACGCCGCTGCGGGTGGCTGCCGCCGCCGGTTTGACAGCAGGTTCCATGCCCACCAGCGGCCAATCGGGAAAATCCCGACGCAGATCAGCCACGGCGGCAACCGTAGCGGTATTGCAGGCAATAACGAAGGCTTTGGCGCCCTGCGCCTGGAAAAATGCCGCCACCTGCCGGGAGCGCTCAAGGATAAACGCCGGGCTTTTCTCGCCGTAGGGGATGTGCCCGCAATCGGCCACGTACAGCAGTGATTCCTGGGGCAATAGCTGCTGGATTTCATCCAGCACGGTCAACCCGCCGATACCGGAATCGAACACACCGATCGGCGCGCCCTTAACCATGTGGCGCCCCGCACACAGTGCAACCGGGGTCACGCTTGACGCGCAGCTCGCGAAAACGTGTGGCCAAGGCGTCGATCAGCAACAAGCGTCCCACCAACGGCTCACCGAAACCGGCCAGCAGTTTCAAGGCTTCCAGGGCTTGCAGGCTGCCGACCACACCGACCAGTGGGCCGACCACGCCAGCCTCACTGCAGGTCAGTTCGGTATCGCTGCCGTGCCCATACAGGCAGTGATAGCACGGGCTCTCGGCGCGACGCGGGTCGAACACCGACAGTTGCCCTTCAAGACGGATCGCAGCGCCGCTGACCAAAGGCTTGCCGGCACCGACACAGGCCGCGTTGACGGCTTCGCGGGTGGAGAAGTTATCACTGCAATCAAGCACCACGTCTACCGCTTCGACCGCCGCAGCGAGGGAATCGGCATCCAGCGCACTGCGATGGGCCACCAGTTTGATTTCAGGGTTGAGGGCGGTCAGGCGACGCAGGGCCGAGTCGACCTTGGTCTGCCCGACGCTGTCGGTGTCATGGATGATCTGGCGCTGCAGGTTGGTCAGGTCGACCGTGTCGAAGTCCGCCAGATGCAACTCGCCGACGCCGGCGGCAGCGAGGTACAACGCAACGGGCGCACCCAGGCCACCAAGACCTACGATCAGGGCACGGCCGTTTTTCAGGCGAAATTGGCCGTCTATGTCGACATGCTGCAACAGAATCTGTCGGCTATAGCGCAACAGCTCCTGATCGGTCAGCACGGCCGGCGCCCCAGGGTGATGCGTTCGTGGCCACCGAGGTCGATGCGGCTGTGCACTTCTTCGAAACCTTCACTCAACAGCAGGTCACGCACCGCCGGGGCCTGGTCGTAACCATGTTCCAGCAGCAACCGCCCACCGGCATTCAGGTGGGCCGGGGCCTCCTTGATGATCAGGCGCAGGTCGTCCAAGCCATCATGACCGGCCACCAGTGCGCTGGCTGGTTCGAAACGCACGTCGCCGGCCACCAGGTGCGGATCGTTGGCGGCAATGTACGGCGGGTTGCTGATGATCAGGTCATAGCGATGACCTTGCAGCGCGCTGAACCAATGGCTGTTCAGCACCGTAGCGTTAGCGAGGTGCAACCGCTGGCGATTGCGCTCGGCCAGGGCCACGGCTTCCAGCACACGGTCGACGGCGGTGACCTGCCAGGCCGGGCGTTCGCTGGCCAGGGCCAGGGCGATGGCGCCGCTGCCGGTGCCCAGGTCGAGGACCTTGGCGAGGGTGGCGGGCAACAATTCCAGCGCGGTTTCCACCAGCAACTCGGTATCTGGCCGCGGGATCAGCGTGTGAGGCGCGACCTCCAGGTCCAGCTTCCAGAAGCCTTGTTGACCGAGGATATAGGCCACCGGCTCACCGCCACGACGGCGCTGCAGGTAGCCGGCAAAGATCAGCGCATGCTCGCTGCTGACGATTTTCTCGGGCCAGGTGTGCAGGTAGCTGCGGGACTTGCCCAAGGCAGCCGCCAGCAACAATTCGGCATCCAGGCGTGCCGTGGGCGAATCGGGCAGGTCGGCGGCGCGCAGCAGGCTGGCGATGATGGTCATTTATTCACCTATCGCGGCCAGTTGATCGGCCTGGTATTCGGCGAGCAACGGTTCGATCACCGCGTCCACACCACCGGCAAGGATCTCGTCCAGGGAGTAAAGGGTGAGGTTGACCCGGTGGTCGGTGACCCGGCCCTGGGCAAAGTTGTAGGTGCGAATGCGCTCGGAGCGGTCGCCCGAACCCACCAGCAACTTGCGCTCGCTGGCAATCGCGTTGGCGGCGGCGCTGGTCTGCTGGTCATTGAGCTTGGCCGACAGCCAGGACATGGCCCGCGCACGGTTCTTGTGCTGGGAGCGCTCTTCCTGGCACTCCACCACGATGCCCGACGGCAAGTGGGTGATGCGGATCGCCGAGTCGGTCTTGTTGACGTGCTGGCCACCGGCGCCCGAGGAGCGGTAGGTGTCGATGCGCAGGTCGGCCGGGTTGATCTCGATGGCCTCCTGTTCGTCCGGCTCGGGCAATACCGCCACCGTGCAGGCGGACGTGTGAATACGACCTTGGGATTCAGTCGCTGGAACCCGCTGCACGCGGTGCGCGCCGGACTCGAATTTGAGCTTGCCGTAGACGTTGTCGCCCTCGACCCGCGCGATCACTTCTTTATAGCCGCCGTGTTCGCCTTCGTTCTCCGACAGGATCTCGACGCGCCACCCGCGACGTTCGGCATACCGCGAGTACATACGGAACAGGTCGCCGGAGAAGATCGCCGCCTCGTCGCCGCCGGTGCCGGCACGGATTTCGAGGAACACGTTGCGCCCGTCGTTCGGGTCCTTGGGCAGCAGCATGCGTTGCAGGTCGCCTTCCAGCTCGGCGAGTTTTTCCTTGGCTTCGCGGACTTCTTCCACGGCCATTTCACGCATGTCCGGGTCGCTGTCCTTGAGCAGTGCCTGGGCACCTTCAAGGTCCGCCTGCACTTTCAGCAGGTTTTTATAGGTGGCGACCACGGGCTCAACTTCGGCGTATTCCTTGGAATAGGCACGGAATCTGGCCTGATCGGCGATGATCTCGCCATCGCCGAGCAGGGCGGTCAGTTCTTCGAAACGGTCCTGGAGCACGTCCAGTTTATTGAGCAGTGACGCTTTCATTGCGGTTTTTTATCCGAAGAGCTATCTGACGCGCCCTCACCGAGGGCAAAGAGTTCCTGGGCCATGGCCAGCGCATCGAGGCGGCCTTCGGCGGTAAGCTTTTTCAGTTGCACGCTGGGTGCATGCAGCAATTTGTTGGTGAGGCCACGGGCCAGTTGCATCAGCACTTCTTCGGCGCTGCTGCCATTGGCGAGCAAGCGCTGGGCCTTGATCAATTCCTCGTCGCGCAGGCGTTCGCCTTGCTGACGATAGGCCTTGAGCACGTCCACCGCCGCCAGTTCGCGCAAGCGCACCATGAAGTCTTCGGCGCCGGTGCTGACCATTTCCTCGGCGGCCTGGGCAGCACCCTGGCGGCTCTTGAGGTTTTCGGCGACCACTTCGTGCAGATCGTCGACGCTATAGAGGTAAACGTCGTCCAACTCGCCGACTTCGGGTTCGATATCCCGGGGAACAGCAATATCCACCATGAAGATCGGCTTGTGCTTGCGCAGCTTCAGCGCGCTCTCGACCGCGCCTTTGCCCAGGATCGGCAGTTGGCTGGCGGTGGAGCTGATGACGATATCGCTGCGTACCAGCTCCGCCGGAATGTCCGCCAGTAACACCGCATGGGCGCCGAACTGCTCGGCGAGGATGCTCGCGCGTTCCAACGTACGGTTGGCGACCACGATACGCTTCACGCCCAGGTCATGCAGGTGGCGGGCGACCAGGGTGATGGTCTCGCCGGCGCCGATCAGCAGGGCCTGGCTGCGTTGCAAGTCACTGAAAATCTGTTTGGCCAGGCTGACGGCGGCAAACGCCACGGACACCGGGTTTTCACCGATGGCAGTGTCGGTGCGCACCTGCTTGGCGGAATTGAAGGTGGCCTGGAACAGCCGCCCCAGCAGCGGGCCTACTGTGCCGGCCTCGCGCGCCACGGCGTAGGCGGATTTCATCTGCCCTAGAATCTGCGGCTCGCCCAACACCAGCGAATCGAGACCGGCCGCCACACGCATCATGTGACGAACTGCCGCATCCTCTTCGTGCACATAAGCGCTGGCGCGAAGGTCATCGAGGTCCAAATGATGGTAATCGGCCAGCCAGCGCAGTACGACATCCGCTGAAAGATGCTCCTGCTCTATATAAAGCTCGCTGCGATTGCAGGTCGAAAGGATCGCAGCTTCGCGACTGTCGGTGAGCCGGCAGAGCTGCTGCAGGGCCTCAACCAACTGCTCCGGCGTAAACGCCACGCGCTCGCGCACGTCTACGGAGGCAGTCTTGTGGTTAATACCGAGTGCGAGGAAGGCCATTCAATATCGCTGATGATGTCGGGAAGCCGACAATTGTCCTACTTCGAAAGATTCAGAACAACCACCGTCGTCTATTGTCCTAATGCCTTGTGTCTATAAAGGCATCAACTGAGACTCGGTTATGTTTGGCCGAAGGCTTGTGTCATGATGATCCGACCGCAGGTTAGTCGTCCTCTTCCTATATGAATAGATCTTCCGCGTTGCTCCTCGCCTTTGTCTTTCTCAGCGGCTGCCAGGCCATGGCCCCCGTGTCGCCGGACGGTACGCCACCGGTGGAAGACAGCGCCCCCGCCCCTGAAAAGCCCAAGGTTTATTCTTCGTTCACCGAAGAAACGGTGTACAGCCTGCTGACTGCGGAACTGGCCGGCCAACGCAATCGCTTCGACATTGCGCTGGACAACTACGTGACCCAGGCCATCAACACCCAGGATCCGGGGATTTCCGAGCGAGCCTTCCGCATCGCCGAGTACCTGGGGGCCGACCAGGCTGCGCTGGACTCTTCGCTGATCTGGGCGAAAAACGCCCCGGACGACCTGGAAGCACAGCGGGCGGCAGCCATTCAACTGGCACGCGCCGGGCGCTATGACGACTCCATGGTCTATATGGAGAAAGTCCTGCAGGGCAAGGGCGACACCCATTTCGACTTCCTCGCGCTGTCGGCTGCCGACACCGACCAGGACACGCGCAATGGCCTGATGAAGAGTTTCGACCGCCTGCTGCAAAAGCACCCGAAGAACAGCCAGCTGATTTTCGGCAAGGCGTTGCTGCTGCAACAGGATGATGAAGCCGACGCCGCACTGAAGCTGCTGGAGCAGAATCCGCCGGAAGAAGGCGAAATCGCCCCGATCCTGCTGCGTGCACGCCTGCTTCAGAACCTCAACCGTGGCAAGGAAGCGATTCCGCTGCTGGAAAAAAGCCTCAAGAAGTATCCGGACGACAAGCGCCTGCGCCTGACTTACGCCCGCATGCTGGTCGAACAGGACCGCATGGAGGACGCCAAAGTGCAGTTCGCCAACCTGGTCCAGCAATACCCGGACGATGACGAATTGCGTTATTCCCTGGCACTGGTCTGCCTGGAAGCCAAGGCCTGGGACGAGGCCAAGGGTTACCTGGAAGAGCTGATCCAGCGTGAAAGCCATGTAGATTCGGCACACCTGAACCTCGGGCGCATCGCCGAAGAGCGCAACGATCCGCAAGCCGCCCTGCTCGAGTACGCCCAGGTCGGCCCCGGCAACGACTACCTGCCCGCCCAACTGCGCCAGGCCGATATCCTGATGAGCAACGGCCGCACCGACGAGGCGGAGAAACGCCTGGCCGCCGCGCGGGATGCCGAACCGGATTACGCGATCCAGCTCTACCTGATCCAGGCCGAAACCTTGTCGGCCAACAATCAGGGCGAGCGCGCCTGGAAGTTGCTGCAACAAGCGTTGCTGCAATTCCCGGACGATTTGAACTTGCTATACACCCGCGCCATGCAGGCGGAAAAACGCAATGACCTGGCGCAGATGGAAAAAGACCTGCGCCTGATCATCAAGCGCGATCCGGACAACGCCATGGCCCTCAACGCCCTGGGCTACACCTTGTCCGACCGCACCACGCGCTACGACGAAGCCAAGGTGCTGATCGAGCAAGCCCACAAGCTGAACCCGGAAGACCCGGCCGTGCTCGACAGCCTGGGCTGGGTGAATTACCGCCTGGGCAACCTGGACGAGGCCGAACGCTTGTTGCGCCAGGCACTGGAACGCTTCCCCGACCAGGAAGTCGCCGCGCACCTGGGCGAAGTGCTGTGGGCCAATGGCAAACAGCGTGAAGCACGGCAAATCTGGGAGAAATTCCTCAAGGAACAACCCGAAAGCCCCATCCTGCGCGGCACCATCAAGCGCCTGACCGGATCCGAGACCCTTTAAACCTATGTTTTTGCGCCATGTTGTTATTTTCAGCTTCATCGCCCTGCTCGCCGGTTGTGCGGGCATCGGCAGCCGCGAATCCGTTGAAGGCCAGGGCAACCCGGCGCAATGGAAGCAGCACAAGGACCAGCTCAGCAGCATCGATGGCTGGCAGATCGAAGGCAAAGTGGGGGTTCGCGCGCCGAAAGACTCCGGCAGCGGCACCTTGTTCTGGCTGCAGCGCCAGGACTACTACGATATTCGCCTGTCGGGTCCGCTGGGCCGTGGCGCCGCACGCCTGACCGGCCGGCCGGGGCAAGTCAGCCTTGAAGTGGCCAACCAGGGCCGTTATGAGGCGACCTCGCCGGAAGCGTTGCTGGAAGAACAGATCGGCTGGAAACTGCCGGTGTCTCACCTGGTGTGGTGGGTCCGTGGCCTGCCAGCGCCTGATAGCAAGAGTCGCCTGAGCCTGAACGGCGACAGCCGCCTGGCCAGCCTGGAGCAGGATGGCTGGCAGGTCGAATATTTGAGCTACGTGGAGCAAAGCGGCTATTGGTTGCCCGAGCGCGTCAAGCTGCATGGTCCCGACCTTGATGTCACGCTGGTGATCAAGGACTGGCAACCACGCAAACTGGGGCAATAACGTGTCCGTACAAAAATTGACCCTGCCCTCCCCGGCCAAGCTCAACCTGATGCTGCACATTCTCGGTCGCCGTGAAGATGGCTATCACGAGCTGCAGACGTTGTTTCAATTCCTCGACTATGGCGACGAGCTGACCTTCGCCGTGCGCGACGATGGCGTGATCAGGCTGCATACCGAATTCGAAGGCGTGCCTCACGACAGCAACCTGATCGTGAAGGCCGCAAAAAAACTTCAGGAGCAATCCGGCTGTCCGCTCGGCATCGATATCTGGATCGATAAAATCCTGCCCATGGGTGGCGGCATCGGTGGTGGCAGCTCGAATGCCGCGACAACTCTGCTGGGTCTGAATTACTTGTGGCAACTGGGTTGGGACCATGATCGCCTCGCCGCGCTGGGCCTGACGCTGGGTGCCGACGTCCCGGTTTTCGTGCGTGGGCACGCGGCTTTCGCCGAGGGCGTGGGGGAGAAACTCAGCCCGGAATACCCCGAGGAGCCGTGGTATGTCGTGCTTGTTCCGCAAGTATCTGTAAGTACAGCAGAAATTTTTTCAGATCCGTTGTTGACACGTAACTCTTCTCCCATTAAAGTGCGCCCCGTTCCCAAGGGAAACAGTCGAAATGACTGCTTACCGGTTGTAGCAAGGCGTTATCCAGAGGTACGTAACGCTTTGAATTTGTTAGGTAAATTTACCGAAGCAAAATTAACCGGAACTGGAAGTTGTGTGTTTGGGGGCTTCCCAAGCAAAGCTGAAGCTGATAAAGTCTCGGCCCTTCTTACAGAGACCCTTACAGGGTTTGTAGCAAAGGGAAGCAACGTTTCGATGTTGCATCGCAAGCTGCAAAGTCTGCTCTAAAGGAATCGAGTGTCAGGCACTCGTTGCAACAGATACAGGGGCGTCGCCAAGCGGTAAGGCAGCAGGTTTTGATCCTGCCATGCGTTGGTTCGAATCCAGCCGCCCCTGCCATTTTCCTATACTCATCCAGGTTACCCTCAGCCTCTAGGTACTGCGCGTGTCCAAGATGATGGTCTTTACGGGGAACGCCAACCCCGATCTGGCTCGACGTGTCGTACGTCAGCTGCATATCCCTCTCGGTGACATCTCTGTCGGTAAATTCTCCGACGGCGAAATTACAGCCGAGATCAATGAAAACGTTCGCGGTAAAGACGTCTTCATTATTCAGCCGACTTGCGCTCCGACCAACGATAACCTGATGGAACTCGTCGTGATGGCTGATGCCTTCCGCCGCTCCTCAGCGACTCGAATCACAGCTGTAATCCCTTACTTTGGTTATGCCCGTCAGGATCGCCGTCCGCGTTCCGCACGTGTGGCCATCAGCGCGAAAGTCGTTGCTGACATGCTGACCGTGGTAGGCATCGACCGTGTTCTCACGGTTGACCTGCACGCTGACCAAATCCAGGGGTTCTTCGATATTCCGGTAGATAACATCTACGGCTCCCCCGTATTGGTGGATGACATCGAAGACCAGCGCTTTGAAAACCTGATGATCGTGTCCCCGGACATTGGTGGCGTCGTGCGTGCACGGGCCGTTGCCAAATCCCTGGGCGTGGACCTCGGGATCATCGACAAACGCCGCGAGAAAGCCAATCACTCTGAAGTGATGCATATCATCGGTGATGTCGAAGGGCGTACCTGTATTCTGGTTGATGACATGGTCGACACCGCCGGCACCCTGTGCCACGCGGCGAAAGCCTTGAAAGAGCACGGTGCGGCCAAAGTCTTCGCCTACTGCACACACCCTGTGCTGTCGGGCCGAGCGATCGAGAACATCGAGAATTCCATGCTGGACGAACTGGTGGTGACCAACACCATCCCGCTGTCCGCTGCTGCTCAAGCCTGTTCGCGTATCCGTCAACTGGATATCGCACCGGTTGTTGCCGAAGCGGTTCGCCGCATCAGCAATGAAGAATCGATCAGCGCGATGTTCCGCTAAGGGTAAAACCTTCGGCACATCCTACTGACGAAAAGCGCCCCGCCCCGACATTCTGTTGGGGCGGGGCTTTTTTGCCCATGTCGAGGCCGGCGCTGGTCGCAAACGCCGCTCGATGATGGCTATTTTGGAGATACAAAATGACTGACTTTACTCTGAACGCCCAAGCGCGTACTGACCTGGGGAAAGGTGCGAGCCGCCGCCTGCGTCACGCCGCCAACATCCCAGCCGTTGTATACGGTGGTAACAAGCCTGCTGAATCCGTGACCATCCTGGCCAAGGAAATCGCCAAGCTGTTCGAAAACGAAGCGGCCTACAGCCACGTTATCGAGCTGAACGTCGACGGCGCCAAGCAGAACGTCATCGTTAAAGCGATGCAGCGTCACCCTTCCAAGCAATTCATCATGCACGCTGACTTCGTTCGCGTTGTCGCTGGTCAGAAACTGACCGCTATCGTGCCAGTGCACTTTGTTGGTGAAGAAGCTCCGGTCAAGAAAGGCGGCGAAATCTCGCACGTTGTGAACGAAGTTGAAGTAACTTGCCTGCCGAAAGACCTGCCTGAGTTCATCGAAGTCGACCTGTCGGCCGCTGAAATCGGCACCATCGTTCACCTGTCCGACCTCAAAGCTCCTAAAGGCGTTGAGTTTGTCGCACTGGCTCACGGTGATGACAAAGCAGTTGCCAACGTTCACGCTCCACGCGTTGCTCCAGAAGCTGAAGAAGGCGCTGCAGAGTAATCCACTCTGTATTGCCGGAGCTTGAGGAAACATCGCGGACCGAAACGTAGCGAGAAAGCGGGCGATAACGCGGCGTTTACTCTTGAGTAAATGATGTAGTGTCGTCCACTTTCGCCGCACTCAGGTCTGGCGATGTTATCCACAACTCCAAAGGAAGGGCCCCTGTCGTGACTGCCATTAAACTGATCGTTGGCCTGGGAAATCCAGGCGCCGAATACGAACAGACCCGGCATAACGCGGGGGCCCTTTTTGTTGAGCGCATCGCCCACGCACAAGGTGTAAGCCTTGCGGCCGATCGCAAATATTTCGGCCTGACCGGGCGCTTTTCGCACCTGGGCCAGGATGTTCGTCTGCTGATTCCCACCACCTACATGAACCGCAGCGGCCAGGCTGTCGCGGCGCTTGCGGGCTTCTTCCGGATCAAACCCGAAGAAATCCTGGTGGCCCATGACGAACTGGACCTGCCACCCGGCGTTGCCAAGCTCAAGCTCGGCGGCGGGCATGGCGGGCACAACGGCCTGCGCGACATCATCGCGCAGCTGGGTAATCAGAATAATTTCTACCGCCTGCGGCTCGGCATTGGCCACCCAGGCGTCGCCAGTATGGTTTCAAATTTCGTCCTGGGTCGTGCGCCACGCGCCGAACAGGAAAAACTCGATGCCAGCATCGACTTTGCCCTCGGCGTGCTGCCGGATATCCTCGCCGGTGAATGGAACCGCGCGATGAAAAACCTGCACAGCCAGAAGGCCTGACTCTTACCGAGGGGAAACACCATGGGATTCAATTGCGGCATCGTCGGCCTGCCCAACGTCGGCAAATCCACCCTGTTCAACGCCCTGACCAAGTCCGGTATCGCAGCGGAGAACTTCCCCTTCTGCACCATCGAGCCCAACAGCGGTATCGTGCCGATGCCGGATCCACGCCTGGACGCCCTGGCGGCCATCGTCAATCCCAAGCGCATCCTGCCGACCACCATGGAATTCGTCGACATCGCCGGCCTGGTCGCCGGTGCGTCGAAAGGTGAAGGCCTGGGCAACAAGTTCCTCGCCAACATCCGCGAGACTGATGCCATCGCCCACGTGGTCCGCTGTTTTGAAGACGAGAACGTGATCCACGTCTCCAACAGCGTCGACCCGAAACGCGACATCGAGATCATCGACCTGGAACTGATCTTCGCCGACCTCGACAGCTGCGAGAAGCAACTGCAGAAAGTCGCGCGCAACGCCAAGGGCGGCGACAAGGACGCAGTGGTCCAGAAAGGTCTGCTTGAGCAACTGATCGCGCACTTCACCGAAGGCAAGCCGGCACGCAGCCTGATGAAGAACATGGGCGCTGACGAGAAGGCCGTGATCAAGGGCTTCCACCTGTTGACCACTAAGCCTGTGATGTACATCGCCAACGTCGCTGAAGACGGTTTCGAGAACAACCCGTTGCTCGACGTAGTCAAGGCCATCGCCGACGAAGAAGGCGCCATCGTGGTGCCGGTGTGCAACAAGATCGAAGCGGAAATCGCCGAGCTTGATGACGGCGAAGAAAAGGACATGTTCCTCGAGGCCCTGGGCCTGGAAGAACCTGGCCTGAACCGCGTGATCCGCGCCGGTTACGAAATGCTCAACCTGCAGACCTACTTCACCGCCGGTGTCGAAGAAGTCCGCGCATGGACCGTCAAGGTCGGTGCTACCGCACCACAGGCTGCAGGGGTGATCCACACGGACTTCGAAAAAGGGTTTATCCGCGCCGAAGTGATTGCCTACAACGACTTCATCCAGTTCAAGGGTGAGGCCGGTGCCAAGGAAGCGGGCAAGTGGCGCCTGGAAGGTAAGGAATATATTGTTAAAGATGGCGACGTGATGCACTTCCGTTTCAACGTGTAAGTATTACCTGCCCTCTAAACAGTAAAAAAGCCGATGCTTAGCATCGGCTTTTTTGTGGGCGACTATTTATATATCGCACCGATTAAAAGTTTAAGCCAAACATCCAGAAAGCTTCAGACTTCTCCTATCGCCTCTTTGGCCGTTAGCTAAAACACAAAGCATCAATATTAGAATACAACTTATCTTACGCAGCCTGAGGTACATAAAGACCCAAGGAGCACGTGACAACCGTCTTAAAATTCTATCTACTGAAGCGAGCCTTCGACAGCATTACCTGCAATGACGTAATAGCAATTATGGAGTTATCATTCGATGTCGGCGCTCGACCACATGGAAAATGAGACGGAGTTATACCTGATTGACGACCCCGATATTAGAAGCATGTTGGGTAGCACGGCTACGTTTAACATCGATATCTTATTACTAGGGGAAACCGGCACTGGCAAGGATACATTGGCTCAGCGAATTCATCATCTATCCGGCCGGCGGGGTAACTTCATCGCCGTAAACTGCGCAGCTATCCCTGAAAGTCTCGCCGAAAGCCAATTGTTCGGCGTCAACAGCGGCGCTTATACCGGCGCGATACAATCACGCGCCGGTTATGTCGAGGCCGCCCACCTGGGCACGCTGTACCTGGATGAAATCGACAGCATGCCACTGAGCCTGCAAGCCAAATTGCTGCGCGTACTGGAATCACGCGGCGTGGAGCGCCTGGGTTCGACCCGCTTTATCCCGGTGGACATGCGCGTCATAGCGTCAGCCCAGCATTCGTTGCACGAAATGGTAGAGCAAGCCACCTTTAGGCGCGACCTGTACTTCCGCCTGAACGTAGTCAACATTCAGCTACCTACCTTGCGGGATCGACGCGACTGTATCGTTTCACTGTTTCTGGAGATGATCCAGAAAGAAGCAGAATATTTCAAACTTCCTGCCCCTCCTCCACCCGAGAGCCTGCTGCAGCAGCTGTTCGCTCACTCTTGGCCGGGCAACGTTCGCGAGCTGCGTTCAACGGCGAAGCGATTTGTATTAGGACTGCCAGTGCTCTCAAATTCGCCCACGCCCCACCAGGACAAAAAAACAAGCCTGAAGTCAAGTCTGCAGCAAATAGAGAAAATGCTGATTGAGGCGTCTTTGCGCCGCCATGGATACTGTGTAAATACAGTGGCCACTGAATTAAGTGTTTCCAAGCGTACGCTGTACCACAGGATCAAACATCTGGAAATTTCACTGGCGTGAGGCCAATGTCGTTCGTTTTCTGACTAAAAGGCCACAGTGTTTTAATCATAAACATCCCTGGAATGCCTAGCCTATCAAGGCATTGGCTGCATACATAAATACACTCATTGAAATATACAATTAGAAACATTTAATCCCGGCGCACAGGGAACCCAACCTTCTCGACAGCCACACAGATAACACCCAAGCAATTATATGCTGGGATAACTAAACTCAAATATAGCTAGGAGATCATATGACTAATCCAGTCGGTCAAGGCTACGCTCCCAATTTCCAATACCCTGGTCTAAGTGACGCAGAGGCGGAGAGTAAAATAATAAAGGAGAAGATCCTAAGAGACACCTTAGATAATAACTGGCTAGGCGCCGAGATGAAAAACGTTAACGACATGCTACAAAAAGCCAAAGGTCAGTAAATAATCAGTTGATCTACCGGTTGCCTCTTGTCCCTATGGACAAGAGGTAACCCTGTTGCCAGCCTAAAGGTCACTACATCTGCTCTCATACAAAGTTACTTTACGTAATCAATGAGCCCACATGCCATGCGAATAAAAGAAACTTACTTTTCAGATCAGTCCGATAGCGATGGCGTTACCTACTCAGCATCTGAGCAACCAGTTTCCGGTAGTGATGCTAGTTTTTTTTCATCAATGCTTGAAGGCTCAAGCGATGCGAAGGCAGTGCCCTCAAGGTCGGCTGCCCCGCAGCTTTTTATTGAGGCATCCAATCAGCTCAGCGCCTCAATGAACCGTTTTACCAAACTGGTCCGCGCACCTAAAAAAGAGCTGGATTTTGAAGTCTACAAAACGTTCCCTCGCGACTTCTTCAACGCACAACTTACTCCACATCTATTGACGAAATGCCTCGCCAAGACGACCCAAGGCCTCGACAAAATATGTAACCTGCAGTAATGACAATGAGCCCTTCTCTCCTTGCCGTCATGTTCATTGGTATTGTATCCCTATTAGGCGGATGCAGTGATCGCGTGGAACTTCATCGCCAGCTCTCCGAACAGGAGGCAAATGAAGTCGTTGCCGAATTGGCTGATAAACATATTCGTGCCACCAAATTTCCGGCCAAGGACGGTGTTGTCATCACGGTTAACACCGCTGATATCGGGCGTGCCGTAAGAACGCTGGAAGCCGTAGGACTACCCAGAGTCGCGCGCACCACGCTGGGGGATACATTCCGCAAGGAAGGGGTAATTTCAACGCCGCTGGAGGAACGGGCACGCTACATCTATGCCTTGTCCCAGGAACTTGAGGCCACCTTGTCCAACATTGACGGCGTCATCGTCGCACGCGTGCATGTGGTACTGCCTGAACGCATCGCTCCGGGGGAGCCAGTACAACCGGCATCTGCTTCTGTATTCATCAAGCACGATCCACGGCTGGACCCCGATAATATCAGAGCACGGATCCGCAGATTGGTGGCGAGCAGTATCCCTGGCATGTCTACGGCAGTGGACAACTTGCAGAAACTCTCGGTGATATTCGTGCCTGCGGCGATTTACCAGGAACCTCAACGGCTAGTGTACTTCGGCCCTTTCCTGGTGCCCGGGGATGATCTCGGTTTCTGGCAAACCAGCATGATCGTTTTACTACTCGGCATGGTCTCGCTACCGCTCGCCATATTGTTCCTATACAAACGGCGTCAAAACGGTCTTCATCAGGCGGGCTCAACCGACAAATCAACGGTTTCGACTCATGACGCCTAGTCTCGACCATCAGTTTCATGAACACCTGTCGTGGGCGCGATGGTGGGTGTATCCCTGGCAATCTGCCCACGAAGACTGGAAGGGCGAAGAGTACACTGTGATTGAAACGCTTTTTCGTAGTGGACAGTCAGCACCCGACAACCTCTCAGGTTATGCAGCCTGTTTGCCCGTTGACCCACACCCCACAGTAATCCGCCTGGTTCTGGCCTCGAGGGAACAACTCAACCTAATGTTGGCGTTGGTTCACGACACCTTTAACCCCCAGGACTCAGCCCTCCTGACTAACATTCATCACCAATGGTGCAGGCGTCTTTCCAAGGCGCTGCCCCCCGTGATGCTGCCGCCCGGTTCTGACCCGCTACAACTGCTCTATAGCTGGGTAGAACCCGCGATCTGGCAGCGTCTTAGATTGCGATTCCCCCGTAAATGTGTAATCGAGATTGAGGCAAAACACCCTCTGCACGGAATCACAGGTAACCGACTCGACACACTCTGGCAGGCCGTCGTATGGCGCGCTACTACATCGGAGATGTGATGACATGCCCACCGCAGACACACGTGAGGAGTTCAACAATGTTATGCCGCTCCAACATTGAGTTATCCGGGCGCTCGTCTAGCGTGCCACGCAACATAATCCCTCGGGAAGAGCTAGCAGACTGGAAGCATGCTAATCAGTTGTTGCGTGACACAAGCATTCAAGCTGAGGAGTTGATCAGGTGTGCAGAAAAACAATGTGAGGAGTTGCTGGAAAAGGCCTCGCTTGAAATCTGGCAACGCGCCGACGCTCAGCTCAAGCGGTGGGAACGTAGTAGGCAAACGATGTGCGACAACTTAGAGCATTACGCCACCCAGATCACCAAGCAGGCTATTGGTAGCCTGCTTGACGAGACTGTAGCCTCCCAACGAGTGGCAGCCCTCGTTAAGCAATTGCTGAAAAGCCAAGTCGATGAAATCAGCGCGACACTAATGTGCCACCCACATGACCTTACAGAAGTAACGCACTGTTTAGCCCATCATGGGAGCACGCTCTGGAAGCTTACCGCCGACAATTCAATCCACTCCCAAACACTTGTATTGAAGACAGACGAAGGAGATTTCCGAATCAGCTGGCACGACATGCGCAACGCTCTTTACGAACAAGGCAAAGATCGTTGGATCGATGTCTGACCTCGCGACGCTCCAGTCGTTTATTAATATTCCCTATTTAGCAATGAATTTTCCACTCACTCGACAATCATCAGTCATACAGGTAGATCATGGACTTCTATAGCACCTTCACTTCAGAAGTTACAAGAATCCGGAAGAACGCTGACAAGGAATTCAAGTCTTTTTTCAGTGAAGCGTCACCCGACAATTGGGATGGCGAACTTTTTTTCAGGTTGGCACTTAACAAAGAGATGGCCAATTCGTTTGATCAGGATCACGCAAAACTTGTCAATCAGTCACTCAAAACTACCATTGATTTTTTCACGTAAATGAACCATTCAATTGGCAACTGGCTGTGCAACAAAGAAGAACAAATGACATTATTTGAAGAGGACGGTGACGTCACCTTGACCAATCAGACAAACGTTCTGTTGCTTGGCGCCGAACTGACTTCAACTCGAACTGACGGCGTCGCTCTACAGTATTGGGCGCGCCTGGGTACCGCCAATCTCGCGCATTTCCAGCGGGCACTGGCTCAGAATCGAAACACGGGTGCGCTATGGCTTACTCAGCGTCTGAAAGGCGAACTGATGAGGCGCATGTGCTCAACCGTGTGGTCGCCTTGCTCAATCAGCGCGATACATGGCGAGCCATCTTCGCACGTCTTGGGCGCCCCTCCCTGAGCGTCAAGCCCTTCCCACTACGTTCACAGTTGTACTAACCAGAGCACTTTCCATGAATAACAAGACCCGCGAGCGCAGGAGTCTGCGTTTTTATTCGTCCGGCGTTTTATCAAAATGCGCCCTTTGGTGCAGCCTTTGCCTGCTTTGCTCGCTATTGATCCCGCTAAGCAGCACGTTGGCTGCCGTTCCCGCAGAATGGAAAAATACCGCCTACGCCTACGAGGCGGAGCACAAACCCCTACGAGACGTACTCGAGGACTTCGCCCAAACCTTCGGTACTCAATTGCAAATCGAAGGCCTGCTGGAAGGCAACGTCAACGGCAAGATCCGCGCGAATACTCCTCAGTCACTGCTGGACAGACTAGGGATTGAGCATCGCTTTCAGTGGTATCTCTACAACAACACCCTCTACATCAGCACGCTGGACCAACAGGACTCCGCGCGCCTGGAAGTCTCGTCGGAAACGATCAGCGACCTCAAGCAGGCGCTGACTGATATCGGACTGCTCGATAGCCGTTTCGGCTGGGGAGAATTACCGGAAGATGGCGTGGTACTTGTCTCCGGCCCCAAGCGCTACATCGAACAGATCAAGCAGTTCAGCAGTCAACGCCGCTCAGCGGATGAAAAACAGAGCGTACTGAGTTACCCGCTGAAGTTCGCCAACGCAGCTGATCGCCAAGTGGACTATCGCGGCGAAAAACTCAACATCCTCGGCGTCGCCAGCATTTTACGAGGGTTGCTGGAACCACGTTCTGGCTCAGCACTCTCCGCCCTGAGCCAACGCCCCACGCACCAGCCTGCTTTTATCACGCCAAACGTACCTCGGCTGGGCAACCCGCTGCTGGGCCAAATGCTCGGTGCAAACGGCAACACAGGGCAAGTGGACGCAGGGCCGGCGCTGCCCCCACGAGCACCGGTATCCGGCGGCCGAATACGCGTCGAAGCCGATGTGCGCAACAACGCTGTGCTGATTTATGACTTGCCTGAACGCCAGGCCATGTACCGCGAGCTAATCAACCAGCTCGACGTCGCGCGCAAGCTGATCGAAATCGATGCGATCATTCTCGATATCGATCGTACGCAGTTGCGCGAATTCGGGGTGAACTGGGGCTTCCAGAACAGCCGCTTCAAGGTCAACATGGCACCCGGTACCTCATCGCAATTGTCGATTAAGAACCGTGACCGTTTCTACGCCGATATCCGCGCGTTGGAAACAAAGGGACTGGCAACCATGGTCTCGAACCCTTCAGTGCTCACCCTGGAAAACCAACCAGCGGTAATCGACTTCAACCGCACCCAGTACCTCAGTCGTGGCACTGAATACGCAACAATTTTGCCGGTCACCGTGGGCACCAGCTTCCAGGTGGTCCCCAGGGTTACCACCAGTCGCGGCAGTCACCAGATCCATTTGGCAGTGGACATTGAAGATGGCAATTTCGACGAGTCCAACCCTGACCCCAACCACCTTGATGTCCGCCGGGGCAAGGTCAGCACCCAAGCCGTAATGGCGGAAAAGCGCTCGCTGGTGGTTGGCGGTTTCCAGGTCACTGAAAGTGCCGACAAGCAAAGCAAGATTCCCCTCCTGGGCGATATCCCACTGTTGGGCAAAGCGTTATTCTCCTCGACAGAACGCCAGAACAATCGGCGCGAACGCTTGTTCATCCTCACCCCACGGGTTATCGGCGACCAGGACGATCCGTCGCGTTACTTGCCACAAGCTGACCAAGCCGAACTGCAAGCCGCCCTCGCACCGCTGGCAAGGCGCTACTCCCCCCATCAACCGGTAGTAAAACGCAGTGACATCATTACTACCCTGGCACATCTGGTCAGTGGGGAAGTGCCCAAACCTTTCAAGGCGGCACCGATGCCCCTGGGACTGAACACTTTATGCAGCACCCGAGATTTGCTCGCGCTGAATACCGGACGCAGCCAATGGTACGCAGGCCCGGAATTCAACGTAGCGGTGGTGGTGTTGCGCAACCAGTTCAAACGTAACGTACGTATCGACGAGAAAGAGTGCAGCACCGCGCAGACCCTGGCGGTCACCGTATGGCCGCGTGCGTGGCTCAAGCCAGGTGAAGAGGCCGAAGTGTTTATCGCCATGCGCACCGTGGTGAAGGATGAACACCTCAGCGTACCCCGCCCTTCCTTGATCACTCCAGCTCAGAAGGCCCAACCATGAAACACAGCCCGTTATGCGTCATCTTGATCGGCCTGGCATTGCTCGTCAGCGGCTGTACGCCCACCTGCAAAGGCGATTCGTGCTCACGCCCGCAATCGACCAAGGACCAGATGGTGATCTGGTGGCCGTCATCCATGCGCGCCGAACCCGGCCCCGCCGGCGAGCGCCCGGACTACCAGACGGTGTCGCTGGAACGATGAGTCGCCAGGAAATGCCTGACGATCAACGCCAGGTGTTTCTGGACAGTCTGGTGAGTGGCTCTGCCACTCACCAGACCCTTGTACCCGGTAGTGTGTGCACTGCGCGCAGGGAACCGCCCCGGCATTGCCTTGCAGGCCGGCCAATTGCAACCCGTGTCGGAGCGACGCTTTGAGCAGGCACTGGCATTCGATGGGTGTTTTGTTTACCTAGACGCCCAGTACACGCTGGTGATCTGGCACGCACTGCCTGCAACCCACAGCACGCTGGACAGAATCCTTAGCCGGATGCTTTAACTGGCCAACCTGCAAGCCTTGGACATTGGCTCAAGCCGCTGATCAACGGCGTTCAAGCTCCGGCAGTTCGAGGGTTTCGCGCTTGGCTTCATCATCGAGTTCGCGCAAGGTGCGGTAAATCAGCGCCACCGCCTGCAAGGTCTCGCGAGGGATGCTTGCTCCCAGCTTATTCGTGTAGAGCGTGCGAGCCAGCCATACACATTGGATCACCGGCACATCAGCCGCCTTGGCGCGCTGGATCAGTTGGCGGGCCTCAGCATCCGTGCCTTTGCTGACCAGCAAGGGCAGCGGCGTTTTACCTGGGCGGTAGTACAAGGCGACTGCAAAGTGCGTCGGGTTGACCACCAGCATGTCGGACTCTTCCAGTTTGGGCAGTTTGACCTTGGGTTCTTCCTGAGCCAATTGATACGCCAGTGAACGCCGCTGGCCTTTGACGTGAGGGTCGCCCTCCATCTCCTTGTACTCTTTGACCACCTCGACCTGGGTCATGCGCATGCGCTTGGCGAAGAAGTGCTTCACCATGACGAAGTCGATAAGCGCCAGTACCAGCAGCATGCCAAGGCAGGCATGCAGCAAGTGGCGAAACAGCGCTATCAATGCCAGTAGGTAACTTTGCAGATCACTGGTAGCCAAGTTGATCAGCGTACCCAATGAGGGCCAGATCACCACATACAGAATCAAAGCGATAAGGCAGGCTTTCACGATGCTCATCAGTAGGTTCATCAACTGTTGGGCAGAGAACATTTGCTTGACTTGACTGAGCGGATTGAGGCGGTTGAAATCCAGCTTCAGGGTCTCTGGTGCAAACAGCATCCCGAACTGCATCCAACTGCTGATCAGCTTGGTGGTAATTGCCATTGCGGCCATCAGCAGAGCGAATGAGAAAAACACCACCATCCCTTCAAGCAGCACCTCCTCCAACGCTCGCACAAAAGGCTGAGTCAAACGTGATATCGGCAGCAGCATCAGTTGCTGGAAGCGTTGCAGGCTAGTCTCGGCAGTGAACAGGGCAATCTCGCTGATGGCCGTCAACGCCAGCAGCTTTGACACATCCTGGCTTTGGGCGACCTGGCCTTTCTTACGCTGGTCACGCAGTTTCTTGGCTGACGCCGGGTGCTTTTTTTCGCCGGAATCACTCATGGGATGGCGACCTTGATCAGCAGCCTCAACGAGTGTTTAAGATCGCCCAACAACCCCATGCGCCCGATGATCAGGTCCTGCAACAGCGCAAAGTAGAGCAAGAGGATACCTATTCCCGCCAGGCTCTTGACCGGTGGTGCCAACGTACTCACTTGTAACTGCTGGCTGTAAACCCCAAGTAGCGCGATGCCGAACTCCAGCAACAACAGCACCGCAATAAACGGTGCAGCGTAGAGCATCATGTGCCTAAAGGTGTCGCCCAACAGGTCGATGAATACGCTCATGCCATTTGCCGCCGGCAGCGGGAACCACACCGTGGGTGGCCAGATCAGGTAACTGTCCCAGATCACTTGGGTCAGCGTGCCCAACCCCAGGCTCACCATCAGCAGAAAAATCGCCAGCTGCTTGAACAAGTGTCCGATCGGCGTCGCATCCGGCCCCAGCGATGGGTTGAGCTGCCCACCGGCCAAAGCGCCGCGCTGGTTATCGAGCAACGCCCCCACTGACTCAAACATCCAGAACGGCATCGACAGCAGCACACCCATCAGAATCCCCAGGGCCACCTCCTTGAGCACCAGCGCACTCAGCAGCATCGCGGAATAATCCTGACCTGCCAGCGCCGCATGAATACCCGGTGCAGGTATCAATGCCAGGACCATCACGATGGTATGCCGCGGCATGCCCTTTATATGCTGAAAACAGAACGCCGCCACCAGGATGCCACAGGGGTAGATACGCGCCATGCCGACCAAAAGGCTGGGCAAATACTCGAGATACAGCAGCACGGGCAGAGTCTCAGTTCAGGGCCGATCGGCCGATCATGTCAAAGGTCAGGTTGATCAGTTGGATCAGCTCCACGCCAATCCAGCGGCCGGTCATGATCAACGTGATACCCACCGCCACCAGCTTGATGCCGAAGGGTAACGTCTGGTCCTGCACCTGCATCAACGCCTGTACCAGAGACGTCATCACGCCCACCACCACCGCCACGATCAACGGCGGTGCCGATAGAACAACCACCAACAGCATGCCCTGCTTGAACAGCACAATGGGTTCCATAAGCCACTCAGAGATAGGAGAGGAACAGACTGTCAAGCAACCGTGACCAACCGGACACCATCACGAACAACAGTAATTTGAGCGGCAAGGAAATGGTCATCGGCGAGACCATTTGCATGCCCAACGCCAACAGTAGGTTGGAGACAATCAAGTCGATGACAATGAAGGGGATATAGATCAGGAAGCCGATCTCGAACCCCGCCTGCAGTTGCGACAGCACAAACGCCGGGATCAACAGAATCAAGTCTTCGCGTTGCACCTCCCGGGCCAGTTGAGCGGGCCACAGACGTGACGTGTTTTCCAGCAGATGTGTCAGCACATCCGGGTCGACGTTACGCAACATGAAGGCACGCAACGGTTTAATCGCTTCACTTCCCGTCTGCAGAAGCGTCTGCACATTGCTCAGGTCCAGCGGTGCGGCTTTGATGTTCTCAGCTATTTCATACCCCACCGGCGCCATGATAAATAGCGTGGTTGCGAGCGCGATGCCATTGATGGCCATGCCCGGCGGCACCTGCTGCACACCAATGGCGTTACGGGTGATCATCAGCACTATCACGATCTTCAGGAACGCCGTGCAGACGATCAACAGCATGGGCATCAATGACAATGCCGCTAAAAAGACCGCCAGGACTAAGGGGTCCAACCCCTGAAGTATCATCGGCCGAACATCACACGGGATAACTGCAAGCCCAGACGCCCGTCGACTTCAACCAACTGTCCCTGGCCAATCGGTCGATCGCCATAATAGAGGCCAGCCATGCCTGGCGCATAACCGGCGATGCCCAGCACCGCGCCCGGCGCGAGGTTACGCAACTCGCCCAGGGTCAAGTTCAACGTGCCGCAGCGCACGTTCAGCGCCATGCTCAGTTCGTCGAACGGCTCGTGACCGAATACGTCCATCACAGGCTCATCACCCTCATCCCCAGCGTAGTCGGGGGCTAGATATTCTTCGTCCACAGACGTCTCCTCAATTGAAGTAAGGGTCAGGCCTAACGGCCCGCTGTCATCGTCAATGCGCCCATACAGTCGCTGTGTGCCAACCTGTAGGTAGCCGCTGCCCTCGGCCACAAAGAAGCTCTGCTCAAGCACCAGCACATCACCAGTGCGCAGGCTGCGTACCTGGGCGATCGGCAACTGCAGGCGCCCCAGGGTCACTGCAATGGTCAACCGAAACGACGCGGGCATCGGTCGGGCCGTGGCGCGCCATGGGCCGGCGTCGCACAACACCAGAAAACTCTCGGGAGCCAGCCACACATACCCTTCGACCCGGGCTTTACCCAGGGCCACACTGAGCCGGCAGCCAAACGCCTTGGGGAGTTGTTCGGCCTCCAGCAATCGCACATAGCCCAACACGGCTTTCACCTGAGGGCTCAGGTAAAACTGGAACAACGCCCAAAACCAGGAATCCGGATCGTTGCCGGAGGGGGCTAACGTCACGGGGCATTCACCCAGCAGGCTGAGCAACGGCCCAGCTTCAGCGAGAGCCAGCACGCCACACGCGGTTTCGAAGAACATCGCCTGGCCACCGGCGGGAGCACGTCCAGGTTCGAGCAGCATCTGACCTGCCTGCCCGGCCACATGGAACACCAAGCTCATGCCGCGTCCCAGTCGACGTCGCGCAGCAGCTATGTCGCCGTTGATCGAAGGTAATGTCAAAAGCGGCACTATCATGTGCTGCCGATAGTAGGTAGAGACAGGCTGACCGACCGCCCCAGCGTCAGTGCAAACCGATCTTCACACTGTTGCCGTACGCCGCTAAGCCAGCGTGCGGTCGCCTCCTCTTGCGCTTCCAGATCGATACTCCAGCTACTCTGTTCGCGGCGCACACTGGCGTTGATCCGCCCCAGGCGGGGCAAGTACAACACAGCTTGGAGCGGCCACTGCGAAGTGGCCTGCAGACGAGGCACCAGTTGCTCGGTCAGCGCCTCAATCATGGCCGTGCCGCCCGAGGCTTTTGTTCCCCGCAGGGAACCTCGATCGCCTGCCCCCTCATCGTCACCGGCCCAGAACTGGGCGAACAACCGCGTCAATTCCGCCGGCACCACGCCCGCAGTTCCCGGCTCTCGTTCCTCTCGTGACTCATTCGAGCGTGGGCGTTCAGCAGGTTTGTCTGATACCTGGTTCATGTTGGCTCCTGTGCCAGTAAAAGAGATAGTTCCTGGAGTTTTTCCACCTGTCGCAGGCAATCGGTCACCTTTTTCTGAGCAGTGCCAACGCGGGCTTGCTTGTCTTCCCGCTGGTCTTGCAATGCCGCCAATTGCCCCATTTCTCTGCGGGTAGTGGCGGACAACGAGCGCTCCTGAGCACTCCAGGATTTCAGGGCCTTAAGGGTCAATACCTGACCCTGATGCTGATCGAGCAATTGAGTACTTCGTCGAGCCTCCTCCTGCCGAGTCTGCTCAAGTGCATCCTCGGCCTGCCGGATATGCGCAAACAGCGCCTGTTGGGCCCGCTTGGCCTCACGCAAGGCACGCTCTGCCCGGTCCGCTCGGTGGCGGCGCAGGCGTCGCAGCGTCTCGACTTCACCGAGCAGCACATCAGAATGGGACATAGGCAGTCAGCTCCTTGAGTTGATCCAGTGTCGCGGTCATCGGCGAAGGCTCACGCAAGTCCTGGCGCAAGAAACCATCGACAGCCTGGCGACTCTCCACGGCAAGGTCGGTCAGGGCATCACTTCCAGACTGGTACTCCCCCAGCTTGAGCATCAGCTCGATCTGCTGATACGCCGACAACAAACGTCGCAACGCAGTACCCGCCTGGATATCCGCAGGCTCGGCGACGTTGCTCAAGATCCGCGACAAGCTCGCCAGCACATCGACCGCAGGATAGTGCCCACGCTCGGCCAACTTACGGGACAGCACGATATGACCATCGAGCAACGAGCGAACTTCATCAGCCACCGGGTCGTTCATGGAGTCCTGCTCGATCAGCACCGTATAGATCGCCGTGATCACGCCCTCATTTGTTAACCCGGCGCGCTCTACCAGCCGCGGCAACAGGCTGTAGACAGAAGGAGGAAGGCCGCCGCGACCAAGGGGTTCGCCAGCCGCCAGGCCGATTTCACGCTGGGCCCTGGCAAAACGGGTCAGGGAATCGATCAGCAGCAACACACGCTTGCCCTTGCGGCGAAAACCTTCAGCCAGCGCGGTCGCCGTAAATGCTGCACGTGCTCGCTCCATGCTGGAACGATCGGACGTGGCACACACCAGCACCGCCTTGGCACGCAGTTGTGCATCGAGCTCATGATCAAGAAACTCGCGCAGTTCGCGACCCCGTTCGCCGATCAGGCCAAACACGATGACGTCGCACTCCACGTTACGGGCGATTTCGGCCAACAGGGTTGTTTTGCCACACCCTGCCCCCGCGAACAGTCCTACACGCTGTCCTTCGCCCAGCGTCAGCAAACCATCGATCGAGCGAACACCGGTTGCCAGTGCACGGTTGATCCGTGGCCGTTCGGTGGGCAATGGCGCCTCACACAGGACTGCGCTGGTATCCGCCAAGTCAGCTTCGACAAACGCGCTGGGCCCATCTCCCGCGATCGCCCGCCCGAAACCGTCCAGCACCTGGCCCAGCAGTGCCTCGCTGACCCGTACCCGATGGGATACCCCTAGGCGCTCGACACCAGCGCCCACCTGTACACCTTCCAGGTTGCCCAAGGCGCTGAGTACGGCATCCTGCTGGTCAAAACCGATGATCTCGGCGAGCATGCAGTCGCCTGGCCTTTTCTCCACCTGGCACAAATCCCCGATACGCGCCTGGGGCAATCGGCACTGCAGCAACATGCCATTGACACGCTGGATCCGCCCACGCATCGACACGGGCGCGAAGGCGGCCAACGACTGGACCTGATGCTGGTGCCAAGCGTCGAGACGCGCCTGTACTTCCGTGCTCACCAGCGCACCTCATAACGCTGCGCGCCGTCGAACACCACTTTGCCATTGTCGATCAGCACCAGGCGCAGGCCATCCACTTCATCACCAACAAACAGCCGGCTACCTTCCTCCAGCACGACGTGACCATTGGCTCCTCCCACAATCTGCACAATCTTGAACGGCAAGGCTCCATCGCGCGCGCGCACACGGCTGATCACCGGTACCGCGCTGTCGTATTGTTCGCCAAAACGGTTGAGCATGCGTGCGACCAGCTCTACATCGTCCTGGGAAACGTCGCCATCGAGCGCGACCTGGCCATTGATCACCTGCAAGTTGACGCGCTGGCTCAACTCGCGTTCGTTGAGCATCTTCAACAGCTGTTGGCGCACGTCGAACGGTGAGGCCAACGCCTGCTTCTGCACCACTGGCGGCCTCAAGGACGCCTTGGCCTCCGGGTCCCCGGTGTAGGCCATGCCCACCACGATGAAGATGACCGTTATCGCCAGCACCAGGCTGACCAGGCGCTTTTGCTGGGAGTGGGAGATGGTAGACAAGTTGAGTTGCCGCGCCGGCTCATTGAGCGCGGGCGGTGCTACCGGTGCAGGAGCGGGTGATTGAGGCCAGGGCTCATCGGCCAGACTGACACACAGACGCACGCCTCCCACTGAAAATACATCGTTGAGCGCCAGACGCGCGATCTGAGCCAGCACCTGACCATCAGCCCCGCGCAACAACCCGGCCTCGGCCTGCACCGACCAGTTCGCATCAATGAGCCTCAGCCTTGCATGCTGCTCGGCGATACCAGGATCGTGCAGTAACAGATCGGCGTCGGTGTGAGCACCGATGCTCCACTGCTCCCCAAACAAAGGCAGCGCTGCCCCCTGGTGCAGTCCATCAAGCACGCGTAACTCAAACATCATCAAGCCCTCATTCCACAGCACCACGCATCAACTCATGCTGACCGAAGTCGAAACGCCCCAGTACTTTGACCTTTGAGGTGCTGCTCAGCTCGGCAAAGGACAACACCGGTACGTAGTTGAACTCTTCCAGCAACAAGGTACGCAGAGGGCTGCGTAAATCCTGCGCGACCAGCATCACGCTCTTGAATTTCGGGCGCACGGAAAAGGCTTGATTGAGCAGGTTGACCAACGCCGCGCTATGCTCTTCGTCGAGTGCGAAGAACACGCCGGTCTGGGTCTGGCGCAATGCCTCACGCAGGATGTTTTCACTCTGCGGCGACAGCAGCCACGCGTGCAGGCCGTCTGCTTCCCTGTACTGATGGTAGATCTGTGCCTTGAGCGCAATGCGCGCGTAGTCGGCCAGCGCCTCCGGTTCACGCTCATGCTGGCCGTACTCGATCAGTGACTCGACAATCAGCCGCACCGCCCGCAACGGCACACCTTCGCTGGCCAGGCGTTGCAACACTGCCGAAAACCGCGACAGCGGCATGATCCGCTGGAGCTCCTGGACCAATTCCGGTTGGTTGTGCTCCAGCCAGCCGAGGATCGACTTACTCTCTTGAATCCCCAGGAACTGCGGCCCGCTGAGCATCATGGCTTGCTTCATGCGTTCTACGATCAGGCTCGCTGCAGTGAAGCGCTCCAACTGCGGATCATCGAGCAACGGATCATCCGGCGGCACCCAGAGCCAATCCTGCTCATCGCGCTCCGCCTGCCCCGCTATGGCGTGCGCAGGCTCAATGGTGAATGCCTTGCGCTCAATTGCAACCAGGCTGACGACCGATGCCCTGACCATTGGCACCTCATGCACACAAAAGCGCATTTCATCGTCGGCCAGCGTGTCATCGAGTTCCACCTCGAACGATGGCAATGTGAGGCCGATATTGGTGACCAGCGCATTTCGCGCCTGGCGAATCGCATAAATAAGATCGGCCACCTCGGGCGTGCCGCGCAGCACCGGAGAGAACTGCAGCAGGTAGGGCCTTGTGGGGTCGAACCCACGCAAATCCTCATGGCCATTCTCTTCGGGGCGCACCGCTTCCTCGGCTCCAGCGTTGGGTTGTTCCTGCCGTTGGCGCTGGCGCATCAAGTAATACCCCAGGCTTCCAGTGACCAACGCTATCAGGATAAACACCACGGTAGGCATGCCAGGCACCGCCGCAAAGGCGAGCATCCCAACCGAAGCGATCACCCAGCTCTTGGGTTCGCTCGTCATCTGCCGGGCGATTTCGGCGCCCATGTTCGTGATGCCTTTGCGACCATCCGGCGCCACACGGGTGATGATCATGCCGGCGGTGAGAGAAATCAGCAGCGCCGGGATCTGCGCAATCAGACCGTCGCCGATGGTCAGCACCGAATACAGGCTGATAGAGTCGGAAGCACTCAAGCCATGCTGGAACATGCCTGTGGCGAAGCCGCCCAACAGGTTGACCACGACAATGATCAGGCCGGCGATAGCGTCGCCCTTGACGAACTTCATCGCACCGTCCATGGCCCCGAACAGTTGGCTCTCGCGAGACAACTGGTCTCGCTTGTCCCTTGCCTGCATGCCGTCGATGAGGCCGGCACGCAGGTCGCTGTCGATGGACATTTGCTTGCCGGGCATGGCATCCAGGCTGAAACGCGCAGCCACCTCGGCCACCCGCTCCGAGCCTTTGGTGATGACCAGAAAGTTGACCAGCGTCAGGATCAGGAAGATCACCATCCCCACCGCCAGGTTGCCGCCGACCACGAAATTGCCGAAGGCCTCGACGATCTCACCGGCGTCCTGCTCCAGCAGGATCAGACGTGTGGTTGCAATCGACAGCGCCAAGCGGAACATAGTGGTCAGCAACAGAATCGACGGAAACGATGAGAACGCTAATGGCCCCGGCAGGTACAGCGCCAATACGATCAACAGGCACGAGATACAGATGTTGAGCGCAATCAGGATGTCCACCAGCCAGGTGGGCAGCGGCACGATGAAAATGAACACGACGGCCATCACCACCACGGCGCCCAGCACTTCGGCGCGCTGCGCGACTTTCAGCAAAAAACGGTTGATGGCCGAAAGCGCAGTCACGCAAGAGTCTCCGGCGTTGCCGTGGCTTGCAGGTACTCACGCTCCATTTTCGTGAGTTCCCCCATTCTTACCAACAGGTTGTGCAGAAGCTGATCACGCGTCCGGTTGTCAAACCACAATGCCAGAGGGAACTTGTTGAATACCGAGTAAATGGCATTGAGGGCTATCAGGGTGCGGCTGAGTTGGCTGCCCGCTTCCAGTTCCTCCAACAGTCGTTGAAGTTCCTGGGAGTCGATGCCTGTAGTGGTGTAACCCAACAAGCGCTGCATCAGCTTCGACGTAACGCGCTCTATCCTCAGACGCTCGATCAATGCCTGGCACAGGACAAATACTCCACTCAACTGCCAACAGCTTTGCAGGCCCAGGAGCAAGGTACGCAAATGCGCCGAGGGCAATGATGACACCTTCGCCGCGATATCGTCCGCCAAGGCTTTTTGCATCACCTTGAGCCCTTTTGAAAACCGTTCGTCACCGTATACATCCAGCAGTGCCTGCAGGATCTTCATCAGGGATTGGCGCGAAACCACGTTGGTGTAATAGAGCATTCGCAGCGCCTGACGCTCTTGCAGGTCGGCACATCCCGCCCGAAGTGCAGCCGCAGTATTCAGACCTGCCTGGATCTCCCCTTTGAAACGCGCCTCAAGCTTGATGATTGCATCGCGTGCCAAGGTTGCTTCGGTGCCCGACTGGGCTTCCACATTCTTGAGCACAATAAAGGTGAGAGCGGGGTCGCCCTCGCAAAGCCCCAGCAACTTTTCAACCCCGACAAGCATTCGCAGCTGCTGCTTGAATTGCAATATGGCCATTGCCAACGTCTTCTTGGCGGGATGACCCCATTGATCATAAAGCTGATTAAGCAACTGAACCGCAGCCACAGGCAGGATGAGCTGCCGCCGATTCAGTGCCCGGCTGCTGGCTCCCACTTCCTCGTTGAACAGAAGAGCCAGGTCATCGGCTACCTGGCTTGCAGTAGGTGTGGAGGTATGACTGACACTTGGCCGATCCTCGTTGCGAATTTTTTGCAGTTCGGAAGGGAAATCAACCATGACTGGACCTGAACAGGAAGAGTATTTCCCTGTGTGGCAAAAGCAGCCAAAGCGGTTCCATCAACAAATGGTCCACTGCACATTTGAAAAAACTTGCACAAGCCTTCAACGCTTTCTGCAAGCACTTGCACAAAAGCGCGCCAACAAAAAATTTTTATGTATATAAATCAATAGATTATGAAATTTTTCCGCCTGGCACAGCCAGTGCAAATGGGGTTCTCGTCGACACCTTTCGACTGCGTCTACTCCAAGGAAAAATCCATGAATATCCCTATTGAAGCTTTAGCGCACCTGGTTGGCAGCTCGCCTCAATTCATGCTTCACCTGACAGACGACCAGCAAAAAAAACTTCGGCGCTTCATTCACAAGCGCGTACTCAACCCCGAAGATGCAGACGACCTGCTGCAATTGACGTACCTGGAAGCCTGGCGTAACCGTGAACGTTTCAGCGGGAACGCCACGCTCAGCACTTGGATGTGCGGTATCGCGCAAAACCTCATACGCAACCACTTCAGGCGCTTGTATGCCAAACCCGTGCATTGCGAATTCGACGAGTCGCTGTGGCACGGCCAGGAAGACAACCACAATCTGGACTGGGAATTTGAAATCAATCGACGCCTGGAGAAAACCTTGAGCGCCATCGACCACCTACCCATAGAGATGCGCAAGACGCTCTACGCCTCACTGGAAACCGACGGTAGCTACCAGGAGACCGCCGACGCACTGGAGATTCCGATCGGCACGGTCCGCTCGCGCCTCTCTCGGGCGCGCGAACAGCTTAAACGCGCCACTCACAACTCGACGCGTTCTTAAAATCAGACGTTGCGCTGGACGGCAGGGATATCTGCCCACCGCGATCAGGCTTTTCTGACTGCGCAGGCGGGCGAATCGCGAACCACTCGTCGCCCGATCCGGCAATTTCGCTTAAACAGTTGAAAGCGTAGATAAAAATTCAAAATAAATACTTGACGCATTGCCGTTCTACGCGAATAATGCGCGCCACTTGGCTACATAGCTCAGTTGGTTAGAGCATAGCATTCATAATGCTGGGGTCCGGGGTTCAAGTCCCTGTGTAGCCACCAAGTACTAAAAACGGCTTACCGAAAGGTAGGCCGTTTTTTTATGCCTGGAGAAAAGTGCGGGGCATACTCGAAGCGCTCCTCCCCCTACGGCCCAGAGTTGCGCCCGAAAAAAGGCGCCATCTGTATTTTGACGCTCCCTTGACCCGCTGTTAGTGTCCAGCCTCCCCTCTAAGCACGGAGTGCTCCACGGTGAAACTGGACATCTACCAAGTCGACGCTTTCAGCCAGTCCCCCTTCGGCGGTAACCCCGCGGCAGTCTGCCCGCTCACCGAATGGCTCAGCGATGAGCAACTGCAAGCCATCGCCGCCGAAAACAACCTCTCTGAAACGGCCTACTTTGTACCTCGCGGCGAATTCTACGAATTGCGCTGGTTTACGCCCGAAATAGAAGTGGACCTGTGCGGCCATGCCACGCTTGCGGCGGCGTGGGTGTTGATTCACCAACTGACGGACGCGCCAGAGGTATTGCGCTTTGCCACGCGTAGCGGCGAACTTCGGGTGACGCGCAATGGTGATGAACTGTCGATGGACTTCCCCGCCAAGCAACCACAACCCTGCGAACCGCCCGATGGCATGTTGAGCGCGCTCGGCATTGAACAGGCCGACGTGTTCAGCACTGATGACTACATCGTACTGCTGGAAGACGAAGCGCAAGTCGCCGCACTGACACCAGACTTCGCCCACCTCAAGGGCCTGCCCAAACGCGGCATCGCCGTGACGGCCCAAAGCGCGAGGTTTGATTTTATCTCCCGCTGGTTCGGGCCGAATGTGGGTGTGAATGAAGACCCGGTGACCGGTTCGGCCCACACTTCATTGGCGCCATTCTGGGCTGAGCGCCTGGGCAAGAACCGGTTGACCGCCGAACAGGGCGGCAAGCGCCGTGGCCAACTGCGCTGCGAGCTCAAGGGTGATCGCGTGATCGCGTGATCATTTCCGGCCACGGGGTGCTCTACCTGCAAGGCACGATTTACCTGTAAAAAGCACTACCCCAAGGACAACAGATCATTCTCAAAATGAACGGAGTTCAGCGCGTGTTTTCGATTTCCCGCCGTCAACTGTCGGTGATTGCCGCAGCCCTCACCCTGGCTGCCTGCCATACCCCGGTCAACCAACAGCCTCCGGCACCGGAGCTGGGTTCCGGCTATCGCACCGACCTCACGACTCAACACGCCGAGCGCCATATGGCCGCGGCGGCCAACCCGCTGGCAGCCGAAGCCGGACGCGAGATGCTGCGCATGGGCGGTTCGGCAATAGATGCGGCGATTGCAATGCAGGCAGTGTTGACGCTGGTGGAGCCGCAGTCCTCCGGCATCGGCGGCGGCGCGTTCATCATGGTGTGGGACGGGAAAAACGTACACGCGTATGACGGCCGTGAAACCGCGCCGGCCGGGGCCACCGAGCGTTTGTTCCTGAGGGGCGACGGCACACCGATGGCGTTTGCGGAGGCGCAGATTGGGGGACGCTCAGTCGGTACGCCTGGAGTATTGCGCGCGCTCGAAATGGCGCACAAGAAGACTGGCCGGTTGCACTGGGCCACGTTGTTCGAGCCGGCAATCCGCCTGGCGGAACAGGGCTTCGCCATTTCTGCGCGCTTGCATAGCCTGATCGCGGCTGACCATAACATCCCGCAATCACCAGATATGGCGGCGTATTTCCTGAATGCCGATGGCACACCGAAAGCCACCGGCACCGTGTTGAAAAACCCGGCGCTGGCCAATGTGTTCAAACGCATCGCCAAGGAAGGCCCGGACGCGCTGTACCAAGGGCCGATTGCCGATGAGATCGCACGCAAGGTGCAAGGTCATCGCAACGCGGGCAGCCTGTCCCAGGCAGACCTCAAAGGCTATAGAGCCAAGGAGCGCCCCCCACTGTGCACCGATTACAAGCAGTGGAAAGTCTGCGGCATGCCACCGCCGTCGTCGGGCGGGATCGCCGTCGCGCAAATCCTGGGCACCTTGCAGGCCCTGAAAGCCCAGGACATCGCGGCGATGCCTCCGGTAAAAAGCGCATCGCCTGCCGGCCTTGAACCAACGCCCGAAGCCGTGCACCTGCTGGCCGAAGCCGGGCGCCTGGCCTTCGCTGATCGCGGCCTCTACGTCGCGGACGCGGACTTCGTGCCCGTGCCGGTCGCGGGCCTCGTCGCACCGGAGTACCTGGCCAAGCGCGCCGCCTTGATCGGCGAGCGCAGCATGGGCATCGCCAAACCGGGCGTACCAGCGGGTATCCAGGTGGCCTATGCGCCGGACCGCTCGCCGTTGCGCATCTCCACCTCACAAGTGGTGGCGGTGGATGACCAGGGTGGCGCCGTGTCGATGACCACCACGGTGGAAGCGGCGTTCGGCTCTCATCTGATGGTGCAAGGTTTCTTGCTCAACAACCAGATGACCGACTTCTCGTTTATCCCCGAGGAAAACGGCCAGCCGGTGGCCAACCGCATCGAGCCCGGCAAGCGCCCGCGCTCGGCGATGGCGCCGACCCTGGTGTTCGATCGCAACAGCGGCGAGTTACTGGCCACGGTCGGCTCGCCCGGTGGCTCGCAAATCATCGAGTACGTCAGCAAGTCCCTGGTGGCGATGCTTGACTGGAAACTTGACCCGCAAGCGGCCATCAGCCTGCCGAACTTCGGCAGTCGCAATGGTGCCACCGAGCTGGAGACCGGCCTGTTCAGCCCTGCACTGAAACAGGCCCTCAAGGACAGAGGCCATGCCCTGAGCGAGATCGATATGACCAGCGGCATCCAGGCCATCGTTCGCATGCGGGATGCCCAGGGCAAGGTGTCGCTCAGTGGCGGCGCCGACCCTCGGCGTGAAGGCAAAGCGGTCGGCGACTGAACACTTCAAACATCGGAGAAAGCGCTCGTGCAACAGGCAGATAATCTCGGCGCCATCCCTGGCGTCGACCACGGTTTTTGTTCGATCAATGATCCGCTGCGCCCCGATGGGGTGTTCATCTGCAAGCAGGTGCATAGCGCCTCAGTGATCGAGTGGCAAGCCGACCAGGTACCCAATACCGTTGAAGCGGACGGGGTATGCACAGGTGAGCACAAGCCCATCGCGGTGATCACCGCTGACTGCCTGCCCCTTCTGATTGCCGCGCAGAACGGCGAAAAGGTCGCTGCGGTGCATGGAGGATGGAAGGGGCTGCAAAGCGGGATCATCGCCAATGCAATCAAGCGTTTTACCGACGAAGGGATTGCAGTCGACCAGTTGCGCGTGGCGATCGGACCGTCGATCAAACCGTGCTGCTATGAGGTGAGCGAGGGGTTTGTTGCGCAGTTCCAGGCTGACCAGGAGCACCTGTGGGCAACCGGGCGGGCGCCGTGGAGCGCAGCGCAACCCGCACCGTTATTGCCCGCGCAAATTGCACCGCCCCACGCCAGGCAAGCAGCAAGCGCGTGGTTTGACTTGAGCGGGTATGGCGTGATGTTGCTGCAAGCGGCCGGCATCCGGCGTGAACAAATCGAGGTGAGTGAGGTGTGCACTTACTGCACCTCCCCCACCTTTGCCAGCTACCGCCGAAGGACGCATCACCCGGAGGAAGTGAAGACACTGATTTATTCGTGGATTGCTCGCATCACCGACTGATCTTCAACCCCTTGCGCCCCGCATGCCGCTCCAGCGCCAGCTCGATCAGGCGGCTCACCAGTTCGCTGTAGCTCATGCCCGCCGCCTGCCACAGCTTGGGGTACATGCTGATGCGGGTGAAGCCGGGCAGTGAGTTGATTTCGTTGATCAACACCTCGCCATCGTCGGTAAGGAACACATCGACCCGTGCCAGGCCGGAACAGCCCAGCACCTCGAAAGCCTCAATGGCCAACCGGCGAATACGCTCGCTGGCGTCATGACTGATATCGGCCGGCACCACCACCTGGGCGGCCTGGTCGTCGATGTACTTGCTGTCGTAGGAATAGAAACCACTGCTCACCACAATCTCGCCGCAACCACTGGCGATGGGGTGATCATTGCCCAGCACGGCGCATTCGATTTCGCGGCCTTTTACCGCCGATTCGAGCAGCACTTTTTCATCGAAGCCCAGGGCCAGTTCAACGGCAGCATGGTACTCGGCTTCGTCGCCGACTTTGCTCACGCCCACCGATGAGCCTTGGTTGGCAGGTTTGACGAACATCGGCAGGCCGATCTTGTTCACTGCGGCCTCAAACGAAGTACGCGCCGCATTGCTGCGGGTCAGGGTGATGAATGGGGTGACGGCAATCCCGGCATCGCGCAGCAAGCGCTTGCTGATGTCCTTGTCCATGCACACCGCCGAACCGAGCACGTCGGAACCCACGAAAGGCAGGTCGGCCATACGTAACAGGCCTTGCAGGCAACCATCTTCGCCGAGGGTGCCGTGGACGATGGGGAAGATCACGTCGACATGTTCCAGCAGGCCGCTGCCGGAAGTCTCCACCAATTGCTGGCTGGCCTTGCCGGGCACCACCGCCAGTTCGCGGTTGGACTGGTTGAGGGCGATCAACGCCGGGTTTTCCTGGTTGAGCAGGAAGTTCGAGGTGTCGTTGAGGTGCCAATGGCCGGCCTTGTCGATACCGATCAACACCGGCTCGAAGCGCGAGCGGTCGAGCGCATCGACGATATTGCGCGCCGACTGCAACGACACTTCGTGCTCAGCCGAACGGCCACCAAAAATAATACCTACCCGCACCTTGCTCATGACCCGACCTCACTGTTGAACGTAAGGCTTCTTACCACGGGCCGTCAGCGATTCGCTACCAGATGTGCGCCGAACAACACATAGCAGCCACCGGCAAAGCGGTCGAGCCACTTGCGCGACCGGCTGTAGAGCGTGGCCATGCGTTCGCTGGAAAACACCAGTGCCACGCTGGAATACCAACTGAACGACAAGGTGGCCATGGTGATCACCGCCAGGGTCAGCAGCATCGGCGACGGCGAAGGCGGCATGGTTGACGCGAAGATGGTGGCAACAAACAAAGCGGCCTTGGGGTTGGACAGATTACCCAGCAACCCCAGGCGCCACGCGGAAAACAGCGAGCGCCGGGCGTCATCCGGCAGCACGTTCTGGCTCATGTTCGGTGAAGACCGCTTGAACAGTTTCAACCCGAGGTAGATCAGGTAGCAGCCGCCGATGATCTTGAACGCCAGATACAGCATCGGTGCCGCCGTAAACAGCGACTTGATGCCCAGGCCACCCGCCAGGCCCCACATGATCGTACCCGTGGCCACTCCCGCCGATGCCACCACACCATGACGGCGCGAACAGCTGGCGGCCAGTTGCGCCGTGTTGAAAAAGTTGGGGCCAGGCGTGACCACCGCGACGGTCCACAGCAAGGCCAGGGAAACCAGGGGCGTCACATAGGCCGGGTTGAGAAAATCCATGGTGGGCAGCTCCATCAGCGCGAGGCACGAGCGACGATCATAGGCCTCTGCCCTGCCCTGCACAATCGTACAAGACCCCGGCAGACAAGGGATGCAGACTGGGTTAACGTATTTCCCTCTCTTTTTTGTGACCCCTTACCATGGGCAAACCCACCGCCACCCTCGACTGGTTGCACCGCGCGCCCCATGCCAGTGGCCTGGACCGTATCGAGGCATACTTTGCCGGCTTCGCCTTCGACCCGCATCGCCACGACACTTACGCCATCGGGCGTACGTTGACGGGCGTGCAGAGCTTTCACTACCGCGGCGACATGATCCACAGCGTGCCGGGCACAACCATGGTGCTTCACCCCGATGAAACCCACGACGGCCACGCCGGCAGTGAAGAGGGCTTCAAATACCGGATGATTTACGTAGAGCCGTCGCTGATCCAGCAGATTCTCGGCGGCAAGCCGTTGCCGTTTATCCCGGGCGGCCTGTCTACCGACCCCAGGCTGTTGCGCGCCAGCGAAGTGCTGCTGCAGAACCTGGACAACCCCATCGACCCATTGCAGGAACAGGACGCCCTGTTCGACCTGGCCCATGCGCTGAACAACGTCTCGGGCGGGATCATCAGCCGCAAGACTTTCGACTACGTGGCCGCCGAGCGCGCCCGGGAGTTCATCCACAGTGCGCTGGGCCGCAGCATCACCCTGGATGAAATGGCCGACCACGCCGGCCGTGACCGCTGGGCCTTGTCGCGGGATTTTCGCCTGCTGTTCGGCACCAGCCCCTATCGCTACCTGACCATGCGCCGCCTGGACCTGGTGCGCAGCCTGCTGGCCCAGGGCCAATCGCTGGTGGACGCGGCGATGACGGCCGGCTTCACCGACCAGAGCCACATGACCCGGCAGTTTCGCAGCACCTACGGCATGCCGCCGTCGCGCTGGGTAAAGATGCTCGGGCGCTGACTAGGCTTAGAGCGCGTGCCCATCAATCGGCTGGCCGATGGTGAGAAAATGCCCGCCCGCCACATGGTGCAAGGTGCGCAGTTCATCATGCCCTTCGAAGTGCCAGCGGCCGTCGCTGAATACGCGTTCGTCGGCATAGGCCGCGACCACTTCACCCAAAAACAGATCATAGGCCTGCTGGTTATGAGGCTCGGGCAGCAGTCGGCATTCCAGCCAGGCCACGCAACCTTCCAGCAGCGGCGCGTCGATGTGTTCACCGCGGAACGTGTGCAAGCCGTAGGCGGCAAACTTATCCGTGTCGGCACCGGTGGTGTTGCCCACGGTTTGCACAAGGTCGGCCTGGCTCGCGCAAGGCACCTGCAACACAAAGGTGCCGGCGCCTTCCAGCAGTTGGCGGGTCCAGGTGGCCTTGTCCAGCACCACCGCTACCTTCGGCGGTTCGAAATCCAGCGGCATGGCCCAGGCCGCGGCCATGATATTGCGCTGGCCGTTGTGGGCAGCGCTCACCAGCACCGTAGGGCCGTGGTTGAGCAAGCGGTAGGCCTTGGACAGCGGGACGGGGCGACGGTGGGTAGGGCTCATGGACAGTCGACTCTTGATACCAGAAAGCCCCTACGATACCTGAAGCCCTACGCTCAACTCGACAGTTGGTTGGCGAACTGGCCCACCGCGCTGACCACCTTCTGCGCCCCGTCCTGGATCTCCACGATCACCGTGCCCGCTTCGGCAGCCAGCGCCAGGCCCTGTTCGGCTTGCAGGCGACCGTCGGTCATCAGGGCGACCGCGTCGCGGGCCATGTCCTGGTTCTGACGGACCACGCCGACAATTTCCTCAGTGGCCTTGCTGGTACGCGAGGCCAACTGCCGAACTTCATCGGCGACTACCGCAAAACCACGACCTTGTTCGCCGGCACGCGCCGCTTCGATGGCGGCGTTGAGCGCCAGCAGGTTGGTCTGCTCGGCAATGCCGCTGATGGTCTTGACGATGGTGCCGATCACTTGGGATTGGGCGTTGAGCGCCTCGATACCGTCACCGGCCTGTTGCATGTGCCTGGCCAGGTCGCGCATCACATCCACCGCCTGGGTCACCACGGTGGTGCCGCGCTGGGCGCTGTTGTCGGTTTGCAACGAGGTGCTGTAGGCAATGTTCGCCGCGTCGGCGACCGCCTGTTCCTGGTTGACCTGGTCGGTGATCACCGTGGCGAACTTGACCACTTTGTACAACCGGTCATTGGCGTCCAGCACCGGGTTGTAGGTCGCTTCCAGCCACACCACGCGGCCATGGCTGTCGACCCGTTTAAAGCGTGCCGCGACGAACTCACCGGCGTTCAAGCGCTTCCAGAAGTCCTGGTACTCGGTGCTGTTGTATTCCTCTGGCTCGCAGAATATCCGGTGATGTTTGCCCTGGATCTGCGCCAGGCTGTAACCCATGCCCCCGAGGAAACGGTCATTGGCGCTCAGCACGTGCCCGCCGAGGTCGAACTCGATCACGGCGGTAGAGCGCACCAGCGCGTTCATGAGGTTTTCATGCTCGCGGGAAGCCTCGATGGTGCGGGTGAGGTCGCTGGAATAAATCGAAAAATGCTTGATGCGCCCCTCGGAGCTGCGCACCGGCTGCAGAATCGAACGCAGCCAGGCTTCCTGGCCATTGCCCCGCATCAGGCGCACGGTGCCGGCGAAATGCTCGCCGCGCACCAGGGCGTTCTTGAAGCGTTGCTGGAACTCATCCCTGCGCACGTGGGCCGGCTCCAGGTCTTCGATCGCACGCCCCAGCAGTTGGCCACTCTGGTAGGCCAGCTCCTGCAGGAAGTTGGCATTGGCCCATTCCACCCGGCCTTCGGCGTCCAGCGTCAGGCACAGCATTTCACTTTCCAGGCTCTCCTTGACCTGATTCAAGCTGGACAACTCTTCGCGAAGAGCCGACAGCTCCTGCTTCAAACGGGTGTTGAACATGGGGCACCGAGGATCAAATGAGGGAGATGAATCCGACCTGCATCGGCGCTGCCGGCATTTTCTTAAGCGAGCTTGAGGCCCTCGCCCAAGTATTTTTTCGGCCACATCAGCTGCCGTTGTTTCGGCACACGCCCATCACTTGATACTCAAGGGTCTTGAGCTTGCCGCTGGAGTCTTCATAGGTCATGCGCGACGGCACCGCGTTGCACGAGCGGATCGGCGGCGTGACGTTGACCACCTTGGCGATGTCCAGCTTCATGCCATAGCGATACGCCTGCACCTCGGGCGCCGGCTTGCCCTTTTTGGCGGCGTACTCGGCCATGGCTTTTTCATTGCGCTCCATCATCAGTGCGAACGTACGGTCCCCCCCACCTTCGGCCAACGCACCGAACGACAGGATGGCGGTTAAAACACCCAGCGCGACTTTATAAAACTTCATGATTAGTTCCTCGACTGAAAGATTCAGTGCGCAGACTAACCAACTGACCCTGACGCAAACTTCACCAGAGCATTACTTATTTGTTAGATAAGTGTGAGTTTCCAGAATTGTAATCTTCGTGCCACTTCTTCGTTATCTGCGGTTTGCAACTATCAGCCCGGGCCAGATCAATAAGAACGCCCGCTCTCATAAGAAGCTGAAACTGCCAAGCACCAGGAGCGAACCATGCGTATCCGTCACTACAGCCTTCCCCTTTCACTGTGCGCCGCTTTCCCGCTGGCTGCCGTGGCCGTGGAGGACCCGCCCGAGGGCTTTATCGAAGGCAGCCGCGTCAATGTGCTGGCGCGTAATTTTTACTTCAACCGCGATGATCGCAAAGGCCAGTCCAGCCCCACCGGCAATGGCTATTCAGAGGCCTGGGCACAGGGTTTGATCGGCCGCTTCGAATCTGGTTTTACCCAAGGCACCGTTGGCTTTGGCGTGGATGCGTTTGCCATGGTCGGCATAAAGCTGGACTCGGGCACCGGCCGCAGCGGCGGCAAAGGCTCGTTCGGCGTGCAGCCGGTGGACAGCGAAAACCACCCCGAGGACACCTACAGTAAAGTCGGCGGCGCCGCGAAACTGCGCATGCTGAATACCGTCATCAAGGCCGGCGACGTATTCCCGCTGACCCCCGTCGTGGCCTACGGCGATTCACGCGTGTTGCCGGAAAGTTTTCGTGGCGTGACCGCACAGAACACCAGCCTCGAGGGCCTGACCCTGCAAGGCGGGCGCTTGAGCGGCATGAGCCAACCGAGCGAAAGCGGCATGAACAAAGGCTTCGCGACCTTTTACGCAGGCCCGGTCGACTCGCCCTGGGTCGGTTATTTCGGCGGTGATTACACCGTCAACCAACACCTCAGCGTCAGCCTTTACGGCAGCCGCTTGAAAGATGCCTGGGACCAGTACTACGTCGGCAGCGCCGTCAGCTATCCGCTGGGTGAAGATGTCTCGCTGTTCGGCGACGTCAACTACTACAAGGCGGTGGACGAGGGCCGGAAAAAGCTCGGTGAATTCGATAATGCCATCTGGAGCGCCCGGCTCGGAGTGAAGGTCGGCGCCCACAGCCTGGCCCTCTCCCACCAGCGCAACAACGGTGATGACGACTTCGACTACCTGCGCCAGTCCGACTCGATCTTCCTCAACAACTCGATCCAGTACAGCGACTTCAACTCGCCCAAGGAACGCTCATGGATGGTGCGCTATGACCTGGACATGCAGGCATTCGGCATCCCCGGCCTGTCGTTCATGACCCGCTACGGCAAAGGCACTGGCGCCGATTACAGCAACGCCAACGCGGTGTACATGCGTCGCGATGCAGCCGGCGCCCCACTGACCGACCAACGCCGCTGGGAGCGGGATATCGAGGCCAAATATGTGGTGCAAAGTGGAAACTTGAAGGATTTATCACTGCGGCTGCGCCAGGCGACCGTGCGCTCAAGTGCATTCGAGTCGGACTTGGAAGAAGTTCGGCTGATTATCGAGTACCCCATTGCGGTGCTTTAAGGTAGGCCAATTACATTCACTTGCCGATGCGCTACATCTCTTCACAGGTTGAAGTCTGTCAGAACTGTAATATTGGTCTCACCTTCTCGTTAAGTTGCACTTTCTACACTGCACACCGAACACCTCTCATCTCTGCGGCTTTCGTGTAGCTCCTTTGGAACAGAGATGAATTTTTGCGCCCCGGTAGGGGCGTTTTTTTTGTGTGCAGGCTCAGTGACGAATCGTCGCACCTGTCTGACATGGCTTGACCCTAAAGCTACTTCACGGTCCAGAGTTTTCCTACAGCCTCCCCCGCCTCGCCATGAGGCCATGCCCTTTTCGTTTTCTTTAAAGGTAACTCCCCATGCGTATCCTTGTGGTTGAGGACGAGCAAAAAACCGCCGACTACCTGCAGCAAGGCCTGACCGAAAGCGGTTATGTCGTCGATTGCGCCGCCAGCGGCATCGATGGCCTGCACCTGGCCCGGCAGCACAGCTACGAATTGGTGATCCTTGATGTGAACCTGCCCAACACCGACGGTTGGGAAGTGCTGGAGCAACTGCGCCGCGACGGCAATCAGCGCGTGATGATGCTGACCGCACGCGGTCGGCTGGCCGACAAGATCAAGGGCCTGGACATGGGTGCCGATGATTACCTGGTCAAACCCTTTGAGTTTCCCGAACTGCTCGCTCGCGTGCGTACGTTGCTACGGCGCAGCGAGCACATCCCGGTGCCGGACGTGCTGCGCGTCTCGGACCTGGAACTGGACCCGCGCCGGCATCGCGCCTACCGCGGCAACCGCCGGATCGACCTGACCACCAAGGAGTTCGCCCTGCTGCATGTGCTGATGCGCCAGTCCGGCGAGGTGATGACCCGCACGCAGATCATCTCGCTGGTGTGGGACATGAACTTTGACTGCGACACCAATGTGGTGGAGGTCTCCATCAGCCGCCTGCGCGCCAAGGTCGATGACCAGAGCGAGGTGAAGTTGATCCACACCATTCGCGGCGTGGGGTATGTGCTGGAGGCGCGGCCATGAAGACCAGCAGCCTGTCGATGCGCCTGGGGTTGACCGTCAGCCTGATGGGCGCCGGGCTGGTTTTGCTGCTGGCAACCCTGGCGTACCTGGCCCTGACCCACGAATTGGACAAGCTCGCGCGCAAGGGCCTGGAAAACAAAATGGAGCAACTGGCCCATACCCTCGGCCAAGGCCTCGATGAACACCGCATCACCAACCGCCCCCATTCACTGCTGGACCTGGTGATGGGCCACGACAATATCTACCTGACCATCATCGGCGCACGGCCCGATGCACCGGTACTCCTCAGCGTCGGCGCCAGGCCCCAGCAACCGCTGTTGCTCGACGTGCCCACCGGCAAGAACCTGGCCTATTTGAACTGGGTCGATGGCCAGGGCAATCGTATTCTCAGTGCGACGCGCCTGATGCCCCTGCAAGGGGGCGAATACGTACGCGTGTTGTTGTCGCTGGACCGTTCCGATGATGAAGCGTTGCTCAGTGCCTACCTGCGCTCCACGGTAATCGCCCTGCCGATGCTGCTGATCCTGATCGGCATGGGCGCCTGGTGGCTGGTGCAACGCGGGCTTGCGCCCTTGCAGCAGTTCAGCCGGGTGGCGGCCAAGGTCAGCACCCAGGACCTGACCCATCGCCTGGCCCTGGACAACCTGCCCAAGGAACTCGGCGAATTGGCCCAGGGCATCAATTTCATGCTGCATCGCCTGGACGCCGGGGTGCAGCAGCTGTCGCAGTTCTCCGACGACCTGGCCCACGAACTGCGCGCCCCGCTGACCAACCTGATGGGCAAGGCCCAGGTGACCCTGTCCCGCGAGCGGCCTTCGGCGGAGTACAAGGCCGGCCTGGAATCCTGTACCGAGGAAATGGAGCGTCTGTCGCGCATCGTCTCCGACATGTTGTTCCTCGCCCAGGTCAGCCACCCGGCGGCACGGGCCGGGTTTGCCCCGGTGTCGCTGGCCGAGGAAGCGCAACGGGTGATGGCACTGTTCGCGCTCAGCGCCGAAGACAAGCACGTGACCCTGAGCCTGCGCGGCGATGCCTGGGTAACGGGCGACCGCTTGATGATCCAGCGCGCCATTTCCAACCTGCTGTCCAATGCCATTCGCCACACCCCCTGCGACTCCAGCGTGTTGCTACTGGTGGAAAGCTACGACCGGAGCGTGGCGCTGTCGGTCGGCAACCCTGGGCGCGGTATCGAGGCCCATCACTTGCCCCACCTGTTCGAACGTTTCTACCGCGCCGACAGCAGCCGTACCCGCGCGGAAGGCGGCACCGGACTCGGCCTGGCGATTGTGCAGTCGATCATGCACCTGCATCAGGGGCACGCCGAGGTCAGCAGCCAGCCGGGCCGGTTCACACGGTTCAGCCTGGTGTTTCCTCTTCCTTGCGATGGGCCCACTGATACAGGGCCGGCAGCACCAGCAGGGTCAGCAATGTTGAGGAAATGATCCCGCCGATCACCACCGTCGCCAAGGGCCGCTGCACTTCGGCACCGGTGCCGGTGGCAAGCGCCATGGGGATAAACCCGAGGGACGCCACCAATGCTGTCATCAACACCGGACGCAGTCGGGTCAGCGCGCCTTCGTTGATCGCCATCGACAACGAGCGCCCTTCCTCACGCAGGTTGCGGATAAAGGCGATCATCACCAGGCCGTTCAGCACCGCCACGCCGGACAAGGCGATAAAGCCCACCCCCGCCGAGATCGACAGCGGAATATCCCGCAGCCACAGCGCCATGATCCCACCGGTCAAGGCGAACGGAATCCCGGTGAACACCAGCAGGCCGTCCTTCAGGTTGTTGAACATCATGAACAACAGGCCGAACACCAGCAGCAATGCCACCGGCACCACGATGCGCAGGCGCTCGGAGGCTTCCTTCAACTGTTCGAACTGGCCGCCCCAGGTGGTCCAGTAGCCCGCCGGTACTTTCACCTGGGCGATCAAGGCAGCCTCGGCCTCCTCGACAAACGAGCCGATATCCCGGCCCCGCACGTTGGCGCTGACGATCACCAGGCGCTTGCCATTCTCGCGGCTGATCTGGTTCGGGCCGAGCACCAGGTCCAGGCTGGCGACCTGGGACAAGGCGATAAACCCCAACTGGCCAGCCGCATTACCCGGCACCGGAATCAACAGCCGAGACAGCCCGTCGATATCGGTGCGCAACGCGTCGGACAAACGCACGACCATGTCGAAACGCCGGTCACCTTCATACAACGTACCGGCCTGGCGCCCACCGACAGCGACGGCAATGGTGTCCTGCACATCGCCCACATTCAGGCCAAAGCGCGCAGCCTTGTCGCGGTCGATATTGATGGTCAGCACCGGCAGGCCGGACGTCTGCTCAACCTTCACTTCCGAGGCGCCATCAAGCGTCTGCAAGGTCTCGGCGATTTCCCCGGCGGTGGTGTTGAGCACGCCCATGTCATCGCCGAACACCTTCACCGCCACATCACTGCGCACCCCGGAAATCAGTTCGTTGAAGCGCAGTTGGATCGGCTGCGACAACTCGTATGCACTGCCTGGCACAATCGCACTGGCACGCTGGATATCAGCGATTAACGCTTCCCGGGACTTCTTCGGGTCGGGCCATTGGTCCTTCGGCTTGAGCATCACGTAGCTGTCGGAAATATTTGGCGGCATCGGGTCTGAGGCAATTTCCGCGGTGCCGGTGCGTGCAAACACCCGCTGGATTTCCGGCACCTGGGCCATCAAGGTTTTTTCCAGTTGCTGCTGCATCTGCACCGATTGCGTCAGGCTGGTGCCGGGCACGCGCAAGGCCTGCTGGGCGAAGTCGCCCTCACTGAGGCTGGGGATAAACTCGCTGCCCATGCGGCTGGCAACAACGCCGGAGGCGACGATGGTCAACACGGCCAAGCCGAACACCAGCGGTCGGCGCGCCATCACCCAGTCCAGCACCGGTGCGTAGACCCGGCGCGCGGTGCGCATCACACTATTTTCTTCTTCCTTGACCTTGCCGGTGACGAACAGCGCAATCGCCGCCGGCACGAAGGTCACCGACAGGATCATCGCGCCCAACAGGGCGATCACCACGGTAAACGCCATCGGGTGGAACATCTTCCCGGCCACCCCGGTGAGGGCGAAGATCGGCAGGTACACCACCATGATGATCAGTTGCCCGAAGATCAGCGCCCGCCGCGCTTCCTTCGCCGCCGCGAACACCTCATGCAGGCGTTCGCTGCGGGTCAGCAGGCGACCATGACGCTGTTGCGCGTGGGCCAGGCGGCGGATGGCGTTCTCGACGATCACCACTGCGCCATCGACGATAATGCCGAAGTCCAGCGCGCCGAGGCTCATCAAGTTGGCACTGACCTTGTTGGTGAACATTCCGGTAAAAGTGAACAGCATCGCCAGGGGAATCACCATGGCCGTGATCAGCGCAGCGCGGATATTGCCGAGGAACAGGAACAGCACCGCGACCACCAGCAACGCACCTTCGAAGAGGTTTTTCTTCACGGTGGCGATGGCTTTTTCGACCAGGTGGCTGCGGTCGTAGACCGTGACCGCCACCACGCCTTCGGGCAGCGAGCGGTTGATCTCTTCGAGTTTTTCCGCCACAGCCTGGGACACGCTGCGGCTGTTTTCACCGATCAACATGAACACCGTGCCGAGCACGACTTCACGGCCGTTTTCGGTGGCGGCGCCGGTGCGCAGTTCGCGGCCGATCTCGACCTGGGCCACATTGCGCACGCGAATCGGTGTGCCGTCCGAGCTGGTGATAACGATATTGGCGATGTCGTCGATGGACGCCAACTGGCCCGGTGCCCGGATCAACAGTTGCTCGCCACTGCGCTCGATATAGCCAGCGCCGACGTTGGCATTGTTGCGCTCCAGCGCCGTGACCAGGTCATTCAGGGTCAGGTTGTAGGCCGCCAGGCGCTTGGGGTCGGGGGCAATCTGGTACTCCTTGGCGAAGCCACCAATGGTGTTGATCTCGGCCACGCCCGGCACGTTGCGCAGTTGTGGCTTGATGATCCAGTCCTGGATGACCCGCAGGTCGGTGGGTGTGTAAGGCGTGCCATCGTCTTTGCGTGCGCCGTCCTCGGCCTCGACGGTCCACAGGAAAATTTCCCCGAGGCCGGTGGAAATCGGCCCCATGGCCGTTTCGATGCCGCTGGGCAATTGCTCGCGGGCCACTTGCAGGCGCTCGTTGACCAGTTGCCGGGCGAAGAACAGGTCGGTGCCGTCCTTGAAGATCACCGTTACCTGAGACAACCCGGAGCGCGACAACGAACGGGTCTGCTGCAATCCGGGCAAACCGGCCATGGCGGTTTCGATGGGGAAGGTGATGCGCTGTTCGGTTTCCAGCGGTGAATACCCGGCCGCCGCCGAGTTGATCTGCACCTGTACGTTGGTGATGTCAGGTACCGCGTCGATGGGCAATTTCTGATAGCTGGCGATGCCGACACCGGCCATCAACAGCACCGCCAGCAGCACGATGATGCGCTGCTCGATGGCAAATTGGATAAGGCGCTCAAACATGGGGAATCACTCGCAGGATCAATGGGCGTGCTCGGCCGAGCCTTTGCCCAGTTCGGACTTGAGGATGAAGCTGCCGACCGTGGCCACCTGCGCCCCGGCATCGAGGCCCTGGCGCACTTCGACGTAGCCGTTTTCGCTCGCACCAAGCTCCAGGTGACGGGTGATGAAGCCCTCCGGGGTACGTACGAATACCGAGGGTTTGTCCTCGACGGTCTGGATCGCGGCCTGCGGGACGGTCACCTTCGCCTGGTAAGAATCCGTCGCCAGTTGCACGCTGACAAACAGCCCAGGGCGCCAGGCGTCATCGGGGTTGGGCACACTGATGCGCACGGTGGCCGTGCGCGTCTGCTCACCGAGCAGGTTGCCGACGTACGCCACAGTGCCCTGCACTTGGGTGCCCATTTCGGTGGAGCTGACGGTGACCGGTTTGCCGACCCGGACCTTGTTCAAGTCCTTGGGAAACACACCGAAGGTCACCCACACCTGGGACAAGTCCGAGAGGGTGAAAGCGTTGCTGGTTTCGCTGACGACTTCACCGACACCCAGGTGTTTTTCCACCACCACACCGGCGAACGGGGCGCGCAACTCGTAGCGATTGCCGCCAACCAGCACAGCGCTACCGCTTAATGCGGTCATCTTTTGACGAGCGTTGTTCAGGGCAATCTCAGCTTCCTGCAGGGCCTGGCGCGCCAGCAGGTAATCCTGTTCGGCGGAGATCCTGTCCTGCCACAACTGGCGTTCACGCTGAAAGGTGGTACGCGCCAATTCAACCCGGCGCTCGCTGGCGGCCAGCTCACTGCGCTGGTCGGAGATCTGCTGGCTGGCAATCACCGCCAACAGCTCACCCTTCTTCACCGATTGGCCGAGGTTGGCCTTGACCGACTCCACCACACCCGCCACACGCGGGATGATATGGGAGGTGCGATCTTCGTCGAAACGCACCTCGCCCGGGAGTACCAGCATCGTGCTAAGGGTGCGGGGCTCGGCCTGGGCCAGTTGAATGCCAGCGGCCTGGATCTGCTGCTCGGTGAGTTCGAGTGTGCCTTCTTCTTCATCGGCCCAGGCAACGCCGGACAGCATCAGGCCCAGGGCAATGGCAAGTGCCACACCGTGTCGGTTGTTCATAAAGGACTCCAAAGACAATCAAAACCGGGCGAGGTCGCCGTAGATCCGTTCGATACGCACCCAGGCGTCAGTGGCCTGGGCGGTGGCGGTGAGGTACTGGGTGCGCGCAGCGATCAGGGTGCGCTGGGCGTCGAGCACGTCGAGGTAGCTGAACTTGCCCATCTCGAAACCACGGGTGGCGCTGTCCACTGCACTTTGCGCGGCGGGCAGGATCTGCTGGTTGAACGCGCGCACTTCGGTATTAGCGGTTTGCCACAGGTCCAGCGCCTGGCGGGTTTCAGTGCGCAGGCGCAGTTCGGTGGCGTTGCGCAGGTCACGGGCCTGGTCGGCGCGGCGGGTGGCGGCGAGCACGTTGCCCTGATTGCGGTTGAACAGCGGGATCGGCATCGACACGCCCACCAGGTTCACGCGCTCGCGCACGCTGGCGTCGTACTGGCTGCCGATGGACACATCGAGGTCGGGAATGCGTTGGGCTTTTTCCAGGCCGACGCTGGCTTCGTTTTGCAGGATGTTCAGCTCGGCCAGGCGCAGTTCAGTGGTCTGCTCAAGGCGCGTCAACAACTGTGCAAGCGGCGGCAGGGGCGGTGTGGATTGGGACGGTGTAGCGACCGCCTGGAAATCCGCGCCGGCACTGCCGGTGCTGGCGGCCAGGCGGCGATAGGCGTCGGTGAGGCCGACCTGTGCGCGGTTCAATTCCAGGCGCATTTCCGATAGTTGCACCTGCGCACGGGTTGCCTCTACCGGCGACGCTTTGCCCGCCGTGACGCGACCATTGGCAACGCCCAGGCCGCGCTCGGCCACGGCCATGGAACGCTGCGCCAGGTCGAGGCGTTCCTGGGCACGCAGCGCGCCGTAGTAGTTGTCGATGACGTCGACGCGCAGTGTGTTGCGGCGCTGTTCCAAGGTCAGGGCGGCGGCGTCCTGGGCACGGCTGGCCACGTCAATGCGTGCACCACGCTTGCCGCCCAACTCCAGGGCCTGGCTGAGCTTGATGGAGGTGGTGCGAGAGTTGCGACGGGTGTCTTCGGCGTCCCAGGAGAGCACCGGGTTGGGGATCAACCCGGCCTGCTGGCGGCCGCCCTGGGCGATGTCGACTTCCCATTGTGCAGCCGCCAGGTCAGGGTTATTGGCGAAGGCGGTCTGCAAGGCTGAATCGAGTGTGAGGGTCTGTGCCTGGGCCGCGCCGGCAACCAGCCACAACACACCCGCCCCCATGAGTTTTCTAACGGAAATTGCCATAACGAGAGTTCCACGCCCATGAAGTACAAGCGCAGGCAATGTAGCGGCCGCGACTTATCAGGGCGGTGGAGCAAAGATTACAAATCCGACAGCAATGGCTCTGCGGCGGGCATTTCGACCGCCCGCCGCTGATCGCACCAAAACGGTACATAAGCACTTGGCCAGCGCGGTATCGGGTATGCTTTTCGGGCAGGAAACAAAAAGAAACAATTTCCCCAACCTGTTCGATAAGGAGTCCCGCCTTGGAGTTATCGACTGCCGCGTGGATGGTTCACGACACTCGCCTTATGTTTTGTGTACTGCTGGCCATCGCCAGCATCATCGTGCTGATCAGCGCGACCAAGTTGCCGCCATTCCTGTCGATCCTGATCGGCACCTTTATCGCCGGTGTCGGCGCCGGCCTGCCGCCGGAAGAAGTGGCCAAGGCCTTCAGCAAAGGCGCCGGGGCGATCCTCGGTGAAGCCGGGATCATCATTGCGCTGGGCTCGATGCTCGGCGCATTGATGGCCGAATCCGGCGCGGCCGACCGCATTGCCACCACCTTGCTCGGGCTGGGCAAGGGCAAGTCATTGCCGTGGGTGATGGCGCTGGTGGCGATGGTGATCGGCCTGCCGTTGTTCTTCGAAGTGGGCCTGGTGATGATGGTGCCGATCATCTTTGTGATGGCCAAGCGTTCGAACCAGCCACTGCTGAAAATCGCCATCCCGGCACTGGCCGGCATGACCACCCTGCACGCTCTGATGCCACCGCACCCAGGCCCGCTGATTGCGGTAGGCGCCTTGCACGCCGACCTCGGCCTGACCATGTTGCTGGGTTTCTGCCTGGCGGTGCCGGCGGTGATCCTGGCTGGTCCGATCTATGGCAACTGGCTGTCCAAGCGCCTGCAGGTGGATGAACCGGCGGACATCGGTGCACTGTTCAGCGCCCCGCCCAAGGCGCCGCGCCAGCCGAGCTTTACCGTGTCGTTGCTGATCATTCTGTTACCGGTGATCCTGATGCTGGGCAGCACGCTGGCCAAGGTCGCGCTACCGGCCGACAGCAGCGTCGGCCTGACCTTGAAGTTCCTCGGTGAACCGCTGATCGCCCTCGGCCTGGCCGTGATCGCCGCCGTGATCTGCCTGGGCTGGGCCGCAGGCATGCCAAGAGCCGACGTGGGCAACACCCTGCGCAAAGCCTTAGCCCCCATCGCCGTCTTGCTGCTCACCATCGGCGCCGGCGGCGGCCTCAAGCAAACCCTGCTGGATGCCGGCGTGAGCCAGACCATCAGCAAGGTCGCCGAAGGTGCGCACATGCCGTACCTGCTGCTGGCGTGGCTGATCGCGGTGGCACTGCGCCAGGCAACGGGTTCGGCGACAGTCGCCACCACCACGACGGCGGGCATTCTCGCGCCGATGATGGCCGGGTTGGCGGTGACGCAAAGCTCGTTGGTCGCGCTGGCTATCGGCGCCGGCTCGGTGTTCTTCTGCCACGTCAACGACGCCGGGTTCTGGATGGTGCGTGAGTACTTCGGCTTGCAACTGAAGCAAACGATCTGGGTGTGGTCGGTGTTGCAGACGATTGTTTCAGTCGTCGGTCTGGCGGGGACGCTGGTGCTTTGGCATTTCCTGACCTAAAAACGCCGTACTGAGGGGAAGAGCTCTTCCCCTCAATGGTTTTACTGATGCAAAACAAAACGAGCATCGAGCTTGCCAAGCAACTCAAATGTATTCATGTAAGGCACACCGAACAGTGAGCAAACATTGGGTCAAATCGTCATTGCCCCTGGCGAGTTCGACCCTGACCGGCACGATACTGGCAATCTCCAAAGCCTGGTGTTGTTGAAGAATCCATGCCCAGTAACCTGGGCAAACCGTCATTGCGTAATAGCGGTTCTTGGCCTCGATCAGCGTGTTCGAATCCAATAGATGCTTCATGCCGATAGTTTCATCCCATAAGTCTTCAACTTGGCAGGCTGCACACCCAGCAGTTTCCCCGCTTCTCGCAGCAGAATCCGCCCGCTCTGCGCTTCTGCCAGAACAGCCTTGCTCAAACGGGTGCTGTTTCTGATTGCCGCGGTGCGGTAGTAGTCCCCTCCACTGCCGTCCTTATCTCGATACGCCTGCAAGATACGACGGTAATAGGCGCCATATTCATCACTGCTGATGTAGCCAAGATCACGGGCACGACGGGCAATCACCAAAGTGCTGACGCGAAAGCGTCCGGCCAAGGGAGCCAGGTTTCCTTCCCAGTGAATATTCGAATCCCAGTGCCCCCGAAAAACCAGCTCCGGCGCCAAGAACTCTCCCGCGACAGCATTGCAAAAAGCTTCTTCCTGGCGGGCACTGTGACTGTTGCCATCGGAGACACCCGTGCTGCCAATCCAGATATGCGCCAGCTCATGCATCAATGTAAAAAGCCGCGCCGTGGGTGCGTCCGCACTGTTGATGAACACCACGGGAGCCATCGCGTTGCTGATCGCAAATCCTCGAAACTCACTCACATCAAGTTTTCGGTGGGTGTTTCCCATGGCAACACCGCTGCGCATGACGAGAATGCCAGCGTCCTCGGCGCCACTTACCAAGGCCCTGAAATAGTCCTCATAGCTCATACGGGCAAAGTCATCCGTCACACCGAGGACGCGACGAATATCTGCAACCACGTCCTTGATGGGCGAACGACTGCTGAAACTTCCCACGAAAGGCAGCGGAGAACGCTCGTGGTCCTGCAAGTACTCCAAATACCAGTCTTGTTTACGGAGCACGTCTATCACGGTGTCTATTAGATTCAAGCTGGGTTTGTCAGGAAAAACACCCTCCCCAGTACGCAGATCGGGGATAGATAGATGATCCTGCGGCGGAACCTTGAGGAAAAGAAAACCAAAAGGGATATGTGCAATAACGGCCCATTTTTGCGCTTGGTTAAACGTAGGAAGGCTCTGACCTACTTCCCACTCCCTGACACGCCCCAGATGCACCGTGAGACTTTTGGCAACCTTTGCCTCAGACAAACCCGCCCGCTGGCGAGACCAGGAAAGGATGGCGGGATTGATAAAAGCCGTCTGGTTCATAAGGTTCTGAATGCTGCTCAGGGGTGGCCAGGACTATAGAAACGGCGGCAAATCCGGTCAATTGATGGCCCTACGTGGCATTTGTAACAGCATCCACGGCATGCTGTTTTCCAAACAACGCCACACTCCCCACCCCCACCGCCCCCATCACCACGCAATACCCCACGCAGATCCACGGGCTGGTCGGCATCAACGCAATCAGCAGCAGCGGCGTGGTACTCGCCCACAGCGCGTAGGCAATGTTGTAGGTAAAGGAAATCCCCGACACCCGCACCTGCGCCGGAAACAGGCCGACCATCACCGACGGCACCGCGCCGACTACGCCGCAACTGAGGCCCGCCACGACATATGCCGCGCCCAGCCAGATCCCGCCGTTGATCAGGCTGGCGTACAGCACCGCAATCCCCACCGGCAGCATCAGGCTGTAGACCAGCACCGCGCGCCAGGCGCCGATGCGGTCCACCAGCAGGCCGGCCAGGACGCAGCCGATGTTCAGGAACACGATGCCCAACGCGCTCAAGGCGAAGGTATGGCTGGGGCTCATGCCGAAGGTTTTCTGCATCATGGTCGGGGTGATGACCACCAGCACCACCACAGCGGAGGTGAGCACACAGGTGAGGATCATCGCGGGCAGCAACACCGCGCGATGGTCACGCAGCACGGTACGCAGCGGGAGTTCGGCGGCAGCCTGGCGGCGGGCCTGCATTTCGAGGAACACCGGGGTTTCGCTGAGCCAGCGGCGCAGCCACACGCCGATCACGCCGAACACACCGCCGAGCAGGAATGGGAAGCGCCAGGCGTAGTCGAGGATTTCTGCGGGGGTGAAGACCTGCGCCAACAGCGTGGCGGTGAGGGCGCCGAGCAGGTAGCCGAAGGTCAGGCCGGCTTGCAGGAAGCCCAGGGCATAGCCGCGATGGTGGGGCGGCGCGTGTTCGGCGACGAAGGTCCAGGCGCTGGGCACTTCACCGCCGACCGCCGCACCTTGCAGCACGCGCAGCACCAGCAGGATCAGCGGGGCGAAGTAACCGATTTGCGCGTAGGTCGGCATGATCCCGATCAGCAGGCAGGGCAAGGCCATCATCAGGATGCTCAGGCTGAACACGCGCTTGCGTCCCAGGTGATCGGCGAAGTGCGCCATCAGGATGCCGCCCAGCGGGCGCGCCAGGTAGCCGGTGACAAAGATGCCGAAGCTTTGCAGCAGGCGCAGCCACTCAGGCATTTCCGGCGGGAAGAACAGCTGGCTCAAGGTCAGCGCGAAAAACACGAAGATGATGAAATCGTAGATTTCCAGGGCACCGCCGAGGGCGGCCAGGCCCAGGGTTTTGTAGTCGGAGCGGGAAAAACGCTGCGCCTGCGTAGGAAAGGTGGCAGTCATGTGGAGGCTCGGCAGACAAACAAAATGGCGTGCAGGTTATGAGCTGAGCCCAATGATGGCAATCGCGACAGATATATTTGTTTTCCTCATGGATCGATGAAGATAACTGCATTCCCATATCAATGGCCGTAGCGGAACATGCCGGAAAATCGCCTGCACCCTAATAACTATAAGAGGAAAGACTCATGGCCGATGCTATCGAAGAAAGCCGCTATGCCCGATTTGCCCTGCGTTGTTCCAATTTCGCCGAGCGCTGGTTTCCAGACTCCTGGGTATTCGCCGCCCTTGCGGTGATCATCGTTGCCGTGGCGACCCTGGGTATGGGCGCCGCACCGACCGAGGCCGCCAAGGCCTTTGGTGATGGGTTCTGGAGCCTGATCCCGTTCACCATGCAGATGGCCTTCGTGGTGATCGGCGGTTATGTCGTCGCCAGCTCGCCGCCCGCCGTGAAACTGATCGACCGCCTGGCGCGTATCCCAAAGAATGGCCGCTCGGCCGTGGCCTGGGTGGCGCTGATCTCGATGGTCGCCTCGTTGCTGAACTGGGGCTTGTCCCTGGTGTTTGGCGGTTTGCTGGTGCGGGCGCTGGCGCGTCGCACGGATCTGCGCATGGATTACCGTGCTGCCGGTGCGGCGGCGTATCTGGGGCTCGGCGCCGTGTGGGCGTTGGGGTTGTCGTCATCGGCGGCACAGTTGCAGGCCAACCCGGCCAGCCTGCCGCCGTCGATTCTGTCGATCACGGGAGTAATCCCGTTCACCGACACCATCTTCCTGTGGCAATCCGGCGTGCTGTTGCTGGCATTGATCGTGGTGTCGCTGATCATCGCCTACGCCACCGCACCCGGCCCGAACAGCGCCCGCGATGCCAAGGCCTGTGGGGTCGACCCGGCGTTCAACCTGCCCAAACTGCAAGCCCCCGCCCGCCCGGGTGAGTGGCTCGAGCACAGCCCCTTGCTGACCATTCTGCTGGCATTGCTGGCGGCCGGCTGGCTGTTCCATGAGTTCTCGACCAAACCGGCGATCAGTGCCATTTCAGGGCTGAACACCTATAACTTCCTGTTCATCATGACCGGCGCCCTGCTGCACTGGCGCCCGCGCAGCTTCCTCGATGCGGTGGCGCGTGCGGTGCCGACCACCACCGGCGTGCTGATCCAGTTCCCGCTGTACGGCTCGATCGCCGCGCTGATGACCGTGGTCAAGGGTGGCGACGGCCAGACCCTGGCGCACCATATCTCCACCTTCTTCACCTCCATCGCCTCCCACGACACCTACGCGCTGCTGATGGGCGTGTATTCGGCGGTGCTGGGCTTCTTTATCCCGTCGGGCGGCGGCAAGTGGATCATCGAAGCGCCATACGTGATGCAAGTGGCCAATGACCTGCAATACCACCTGGGTTGGGCGGTGCAGATCTACAACGCCGCCGAGGCGCTGCCGAACCTGATCAACCCGTTCTATATGCTGCCGCTGCTGGGGGTGTTGGGGCTCAAAGCGCGGGACCTGATTGGCTTTTCGTTCGTGCAGTTGCTGGTGCACACGCCGCTGGTGTTGTTCCTGCTGTGGGCGCTGGGGACAACGTTGAAGTATTTGCCGCCGGTAATGCCCTGACCAATGGATGAAGCATCTGTTGCTGCAACAGGTGCTTCATTCAGGCGCAACAGGAAAACATTCCAATAGATCAGGCAGGGCGCTCTGGATCGTGTCCCAAACCACATCAAGGTTGATATCGAAATAGCCGTGGGCGATTCGGTTGCGCATTCCGCGCATGCTACGCCATGTGATTTGCGGGTGACTTCACGCAAAATCCGGATACTGGTCCATGATTTTCGTCGAAGCTTCACCAATGATGATCAGGCTCATGATCACCGCTTGCTGAGTACGCTTGTCTTCCAGAAAAACCTCTTTACCCAAGCCATCAACAAAGGTGATCGCATCAGTGGCAGCTCTGCGGATGTGACTCAGATAATCCTCAAGACGGTTCGTTGTCATACCGGCCGCGCCTCGGCCAAGACTTTTGCGCGAAACGTCAAAGGCAAATCGGCCGGCGTCAGTAAATCCACATTTACGCCAAGCAGATCCTCAAGTTCTACCTGCAGCCCACCAAGATCAAAAAGAGTGGTTCCCGGCGGAGCATCGACCAGCAAATCCAGATCGCTGCCCTCTTGGTCGGTACCCAGTAATACAGACCCAAATACTCTCGGATTTGAGATGCGAAAACGGCCTACCACTTCTCTGACGGCGGCTCGCTGTAGGTCAAGGGCGGTTGAAGGTTTCACGGTTCACCTCAGTGGTATCCATTGCAGGTCCAGTCTAGCAGCGCTGACCGTCTGTAGACACATGCATACGGCGCTTTGCGGTGTTACCAAGAGACTCGATACTGCCCAAACATTTGATCCTTATAAACACGGCACATGTCTGATCGAACGCGTGGGCTTATCTCACGCGGATGAATGGCAATCTCTGGCTTCACCCACCAATACCTTTGATTAACCTGACTCGGACTCCTACTCACCTAGCAACAAGGAACTCCGATGACACCCCTATCCAAATCACTGGAAGAGTTGATCACTGATATTTACCAGGACGGCAACGTTTCAGTCGCTGAATACAGGACCTTGCGCGACGACGCAGATCGCCGCATGGACGCGGTGATCAAGGAGTTCGGCCTGCACAACAACGTGACCGCCTTCCAGAAATCGATCGACGTGGCCATGCAGTTGTTGCAGACCACTGTTGTCGATGCAAAGAAGGCCAGGCTGACCGACACAGGCGAGGCCATCGTCAAGGACGCGGTGACGGCGCAGGTGGAGTACTTGCGCGCCGGCAGCGAGTTGGCGCTGCGCCTGCTGTGATCCGCTGATTCAAATCACTGTCTTCGTTCCGTCACATTGCATTGCTACCGTCCTGCGAAATATCTTGCAACACCTCGCCAAGGACTCCCCGCAATGAGCGACGAGCACGAAGACCGCCCTTCCCCCGATTCCGCAGCCCAACCGCCAGTCGACACCAGCCGTCGGCGTTTCCTGGGGGGCGCGGCGGTGCTGGGGGTTGGCGCAACCTTGAGTGCCTGCGGCAATACCAGCGAAGCACCGGGTAAACCAGTGGCGCGGCCGCTGACGCCGCAAGAGTTGGACAAGGCCTTGCGTGAGCAGGTGAAAACCGTGGTGGTGATCTACGCCGAAAACCGCAGTTTCAACAACCTGTTTGCGGACTTCCCGGGTGTTGAGAAACCGCTGTCGGCGCTATCCGCCGCTGACACGCAGCAGCGTGACCGCGATGGCAGCCTGCTGACGACCCTACCTCCAACCTGGGGTGGTGTGCTGCAAGTCGGCCCGCAAACGGTGGACGGGGTGACCTACCCCAGCGAAGTGCAATTCCAGGAAAACCTGCCCAACGCGCCCTTCGCCCTCAAGGGCCCGAACGCCGAAGACCTGCCGCTGAGCCTGGTCACCCGTGACCTGTGGCACGTGTTCTACCAGAACCAGATGCAGATCAACGGCGGCAAGAACGACAACTTCGTCGCCTGGGCCGACTCCGGCGGCCTGGTGATGGGCCATTACGCCCAGAGCCGTTATTCCCTGCGCCTGTGGGACGTGGCCAAGGAGTTTGTGCTCTGCGACAACTTCTTCCAGGGGGCGTTTGGTGGCTCGTTCCTCAACCATCAATACCTGATCAGCGCCACCGCGCCGTTTTACCCGAATGCCGCGCAATCAGTGGCCAAGGCGCAGATCGCCACGCTGCAAAGCGATGACCCCACCGACCCGCGCCTCAAGCCCCTGGACAAGTCCCCCGCCAGCGCGATGACCGGCCCGCCGCAGTTCGGCCCCAGCGCGCTGACCCCGGATGGCTACGGCGTGAACACCCTGGCTCCGCCGTACTGGCCGACCTGGATCCGCGACCCGGAAAACCCGGACTATTCCAAGCCTGACCTGCCCAACGTGCTGGTGCCGCAAACCCACGAACACATCGGCGACAAGCTGTCGAAGAAGAACGTCGACTGGGCGTGGTACGCCGGCGCCTGGCAAGCGACGCTGGACCAGTTCAAGGATTCGGGCGGTATTCCAAAAATCCCGAACTTCCAGTATCACCACCAGCCGTTCAACTATTTCAAGCAGCAGGGCCCCCAGAACCGCGTCGAGCGCGACAAACGCCTGCGCGATGCCGGTTTGGGGGACGAGTCGAGCACCAACAAGTTCTTCGCCGACGCCCAGACCGGCCAGTTGCCCGCCGTGACCTTCTACAAACCCCAGGGCAACCTGAACATGCACGCGGGCTATGCCGACGTGGCGTCTGGCGACCGCCATATCGCCCGTGCCTTGAAGGTGCTGCAAGAGAGTCCGCAGTGGAAAAACATGGTGGTGGTGGTGACCGTCGACGAAAACGGCGGCTGGTGGGACCACGTGGCACCGCCAAAGGGCGACCGCTGGGGGCCTGGCACGCGGATTCCGGCGCTGGTGGTGTCGCCGTTCGCCCGCAAAGGCACGGTGGACCATACGGTATACGACACCGGGTCGATCCTGCGCTTGATCACACGGGTGTTCCAGCTCGAGACTCTGGACGGCCTCAAGCAGCGCGATGACGCGATGATCGCCCGCGGTCAGAAACCCATGGGCGACTTGAGCAACGCTTTGCAGTTCAGCGTGTAGGTTTTCTTATCCAATAGCGACATGCCCGTTGAATTAGCACGCGGTTTTCCTGGTCAGCCGCTACTGTGTGGAGGTGGGCTTTCACCCCGCGCAGACGGGCTTTCGCTGACAAGGAAATAACAATGTTCAAACCAACCAGGCTGTCCTTCACCCTGGCCGCACTGATGGCGAGTGCGGTCGTACAGGCCGATGTCGATGTACCGCTGGGGAGCACGCAGCGTGTGACCAAGCTGTTCGCTTTCCCCAACAACTGTAACGTAATCTGCTTTCGACCCTGGACGCTGGAACAGACTGCCGAGCATTACCTGAATCAGAGCCTGCAACGGGATGGGTACACCCGGGCGAAAGTCAGCGTCAAAACCCATGACGGGCAGGTTTCGGCGACCTTCAGCGGCGTGCCGGACAATTATGGCCAACCGCTGACCAGCTTGCTCAATACCGCTGACCTGGCCTATCAAGGCGCGAGCAAGCTCAACAGCGATGGCAAGTGGGCCTACAACTGGTACCTGTTCCTGCCGCTGGGCATGGCCCTGGACAATCGAAAGAGCATCGAGCTGCTGCACTTCCCGCCGGAATACTCGCTGACCCAGGCCCAGGACTACCTTGAATCGGCCACCACCGACCGCTGGGCCACCTTGCTCACGGAGAATGGCATCCCGGCCACCGAAACGCCGGCCTACCAGACCATCATCGATATCGCCCCCATCGCCGCGCCGTCCAATGCGGGCAAGGACCTGGAAACCGTCTACAGCTACTTCACCGATTACCAGACGCGCATGGTCCGGGAGTTGAGCCTGTCCGCCAAAGGGGCATTGCCCATGGTGGCGTTCGGCGCGCCGGTGCGCAGCTGGATCAAGCAACAATACGGGCAGACCGTGGCAGTGCTGGGCCTGGCGCAGATCAGCCCCGCCGCAGGCCAAACTGTTTCGGTGTTGGGTGCCAACCACCCCAGTTACATCTGGTATGCGGCGAGCCCCGACACCTACGACGGCAACGAGCAGAAAGCCGACGAAGCCGGTTTGAAGGTGATGGGCCAGGATCTCAGCGCCGCCTGCTGGCAGGCCGGGATGGGCCAGAAACCCGCGAGCGATCCGAACGTACTGCTCAAGGCGTGCACGACTACCTGGCAAGTCACCCGCAAGGAGCAGACGTGCGAACTGTTCTACACCTCGGTGCGCAATCTATCCCCGGAAGATGCGAATGCCAAATGCGCCACGCCAACCATCAAGACCCAATTGAAACAGCTGCGCAATGCGGCACCACTCCCGACGATCAGCGCGCCGGTGTTGTAAATTGCACAAAAAACAGCCGATTTCTACTGTCAACATTGACAGTAGAAATCAGGTCCATGTTCGGCGAGTCTTGAACCGCGCCCATCCGCTGCAAGACTGGTAGTCAGCCACCACCCGCAGGTCGATGCAGCCTAAACCAGGAGAGTTATGAAAACTCAGGCCATGGATAAGGCTAAAACCGCTATGAGTGACTGCCTTTACCCTTTCAAGTCCACGCTCGGACAAGGCTACCCAACGGACAGGCAATTCGAGGCGGTGCACAACATTCAAGGGGTGGGCGCGGGAGTCAAGGCGCGCGTGGCCTTTGACAGCCGTGTGTGCATCGCCAAGATCTCAGGCCACGCCCTGAGCGAAAGACGCCTGCACACGGTGCAGTTATCTTCGCGTATCCACCTCTACGACTGCTGGTTCAGTGGCCTGCTGTCGCATTCGTGCAAACCGAACGTGTTTCTCGACTTGCACTACCTGGAGCTCTGGACGTTGCACGAAATCCCGGCCGACACCCTGCTGACCGTGGATTACGCCATGACCGAAGACGTGCTGTTCCGGCAGTTCGCCTGCCAATGCGGCGAATTGAACTGCCGGGGCTGGATTACCGGTCGCAATGAACCATTGAACGCCGAGGGGCAGGCGTTCATGGCCCAGTGGCGCGACCGTAAACGCTCTTAGGCTTCGCCCAGCGGACGCAGGCGGTATTGCGGTGGCAGTTGCTCGAAACCACTGATGGTGGTGTTCAAGCTCTTCCAGCGGCCGTCCTTGATGCCGTAGATGCAGCCATGGATCGACAGGCTCTGCCCACGGTGCCAGGCGTTTTGCACAATGCTGGTGTGCCCGACGTTGGCCACTTGCTGGATCACGTTCAACTCGCAGAGACGGTCGACGCGCTCTTCCTCAGTGGGCAATTGGGCCAGCAGGTCGCGGTTCTCGTAGTAGAGGTCGCGAATGGTGCGCAGCCAGCCGTCGATCAGGCCGAACTGACGGTCCTGCATCGAGGCGCGCACGCCGCCACAGCCATAGTGGCCGGTGACCAGGATGTGTTTGACCTTGAGCACGTCCACCGCGTACTGGATCACCGACAGGCAATTGAGGTCGGTATGCAGCACCACATTGGCCACGTTACGGTGCACGAACAGATCACCTGGCAGCATGCCGACGATCTCGTTGGCCGGTACGCGGGCATCGGAACAGCCGATCCACAGGTATTCCGGGGTTTGCTGGCGGGCGAGCTTGGCGAAGAATTCGGGATCTTCCTGTTTGATCGCGTCCGCCCAGCGTTCGTTGTTATCAAGCAGGTCTTGTAGTTCGTTCATCAGGGAAAGCCTCAGGAATGATGCGCAGTTTTGTGACTGACAACTCCACGTCCAGGTCACGCCCTGCCGGCGAATAACAAGCGTGAATTAGCTTGAATCTTTAGGCCGCGCAGCCTGTCCACACACTATAAGCCCCACAGTATGAGGATTGGCCATGACTGAATCACGACGTCCCTACGGCGCTGCACAGCCCGAACCGATTGATGACAATGAAGATCGCATGGGCTCGATGCGCGAGCTCGATTTTGACGAAGACGCGCCCACCACGCATATCGGCGACGAACGGGTGCGGGAGGCCGGGCTGACTGGGGCTTCGACAGAAGACCATGAAGCGACGGACGATGACATGAGCCCTGAAACGTTGATCCATGAAGATGGAGCAAGGGATGCTCAGGAAGCGGGCGAAGGCGAACCGGCGGACTGGGACCTGAGTGTCGTCGATGAGGATGAGATCGGTGGGGGCAATGGCCTGGATGAGGCCGAATTGGCAGATATTGATCCAGTAGACGGTAACCGCTGACAAAACGTGTCCTACAGGTGGGAGGGGGCTTGCCCACGATAGCGGCATGTCAGACTGATAAGGTAACTGGTACACCGCCATCGGGGGCAAGCCCCCTCCCACAATGGGGCTATGTATTTAGTCGACCAGGGTGCAGGCCATGACGACCGCATCTTCGCGGCCACCGACAGCCGGGTAATAGTCCCGGCGACGGCCGATCTCGTTGAAACCATAGCGCTCATACAGGCGAAACGCGCCGGTATTGCTGTCGCGCACCTCCAGGAAGCACTCCCGCGCATTGGCCGCGTAGGCACGTGACATCAAGTGCTCCAGCAGCGCCAGCCCCAGGCCGCGCCCCTGGTTTTCCGGTTTGACGGTAATGTTCAGCAGATGCGCCTCATCGAGGATGATCTGCACCACGCCGTGCCCCACCTGCTGCTCACCTTCGAACATCAGCCAGATCTGGTACTTGCCCAGCCCATCGAGAAAGATCCCACGGGTCCAGGGGTGGCTGAAAGCCGCGTATTCGATTTTCAGCACGGCGTCGAGGTCGGCCTCGGTCATCGGGCGGAAGGATAAAGCCTCACTCATCGGTTGTTTTCCAGAGCGCCATCAGCCGGCGCATGGCTTGCCAGACATCAGCCTTACGCTGTGGCTCTTCCATTAATAATTCCAGGCCCGGCAGAGCCCACACCAAGCCCAGGCTTTCGACCTGCAGCTCGCGGTACCAGGCTTCGGCATTGGCCTCGCCGGCAAAACGCACAGCGGGCAAGCCGATCAGCCACAGGCACGCGCAGGGTTCGTCTTCCAGGCGCGCCGACACAAAACCTTGCACGAAATCCCGTGCGGCCTCGGGGCCTTGATCCATGTTGCCACGCACCAGCAGCGGCCAGCGCACCGGGTCGCCGACGATTTGCGGGCTGTCGGGCAGGCCGGCGGCGCGCAGCATGTCCTTGAGCAGCATGTAGGCAGGGTCGCGGGTCTGGAAACGTTCGCCGGTGGGTAACTCGACCAGCAGCAGGCAGCGCCCGGCGCGCAGCAATTGCAGGGCAAAGCGCGGTGGCGGCACCACCGGGGCCTTGACCACCGGGGCCGCCTCTTCGGCCACCTTGGCGGTCTTGGTCATCGGCACGGGGCGCGGCACTTCGATCTTGGCGCGCTCGACCACCGGTCGCGTCTCCGGCGTGGGCTTGACCACCGCCACCGGCGCAGCCGCCTCCTCGCCCGAAGACTCGAACGCCTCATAGGGCTCAAGCGCCTGCAACAGCTCGGGCCGCGACGGCGCGGCAAACGGCAGTTCGGTGCGGGGCAGCCAGTTGACCACCTGCATGGCGGTCAAGTAAGCGCGACGTCGGGACTCGATAAGCACAGCTCGGCCACTTGTGGATAACTAAAGAGCGGGGATTCTACCGCTGTTCGGCAACAATCGCCCACTGCGTACTGACCGGCTGTGGATAAATCCCGCGTCCGATGCAGTACAATCGCGACTTTTAATCGCCAACCCGCCGGCCATTCCAATGATCGAACCCAAGCGCGTCTTGCGCGCCCTCGCCGAACACTGGGCCCTGCTTGAGCCACTGTGCGAACACTTCGACCAAGGCACCCTGAGCCTGGGCGAACTGCGCGCACAACTGGCCGCCCAACAACTGGACAGCACGCCACAGGACATCACCAGCCTGCTGGACGTGTGGATTCGCCTGGATATCCTGGTGCCTGTTGCCAAGAGCCCGAACCGCTTCGAGCTCAATGCACAGATCCATGACTTCCTGGCCTATCTTCGCAAGGAGCACCGGCTTGGCCTGTGCCTGGAAATCGAAGCCTACCTGCGCCACCTCGAGCGCCTGGCCGGTTACATCCAGGACGCCTTCGATATCCGTGATGGCCACGACCTGGCCCGTCAGTTGCGCCTGCTCGACATGCGCGTGCGCGACGTGCTGAAAAAACTCGCCAACGACGAACAGGCCCTCGCCGCAGTGGCCGATCGCGCCAAGACCAGCGACCGCCAGATTCCGTTGCGCCAGCGTTATGCCGAGGTCCTCGCGACCTGGGACGAATACGTCGAACCGATGATCCAACTGGTGAACGCCGACGGCGCCTTCGAGCAAGGCGTGCGCAAGGTGGAAAATGTGCTGTTGCGCATGCTCACCGAGCAGCAGCGTCTCGGCCATCTGGTGGACGACGACATGCTGCTGCGCACCCACGCGCGCATCCTGGAGATGCAGACCAGCGCCCAGCTGACTCTGCGCCACGCCCGCGAGCTGCTGCTACCGCTGCGCGAAGAAGCGCGTCGGCACAACGCCGTGACCCGTGGTGCGGCGCTGGCGTTGTCGGCCATTCGCCGTAAAGGCCTGGACGCAGTGCCCCAGGCGGCGATGCCGATGTTCACCCGGCCGCAGAGCACCTTCCTCGGCAGTGCCAGCCAGGTGGAAGCCTACGTGTATGCCCTGGCGAATTTCGAGCCGAAACCGGCGCGTTTTCCCAAGGCGCACAAGTCCCACAAGGGCGACGCCCAGCGCGCACCACGCACCGTCAAGGAAATGCTCGAGCGCTGCGAAGACGCGCTGCCGATGCCGGACCTGATGACCTGGCTGCTGGAGCAGGAACCCGACGGCGCCACCGACGAATTGCTGTACTGGTTCTCGCGCCTCTCGCGGGAAAAACGCTTCAAGCGCGAACGCCTTGAACGCCGCGACTACCACACACACGAGCACCAGGTCAGCCTGCGCTCCTTCGCCCTGCTCCCGGCCAGCCATGATGCAGCCGAGAATTCTGCGAGCACACCTTATGCATCTTGATCTATCCGAACTGTCCCAACTGGCGCCGATCTTTCGCGAGCTGTTCAAGGGTTACCACGTCAGCCGCCGCGACCCGGAGCTGTACGCACAACTGTCGAACTTCCAGGACCAGTACCGCACGCTGTTCAAGGCCCTGGGCTTTGAGCTGGTGTGCGACACACGGGGCTTCTACTACTTCGTGCCGGACACCGCCGTGGCGGCCGCGCAGGTCAACAAGACCGCCCAGCGCCTGGCGTTGTTCACCTTCATCATCGTCGAGCACCTGGCCGACCAGGGCCGCGACCCGATTGCCGTGCTCGACGGTGGCAGCCTGGGCCGTGATGAGTTGCCGTCGTTGCTGGAGAAGTACCGCGACCTGTTTATCCAGGCCGAAGTGCAGACCCAGGAAGAACTCGAAGAAAAAATCATGCGCCGTATGACCCAGCTGGGTTTTGCCAGCGAAGACAACGGCATCTATCGCTTCCTGCCGCCGATGCACCGCTTCCTGGATGTGTGCCTGTCGGTGCAGCAAGACCGCGACCTGGCAGCCAGCGTGCACAGCGTGTTGCCGCTGCCGGCACCGGTGATCATCGACGAAGACAGCGATGAGAAATTGCTGAAAACCGATGACCCACTCGACTTGAGCGACTTCGCCGATGAAAGCGAAGAAGACGCCCTGGCCCGCGCCATTGCCGAAGAACAGGAGACCGATGCATGAGTAAGGAACGCTACGGCATCCGCCGCTTCGCCCTATTGAACACCGCCGGTTACAGCCTGGGTCTGTTCCCGCTGGAAGAGCCGCTGTCGGTATATGGCGCAAACAACCTGGGTAAATCCGCGTCGATCAACGCCTTGCAGTTCCCGATCCTGGCGCGCATGTCGGACATGAGTTTCGGCAAGTACACCCTGGAACAATCGCGGCGCTTCTACTTTGCCACCGACACCAGCTACATCCTCGTGGAAGTCTCGCTGCCCCACGGCCCACACGTGATCGGCGTGGTCGGGCGCGGCCCGGGCGGTGGTTTCGGTCACCAGTTCTTTGCCTATGCCGGCAAGCTGGACCTGGCGCACTACCAGAAGAACGACACCTGCCTGCGTCAGAAGGAGCTGTTCACCAACCTTGAGCGCGAAGGCCTGAAAGCCTACGAACTCAAGCCGGATGAGCTGCGTCGCTTGCTGGTGGGCGGGCATACGTCAATCCCGCTGGACCTGACGTTGATTCCGCTGCGCTCCACCAGCGAGCAGAGCCTGAAGACCTTCCGCGCGCTGTTTATCAACCTGCTGCACATGCGTGAAATCACTGCGGCCAAGCTCAAGCAATTGTTTCTCGATGCCTTCGAACACAGCTTGCGTTCCGGCAGTGTCGATTACATCGCCGCGTGCGAAGAAGCCTTCCGCGATGTAAGGCGCATGGAGCAGGACTACAACTCCCTGGTCGCCGCCGGCCCGCTGGTAGAAGCGCTGTCCAATGGTGTTCGCCAGCGCGACGTGCTGCGTGGCAAATTGCATCGCCTGTCGCCGCTGCTGGATTCGTTGCTGGGCACCTGGTCGGACTACGCCAGTGCACGCAAGGAAGAACTGACGATCCAGGCCGAGCACTACCGCAACGAGCAGGACGCGCTGCAGAACGACCAGCGTGGCGGCACCCAGGAGCTGATGCGCCTGGAGCGGGAAATCAGTGGTATCCAGCGTTGGTTGGGCGAGTTGTCGGTGCTCAAGCATCGATTTGCCCTGGTGGATGACGTCAAGGTGCTGGAACAGCAACTGCTGGCGGCCAAGGATGCCCACGATGAGTTGGCCGGCGCCCTGGCGCAGTCGCGGCAGTTCAGCGCCGAGGATCTGGACGAGCGTTTGCGCGACCTTGAAAAGCGCTTGAAGTCGGTCAAGCAACAGCTCGACCATGCGGACAACAACAGCTACGCCAAACTGCGGGAAGAATTCTCACAGCAAGACGTCGAGCGTCTGATGCGCCTGTTCAACAGTTCGCTGTTCAGCCTGCCGTTGGGCGAGCACGGCATCACGCTTGACGAAGACGGCCAGTGGGTCAAATCCCTGGAGCAGATCCTCGACGGCTTCAAGGGCGAGCGCTTTGAAGTGCCGGGGCTGTCCATCGACATCTCCCATATCGAACCGCCGGCATTGCAGGCCCTGGCAGATCGCGCGGCGTTGCGTGACCAGAAGGAACGCCTGGAAAAAGAACTCAAGCAGTTGAAAACCCAGCAGGCTGTAGCCTCCGACCGTGCCGCGAGCAAGACGCAGACCGAAGCGCTGTACCAGCAGGTGCTCGATGCGCAAAAGGCCCTTGAAGACTTCCGCCGTGCACAAACCCTGAGCGCCGAAGAAGGCGAGAAGCTGGAAAACCTGGCGCAGATGGAAGCGGCGCAGGATGAGTTGAAGCGCTCCAGCGATGCGTTCACCGAGCGCGTTCAGCAGCTGTCGGCCAAGCTGCAACTGGTGGGCCGCCAGATCGGCGATATGGAAGCCAAGCAACGTACGCTGGACGACGCGTTGCGTCGCCGTCAGTTGTTGCCGGCGGATCTGCCGTTCGGCACGCCGTTCATGGACCCGATCGACGATTCCATGGACAACCTGTTGCCGCTGCTCAATGACTATCAGGACAGTTGGCAAGGTTTGCTGCGCGCCGATGGCCAGATCGAAGCGCTGTACGCCCAGGTTCGCCTCAAGGGCGTGGCCAAGTTCGACAGCGAGGATGATGTTGAGCGTCGCCTGCAATTGCTGATCAACGCTTATGCGCACCGCACGGATGAAGCGTTGACACTCGGCAAGGCCCGCCGTGCGGCGGTCACCGATATCGCACGGACCCTGCGCAACATCCGCAGCGACTACGACAGCCTTGAGCATCAACTGGCGTTGTTCAACCGTGAGATCAACAAGCGCCAGGTCTCCAACCTGCAAAGCTTCCGCATCGTACTGGCGCCGAACAAGGAAGCGCTCAAGCATATCGACCAGATCATCCACAGTGCCGGTCAGTATGAAGAAGGCGAAACACTCTCGGTATTCGACCTGAGCCAGAGCGCCGAGCAGGACAACAAGAACGAAGAAGCCAAGGAGTACCTGGCGCGGCTGGTAGCGGCCAACCACAACCAGCTGGGCCTGAAGGATTTGTTCGAACTGGCGTTCGAGATTACCAAGGTGCATGGCCAACCGGTGATTCATACTGACATCGATGGCGCCGCGTCCAACGGCACCACCATGACCATCAAGGCGCTGACCAACATGTACCTGTTGCTGCACTTGATGGACCGCGACCAGGCCGGGCGTGTGCGTTTGCCGTATTACCTTGACGAGGCAGCGGATATCGACGAGAAGAACCAGGCCGCATTGCTGGAGACCAGCTTGCAGTTGGGCTTTGTGCCAATCCTGGCCAGTGTGAAGCCGCAGGTGTCCGCCCAGGTGGCGATCGACCTGGAAGGCGGCAGCGGGCCGAATGGGATCTACATTGATGAGGCGGACTGGAAGTACATTCGCCGTCATGATGTGGTGAAGGCAACGGTTAATGTACAGGCGGATGAGCCGCAGTTGGATGAAGTCTGACGCCCTGCGCTGAAATGCAAAAAGGCCGCGATCTCATGGATCGCGGCCTTTTTTGTGGCGCTTATTTGCCGAGCGGGATTTTAGGTGCCCAGGTCAGCCACTCATCTTCGAACTTGTCGAACAGCGGGAAGGTTTGCTGTGGCCGGGCGGCATTGCCCATGCGCTCGCCATCGGGTGTGGCGAAGGCGATACCGCCGGCGACCAGGGTCTCCAGGGATTCCGTGCGTACGGTGGCGCCTTTGAACAGGCCGAAGTCGAGGCCAAAGCCACTGGTGTTCCAGAACCGGCTCCCGCCACGGACCAGCGGGGCATATTTGGGCTCGATCAGAATGTGGATCAATACACGGTCGGCAGTTTGCCCCAGCTCGTAGCCGGTGACTTTGCCCACAGTGACTTCGCGGTAGGTGACCGGCACGCCCTCCTTCAGCGAACCACGGCGGGCGGCGCTGAGGGTCAGGCTCAGGCCGGCTTCCTGATGGGCGGCTTCAGGGGGCTGGGCGAGCGCGACAAAACTCTTTTGCGGGCCGGCGTTTTTCGCAGCCGGTTGCACTTCGATGTATTGACCGGTGACCAGGGTTTCCAAGTTGGCGGTTTTCATCAGGCCCAGCTCAGGCTTGACCACCCAGAACTGGCTGCCGACGCGGGCGATGCGGTCAGCCACTTGGGTGATACGCGCACTGAGCAGTACCGATTGCATGTCGGCACTGAGGTCGACACTTTCAATCTTGCCCACGTCCAGGCCTTTGAAACGCACAGGAGTGCCGGGACGCATGCCGTCGGCGCGGTCGACCTTAATGGTCACCAGGGTACCGTGCTGGTTGGCAGCATCGCGGTCGGCAAACAGGCGGAAACGCGGGATGCGTTTTTTCAGCGGAACGTTCTGCTCGGGTGTTTCGAAGGCGATGCCACCCGCCATCAGGCTGGCCAGGGATTCACTCTTCACCTGGATTCCACCAGTGAGACCACCGGTCAGGGTGACGCCACTGGCGTTCCAGAAGCGCGTCGAGCCATTGACCAGGTTTTCGTATTCCTTCTCGATGTGGACGCCGATCACCAACTGCTTGTTCTTGCGCGAGAACTGGTAGCTCTGCACCGAGCCCACCTTGACCTGCTTGTAGAGGATCGGACTGCCGACATCCAGGGAACCGAGGTTGTCTGTGAACAGCACCATGTGCAGGCCAGGGGAACGCAGGTCCAACGGTGGCGCCTTGGCCCGTGCGACGTACTCACGCTGTGGAGGCGTCCCTTTGTCCCCCGGGCGAATGGCGATGTAGTTCCCTTTGACCAAGGCTTCGAGCCCTGTGATACCCGCCAGGGAAATAGACGGTTTGACCACCCAGAACTGAGTGTCCTGTACCAGGTAATCTTCAGCCAGGGGATCGAGGGTCAGCTCGGCGTTAGCACTGGAAAGGTCCGGATTGATCTTCAGCGTTTTCAAGCTACCGACCTGGATACCTTTGTACATCACCGGAGTGCGGCCAGCCTGCAGGCCTTCGAAGTCGGAGAGTGTGACCTTGACCTTGATTCCGGCCGCAGCGGCGTCGAAATCTTCGTACAGGCGGAATGGCAGACTTGGGTCCGTAGGCGGACTGTCCTTGCGGTTCTCCGGCGTGGCGAAGGCGATACCGCCGGCAACGATGCTTGAGAGGGATTCGCTGCGCACTTTCACGCCGGAGAGGTTCGCATCGATGCTGATGCCGCTGGCGTTCCAGAAACGTGTGTGTTTACGCACAAGGCTGGCGTAGGTCGGTTCGATATAGACCTTGATCTCGACGGTGCTCTGGTCTTCGGAGAGCAGGTAGCTTTTGACCTGGCCCACCTGGATCTGCTTGTAGAACACCGGGCTGCCACGGTTCAGCGAACCCAGACGGTCAGCCTTGATGGTCAGGTGCAAGCCGGGCTTGGCGTCGGACAAGGGGGGCTCTTCGGAGAGCGCCTTGAACTTGCGCGTGGGCTCACCGTCACCAGGGCTGGCGGCGATGTAGTTGCCCGACACCAGGGTTTCCAGGCCAGTGATGCCGGCCAGGCTGACACTCGGCTTGACCAGCCAGAAACGGGTGTTGGTCTTCAGGTACTGTTCGACATCCTTGTTCATCTCGATGGTAGCAATCACCCCGCGATTGTTACCTTCGTCATCTAGGGCCAGGGCCTTGACCTTGCCCACCGGCATGCCTTTGTAGACCACTTCCGTTTTGTTGACCTGGATACCTTCGCCACTCTCAAAGCGCACCTGGATATCGATGCCCTGTTGAGAATAGGCACGCCACCCCAGCCAGCCACCGATGATCAGGGCAATCAGAGGTAACACCCAAATGGCCGACCAATTGGAGGCGGGGCGGGTTTTAGCTTTTGGCAAATCACTCATGGTCGTCGTCCGACTCCGTGTTATCCCAAATCAGTCGGGGATCAAAAGTTACTGCGGCAAGCATCGTCAAGATCACCACACTGGCGAACGCCGCAGCGCCGAGATTGGCCTCGACACTGGCAAGTCGCCCAAAATTTACAACCGCCACCAGGATGGCGATCACGAAGATATCCAGCATGGACCAGCGGCCAATGAATTCGATAAAGCGGTACATCACAATGCGTTGTTGCGCGGACAACGGTTGGTGACGCTGCACCGAGAACAGTAGCAGACCTATGCCGACCAGCTTGAACGTCGGCACCAGGATGCTGGCGATGAACACCACGGCAGCGATGGGGTACATACCATGCTGCACCAGCTGGATCACGCCCGCCATGATGGTGCTGGGATCACCCTGACCAAGGCTATTGATGGTCATGATGGGCAACACATTGGCTGGAATATACAAGATGGCCGCCGTGATCAGCAGTGCCCAGGTGCGGGTGAGGCTGTTGGGGCGGCGGGCATGGACCAGCGCACCACAACGCGTGCACAGCTGCTCATCGCTATCAGTGTCCTGTTTGTTCAATTCGTGGCATTCGGTACAAATCAGAATGCCTGCATCAATCGCCCGCATGATCATCCTCTCCTGACAACGCTTGCCAGATCTGGTGGGGCGACATCACCACCTCAAGCAGTACTTGAACCATCAGCAGGCTGATAAAACAGACCAAGCCCAGGCCAATGGTGATGGACGCCATATCGGCGAGTTTTACGATCGCCACCAGCACCCCCATCAAGTAGACCTCCAACATCCCCCAATCCTTCATGTGGTGGTAGATGCGGTACAACAGCAGTCCATAACTGCGGCCGATATTCCAACGGATGCTGAGCAGTACTGCCAACTGGCAAATCAGCTTGAGCAATGGGATGCCCATGCTGCACAGGAACACAACGGCGGCGACGCCTTGCATGCCGGTATCGAACAGACCGACAACGCCGCTCCACACGGTATCCTCGGAGGACTGCCCAAGTAGATTGAGCTGCATGATGGGTAGAAAGTTCGCGGGTATATACAGCAACAGTGCAGCCAGCACCAAGGCGAGACTTCGCTCAACGACATTGTGGCGGTGAGCGTAAAGCTCATAACCGCAACGCGGGCATTGGGCTTTTTCGCCGAGGGAGAGCACCGGTTTGCGCATCAGCAAGTCGCACTCATGGCATGCCACCAGGTCGTCCAGTGGTAAATCCGATAGCTCTAGGGCATCAGCCGGATCAGGCATAGATAGGGCTCTGGCTCTAAAAATGGTTAGGTGCCTATTCTAGTGCTCTGGTTCAGAAATAACTGTGCAAATTTGTCGTGGGGTAGGTAGTGCTTGAGTTTCCGACCGCCCAAAACAAAACCCCTGACTGCGTTAGCAATCAGGGGTTCTGGAATTTAATCTTGACGATGACCTACTCTCACATGGGGAAACCCCACACTACCATCGGCGATGCATCGTTTCACTACTGAGTTCGGGATGGGATCAGGTGGTTCCAATGCTCTATGGTCGTCAAGAAATTCGGGTACTGAGTCGCGGCCTGGGCCTCGCTTCAGCAAATTGGGTATGTGACAGCTTTCGGTGTTTTGTGAACGTCGAACTTTCGGTTCATTTTCGTCTTCACACACCGCAATCTGATGCTCGTTAGAGTAGTCAAATTGCTTGGGTGTTATATGGTCAAGCCTCACGGGCAATTAGTA